>CAVWXQ010000048.1:0-279812 GCA_963759005.1 uncultured Gammaproteobacteria bacterium
ATGAAAGCGCCACGGTTCTATCGTCATAACTTGGTTGCGAATTAGTATTAAGCGCAAACGCCTCAACCAGTGCGATTTTTAAAGCTGAATTTTTTAAGGCGCAGGCAAGACTGGCACCGGCAAGACCACCACCGATGATGATTAGATCGAAATGATTATCTATTTTATCTTTTGGCATTAATCAATAAAAACTTGAAAAAAAATCTCACCACAGAGGACACGGAGAACACAGAGGTTGTTTTATTTTTTGCGCTATACACAAAAAAACAATTGTTGTGTTTTTCCTCTGTGCCCTCCGTGCCCTCTGTGGTGAATAGCTTTTCATTCATCAACTTAAGAAGCCATCACTGTTTCAACTTCTGCAACAGTCCGTGGCAAGCCCTTAGTCAACAAATCAGAACCATCGTTGGTAACCACCAGGTCATCTTCAATGCGCGCGCATGTTTCACTGAGCGTTTCGCGCCACGACTACCTGCTGGAATATATAAACCCGGTTCCACCGTCAGCACCATCCGGTTCGAGTAGCGCGCCATTCATCCTCCACCTTGTAATCACCGACATCATGCACATCCATACCTAACCAGTGGCCGGTACGATGCATATAATATTTCATGTATTTACCTTCCTTGATTAACTGTGATAGCTTGCCTTTTAATAAACCTATTTCAACCATACCTCTGGTTAACGCTTTGACAGCCGCGTCATGTGGATCATTCCAGTGATTACCTGGTTTCACCTTAGCAAAGGCCGCCTCCTGCGCCTCTAGTACCACTTCATAGATTTCCTGTTGCGCTATGGTGTATTTACCATTAACCGGAAAAGTACGGGTGATATCTGCCGCATACCCCTGATACTCTGCGCCGGCATCGATCAGCACCAGTTCTTTATTCTTTAGCACTGCGTTATTTTCAGTGTAATGCAAAATACAGCCATTTTCACCACCACCCACAATTGAGCTGAATACGCCCAGTCGGCGCCGTTGCGTTTAAATTCAAGAAGAAATTCTGCTTCTAGTTCATATTCATATAGACCTGGCTCGCATTTCTTCATTGCCCTGATGTGCGCCTGCACTGAAATTTTTGCCGCTTTACGCGTTAAACTAATTTCTTCACGGCTTTTGTACAGTCGCATATCGTGTAGTAAATATTCCAGTGAAACAAACTCATACGGCGCACGCGTACCACGACGGGATTGTGCACGCAGATCATTGACACATTTAAGGACATGTTTATCAAAAGCAGGATTGAGGCCAATGCTGTAATACACGCTTTCGCAGTTTTCCATTAAACCCGGTAAAATTTCTTCCAGATCATCAATTGGATAGGCATCGTCAGCAGAAAAATGCTCGATGGCACCTTCCGGCCCAAAACGGCGACCGTTCCAGGTTTCTTTTTTTAGATCACGGTCGCGGCAAAACAGTACATACTCACCCTGCTTACGGTTAGGAATAAGCACGATGACGGAATCCGGTTCATTGAATCCGCTTAAATACATAAAATCGCTATCCTGACGAAAACCATGCTCCACATCCCGATTACGAACCAGTGTTGGCGAAGAAGGCAAAATCGCCACTGCGTTTTCAGTCATCATTCGCATTAACTGCTTACGACGTTTTATATAAACTTTTGTATTCAATTTTTTCTCTTGATAAAGGCAAGGCAAATTATTCTCCGCAAATACACGCGAATAAACGCAAATAAAAACATTTTATATTTTTTAAAATTTGCGTGTATTTGCGTTCATTTGCGGAAGAAATGGTTTTAATTCTTTAGTGTACCGTCTGTGAAGACTGTAATGGCTGCAATTCCTCATAAATCAGCAATATACCCATACGCACATATTCACTAACTTCCATAAAAGCAACTTCATCTTCCTCGTCGTCATCTTCCATCACTGCCATTTCTGCTTCTTCATCAACCACATAACCGGCACGTGAGATTTCTATGATATCTTTGATTAACTCTTTGCTATCTTCGGGCAGCTCGGTATCTTCTTTAATACCACCAACGGCCAGACCATAAACAAAACCCTGGCACCAGGTACCTAATGCCTCAATACGTGCTTCCAGTGGTTCATCGTCATCGGGCAGCATTAATTCAAATTCGACATCACTGTTATTCATCTGTTCGACAGAGGTGCGATGGATTTGCACCAATTTCTCACCTGCCTGCTGTAATGCATCACTGCTTTTTTCATGCTCACCAAACACGTGCAGCATCCACTGTGCGGGATCTGTTGCACCTTGCGCGCATAACATACCACACAAAACACCATGTGACTCTGTAGCGCCTAGCGCGGCATCAAGGTCAAATAACAAACCTTCTAATTGTGGAATATCGGGAAAACTCTGCATTAGAAATATCGTTATAAAAAAGTGCCAGTTTAAACCAATTTCATGTAAATTCCCTATTGTAATTGACCGATGACGATTCTAGTCCTAGTATTAGCACCATGACAGATACAATAACAAGAATAAACAAACTCGAAGAGCAGGTAGGAGAGCTACTTGAACTATGCCAGCGGTTGGACAATGACAATAAAGACCTTCTCAAAAGCTCCAGCGCTACTTCTGAACGTTCAACTCTGGTTGAACAAAAGGAAAAAGTACGCGTACAGGTTGAATCAATGATCACCCGTTTGCGTTCGATGGAAAAAGCCTGATCTCTCCTTTCCTGCATAGAAGTATCGTTAGATAGAAGATATAGGTTAAAGGTCAAACCACGTGAGTAAAGCCGAACCCTTAAATATAACCATTCTTGACAAGGAATACCGTGTCGCCTGCCCGGAAGAAGAAAAAGATAACCTGCGGGCATCTGCAAAGCTTCTTAATGACAAACTTAGTGAAATAAAACAGTCGGGCTCAGTCATTGGCACTGAGCGCATCGCAATTATGGCAGCACTGAATATGAGCCATGAAATCCTTCATGGCAAAGCCTTAACTGCTGAGCATGCTGATTTAAATCAACGCATAGATGCGCTTTCAGAACGTATTAATGATTCTATTTGCAATATAAAGTTGATTTAAGCTGAACATTATTTACAATAGACATATTGGATGTGAGAAGTGTCCTCGAACAGCCTTCTGGACACAGAAAAATACATCAACTCGTTTTGACATCTCTGGGGTGTACGTAAGCAACCTGTTATATCCCTTGAGCCTTAAATACTGACTCAGGGAATTGGACTGTTGGGGCCGTGTGCATTACCGCTACGTCGGGAAGCCTGACGTTTCATCGCTGATTCCCCCCTGAACTTACCGGTTCAAGGTCTTCAGTATTGCTACGGCACCTCCGGAGATGTCATCTTAATTTGCACACAGAGCTAAACTCACGTAACCCATTGCCTGACGACTCGACGTCCGACGACTCTATGCCCGACAACACAGCGGACAACATAAGCGCCGAAAGCCACAGCAACATAGAAATCAGGCAACTAAAACGTGCCCAGCGTCGATTATTATCAAGCAGAACACAGCGGCGACATAGTCGGGCGCTGCGTCAGAACGCAGCAAAAGAAAAAACCTGGCGATACAGTCAACACATCGCCCTGTACCTGGCTAACGACAGTGAAATAGACCCTTATCTACTCATTGAACATGCCCGCTTCCTGGGTAAAAAAGTCTATCTGCCGATACTCGCGCCACTAAAAAACAGCCTTTATTTTGCCCCCTATGAAGCAGGTGAGCCTTTAAAGCGAAACCGCTTCAATATCCTCGAACCGGTGTGCCACCCGTCAAAATGGAAAACGGCCAGTCAACTGGATCTATTGCTATTACCACTGGTTGCTTTTGACACCCACGGTAACCGCATTGGTATGGGCGGTGGATTTTATGACCGCACGCTGGCTTACAGGCAACATCGTCGCTTCTGGAAAAAACCGACATTGGTTGGCCTGGCTCATGAAATACAAAAAGTAGGACAGTTAAACTGCCAGAGCTGGGATATCCCACTGGATTACATCATCACGGAAAAACGCTGTTATCGCAGGTAAAATTCACCATAAACTTCCCCGCAACAAGCTAATTAAAGGGGATTAAAAACAAATCGATTTATTCGTTTTGTCCTGTGCCGCGCCTTATGCATTAACTTGCATGGACGCACTAAGATCATAATCGCATGGCTTGCAGGAACGACTTTCGCGGATTACTTTGCTCTATTTTAAAGCAGCTCCTAGAAAGCCAGAAACAACTGATATACAGGGTTGTCCGTTTCTTCCCAGTACGGATAAGCCAGTGTATCAAGATACTGCCTTAACTGCTGATGCTCAACCTCAGGTATCTGCAAGCCGACCAGTACTCGACCAAAAGCATCACCATGACTGCGAAAATGAAACAGACTGATGTTCCAGCGATTTCCTATACTGGTCAGAAAATCCAGCAATGCGCCGGGGCGCTCCGGAAACTCGAAACGATATAACACTTCATTTTGTATCTCGGCACGGCCACCCACCAGGTGACGCACATGCATTTTTGCCATTTCATTATCCGTCATATCCAGTACCGGATAATTTTTATCTTGAAGACGTTTGATTAAATCCTGGCGTTCGCTCATACCATCGCGTAACTGCACGCCGGCAAACACCTGTGCATCATTATCATCTGAATAACGATAATTAAACTCGGTAATACCACGTTTGCCGATAGTCTGACAGAAGGTTTTAAAGCTGCCAGGACGCTCTGGAATGGTCACCGCAAATAAGGCTTCGCGCTGCTCGCCAATTTCAGCACGCTCTGCGACATGGCCTAAACGATCAAAATTCATGTTGGCGCCGCTGACGGTCGCAACCAGCGTTTTCCCTGCTAGTTTTTCCTGCTCAACATATTTTTTCAAACCGGCAACAGCAAGGGCGCCGGCAGGTTCAGCAATCGACCGGGTATCATCAAAAATATCCTTGATGGCAGCACATATCTCATCCGTGGTAACCGTTATCATCTTATCGACGCATTGTTTCGCCACCCGAAATGTTTCCTTACCAACCTGTTTTACCGCGACACCATCAGCAAAAATACCCACGTGGTCGAGCACTACACGGCGATTCTTTTCAAACGCTACTGTCATGCAGGCCGCGTCGGCCGGTTCGACACCAATAATTTTTGTTTTCGGACTTAGATATTTAACGATCGAACCGATACCGGCAATCAGTCCGCCACCACCAACACAGACAAAGATCGCATCAATAAAATCTGCATGCTGACGTATTATCTCCAGGCCAACCGTTCCCTGACCTGCGATGACATCTACATCATCATAGGGATGAATAAAATCGAGTTTTTTCTCGCTGGCATACTTCGTCGCATAGGCACAGGCCTCATCATAGTTATCACCAACCAGAACTGTTTTTGCACCGTATGATTTAACTGCATCGACCTTGATACCAGGCGTCGTTTTTGGCATAACAATAGTAGCGTCAATACCCATTTTTTTCGCTGCAAGAGCAACACCCTGCGCGTGGTTACCCGCTGAGGCTGCGACCACGCCATTTACTTCCTTAGTTTTCGTCAACTGGTAAATACGGTTATATGCACCACGTAGTTTGAATGAAAACACACTCTGCAGATCTTCACGTTTTAGCAACACCTGATTATTCTGCCGTTTACTTAAGGTCTTCGCCAAATCCAGCGGTGTTTCCACAGCAACATCGTAAACCCGGGCGGTTAGAATTTTTTCTATGTATTTTTTGGTCATTTTAAAACAAAGTTGGCAGTTATCAGTCGTCAGTGTAGTTAATAGTTAAAAGGTAAAAGGTAAATAGGTAAATATTGTAGGCTAGCATATGCGGAGCGTTAGTGGCAGAGGTAACTATTAAACAAATATTTATTTGTGTCTTTCCGCAAATAAACGCTAATTAACGCAAATAAAAACTAAATACAGTTAAAAACTTTAAAATCCTCTGTTCACACAAAAAGATTTTTAACATTTGCGTGTATTTGCGTTCATTTGCGGAAAAATTCGTTTAATCTCTATGTAACTACAGGCATTTCACTGTAATATTCTTGCCAGAATTTTTATAAGAATACCCACGGGAGAGAAAAATCATGACCCAGGATGAAATGAAAAGAAAAGCGGCGGAAGCGGCATTGGAATATGTTATCGTCGATGAAATCGTCGGTGTTGGTACCGGTTCTACGGTCAACCACTTTATCGACGTACTGGCTGAAATCAAACATAAAATTAATGGCGCGGTTTCCAGCTCTGAAGCCTCAACCGAACGCCTGCAGGCTCATGGTATAAAAGTATATGACCTTAATGATGTTGGTGATTTAGCTGTGTATATTGATGGCGCTGATGAGTCAGACCATTACCTTAATTTAATCAAAGGCGGCGGCGGCGCTTTAACCCGCGAGAAAATTATTGCCGGTGCCAGTAAAAAGTTTGTCTGTATTGCCGATGAATCCAAACTGGTGGATGTTATGGGTGAATTCCCGCTGCCGGTTGAAGTGATTCCCATGGCACGCAGTTTTATTGCCAGAGAACTGGTTAAAATCGGTGGCCGCCCGGTATGGCGTGAAGGTTTTGTCACCGATAACGGCTGTGACATTCTGGATGTACATGATCTGAAAATCATGCAACCGATGAAGCTGGAAAACGAGCTGAACAAACTGCCCGGTATTGTGACCGTGGGTATTTTTGCCAATCGTCCGGCTGATGTGTTGATTTTAGGCACACCTGATGGCGCCAGGACGGTTTTGTCCAAGTAAACACCATAAATAAAGTTGGCAGTTATCAGTTCGCAGTAGGCAGTTAAAAGTCATAGTAGGGTGCGCCGTGCGCACCAAAATACCAACGTGCCGGTATTTACATGGTGCGCACGGCGCACCCTACTTCGACAAAACACTTAACTTACTGGCATTGCCCTCTGACCCAGCTCCCCCTCTATCGATAAAACCTTCTTTCCAGTAATGTTGTCATGTCACGGCGACCATCCAGACAAACATGAACAATGACTTTATTGCCAACTATCTCATATATGGCTCTGTAGGGTTTAAATATGACTTCTCTGTATTCCTTGATACCCTGGCAACTCAGCTCTGCCGGATAGTGACCTCGCTCAGGGTTTTCAGCTAAACCCAATATCAATTTTTCCAGGCCATCTAAAACATGCTGTGCATTTTGGCGAGTATCCTTCTTTGCTATATAATCGTAAATATCCCCAATATCTTTCTCTGCCTCAGATGTAATTCGAATCTGATATTGTTTCAATTTTGCATATCCTTAATATTTTTTTTAATATCTGAAAATGCTTTTTTTGCTGTTTTATATTGACCAGAAGCATACGCTTTCTTACTCTGCGCAATCATTTTAAGCAATGCAAGCGACTCCTGATCCTGTTCGTATTCCGCCAGATCAAGTAGTACAGCTTTCGCTTCTCCGTTTTGAGTAATAATAATTGTAGAGTGATTGCTATTTACTTCTTTAATCGCTTCCGCAGTATTTTGCTTTAGATAACTAATTGGCTTGACAGATTTACTTAATTTCATAACACACCTGGATTAGAAAAATATAGTACTAAATATAGACTTAATTTAGCGCTAATGCAACACGCACATAAAAGCGAATAATTAGACTGGTATCAATAACAACCACTTGAGACCTATATACTTAAGACTGTTGACATAGTCTAATCTAGCGTATGCTACACATTCTTTCATGTCGACAGCCAGGGCTATAGTTTTTAAAACTTAAATCACCATAAGTTTTTTCAGGCTCAAAAAAAACGGGATCCGAAGACCCCGTTTTTCTAAATACTAAATCAGGTCCCAGGTCTAGATAACCTGGATCCAGGACGATTTAGAATTTTTTGCGGATACCCGCTGTGAACATTGACTCATCTCCGCCCAACGTATCACCAACATCACCAATGGTAACGTCAGTGAGACTAAAATCACTTGACGTAGCACCGTAACCAACATACACATTGGTCATTTTAGATATATTGTGGTTATAAGCTAGCGCATAACCCTGTCTATCCAGGCTGTCAACACCAGTAGCCTCAGAAACATCAGCCTGGCCCAAAGTCAGGATCAGCGCGTTCTTCTTGTTGATGTTCCATGTACCCGCAGCAAAGATGAAATCAGCACCAGTGCGATCTGCAGCATTTTCATACTGTAAAGCGAGAGCGACGTGTTTAGCACTCCATTGACCACCAATCTTGTATGCGGCTTCAGTTGTACAACCATTTGCTGTTTGACAGTCTTGAACAGCGGCAAACGTAGCATCACCACCATCAATAGCAGCATTAGGCGTACTAGTTTGACCAGTAATGTAATCACCAAAAACCAGGAATGACTTGTTAGACCAGCGCAGGCCGATACCTGAAGTTTCATCGTTTGAACCAGAGAAGGTAGTGTTGGCCACTAGCTGGAAACCGCCAAACTTAGGTGTAGCATATGCCGCAGTATGGGTTTGACGACCACGGTTCATGCCCTTGCCACCATGTAACTTAGACTGTGTGTTTAAGAAACCACGGGCCTTCAAGAGGAGTACGGTATAACGGGTCAATCTTGCCGCCCATCTGCTTGTAGTTAGAAGACATGGTACCGAACCTGACTGTACCCCAACCGCCTTTCAGACCAACAAACTGGTCACGACCAGTTAAGTTGCCTACAGAGCTGCCATTATTAAAGTCGGCATCTGGGTTAGTTGTAGGGTTTGGGCCGACAACAACTCCGAACTCCAATTTATAGATCGCTTTAAAACTACCACCAAGGTCTTCAGACCCTTTTACACCGATAGCTGAGGTATTGTTTGATACTGATAAATTGTTGTCAGCACCTTCAATATCGTTATCTGCTGCGTTTAGAGACAAGTGTACGTTACCGTATACAGTAGGTGCTGCCATTGCTGCTGGTGCAGCCATAGCCGCAGCCATTGCTGTCGTTACGGCGATTGCTAATATAGAATTTTTCATTATGCAAGACTCCTGCATTAAAGTTATTATGATCATAGCTATGATTACAAAAATGTGATTACAACCTGACGCTTCCCCCAATGAAAGCGGTTTGCCCCATCTATAAAAAGCGGCTTAAAAAGCTGGTGCAAGCACATTATTTAATCTTCATCTACGTACGCCTTTTTATAACGGGCGCTTAATATTTAAAGATTAGGCGAATTATATGTAGATATTATTAAATTGCAAGCAAAACAAAGATTATTTTTCTTAAATAATCCATCAATAACAACAGTATAAACAAGTTACCTATTGCATTATTTTAAACATACGCCATAACCTATTGTTTTTATTACTCTTAAAGAAAAAGGGTTAGACCTATATCAAATGGAATAGCTCAGTTCGATCATGCCGCCAAAAGATGCGATTTTCGCGTTAAACAATTAAATTAGAACAAAAAAAGCCCCAAAATAGGGGCTTTTTTTGTTAGAAAAAACCAGATATTTCTCATAACTGGCTTTATTCTGATGTCTCTGCTTAACGTTTTGAGAACTGGGTGGCGCGACGTGCTTTGCGCAGACCCACTTTCTTACGTTCGACTTCACGTGCGTCACGTGTGACAAAACCTGCTTTTCGTAATGGACTGCGC
Organism: uncultured Gammaproteobacteria bacterium; assembly: GCA_963759005.1. Taxonomy (GTDB): domain Bacteria; phylum Pseudomonadota; class Gammaproteobacteria; order SZUA-229; family SZUA-229. The sequence continues at coordinate 9,536 of CAVWXQ010000048.1, forward strand.
AGCGTTTCATCGTAGGAGATCAATGCACGGGTAATACCATGACGAATTGCACCTGCCTGGCCTGAAATGCCGCCACCGCTTACCGAGACTTTCACGTCAATGTTGCTGATCATCTCAACCAGTTCTAATGGCTGACGGACAACCATTTGTGCTGTTTTACGGCCAAAAAAAACATCTAATGGTTTACCATTTACCACGATATCTCCTGCGCCTGTACTTAAATAAACCCGTGCGCTGGATGTTTTGCGTCGACCGGTTGCGTAATATTGTTCTGCCATGGGTAACCTTATGTCTTAATTAATTATATCTAGTTGTTCTTTAGTTATATCTTGCTGGTATCTAGTGGTTGCGGCTGTTGCGCCGCGTGCTGATGCTGCGGGCCAGCATAAACTTTCAGCTTACGGTACATCTCACGACCTAAAGGATTTCTTGGCAACATGCCTTTTACTGCCAGCTCAATCACTCGCTCAGGCGAACGTTCAATCATATCGCTGAAATTAGTTGCTTTCATGCCACCCATATAACCTGAGTGACGATAATACATCTTGTCTTTAGCTTTATTGCCGCTAACATGTACTTTTTCAGCATTAATTACAACAATATAATCACCTGTATCAACGTGTGGCGTGTAAATTGTTTTATGTTTACCGCGTAGACGACGTGCAATTTCAGCCGCTAATCGACCCAATGCTTTACCATCGGCATCAACCAGGAACCACTCACGTTTTACGTCATCAGCTTTTGCACTTATGGTTTTCATCACTATTCCGCTGTATCTGACTATGAATAAGCCAGGAATCGAACAGCCGACCCCCGACAAAGAGGCGGAATATTACAGGGATTTGACCTGTCCGACAAGTCTATTGCCTGCATTTTAGTTAAATAATTACCGATTTATGCAAATCAACTGATACAGGGGTTGCGGAGCCGGGGTCTGAGGGTCGAGGTCAATATAAAACATCTGCTGGCTGAAAATCGACACCTTAATTATCTTTTGACTCTGACTCCGAATGTTTACCGGCACAAACTAGAAAGCATTTCACCACTGAGGCACAGGCGTTTTACATTTGTATTGTTACAGCACCTGCGGCGCAGTAAACAGTAGAAATTTCTCTCTGCGTCCTCTGTTTGCCTCTGTGGTGAATCAGTTTTGCTGCTTTTGTTTGTAAAGTGCTGCTTATGACCGAGCTCCCACGCCTACTTCCTGCAGGCAAAGCTTCCGCTCCTCGGCAATTGCTCCTGCGTTGCCCTACTACCGTACGTCCTGTACATATGCGTTGCCCTAGTACGACCACCAAGGACGGTGGAAGTGCAGATATTGCAGGAGCAAATATCTGTCCGTACATCCTGTACATATGCTCACGCCCTTGCTATGACCGCCAGGGATGGCGGAAATGCAAATAGATTGTCTGGAACAATCTTTGCCTTCCTGTAGGCAAAAAAAAGCGCGGATAAAAATCCGCGCTGAAGATTACCACCAAAAGGGAGGATGGAGGAAATATGAAAAATCACTTCATTGCATGAAGAGAATATAATAATATTATAATATTTCTACAAACCTGTCAATCTTTTTTTAAACAAACCGTCTTCATTCGTCGCCACCTGTCGTAACTATTTCTTTTTACATAACATTTCAGCTAAAGACTGCCGACTTTTCTATTCAATTAACAGTCTTTTTACGACTTCACCACCGATCAAATGCTTCTCAATAATCTCATCAACATCTTCACGATCAAGGTAGCTGTACCAAATCTCTTCAGGATAGACCACAATTACCGGGCCGAGTTCACAACGATCTAAACAACCTGCCGTATTTATGCGAATTTTCCCCTCACCGGACAAACCCAGGTCTTTTATCCTGTTTTTTGTATAAGCACGAATTTCAGTAGCATTGCACTGCTCACAGCACTGGGCGCCCGATTCGCGCAAATTGGTACAAAAAAACACATGATATTTATAATATGACACTTTTTTACTCCTCTTTTTCCAGTATTCATTTTTTATGCCCATGGACGGGCGGTATTCCGCAAGGAGCCAGGAAGGTGATGCGGTTATCTCCATGGATGGAGTGGCAAAAAAATTGCTCCTGCATTTTCTGCACTCCCCACATCCAAGTGGGTCGTATACTGAAAATCGTCTTCGTGACACGGATGTCACTTAGTAGGGCAATGCAGGAGCAATTGCCGAGGAACGATTTCAGTGCATTATTCATTAAAAACAGTATTGCACCCGAAGCACTTAAGCCGCAATATACACCATATGCGTAATTACACCCCTTTTGACCAGTTAATCATGAATGCCGATACTGCATTGCGTACACTTTTCGGTCAGCCTATGATTACACATCGATCCTATCCTGCAAATGATATTGCTGATGCTGAGTTCTCAGATCAGGATAAAAAACACATCATCGGCCTGATGCGAGTAAACCACAGTGGTGAGGTTTCAGCCCAGGCTTTATACCAGGGCCAGTCTTTAAGCTCTAAAAACCCGGAAATCAGAGAAAAACTGCAACAGGCCGCAGTGGAAGAAAATGATCATCTGGACTGGACAAAAAACAGACTCAGTGAACTCGACGGGCATACCAGTCTGCTTAACCCGCTGTGGTATGGCGGCTCTTTTGCTATTGGTGCTTTTGCTGGTGCCATTGGTGATAAATGGAATTTAGGCTTTTTGGCTGAAACCGAACATCAGGTTGTAGAACATCTTGAATCACATCTCAATAAATTGCCCGGTGGTGATTTAAGAAGCCGCGCCATTTTAGAACAAATGAAAATTGATGAACAGAAACACGCCACTACAGCAATTGAACATGGTGCGGCTGAATTACCGCCCCCTGTTAAAACGTTAATGGCAGCAATGTCTAAAGTGATGACGGGTACGGCGTATTATATTTAAAAGCTTTTCTTGTCCACAGATAAACGCAGATGATGGATAATCTAGACCACATTACTATCCGGGCTAAATAAATATTTCATCATGCACCCTCTGCCAGACAGACTCACCAAAAACTGTCTGTATCACCAGCGGTAACGCGATAGAACCTTGCGATAATAGTGCGTCATGAAACTCTTTTAATTTCGATTTATCTGAAACCTGCATTATCTCACGCGTTTTTAAAATAATTTCACGACCAATGGCATAACACAAAGGTGTCGCTGCAGCACTGCTGTACCAGGTTATTTCAGCTTGCGCCTGAGTAAGATCAAAGCCCAGTTTTTCTACCAGCAGATCTGCTGCCTGATCAAAAGTGAATTGTCCTGTATGGATCTTTACATCAATAATAATTCTCAGGGCACGCCATAAACGATCACGCAACAGAATAAACTGGTGCTCTTTTTCACTGTATAAACCCTGTTCAAAAACCAGCTGCTCACAATATAACGCCCAGCCTTCGTACATGCTGGCTGAAGCATTTAATAAACGCGTCACATTGTTATTACTATTTTTATTGGCAATCACAAACTGCAAATGATGCCCGGGAAAGGCTTCATACACCGAGGTTAAATCAATGCTGTACTGATTATGCTCTGCCAGTAATGAATCTTCATCTACTGTTGTTACATAATACAAACCGCGTTGCTCTTTATCCAGTGGCATAGGCGGTGCATACGCGGCAAACGGAATAACACCACGCATAAATGCTGGTGTCTGCTGAATTTTGAGTGACTGTTTTTCTGGCACACTGATAATATCGGCATCAAGCAACCATGCATGAGCTGCCTGCATTTTTTTACGGTAGCTATTGAGTAACTGAGATGCATCCGGGTGCCTGGCTCGAACCTTTGCCAGGGCTTTATTAATATCCTGCTCACCACAGATTTGCTTGCTTTGCGCCAACAATTCCTTTTCTGTCTGCTCAGCCAGGCGCTTGCCAAAATTTAGAACTTTTTCTGCGTCTGTAGCCAAAAAGTGTTTTTCGTTTAACAGGCGATTAAATCGATAATTGCCTGATGGGAATTTGCCCTCTGCCTTTGGCACAACATCAGTATTGAGATAATTTGCAAAATCATAAAGCGCTGCAGATGCCTGATCAAATAAAGGCTGCAACCGTGCCGGATTTTCAAATTTCGCAGTAAGCAGCGGGTGACGCTCCAGGCCGCGTATAAACTCTGCACCTGTAAAAGCAGTATCTTTTGCCGTAACTGCCCATTGTCGCACAACACGCTCAGGGTATTGCGACAACATAACTTTAGCACCACGTAAATATTCCGGGATCGCCTGAAGACGATGTTTAACTGCCTTATGTACATTTTCGCCGGGATGAATTAATAACTGATAGATAGCATTAACTGGCACATACTCAATTGGGTTTCGATAACGCCAGTCATTTTCTTCTAAATCATGCAGCTCAATCCTTAATGCTCCAATAATAATGCGATAATCAATCTGTCGGTCATCACTCAACTCATTTTGATTCAGCTCATCCAGCGCAGATAGCATTTTCTGGATTAATGAAATCAATGCACCAATATCACTGTGCTCATAACTTTTTAACTGACCAGCATAGTCATTAACACCAACATCAACCGCTTCTTCCGGATGATATCGAAACCAGGAATGATAAAACTGCCCGCATAAATCATCAAAGTGCTTAAAAGCTATATTAAATCGGGATCCGGCATTGGCACTTTTGTTACCACCTGCAAGGGAATCACGTACCTGCTTTGTAAAATTTGAAACTGACATAATAGGGTGCCTCTGATTTTCAACTTTGCTGTTCTTCTATAATTTCATAATCATGGCTTACTTCAACACTTTGAGACAACATGATAGAGACGGAGCAATACTTTTCAGCTGTCATATCTATAGCACGTGCCACTTTCTTTTCATCCAGGTCTTTGCCTTTCACTACATAGTGCACATGAATTTTGGTAAACACTTTTGGTACAGCTTCTGCACGTACAGCCGATAACTCAACAAAACAGTCCGTTATAGACTGGCGTTGACGTTGCAAAATTAACACTACATCAAAGGCGGTACAACCACCCATGCCAAGCAGCACCATTTCCATCGGTCGCACACCAAGGTTTCGCCCGCCACTCTCAGGCGGTCCATCCATGACGACGGAGTGCCCGCTTTCAGATTCACCGACAAAGGACATATTGTCTAACCATTTCACTACTGCTTTCATGTTAAGAGCACCTTATATTTTTCTGAATTCTTCAAGTTTTTAAAAATCTTGTATATTACCTATATTTTCGTTATGTAATCAAACGAATAAAACACTGCCGCAATCTACAGAGAAAAACATTTTTTGCCGCAAAGGACGCGAAGGGCTGAAAAAAATTTTTAGAAGAATACTGTCCACTGATGAACACAGATAAAAAACATTTTTTATATTTTAAACATCTGTGTTCATCTGTCGTTTATCTGTGGAAGAAAGTTTTTTTCGTTATTACTTCGTGCTATCCAACGCTACACCCTTAAGGAATGCACTATCGTGCGCTCAATATGCTCCAGGCGTTTTAGTTGCGGATAAAGTTTATTCTTTTTTGTATTTTATTGAAAAAACAATTCAGCCAGCTTCTCACCCGGATTATTTGCCCGCATAAAGGCTTCACCCACCAAAAAAACATTAACCTTATTATCAAGCATCAATTGCACATCATCTTTTGTATGAATACCGGACTCTGTTACCAGAATATGATTTTTATTCACCATGTTCAGCATTGACAGCGTGGTATCCAGCGAGGTATCAAAAGTTCGCAGGTTGCGGTTATTAATGCCGATTAAACGGGCGCCGGTTTTTAAAGCCCTTTGCATTTCCTGTTCGTCATGCACTTCCATTAATACATCCATTTTTAATTGATGCGCAAGATCAAACAATAACTGCAGCTTGTTATCGTCAAGTGCGGCCACAATCAACAATATACAGTCAGCACCAATGACCCGTGCTTCATACACCTGGTAGGGATCAATAATGAAATCTTTGCGAATCACCGGAAGCTGACATGCTGCCCTTGCCTGTTTTAAATAGTCTTCGTCTCCCTGAAAATAATCTTTATCGGTTAATATCGATAAACACGCGGCACCGTGGCTGGCATAACTTCTAGCTATTTCAGCCGGTTCAAAATTTTCTCTTAGTAGCCCTTTACTCGGCGATGCTTTTTTTATTTCCGCGATAACTGCGGGATGTTTGTTATTAATTTTATTTTCTATCGACTGTATAAAACCTCGCACAGCATCAGCACTTTCGCATTGCTGCTTTAATTCCTCAATAGAAACCTTTGCCGAACGCTCGTTTATTTCTTCACGTTTGCGGTTTAAGATTTTTATCAATATATCAGGTGTGTTGCTACTCATTACTTTCTTGCCCACTTATTTTTGCCGCGAAATACGCAAAGACCGCAAAGACCGCAAAGAAAAACAATTTTTTATTTTTTTAACTTTTGCACCCTTAGCGTATTTCGCGGCAAAATTGTTTCTATACGTACGTGTACTACCAATACTCAGGTATTCGTTTTTGTGATTAATTGTTGCAATTTTTCGGCAGCTGCACCGCTGGCAATGACTTGCTGTGCTTTTTTTACGCCTTCTGCTAATGATGTTGTTAACCCTGCCGCATAAATTGCTGCGCCCGCATTCAGACACACAATGTCTTTCGCCGGGCCATCAGTATTATTAAAAACGCTTTTTATAATTTCCAGACTATGTGCTGAATCTGTTGCCCGTATCTGCTCAAGGTCAGCTCGCGAGATGCCAAAATCTTCTGGTTGTATGGTGTAGGTTTTGACTTCACCATGATTTAATTCAGCAATATAAGTGGGTGATGCAATACTGATTTCATCCATGCCATCTTCTGCATGCACTACTAACACATGTTTGCTTCCCAGGCGTTTTAAAACCTGTGCCAAAGGCTCGACCAGGTCTTTACTGAACACACCCAGAACCTGGTTTGGTGCGCCTGCAGGGTTGGTTAAAGGCCCCAGCACATTGAAAATAGTGCGCACTGCCATTTCGCGTCGTGGACCAATCGCATGTTTCATCGCACTATGATGTAATGGTGCAAACATAAAACCGACACCAATTTCATTAACACACTCTGCCACCCGCTGCGGGCTTATCTCAAGGTTTACACCTGCTGTTTCCAGCACGTCAGCACTGCCTGATTTACTGCTGATTGATCGATTGCCGTGTTTCGCTACTTTGCCACCTGCAGCGGCAACCACAATAGCACTGGCGGTAGAAATATTAAAACTGCCCGAAGCATCGCCACCGGTACCACATGTATCCACCAGGTGATTATTCTCAACCTCAACTTTGCTTGCAAGCTCTCGCATCACGGCTGCAGCCGCAGCGATTTCATCAATGGTTTCACCCTTCATCCGCAAACCGATTAAAAAGCCACCCACCTGTGCGGGCGTCGCTTCACCGGTCATTATCAGACGCATTGCCGTGCTCATTTCATCGGCGCTTAAATCCTGTTTTTCAGTAACGGCTTTTATCGCCTGTTGCATTGTTATGGATGTAGCCATATTATTTTCACCATTTTATAGTTACTCGTCATACCGGCATGACGGCTTAATTTATTTATTGCTAACTATTCAGTATAGTATCGATAATAGCGATGCAAATTGTTATTTTAGCAGGCCTCTGCAACATGGATGTTGCAGTGGAGCGTACATGGAGGTATTCACAGCGACCTGATAAAACAACGACTTGCATCCTTTAATTCACATTATGCTGGTTATTTACATTATTGTTTTATTACTTTGACTTTAAAAAGTTATTTAATAAGTCATGCCCATGTTCAGTCAGGATAGATTCAGGGTGAAACTGCACACCTTCAACATTCATGGTTTTATGGCGCACACCCATGATCTCATCCATCTCACCACTCTCTGTTTGCGTCCAGGCAGTAATTTCCAGGCAGTCGGGCAATGATTCTTTTTCAATTACCAGCGAATGATAACGTGTGGCGGTGTACGGGTTACTCAAACCCGCAAACACATGGCCATCCATATGGTAAATGCTTGATGTTTTGCCATGCATAATTTCTTTGGCATGAACAATTTTTCCGCCAAATACCTGGCCAATACTCTGGTGCCCCAGACAAACACCTAAAATGGGAATTTTACCGGCAAAGGTTTTTATCGCGTCCATTGAGATACCGGCTTCATCCGGTGTACATGGCCCGGGCGAAATCATTAATTTTTCCGGCTGTTTCGCCCTGATCTCATCAATCGTGATTTCATCATTACGATACACTTCCACCTCCGCTCCTAATTCACCGAGGTATTGCACGAGATTGTAGGTAAATGAATCGTAATTATCTATCATTAATAACATGTTAAATCTGCTCTGTTTTCAAGGTAATTAATCAGAGTTGCCCTGGATCTGCGTACGGTGATGCCATTAACTCACCAACGAAAACACCCTGCCCCGGCCAGGCGACACTTTTCCAGTAAGCTTCAATTAAGGATTCACCATTAGTATAACGTTCAATCACAATGCCCGGATTAGGAAACTTCTGGGTAAACGCACACGGCTCAACAACGGTACCATAACTGGCAGTGGCCCCCGCATCCAGCCAGCGCAATATACTCATTTGTTTGCTGCCAAATAAACGACCACCACTGGACGTCAGGTGATCAGCAATTGCACCTGGCAGGTATTTGTTGCTATCAAGCGCTTTTACTTTTACCCGCCCGGTAAAATAAAACATAACATCGTTTTTATTTTTTAACACATCACTATTTATCTGTTCGATATTAATATTGTCAGCCAGCAACTCCTGAATGACGCTAAAACGCCGCGCACGTACATTTCTGGCTTTATCGCTGGTATTCATCAGATACGCCGTGCCTTCTGGTTTTGTATGGTCAGAAGCAACACCGCGATCAATCATTGCATAAACCTGTTGCAAAGAACTTCCCGCCAGCATCATTGTTGGGCGAATATTTAAGTCTTTACCTGGCAGCTCGCTATCCGAATTATAATAAGCACTTAATTTTGTTGCTTTACAGCCTTTTGCACAAAACGCTTCATCAAAACCAAAGGCAAATGCCGATGTTATCGACATGCAGGCCACCTTAAAAGGTTTGCTCCAGGCCAGCGCATAATACTGCACCGAATCCGCTGACTTTGCTTTTACCTGCTGATAGACACGGTTGAATTGTTTTACACCAATTGAACTCTGCTTTGCTGGCAGACTTATTTCAATGATGTTCTGTTCAGGTATATTTCTTTTATTGCGATAATAATCAGCAATCAAACGGCTTTCTGCATCATTTATATTTACTACGATAGCAATTTGTTGCGCGGTGATTTTTGCCGTAACGTTCAAAGCAAAACCAGATAGCAGCAGCAACACTGCAACCTGCTTAAATAACTGCATCGATATCCGTAGCTGTACTGATTTAGCCATTATTGACTTGAGTCCAGACCCGCTTCAGCCAGGGCTACCGCACGAAAAATTGCCCGCGCCTTGTTCATGGTTTCTGCCCATTCGTTTTCAGGTATTGAGTCATAAACAATACCGGCACCCGCCTGTATCGACAGGTGTTTGTCCTTGATTACTGCGGTACGGATAGCAATCGCGGTATCCATATTTCCATTCCATGAAAGGTAACCAACTGCGCCAGAATAAATGCCACGTTTTACCGGCTCAAATTCATTAATAATTTCCATGGCGCGAATTTTTGGTGCACCGCTGACGGTGCCAGCAGGAAATGTTGCGCGCAATACATCCATTGCATTTAATCCATCCTGCAGCTCACCAGTGACGTTTGAGACAATATGCATTACGTGTGAATAACGCTCAACCACCATCTTATCAGTCAATTTCACCGTCGAGGTTTTACACACTCTGCCGGCATCATTACGTCCCAGATCAATCAACATCAAATGCTCAGCCAGTTCTTTAGGATCGGCCAGCAACTCTTTTTCGAGTGCGATATCGCTAGCTTCATCTTCACCGCGCGGCCGGGTGCCCGCAATCGGCCTGACCGTAACCTGCTTATCTTCCAGGCGGACCAGAATTTCAGGGGAAGAACCGACGATATGGTGATCACCCAGATCGAGGTAATACATATAGGGTGATGGATTAAGACTGCGTAAGGCGCGATATAGATCCAGTGGAGGGGCATGAAATGGAATGGTCAAACGTTGTGACAGTACCACCTGCATGATGTCACCATCAACAATATACTGCCTGGCTTTACTGACGGCGTCTTTATAACCCTGTTCGGTAAACCCTGAGACAAAATCATCTTCATTAACTGTCTGCTTCGCGTGACTACTTTTCTCAGGCAACTTATTTCGCAGTGCTTCTGCGATCTGTTGCAGGCGCTTTTCACTGCTCTCTAATGCATTGTCATCATCAGAATCTACATCAACAGCCGCATGAACAATAATAAACAGCTTGCCCGATAAATTGTCAAATACCACGACTTCTTCCGATACCATCAACAGGATATCTGGCGTTTGCAGAGGATCTGGTTTATTTTTTTTTGCCAGGCGCTTTTCTATGTAACCGATGGTCTCATAACCAAAATAGCCTACTAGTCCGCCGGTAAAACGCGGCAGCCAATTATCATCCTGGGCACCTTCATATACCTTGAACTGTGACTGGTAATCATCGATCCATTGCAGCGGATCAGCAACGGTCTGCTTATCGATTAACCTGTCATCTTCATACTGCGATATCTCATAACCGGATATCTTGATGACCTTTTTACAGGGCAGACCGATGATGGAATAACGGCCCCATTTTTCACCGCCATGTACAGATTCAAACAGATAACTGTATGGCGCATTAGCCAGTTTCAGATAAGTACTGAGAGGGGTATCCAGGTCAGCGAGTACTTCCCGTACTAGCGGGACACGATTGAAACCCTGCTGCCTGATTTCAGAGAGCTCCTGTTTTGATAACTTCAGTTTTGAATATGTTTCAGCAGACATTATTTTTTCCAGACATAGTATTTAAGACGACACACCATTAAGCAATGGTTTTTACGATTAAAGCAAGCATTGCGCTTTACCATCGCCAGTGTTTATTCGTCTCTTTTGGTTCTGAAAAAATGGGCCTGGAAAAAATTTTCATAACTGGATATTAGAATATGCTGGTTAAATGTTCCAGCTCTTTGTGTATATATACACTGATAAACGATAGTGTTCCAGGCAGAACTTCGAGTATTGCGCCATATGCTACATTGCCTACACCGTTATCGCATATGAAGGCCTACGAACTACTTTACCAATCCACAATGTCTTTTATTTCTGCCATCGAGTCGATCACAGCATCCGGATTGTAGTCGCGGATATCTTCACCGTGATTATAACCGTATGACATGCAGATAATTGAGAAGCCAGCAGCCCGTGCTGCTTTTACATCACTCATGGAATCACCGAGCATCATCGAAGCCTGTGGTGAAACCCCCAGCTTTTCTGCTGACATAATCAGTGGCTGAGGATCGGGTTTTTTACGCTCCACCATGTCACCGCATAAAACCGTTTCAAAATAACCACTGATGCCCAGGTCTTTCAAAATTGGCAAAGTGAATTCGCTTGCCTTATTGGTAACACAACCAATTTTTACACCGGTGGTTTTCAAAAATTCCAGCGCTTCAGGCACACCGTCATACAAACAACTGCGTACGGAGGTGTTTTCTGCATACAACTCACGAAAGATGGGTAACGCCTTATTATATAATGCTTCATCCGGCTCGCCATTTAATTCGTTGATTAAACCACGCTTAACCAAACGTTCAACACCGTTTCCCACCCAGTGTCGCACAGCGGCTTCGCCCCGAACTGGCATATCCAGCTGTTTCAGCATTTCATCAACACAGAATGCCAGGTCAGGCACACTGTCTACCAGTGTGCCATCGACATCGATCAGGACCATTTCGGGACGTTTTAACATAAATCTATCTACGATAAATCTAAAGAATCTTAAAGATAAACACTTCACCACAGAGACACAGAGAAAAGTTTTGTATTGTTAACTGCGCCAGCTGCGCTGTTAACAAAGTAAAACTCTGTGTCCTCTGTGTCTCTGTGGTTAAAAGCTTTATTAAGCTTTTGCCAATTCAGCGCGCATCGCTGCAACAACGGTATCGTAATCATTTGCGTCGCCTTCACCCTTAGCACCAAAGATTGCAGAACCCGCTACAAAGGTATCCGCACCGGCTTGAGCAATTTCACAAATGTTATCGACTTTAACGCCGCCATCAACTTCAAGACGAATATCCAGGCCTGAATCGTCTATCATCTTGCGAGCTTCGCGTAATTTACCCAGCGTTGACGGAATAAAAGACTGGCCGCCAAAACCCGGGTTGACCGACATCAGTAAAACCATATCCACTTTATCCAGTACATAATCCAGGTGACTTAATGGTGTTGCAGGGTTAAATACCAGTCCTGCTTTGCAGCCAGATTCGCGAATCAGCTGCAAGCTGCGGTCGATATGTTCGCTGGCTTCAGGGTGAAACGTAATATAGGTAGCGCCAGCTTTGGCAAAATCAGGGATAATTCGATCCACCGGTTTCACCATTAAATGCACATCGATATCAGCAGTTACTCCATGATTACGCAGTGCCTCACATACCAAAGGACCAATGGTTAAATTAGGCACATAATGGTTGTCCATTACATCGAAATGGACAATATCTGCGCCGGATGCCAGCACATTGTCGACCTCAGGGCCTAACATTGCAAAATCTGCGGATAGTATTGATGGTGCTATTTTAAAATCTGCCATGACCAAACCTCTTAAAGCGCCTTTTCGAGACGACTGTTTGAAAAAGTCGCATATTTTACCCCATTGGCGCTACCGACTCCACCAGTGATTCATTACCGCCGTATTACAGACCTTAAGTATTCCGTCAAAGTTGTATTGACGTGGTACTAACTGCACGATTATGATGCATATTCTTTTATAGTGATTGAGTTAAAACCATGTCATTTAGTATTGCTTTACACCTGCTGGCTGCTGTTATCTGGGTTGGCGGTATGATTTTTGCCCACAATTCACTGCGCCCGGCGGCGGCACAGGTACTCGAGCCCCCCTTACGTCTTGAACTCTGGGTACAGGTATTTCGTCGTTTTTTTGTACTGGTATGGATTAGCATAGCGCTGGTACTTATCACCGGCTACTGGATGTTATTTAGTTATTTTGGTGGTTTTGCCGGTGCTGGCCTGCATATTCATATCATGCATGGCGGCGGTATTTTGATGGTTGTGGTTTATCTGCATGTATTTTTTGTCCCCTATCGCCGATTACGGCATGCCGTTATTGTTCAGGATTACCCGTTGGCCGGGGCACAACTTAACCAGATTCGTAAAATGGTGGGTATCAATATACTGATCGGATTACTGGTAATTACGGTTGCCAGCGCTGGCCGCTACCTCTAGAACTGAATCAAGCTAGTTTCACATAAGTGATATGGAACATTGGTGAACTTTAAGGTAGTATTTGCCGTCTATAAGAACACTCTGGCGATAAAAACCGTTAAGTATTTGATTTCAATATACTTGGTAACGATAAGTGCTGTTCAGCTACGGTTCAGCTTAATACTGCAATAATTAGTACGAACTATTTAAAAATCCAAACAAACTTACTTTAGGAGTAACCTATGAAACATCAAATTTTAGCTACTGCATCTGCTTTACTACTTATCATTAGTACAAACGCTGCTATTGCTGGTGATGCAGCTGCTGGTAAAGCAAAAGCTGCCTCTTGCAATGCCTGCCACGGTGCTAACGGCATCAGTGCTATACCAACTTACCCAAACCTGGCTGGCCAGAAAGAAGCTTATCTTACTAAGCAAATGAAAGCATTTAAAGATGGCACTCGTAAAGACCCTACAATGAACGCGATGGCTGCGCCATTAAGTGATGCTGACATGGCTAACCTTTCAGCTTACTACGCTGGCCTAAAATAACCACACCGCCTTCCTGGCTCCTTTCTGGATACCATTCATTCAGATTTCGAATAAACGCCAATGGCTGTATAGCCATTGGCGTTTTTTTATGTTCATGGATGAACGGTATTCCGCAAGGCGCCAGGACAGCGATGCGGTATGCACAGGATGTGCGTATGCGCGTGTGTATGCACATGGATGTGCTGTATTCCACAAGGAGCCAGGAAGGCGGTGTGGTTATGCCTGTTAATTCTTGCTTACCCTGCTCACCTTGTCGCCTCAACAAAGAACGACAAGCAGGCCGGCTTCCACCCATTTGAAACCCAGGATCAGAATCTTTTTAACCTGATTCATGGCCAGGCATTACCCACCAATGCCCGTCTAAATAAAAAATCACAAAACCTGTGGTCAAGCAGTCTGGTTATAACCAATGCATTAAATATCGAATCCAGTACAGATGAAAACATTTACCTCGATTATGAGGCCTATCGTTTTAATTTCTCATACCAGTACGGACTTAATGATAAATGGAACCTGAAACTTGATGTTCCTCTGATCTATCAAAGCGGTGGTTTCTTTGATTCTGCCATTGATAGCTGGCATGAATTTTTTGGCCTGCCTCGCGCTAATCGCCCTTTTGTTGAGCACAACCAGTACGACATCCATTACACATATCAGTCTCAGACGCTGGTTGATCTTAATGAAACAAGTGCCACCCTGGGTGATATCCAGATCGCAATTGCGCGCTCATTAATAGAAAACAGCAGTACCACAATGAGCCTGTGGACGAGTTTAAAATTACCCACAGGTAACGAAGACGAACTAACCAGCAACGGTGCGACAGACCTGTCTGCATGGCTAGCCGTAAATCAGCAACTGTCAGAGAACTGGGTAATGAACCTGAATACGGGTGCCGTTATATTAGGTACCGACAATTACAAAAACATTCCTCTCTCTGACTATGCGCTGTACGGTCACGCCATGCTTGGCTGGTCAGCCACCGATAATATTAATTTAAAACTGCAGCTACAGGGTCATACCAGCTATTACGACCAGAGCCAGTTAACTATTTTAGGTAATACCTACTTTTTAACTTTTGGTGGAACGATAACCCTCAATCAGTGTAATCAGCTGGACTTTGCAGTGAGTGAAGATATAAAAGTGAATGCGTCACCCGATGCCAGCTTGCTGATTAGCTGGCGTAGTTATACCTCAAGGTGCTAATTCTCAGCATAAAAAGACAAACTATCCACAGATGGACACAGATAAAATACTTCACTGCTGTCTCGTTAACTGCCAGAGACATGAACCGGACACATTTATCGACGACCATCACCCGCACGGATGCGGGTGTTGAGCCACCATGGATGGTTTCACGGCGTGTCGACTGTAGATGTGTCCGGTTCATATCTCGGATTAGCGCAACCTTTATCCAAGCGTGCTACATCAGCTTGTCCAGGTAATTTCTTTTTAAGCGAGACAACAGTGAAAATACTTAACTCATTACCCTGGTTAACGCCGCTTTAACCACCGAGCTATCCGCATCAGGACGATGTGCATTTTCACTCAGGTAACGACGCCAGGATTTAGCACCAGGAACCCCCTGATACAACCCCAAAATATGCCGGGTAATCGAATGCAGAGCAACACCGTGGGTTAACTCACTATCAATATAGTCACACATCTGATACACGATTTCTTCACGGCTCTTTATTGCTGCTTCTGCATCACGATAAATATCTCGATCGACTCTCGCCAGCAGATATGGATTGTTATAAGCCTCTCGCCCAATCATCACACCATCAACAAAATCTAATTGCCGCTGTGCAGCCTTTAACGTTTTGATACCGCCATTGATGACGATGTTTAATTCTGGCTTTTCGCATTTAAGACGATAGACATATTCATACTTAAGCGGTGGAATTTCACGATTTTGTTTTGGACTCAGCCCCTTTAACCAGGCTTTTCTTGCATGCACAATAAACGTATCACAACCACCTTCAGCGACTACGTTTATGAAATGCTCTAACGACTGATAATTTTCCATATCATCAATACCAATCCTGCATTTAACTGTGACTGGAATACTCACTTTAGACTTCATTGCAAACACGCTTTCTGCCACCAGTTCAGGCTGCGCCATCAGACAGGCACCAAAATTACCTGACTTAACGCGATCACTAGGGCAACCCACATTAAAATTCACTTCATCAAAGCCGGCGTCTTCAACCATTAATGCAGATAACGCTAATGCCTGCGGATCACTGCCACCGAGCTGTAATGCTAATGGCTGCTCTGTCGAATGATATGCAAGCAATCTTTTTTGTGAGCCTACTTTTTGAGTGTTATGAAGTAAGGCGCCGGTATTGACCATCTCGGTATACAACAGGGAATGCCCTGTAATCAGACGCAAAAAATAACGCGCATGGCGATCAGTCCAGCCCATCATTGGTGCAATTGAAATCTTTCGTGAAATCATTGATGTATTTTACTGGAATAACACAAACAGCAACAAAATAAATAGGTAGTGCCCCGTTACGAGCACACACAAGCTACGGGGTTATGTGTTTAAATCTGCCAGAGGTAGTTCTGCGTAATACGACTAGCACTACTGGGAAGAAAGATCTTGAATTTCGATAGCAAGTAGCATACTGGCAGCAGCCGGGTTTTGATTAATAGCCTCGGCAAAACTGCCTACTAATTTTTCAGCCTGTGATGAAAAAATACTTTGCGATGTTTTTTCTGACAAATGTGACAGTCTTCGCAGGTTGGACAGCGCAATCGCGTTAGCTGAAGGCAATGCACCATCATAAATACTTTTTGAACGGAACAGTAAACTGGAGTCATTCGCTACAGATTCAAAATAAGCCCCTGTTGCTTTATCTAAAAACAATTCATTTTGTTTTTCCTGTAATGCCAGCGCCCAGTCCAGCCACTGCTTATCATTACTGGCTTTATGCACATCTAGCAGCCCATAAATCAACCATACATAATCTGACAGCGTCGCTTCCGCGCTGGCATTGGTACTGTCGCTGGCACCAGCAGTATTTAAATGTGCCCGGTAATGCCTGTAAAGCTTACCTGTTTTTTTATTGTACAAATGTGTTTTAATGAAACCGACTGTTCGTTTCGCTTCTTCCAAAAATGCCGGATTTTTAAACACAAGCGATGCTTTAGCAAAAGCCGAAAGCATCATGCCGTTCCACGCGGTAATAATCTTGTCATCCAGATGCGGCCTTGGTCGTTGACGACGTATGTTATTTAATTTTTTCCTGGCCGAAGCCAGCAATTCTGTTTGCTGTTTTGTTAAGACTGACTTCTTAAATTCTTCATCAATGTAAAATATATTTAAGTTGGTAAATTCATTTTGTGGATCAGAATCGATATTGCCATTTTTTCTTATATGGAAATATTTTTTTACAAACTCAAATTCAGCCTGGGAAAGAATTTCTTTCAACTCAGCTTCAGACCACAAATAATACGCGCCCTCTGCATGTACACCTGGCTCATCTGCACGTTCACTGTCTGCATCAAGCGCCGAATAAAAACCACCAGCTGGTGATTGCATTTCTTCTGTTACAAACTTTAGTGTTTCTAATACGACCTGTTTGTGTTTCTGCTGTGGATCAATTTGATAAAAATCACTATAAGCCATAGTCATTAATGCCTGGCTATATAACATTTTTTCAAAGTGCGGCACCTGCCAGCTGCCATCAACAGAATAACGATGGAAGCCACCCGCCAGCTGATCATATATGCCACCGGCTGCCATCTCGTCGAGTGTTAGAGACATCATATTCCTGACTGTATCGATATTACTTACAGGACCTGTTTCATTTACGCCACTTTTATTCAATTCTACTGCTTTTAAATCATCCAATAACAATTGATTTAAAAAAGAAAAAATACCCGGGCGTGGGAATTTTGGAGGCGCACTAAAACCACCAGAGTCCTCATCAAAAGAGGCAGAAACTTGTTTTAATGCCAGAACATTTATATCTTTGACCAAGGTTCCATGCTCGATAGTTTCATCTGCCAGCGCAGTAATGCGCCTGGTCACATTTGTTGCTATTTCATTAATTAATTCCGGCTGCGCTATCCATAAGCCATGAATTTTTAATAATACGTCTTTCAGCCCGATCCTTGTTTGTGTTGCACCTGTTTGTACTGTAAAAGGAGGGTAATACGTTGCAGCATGAAAGGGACGTAAATTATGGTCAAGAAAAACCGTCATCGGCCAGCCACCATGACCATTAATCAATTGTGTGGCAGACATATATACCGTATCAATATCCGGTCGTTGCTCACGATCAACTTTTATACAAATAAAATACTTATTTAATATCTCAGCAATTTTCTTATTTTCAAATGATTCATGCGCCATGACATGGCACCAGTGACAGGTCGAATAGCCTATCGAAAGAAAGATCGGCTTGTTTTCTTTTTTTGCTTTTTCAAAGGCAGCATCGCCCCATGCGTACCAGTTGACTGGATTGTACGCATGCTGCAGCAGATAAGGACTGGATTCATTGATAAGACTATTTGCCTTGCGTCCTTCCTTTTCAGCCTGTGTTGCCGCCTGCTGTAAATAATCATTGACCGTAATCTGTTTTATGCCTTCTTCAGCGACGACTGCTGGCGCCATAAAAACAGCCATATATACAGTCAGAAAAAATAAAAACTGGACTTTCATAATAAGGCACCTATGATTAAAAGCGATAAGCTAACTCCATGCCTTCTCGTATAGCGGTTTCGGCATCCAGCTCAGCTGCTTTTTTAGCACCACCGATAACATGCACCGGGTAACCAATATCATGTAGCTGATTATACAAAGAGGATTCTGATTTCTGACCGGCGCAGACTATAATGTGGTCAACAGCCAGGGTTTCATTTTTACCCTGGTGCACTATATGCAGACCAAAATCATCAATTTTTTCATAACGTAAATTGGATAACATTTTCACACCGGCTTTTCTTAATGTTAGTCGCCGAATCCAGCCAGTTGTACGGGCAAGATTTTTACCTGGCTTTTCATCTTTACGCTGTAATAGATAGACCGTGCGCCTTGCCTCATGGTTCACATTATCATTGAGCAAACCACCTCTACTTCTATACTGCTTGTCAATTCCCCAGAAATCATACCATTCATCTTCTTCTCCAGCATTTTTTTTATCATTAACTATCAACATTTCAGCAACATCAAATCCAATGCCACCAGCGCCAATAATCGCCACCTTATCCTTGATTGCCAATTTATTTTTAATTGCCGTTTCGTAATTCATCACTGATATATGATCAATCCCCGGGATATCCGGTATCCTTGGGGAAACACCGGTAGCAATTACGATGGCATCGGCATAGTTATCGA
This sequence comes from uncultured Gammaproteobacteria bacterium, assembly GCA_963759005.1. Lineage (GTDB taxonomy): Bacteria > Pseudomonadota > Gammaproteobacteria > SZUA-229 > SZUA-229. The sequence goes on from CAVWXQ010000048.1 coordinate 28,772, forward strand.
GTAAGTCTTCAACAACAACTTTATGGTTTCGACGAACATCGACGTTTAACAAAGACAGTTGCGCCTCATAATAGCGTACTGTTTCGTGATATATTTCTTTACCCGGAATTTTAGCGGCAAGATTAAACTGACCGCCCAGGTTAGCGGCGTCATAGGCAATGACTCGGTGCCCGCGCTTTGCCGCATAATACGCACATGACAATCCCGCTACACCTAAACCAACAATAACAATTGTTTTAGAGCTTTCAGCTTTAGTTAGTGGGTACTCACATTCATAAGCGGCACGAGGATTAACCATACAGGTGGCGCGCTGCTGCTTAAATACGCGATCAAGACACCCCTGATTACAGGCGATACATTTATTAATCAGCTGCGACTGATTATTCATTGCCTTTTTCACAAACTTACTATCCGCAAGAAATGGCCTAGCCATAGAAACCAGATCAGCATGACCATTTTGTAAACAACTTTCCGCAAGCTCTGGACTATTTATACGGTTAGAGGTAATTAACGGAATAGCAATGTTTTGTTTCAGCTTTTTTGTCACCCAGGTAAACGCTGCTTCGGGAACTACTGAGGCAATGGTTGGGATTCTGACCTCATGCCAGCCAATACCGGTATTAATCAGTGTTGCACCCGCTTTTTCCACCTGTTTCGCATGAAACTCTATTTCAGGCCAGTCACTGCCGTCTTTATGCAGGTCAAGCATAGACAATCTGTATATGATTATAAAAGCCTCACCAGCAACGTGGCGAATTGCTCGAATTATTTCAAGTGAGAACCGAATCCTGTTTTCAAAAGAACCTCCCCACTCATCATTCCTTTGATTAGTATTCCGACAGGTGAACTGATTAATTAAATAACCTTCTGACCCCATTACCTCAACACCATCGTAACCCGCACGTTTTGCCAGCAATGCTGTATTTGCGTAAGCTTTAATCAGCTTTTTAATCTGTTTCACTGTTAATGCCTTCGGTGCGAAAGGCGAAATTGGCGATTTTATGGCAGAGGGAGCAACAGCAAATGGATGATAGGCATAACGCCCTGCATGTAATATTTGCAAACACATCTTGGTATCGTAAGCATGCACGGCGCCGACTAATTTACGATGTCTGGCTACTTGCAAAGAAACACTTAACTGTGATGAGAATAACGACAAACGGCCACTAAATGTTGGCGAGATTCCACCCGTAATTATTAAGGCCACACCACCTTTGGCACGCTCTTCATAAAATCTGGCAAGTTTGTAAAACCCATTCCAGCTTTCCTCAAGTCCGGTATGCATTGACCCCATGATGACACGATTTTTTAATATCGTAAAACCTAAATCCAGCGGTTTCATCAAAAAGCTAAAGTGTGATTTTTTATTAGTCATATCGCTTGGGTTCATCGATCAAGGCACCTCAGATGTCTTAATTATAAAACAGACTCAATAAAACTGCCTTTTTGTCGTGTTTTTAATTTTTTCTATATAGTATTAGAGAAAACAGGTTGTATTGATCACTATTCGGCGTTATTTTTTACTATACTGACCTTTTTAATATGTATCTCATAAACAGATATAAAGCCTATGATTCGACTATTTTCAACATTACTGCCAAAAATGACCTTTTTGCTAGTATCGCTTTTTTTTATACCCGAAAAATCCCGCGCTGATGATTATTTAAGCCCAGATACAATCGAAGGTAGTACGAAAATAGATGCCGAACAATTAATAAAGCTTGCTGTTGAATATGACGACCTTGTCATTATTGACTCTCGCATTAGATCGGATAGGCGCCAGGGTTATATTACCGGTTCAATCAGCTTGCCAGATACCAAAACTGACTGTTCGTCATTGTTTAAAATTATAAACAGAAAAAACACAGCCACGGTTTTTTATTGTAATGGACCTAAATGCCGCCGCAGTGACCGTGCTATTGTCATTGCCAGAGAATGCGGTTACACAAATATCTACTGGTTTAGAGGCGGTTTTGAAGAATGGATAAATAAAAACTACTTAATCGAAAAGTAAGAACCATGAACCTGCACCTCTCACTTGCCGACAAAATCAGCATGACAGTTATTGTTGTTGGCATTTTCTGTATTATGCTGGTTTATTACATCAGCAATTCCTATAAACAGTTCGCCTTTTCTCACCACGACAAGGCGATACAGCAACTGGCTTATCTTGAAATAAACGACCTGATTGAAGAGCTAAAATCCAGTTCTCTTGATCTTGCACTGGCAATTGAAAATGAAGCTGACTTTAAAGATGACTTTCAGAACAATCGTCACAGTGAATTAACACAACATTTAAATAAGCAGTTTTATCAATACTTTGTCACCGCCAATGTTGTCAAACTTTTAAAACTCTATGTTCTCGATCCTAATTTCGCTTTACTCAGCGTTTCTAGCGAAGGGGTAAATGCAGATTTAGACGGCGGACTAATCTGCCCCCGGCTAAGTCAGTTAGCGCTAACACGTGGCGACTATGAAAAATTACAAACACTATCGCACACCTGCTTATATAAAAATCATCCGGTACATGCTGTACTTGTGCCATATGGCGGATTAAACCCTAAAGGTTATATACAGGTTATTGCCGATCTGGTGTACAACTTGCGAAAAATCGAACAATCACTGGCCATGCCAATACAGATAAATTCCCTGGATGATAATTTATTATATCAGTCTAAGAGCTGGCAATTATCTCAGAATGATACGAATTATCTAACTGTCGAACTGCCAATATCAAATAATGACGGCGTCCCTATAATGACCATTTCAGTTAAACCTGATATGACCACATTTAACAAAGAAATTATCCAGCATAGAAACTGGATAATGGCATTAACCTTAATCACCACGACGATCATTGTTTTTATTGTTTTATTCATACTTAAAAGATCAACAATACCCCCATTAGCAAAAATACATGATGTTCTGGAAAAAATTCATTTGCATTCACATGCTAGCGGTAAAAACAGCCGCTTATTGTTTGAACAGTTATTAGAACAAATTATAAATTTAAGAAAAAACTATAAAACATGCTTTGCTGTGATGATCATTGATTTAACTCACTTTAAAAGCATAAACAGGGATTACGGAACCGCAACTGGTGACCAACTGCTATTAGAAGTTGAACAGCGTTTAAGTACCATCTTACGAGATTCAGATTTGATATCCTGGGTTGGCACTGACTTACCCGGGCACAAATTACTGCCGTCAGATACCAAGACAAACTATCACGCCACCATTGCCAGGCTCGGCGGTGACGAATTTGGATTATTATTGCCCTCGGCACAAACTAAAGAACAGGCAACAGCTGTAGCAAAACGAATTGTAAAAACGCTCAATAAGCCTTTCCTGATAAATGGCAATAACATCAATATTGAATGCAAAATTGGGATCAGCATCTATCCAATACACGGGCAAGATGAAAAGGTTCTTATTCGATGCGCAGACAAAGCCATGCATCAGGCTGAATCTCACCATCAAACAACGTATATTTTTGAGCCTGAACAGGAAAACCCTGGTTAATATCATCTCTATCAATAGATTGTGGAATCTATCCGACCCTAAACTGAAATATTCACTCGCACCCCTCTTTGGTCATTGCTGAATTTGGGTTATAGTAGGCAACAATTAACTGAAGCATAAGCTGTATAACATGTATAACGAATATTTTGGGTTTAATGAAGCACCCTTCTCCATCGCTCCAGATCCACGTTATTTGTATATGACCGCACAACACCGTGAGGCGCTAGCTCACCTTGTCTACGGCCTGAACAGCGAAGGAGGCTGCATTCTGCTAACCGGCGAAGTGGGCACAGGAAAAACTACCATTTGCCGATGTTTGCTGGAACAGATACCTGATCAGGCAAATGTTGCTTTAGTTCTCAACCCCAAAGTCAGTGAAATCGAACTATTAGAATCTATCTGTGATGAACTTAAAATAAGTTACCCTGATACCAGTAATAGCGTTAAAACTTACACCGACAGAATCTACAATTTTTTACTGACAAGTAACCACAATAATGAAAAAACGGTTTTAATTATTGATGAAGCACAAAATCTAAGTAGCAAAGTTCTGGAACAACTGCGTTTGTTAACGAATTTAGAGACCAACCAGCGCAAGTTGCTGCAAATCATTATTCTGGGCCAGCCAGAATTACTGGATATCCTGGCACATACAGAAATGCGCCAGTTAGCACAGCGCATTACTGCACGCTTTCACTTGCAACCATTAACCAGACACGAAGTCAAAACTTACGTCAGCCACCGGCTTGCTATCGCCGGTCAAAACATACAGCTCTTCCCTGACAAAAGCATCAAACTTTTATACCGTCTCAGTAATGGCATACCTCGTTTAATTAATATTATATGTGACCGTGCTTTATTAGGCGCATACGTAGAAGATCAGTATGCAGTTAGCCCGGCAATAATAAAAAAAGCAGCCAAAGAAGTTTTTGGTGAGCTCAAAAACGTTGAGAAAAGCAAGAAAAACAAACAATGGTTATACCCACTTGCTGCTTTTACAAGCGTCGCCATTATCACAATGGCAATAGTTTTTTATTTTATAAATTCAGAAGATAAAGCTAGTAGCTTGCAGACACTAACACTTTCTGAAAGACAATTTGAGCCGTTAGCACTAAACGCAAAGAATAAAAACAACGTGCAAAAACCTTCAGAAGATACTGAAGAAACATCCACATATTTAGCAAATACGTCAATAAAAGAAAATAAAAAAGAAAGTACAGAAATCTCTTTATCATCAATTAACGAAATTGAATCTCTCAATGCGACTGAAGCACCAGTAGCTGAAACACAAACAGCCAAAACCAACACAGATACTATTTATGATGATATCGACACGATTTTAAATGCTAAAAATAATAGCCTGGCTTCTGCGTTTCAACAACTATTCAAAACATGGGGCCGACATTACGATGAAAAAACTTTTAACACAGCCTGCAAGCAGGCCGCATCACATTCGTTAAGTTGCCTGTATAGGCATGGAAATTTAAACAGCCTTAGAGCACACAACCGGCCCGCTGTATTAACACTAGTAAACAAACAGGGTGAAACACGACATATCACCATCACCTCAATAGATAATGACGTCGCTACAATCTACTCAAACAACACTGCTTATACTGTTAATCTTAACGAGCTTGATAAATACTGGCATGGAAAATTTATTTTACTCTGGCAAAAACCCGTACACTACTTTAAGCCTATCTCACCGGGTGATAGTGGAGCCATCATCAACTGGTTAAATACTCAACTGGAAAAAACAGATAACCGCCTGCCAGATTCGACCATAAATACCTATGATGATTACCTGGTAAAAAGAGTCATCGCATTTCAATCGCAACATGGATTATCCGCTGACGGCATTGTCGGACCAATAACCATTATTCATTTGAACACACAATCAGGCATGAAAGCTCCATCACTCGTACCACCTTCCTCGCTACTACTAACAAAACAGGGTTAGCTCGAATGTCTTACATACTTGATGCACTTAAAAAATCAGAACAACAACGAGCGCACGGAGCTATCCCAAATGTACAGACCGTACATACTTCCAGCCTGAATTACCGTGATGAAAAAAAGGCTTACTGGCCATACATACTTATTATTGCAGTTATTCTAAACCTTACTGCGATTGTTTATTTTATTATTGATAAAGATAATATTTCAGAAAATGATATTTTATCTGTCCAGGACACGGCTATTGATAATAACGCTGAAATACCTATCACTGCAACTGACACTGAAACAGTAGCGCCTGCAGTAGTGCCTGAAAAACAAACCATAAACACGACAAGCACGAACACTGAAATAGAACCCGAAAAAGCACTTGTTCAGGCTACAGCCGAACCGATAAAAAAGAAAACGAATGCAGTAAATAATAACGAAAACACAGCACCCAGACCTATCCCTAATACAACAGTAAACAAACGGCCACTGCAAGCGCAAAAAAATATAATAGACTTTTATGATTTACCTGATTCAATACAACAGCAGCTACCGACTATTCTTGTTAGCGCTCATGTTTATTCAAGTAATCCTTTACAGCGCAGCATCGTAATTAACAACAATTTTATGGAAGAAGGCGAATACGTCATCGACGACCTGATCCTGCATGAAATCACAGCTGAGGGCGCTATTTTTGATTATGGGGACACACGCTTCCATTACAACGTGGTTTCTGGCTGGCAGTAATTTTTATTCTGCTAAGCCGAGTTTACAAGGATGGCATCACTTAAAACTCACACTCCGCAAATATATGCATCTCTTTATTAGTAACAGGATGTTCAAATAATAAATTATCAGCATGAAGCAACATCCTCGGCTGATTTATTTTGTCGTTGCCATCACCATATAAGCCATCACCTATTATCGGGAAACCCATCGCTGAACAATGCACACGTAGTTGATGGGTTCTACCGGTTACAGGTTTTAATAATAAACGCACTTTTTCGTCTTTACGTTGCAGAACCTGCCAAAATGTGACCGCTGATTTACCATGTTCATAATCAACTATTTGATGTGGGCGATTATTGATATCACAACGCATTGGAAATTTTATTACCCCGTCATTTTCATCAAACCACTGTTTTACCACCGCAATATATTGTTTTTGAATTTTTCTATCGTGGAATATTCGACTTAATGCTCGCTGCATTTCAATGCCTATGGCAAACAACATTATGCCCGATGTATAACAATCAAGACGATGGACCACCTTTGCTTCCGGAATCACCTTTACTAATCTTGAAATCAAGCAGTCCTGTTTATCAGGGCCTAAACCGGGCACGGATAATAAGGCCTGCGGTTTATTCACTGCAACAATGTATTCATCCTGATATATTATCTGTATTGACATAGTTGAAAAACCACCACCATAAACTGAATAGATGTATTAAAAGAGGAACCTTTAAGCGCTACTAAGTGCGAAAAAAAGCAATAACTGGCTAATTTAAAAATACCGCCATCTGGATTAAATGTAAATTTGACATCAAGACACTGTTTCCCAGATTCAATAGATGCGAGAAAAAACGGTTTGTTATTATTGTTAATGCATGGTCAATTTTATTGCCGCTTTCAGTATGACACCAGAAAAGAATTCCTAACAACAACTGTCGTGATTTTTGGCTACACGACCTTAAAATAGTCTTGCCGTCGCACAATATGGCTCACTAAATATCGTTTTGCATACAATAAACAATATTAATAAGTAATAATACTGTGAATATCTAATAACCATAAGCACCGCTATTAAATAATAGCCATCCCTGGAAATATTGAGTAAGGTTAAGGCTATCATAAGTGCAACTCAAAAATTATAATAAAAACAACTAACAACGGGAAATGCTTCCTTATGGATCCGCATATCACACAAGCCAAAGAACACCTGGACCAGCAAATTCGACTTGAAGAAATACGGCTACTATATGGCGGCACGCCTTTTTCCTACACGGCTTCGTTCGTAATTGCGTTCACCATATTTACGGTCATATATGATCATGTCGTTTCCAAACAAAACTTGTATATCTGGCTAGTTACAATACTCAGCGTTCTCCTGATTAGAAGTATAGAAAGCTATCGTTTCTCCAGGCATGACAAACATGAACAACTCAATAACGGCTGGCGTACACGCTTTTTCATCGGTACCGGTATAGCAGGTTTATGCTGGGGCTTGCTACCCTGGTTAGGCTACTCACACGATGTTGAATACATCGCTTTTATTATTGTATGTCAGATTGGCGTCATTGCAGGTTCATTATCTACCTTATCCTACCGCTGGGAAACCATGGCGCTGTTTCTGTTGCCGTCCAGTCTATTATTAATACTCAGGCTTGTTACCGATGCACGAGATTTTTCAAATGCGACAGCCTTTGTACTGATGGTATTCATCTTTTTCTCACTCTCTGCCGGTAGACGTCTTTTTAACAATACACAACAAAATATTCGTTTACGCATAGAAGCCGATAATCGTGAGCGTGCAATTGAATTAATGCATCAAAAACAGGCGCTTCATTTACAGAACACTCCGCTTGCCATTATTGAGTTTGATATTGACCTCAATATTTCCGAATGGAACAAAGCTGCTGAGAAAATTTTTGGTTATACACGAGATGAGGCGCTAAATGAGAATGTCATGCGCCTGATTTTATCGCGCGAAAGTTCTGCTGATGCAGAAAAATTATGGCAACGATTACTCAATTATGAGGCCGTTATCGGTTCAGTTATCGAAAATAAAACCAGGTCAGAAACACCTATATTTTGTCAATGGTTTGTTACCCCGTTAACGGACACACAGAATCACATTGTCGGCATCGCTGCCATGGCGCTGGATATAACTGAAAAGAAACACAATGAACTCGCATTAATAAAATCTAAAGAAGAAGCCGAAAAAGCCAATCAGGCAAAATCAGATTTTCTTTCAAGCATGTCACATGAATTAAGGACACCGCTAAACGCTATTCTTGGCTTTACCCAATTATTAAAATATGAGAAAGAATTAACAGAAAAACAGCAATCTCATATTAGTGAAATCGGCAAGGCGGGCAATTTGCTACTTGAGCTGGTGAATCAAATTCTGGATCTTGCTCGTATCGAAAAAGGCCATCTTCAACTGTCTATGGAAAAGGTTAGCCTAGATGACATTTTCGAAGAATGTCATTCGATGGTTTCACCTCTCATCGAACAAAACAATCTTTCTCTGGATTTTACAACAGCAAAAAATAGTTATGTCATTGCGGATTACACGCGTTTAAAACAGGTAATGTTAAACCTTTTAAGCAATGCTATTAAGTACAACGTAACAAACGGATCGGTCAGTTTAAAAATAAAACATAAAGATAACGGCATTGTGCGGATTTGCGTCATTGATACGGGAAAAGGTATTTCAGAAAAACTACTACCTGATGTTTTCCAGGCATTTAATCGATTGAATGCTGCAAATAACATTGAAGGCACCGGTATTGGCTTATCTATCAGTAAGCAACTTGTCGAAATGATGAATGGCTCCATTGGCGTTACAAGCAACATAAATCAGGGCAGTGAATTCTGGATAGAGCTTCCAGGAGGTATTGAAACAACAATCAAAGATGACAGCGCAGAGTAAAAATAAACCTGATGCCTCGAATGAACCATTAAATACGAAAATGGTATCAAATCATAATATACTTGTTGCTGAAGACAATCCAACAAACCAGACGCTTATTCTTAACCAGCTTAGCGCACTTGGATATGAAGCCGACCTGGCTAAAAACGGACAGGAAGCCCTTAACAAACTACTTAACAATAGTTACCAGTTATTATTAACCGACTGTAACATGCCTTTGGTAGACGGTTACAAACTAACAAAAACTATTCGAGAAGAGGGCAATAATAAGCTGTCCATCATTGCGTTAACCGCCGATGCCTTCCCTGAGACAAAAGCCCAATGTTTAAAAGCAGGGATGAATGACCAAATAACCAAACCGGTCGACCTGGACACGCTTAAATACACACTTGAAAAATATTTAAACTAGAGAACCTGGCCCGGCTATAAGCTCTGAGTCAAATAAATAAAAATACCGATTCTTTCTTTATCGCAAAAGCATTATTAAGCCATAACTACCGAATTAAATACCTTGAAGAAATATTACACGCTGCTGACCGATACATTCACCGTGGCATGTCTGATCAGGAGCGCACACATTCAATTCGTACAATCGAAAAAGCTAAAGATGCTGAATCGTTTACATCAGGCCAGGAAAGAAATAGCTTTGGACTGGAATAAAACTAACACCTTGAGAGCTTTGCATGAAGCATCTTTTATTAATCAGGATTACCTTAAAGTTCAGTGTAGAACTTTCGCGCTACCGATACCCCGACCGTCAGATGCCGCTTCTACCTGGCCAGTTTTCTTATCCAGTACAATAACGTGCATATTGCCATAAGCATTATCCATGGCTTTGGTTTTATGACCTAACTTCTGCAACGCAATAATCAGTGACTCATCAAAAACGCCAGGTTCATAGGAAATCTCATCAGGCAAATACTGGTGATGAAAGCGACCGGCATTGACTATTTCATCCGCATTTTTATTTTCATAAAAATTGAGAATGCCAAGCAATACCATGGTAATTATACGACTGCCACCCGGCGTTCCAATAACAGCTATGCGATTTTGTGTTTCTACGATGCTCGGTGTCATGCTGGACAACATACGTTTACCCGGCTCAATAGCGTTTGCATGCGAACCCACCAGTCCATAAACATTTGGCACACCCGGTTTAGACACAAAATCATCCATTTCATCATTAAATAAAACGCCTGTACCTTCAGCGACAAAACAGGAACCAAACGGATAATTAATTGACAAGGTTGCCGATACTTTATTTCCCTGCTTATCAATAATAGAAAAATGCGTAGTGTCAGCACCATTACCGGAAGGTGGCGCTACCGCTTTAAGCGAAGCGCTCGATGTTGCATTGTGGCTACTGATACTTGCTGCGAGTAATTTAATGTGAGACTCTGAAAGCAGGTAATCAACAGGTACCTCGATAAAGTCAGGATCCCCCATATATTCAGCGCGATCACGATATGCCAGGCGCATGGCTTCAACGATATGATGAATGCGTTGCACTTTATCCATCTTTTCAATATCTAATTTAGCAAGAATTCGTAGAATTTCTGACAACACCAGACCGCCAGAAGATGGCAGAGATGCCGCCGTTAATTTCATACCTTTATAAACGGTAACATCAGGCGAGCGTTCTTTTATTTCGTACCTTGCCAGATCTTTCATAGTCCATATGCCGCCATTTTTTCGACCATCTTTAACCAGTTTCTGGGCTAATTCCGCCTCATAAAAACCAGCAAAACCAGACTCAGCGATTAGACGTAAGGTTTTTGCCAGATCTGTTTGTACTATTTTATAATTCAGCTCTGGCACCACACCCTGCTGTAAAAAAATATCACTGGCGGCTTTATTATTCTGCAGGGCTTTTAAACGAAACCCTGCCATATGTTGATAGTATTCATCAACTGGAAAACCCTGCTCTGCATGTGAGATCGCCGCTGCCAATGACTGCGATAATTTTAATTTTCCGTATTTTTCTGCCAGATGTACCAGCGCTGCAGGGATACCCGGAATGCCGGCCGATAAAGCTCCATTAATCGAAGCACCGGCAATCACCTGCCCTGTTTTATCAAGATACAAATCTTTATGTGCAGCTAAGGGTGCCTTTTCGCGCGCATCGAGCATAACGTAGCGATCGGTTTTTACCTGGTGCAGTAAATAAAAACCACCTCCACCAAGACCTGAAGAATACGGTTCAACTACGGCAAGAGTTGCAGTAACCGCAATTGCCGCGTCAAACGCATTACCACCCTGGCTTAAAATATCAATGCCTGCCTGGGTCGCTAAGGGGTGTGCGCTGGCAATTGCCGCCTGCGAAATTATTAATTCAGTCGATGTTTGCGAGAAACCTTGAACTGAAAAAAAGCTGATGAAAACAAAAAAACAAATTCTATGGCTAAATTTGTTCATATTTTTTTAACTCTATATTAGATACGTTAATTCAGCACTTATAAAGGGCATGCCTTCGTTAAATAGTAGTAAATATCAATAATCACGAATTTCCGGTAAGGGCTTTATACTTTTCCATAAGTTCCTCCCTGGTTTCCTGATGATCAGGATCTAAGGGAATACAATCAACCGGGCACACCTCCACACATTGAGATGTTTCATAATGACCCACACATTCAGTACACAAATCAGGATCAATTTCGTAAATCTCATCACCTGGGCTAATCGCTTCATTAGGGCATTCTGGCTCACAAACATCACAATTAATACATTCATCGGTAATCATTAAAGCCATAATAAATCACACTTATTCTCTATATTCTTAAAATATTAGGGTTTCTCTATAAATTCATGGGGAAAAATGAATAAAAAGAGCTGTTACTCAGGTATTTTACTCTTTGCCAAATTCAATGCTTCCACAACGTGTCCATGGACAAATTGTGAAACATCACCGCCATGCAGAGCAATTTCTTTCACCAGTGATGCCGAAATAAAGCTGGTTTCTTCACTGGGGGTCATAAACACGGTTTCCAGCGAGTTCTCCAGATGCCGGTTCATACTTGCCAGTTGCATTTCGTATTCAAAGTCTGACACCGCACGCAAACCACGCAGTATCACTTTTGCATTTTTTGATTTTACAAAATGGACTAGCAGATCAGAAAAACCACAGACTTCAACATTATCAAACTGCGACAATACCTGTTCCACCATCGTTACGCGCTGCGTTAAATCAAATAACGGAGTTTTCCCAGGATTTGCTGCAATTGCCACGATCACGTGGTCAAATAATCCTGCAGCCCGCTGTACTAAATCGGAATGCCCATTGGTAATCGGATCAAACGTACCTGGATAGACCGCTACAACTGACATATCAACCTCGTGCAAAGCACTGTTATTAAATTTTCGTCAATCCACGAAAAACTTAAATTCTATAAACAAATAACTTATATGACACCTGACCCGCTGTTTTTTGTTTCAAACAAAACCAGTTATCCGGCAAGGTGACATCTGCATTAATCGCATTTTCTACATAGATTATGGCATCCTTAGCCAAAATTCCACTGCTACTAAGGAGTACACAGCACTTTTCCAGTAAATTCGAATGGAACGGTGGATCGAGAAAGACCAGATCAAAGCGTTGATCAAGTGGCACAGATAACAACCATCTTAATGTATCCTGATGAAAAATAACCGCAGCAGTAGCATCCAGCTGGTCACAGTTTTGTTTTAAATTCCTGACCGTTTTTCTGTTATTCTCAATAAAAACAACTTTATTTGCACCCCGTGAAAGCGCCTCAAAACCCAAGACACCACTGCCGGCAAAGCAATCCAGGCAAGTACTTTGATAAATATAAGGTTGCAACCAGTTAAACACGGTTTCACGTATGCGATCGGTTGTCGGTCGCAAGCCTGCTGCATCATCAAATGTTATTTTTCGACCACGCCATTTACCGCCAATAATCCTGCACGATCCACTTTTCATTTATTTATCTCCATGGATGGAGTGTATACTGAAAATTGTCTGGAACAATTTCAGTGAATCTCCATGGATGGAGTGGCTGAAAACTGCTCCTCGGCAACTGCTCCTGCGTTGCCCTACTACCTGCCATCCATGGCAGTATGCGTTTTCCGCACTTCCCACGTCCTTGTGGGTCGTATACTGAAAATTGTCCGGAACAATTTCAGTGAATCTCCATGGATGGAGTGGCTGAAAACCGCTCCTCGGCAACTGCTCCTGCGTTGCCCTACTACCTGCATCCTGGCATATGCGTTGCCCACTACCGTACTTCCTGTACAATGAATTGCCTATACGTACTTCCTGTACTATGCGTTGCCCTACTACCTGCCCATCCATGGCAGTATGCATTTTCCGCACTTCCCACGTCCTTGTGGGTCGTATGCTGAAAATCGTCGGGAATGATTCCAGCACCTCTTCTTATTGTTTTCCAACAATAACCGTCACCATTCTGTCTGGGTGAAGCCTGCGTGACAGTACATCATTTACCTTTTTCACATCAACGGACTTGATGTTATCGATAAAATGATCAAGGGCATCAATGGGTAAATCATAAAAGCCGATCATAGCAATGTATTCGAGTAACTTGCCATTACTATCAACCTTTAAGGGAAAACCACCAGTGATGTTACTCAAACTTTTCGCAAGCTCGTCTTTTTCAGGGCCTTCTTCCACATATTTTTTTAATTGCTGATTGAGTAAGGTTAATGCCTGCTTTGTTTGCTCGGTTTTAGTTTGCATACCCATGGCAAACACACCTTTTTCACGCAGTGGTGAAAAATAACTATAAACACTATATGCCAGACCACGCTCTTCACGAATCACCTCAACCAGTCTGGAAGAAAAACCACTGCCACCAAAAGGGTGATTAGCAACATACAGACCATAGAAATCCTTATCACCACGTTTCATACCCGGTTGCCCGACAAAAATATGCGTTTGCGCTGACGGGTAATCGATAATTATTTGTTTCGCTTCTGTTAATGGTTTTACCTCAGGCAAAGCAGGTGCTTTTTCTCCAGCAGGTAGATTCGATACCACTGCTTTAACAATTTCCTCTGCCTGCTGGCGTTCAACATTACCCACCAAAACAATGGTTGCATTACTGGCAACATAATATTGTTTATAAAATTTAACGACATCATCAAGGGTTAATTTTTCCAGGCTTTCTTCAGTACCAGAGGGAGGAGACGCGTATGGATGATCACCAAAAACAGCTTTGTTAAAAGCTTCGCCTGCCAGTGCTGATGGTGATTGCTGTCGCGCTTTTACTGCAACTTTCATTCGATTCAACTCGCGTTGAAACGCATCCTGAGGAAAATCAGGCTGCGTTAATACCTGTTTGAGACCTTCTATTGCTGCGCTTAAATAACGCGATTCGGTTAAACTGCGCACGCCAACCAGACCCATGTCACGTGAGGCTTCATAGTCAATTTGTGCGCCAACCGATTCAAATATTTCTGCAATTTGCTTTGCCGTTTTACCCGCAGCACCTTCGGTTAACAGGCCGTTAGTTAAAACGGCCAGGCCGCTGATGCCAGCGTCTCTTGCACTTCCGGCATCAAACACAATACGCACATCTAGCATCGGGATTTCAGTTGCCGGTACAAACAATACTTTTGCGCCATTTTCTGTTTGCCAGGTTTGAATCTCTGGTGTTGCATTAATGGCAGCACTTATAATCATCAAACACAGTGAAGCGATTACTTTTGAGCTGTTTTTATTTATACTAAAAAGATTAATGACCATGACTTACTCCTGCCGAAGGCGCTTCTTTCATAGCAGTCGCACCGTTTTCAATAGGCAGTGGATCCAGCACAGCCACTGTTAAACGCTTATCCGTTAAATATTTATTTGCCACCTGTTGCACCTGCTGCGCAGTAACCGCCAGAATTTTTTCGACATATTCATCTTTTATTTGCCACGGCAAACCAATGGTATCCAGCATGCCAATTTCCATCGCCTGGTAAAATATTGAATCCTGCTGATATACCTGTGCAGCAACAACTTGCGCTTTTACGCGGTCCAGTTCAGCTTCATCAGGCAACTGGGTTTTAATCGTATTTACTTCTTCGCGAAGGGCAAATTCAAGCACGTCTATTGCCACCCCATCATTCGGTACCGCCGACAGCACAAACAGGGTCTCATGCCTTTTTGTCATGCCATAACTTGCGCTCGCACTGTTTGCAATTTGCTGACCACGAACCAGATTGCTACTCAGGCGTGCACTGCTACCACCATCAAGCACACCGGCCAGTACTTCCAGCGCATACACCTCCCATTCATCCTGTCGGTTTTCTTCTGTGCGCCCTAAAACCGGGGCTTTATAACCCATAATCAAATAGGGGATTTTTGCCGGTACTTCAATACTTAAACGCTGTGTACCATATTGCTTAGCTTCACGTCTGGGTTTTAACTGCGGTATTTTCGAGGTCGCTAACTGGCCAAAATATTGCTTTGCCAGTTGAAACACCTTATTCGCCTCAACATCGCCCGCAACTACCAGTGTCGCATTGTTTGGCGCATACCAGGTTTCATACCATTGCCGTGCATCATCAACGGTCAGTGTTTCGAGGTCTTCCATCCAGCCGATAACCGGTTGTCGATAAGGACTGTTGGTATAGGCAACGGCATTAAATCTTTCATAGGTTAACGCGCTGGGTTTGTCATCAGTACGCAAACGACGCTCTTCTTTGACCACTTCAATTTCTTTGAGAAATTCTTTTTCATCAAACACCAGGTTGCGCATGCGATCGGCTTCCAGCTCCAGACACATCTCCAGTCTGTCATTGGCTATCTTTTGAAAATAAGCGGTATAGTCCTGCCCGGTAAAGGCATTTTCTTCACCACCATTGGCGGCAATAATTTCTGAAAACTCACCGGCAGGATGTTTTTCTGTGCCTTTAAACATCATATGCTCAAGCACATGCGAGATACCGGTAATACCGTCATGTTCATAACTGGCACCAATTTTGTACCAGACCTGCGACACCACCACAGGCGCGCGATGGTTTTCAACCACCAGCACTTTCAAGCCATTCGATAATGTATACGATTTTACGGCTTCATCACTCTGTTCTATCTTCGGCTGTTTGCTGCTATACAGCACACTACCCAGAATCAATGTCGAAACAATAAGCAGACCTACAATTACTTTCATCTTTATCTTCATTATTTACTCTTCTCGTTCTTTTTTTACTTATTAAATTTTCTGTCGTATGTAAAAACAGGAAAGTAATGCTAGGATACCCCACACATTTCATCATTTGACTATACTCATCATCATCATGTTTGGCTTCATTAAACGCAAGCAAAAAAACCTTTCTGAGACAACTCAAAATGCCACTGACGCGTCCATCACAGCAGAAGAATCTATCTCAGTAGAAACAAAGCACGCTGATTTAAGCCATTCACTCGAAAAAACCAGGCGAACTTTTTCCGATGGCATGGCCGATTTTTTTCTCGGCAAAAAAGCCATCGACAATACCTTGCTCGACGAGCTAGAAACACGCCTGTTAAGTGCCGATGTTGGTGTTGATGCTACCACAACCATCATCGATGAACTGCAGAACAATATTTCCCGTAAAGTCATTAGTGATGCCGACTCACTGCATGTTAAATTAGCCGAAATCATGAAATCTATTCTGCAACCCTGTGAGCAGCCTCTTGATTCTGTTATCGCCGACTTCAACACCCATAGCAACGCCGACACTAACGCCAAAGCGGCAAAACCATTTGTAATACTTATTGTAGGCATTAATGGTGCTGGTAAAACCACCAGCATCGGTAAACTGGCACATCATTTCAAGCAACAGGGTAAATCTATAATGCTAGCCGCTGGCGATACTTTTCGTGCCGCTGCGGTCGAACAGCTACAGCAATGGGGGCAACGTAATAATGTAGCTGTCATTACCCAGGGTCCGGGCGCTGACCCGGCATCGGTTATCTTTGACGCTGTCGCCTCAGCAAGTTCAAAAAATATTGATATTGTCATTGCCGATACCGCTGGTCGTTTACATACGCAAGATAATTTAATGGATGAACTGGCAAAAATAAAGCGCGTACTAGGTAAACTTGATAGCAATGCACCACACGAAACCCTGATCGTGATGGATGCCGGGTTCGGGCAAAATGCCCTGCATCAGGTACAGCAATTCCATAACAGCATCGGCCTGACCGGGCTGGCGGTAACCAAACTTGATGGCACCGCAAAAGGTGGCATATTATTTTCCATCGCCAAAACCCTAAACTTGCCGGTTCGTTTTATTGGTGTCGGTGAAGGCATAAATGACCTTAGGCCATTTAATGCCAGTGAATTTGTGGATGCACTACTTGAATAAAGCAGTAAATAATGAACAATTCACCGCTGCTATGATTCACTTCGATAACATCAGCAAACGATACCCCGGCGGACATAATGCTTTAAGTCGCATCAACCTGCGTCTTGCAAAAGGACAAATGGCCTTCCTCACCGGTCATTCGGGGGCGGGCAAAAGCACCCTGCTGAAGTTAATTGCCATGATTGAACGCCCCACACGCGGGAAAATTTTTCTCGATGGGGTCAATCTGAATAATATTAGTAACCGAAAAATTCCTTTCATTCGCCGAAATATCGGCATTATTTTTCAAAACCATCATCTACTTTACGATCGGCCGGTTTTTGATAATGTTGCTATGCCACTGATTATTCAGGGTTATCGACACCAGGAAATTCATAAACGCGTACGTGCAGCACTTAATCAGGTGGGTTTATTAAGTAAAGAAAAATCCGCCCCCATCACCCTGTCCGGCGGTGAGCAACAACGCGTTGGCATCGCCCGCGCCATTGTACACAAACCTTTATTATTACTCGCAGATGAACCCACAGGAAATCTTGATCCTGAACTATCACTAGGAATCATGCAACTATTCGCACGCTTCAACCAGGTAGGTACCACGGTTTTAATCGCCAGTCATGATCTCGATCTGATTAATCACATGGGTTCACCTATGATTAGCCTGCAGGGTGGACAGGTTACACACAATGGTCTGCCTTATATGGGCAAATAAAGATTATGCGTAATCGTCCGCCCAGAAAAAATCGGCTTAGATCATACCTTAGTATCCACCTGCGCGTCAGCCTGGCCAGCTTAGGTCGACTTTATGCGCAACCGGTTGCAACCGTAATGACTGCTGCCGTGATTGCTATCGCATTAGCATTACCCGCTGGCCTGTACATCGCTCTGGACAATGTGGCCCAGCTTAGTAGTGACTGGGATGGCTCAACGCAAATTTCGTTATTTCTACATACCCATGTAAAAAAACGCGATGCACAGAAATTAATGCAAACTTTAGAAAAACATAAAAATATCAAAAAGATCGAATTCATCGACAAAGAAAAAGGTCTGGAACAGTTTAAGGAAATCTCGGGATTTGGTGATGCATTAAAATACCTCGATACCAATCCCCTGCCCATCGTGCTGGTGGTTCACCCTAAAATCAACAACAACCAGCCAGACAGAACTACGCATCTGGTTAAAGAACTGGGGGAAAACAAACTGGTTGAACTGGCACAACTGGACGTGCAATGGGTAAAACGCCTTTATACCTTTTTAGAAATTGCCAACCGGAGTATCCTGGTTATCAGCGCCATGCTGGCCATAGCTGTTTTATTAATTATCGGCAACACCATCCGACTGGATATTCAAAATCGCCGCGAAGAGATTGAAGTATCTAAGCTAATTGGTGCCTCAAATGCTTTTATCCGCCGCCCCTTTTTATACACCGGGATATGGTATGGCGCCATTGGCGGCACTCTGGCGTGGATAATCACCCAAATCTCACTGCTTTTAATGGAAAACCCAATCCACAAGCTAGCAGAGTTATATCACAGCA
Organism: uncultured Gammaproteobacteria bacterium; assembly: GCA_963759005.1. Classification (GTDB taxonomy): domain Bacteria; phylum Pseudomonadota; class Gammaproteobacteria; order SZUA-229; family SZUA-229. The sequence goes on from CAVWXQ010000048.1 coordinate 47,737, forward strand.
ATTTCCAGCTGAGCGGGTTGGGGGCAGGAAATACCCTGCTGTTGATACTGTTTAGCTGTTCATTGGGCCTGGCTGGTTCCTGGATAGCTGTTAGCCGACACCTTAAAGTAATAGAACCCAGCTAAAACACCGTTTCAACTATAACTCTATATATCAATGTGTTATATAAAAACCTTAGCCGTATTTTAAAAACTTTTCACCACAGAGACATAGAGGACACAACGTTTTTGGTTGTTTGATGCGCCTGTGGCGCAACTAACATCAAACATTTTTCCTCAGTGTCTCTGTGGTGAGTAATTAGCTTTTAATCTAAACCAGTAGCATTTCATTGAACTTTTTGTATAACTAGCACTCTTACTCGTTGACTGCTAAAATATGATTATGAGAGAAAAAGATATGACTACAGCATTAATTCCAGCTTTACAGAATATGCCAATAAGTGCCGGCAATCTGGATGCTTATATTCGACAAATTCACGGCATTCCTATGTTAACCGCCGAAGATGAGCGCGAACTTGCGTTGCGCCTGGAACAGCAAAATGATCTTGAAGCTGCACAAAAATTAATTATGTCTAATTTACGCTTCGTGGTAAAAATAGCCCGCGGTTACACAGGTTACGGTCTACCACTAAGCGATCTAATCCAGGAAGGCAACATTGGCCTGATGAAAGCCGTTAAACGCTTCTCAGCAAGCCACGAAGTACGCCTGATATCCTACGCAGTACATTGGATCAAATCGGAAATTCATGAGTTTGTTTTGCGCAACTGGCGTATTGTTAAAGTTGCTACAACCAAACCGCAACGTAAACTTTTCTTTAAACTGCGCGGTTCTAAAAAAAGACTAGGCTGGTTTAGCCAGGATGAAGTGAATGACGTTGCTAAAACGCTAGGCGTAAAACCGGAAACCGTTGTTGAAATGGAATCACGTTTAAGCGGTAGCGATGTGACGTTTGATCCACCTACCAATGACAATGATGACGAGCACCATTTCACACCCGCCGCTTATCTTACTGATGGCAGCATGGATCCAGCATATTTACTGGAGCATGATGACAGTCGATCACAGGAACTTAGCCTGATGGCAAGCTCACTAGAAAACCTGGATGAACGTAGTCAGGACATCATTAAACGCCGCTGGCTGAGCGAAGACAAAGCCACATTGCATGAACTGGCAGATGAATACCAGGTTTCTGCTGAGCGTATTCGCCAGATAGAAAAAAATGCGCTGGATAAAATGCGCGTAGCATTTGAAGCTTAAAAGCTAACTATTCACCATAGAGGTCGCTCATACGCATCCATGCGTTAACCACATTAGTGCATCCTCTGTGGTGAATAGTTTTATGGTTTAAAATCAACAAACTGCTGTTTTGTTTGCTGTTTCTGCGCTTCTGCTAATACCGGTTTCCATGCATGGCCATAAATTATTTCATAGCTGGCGGGCAGCAAATTATTCTGTCTGAACCGTTCATAACTTTGTCGCAGGTTTTGTAATGCGGCCTTACCACCCAGTCCTGTACGCGAACGCCGAGCTGTAACATTCGAGGCAGTAACATTTGCGCCTATGGCTTTTAAGTCAAGCATGATCTCATTGACTGAATTATAGGTGACAGTCAGCACTTCCGCTTCCATTACTGGCTCGGCAAAACCATCAAACAACAAAGCGTCGCCAATGTCATGCATATCAATAAACTGGTTTACATGGTTAACATTATCCACTGCAGCCCAACTACTGCGCAATTCTTTTAAGGTATCAGGGCCAAAAGTACTAAAAACATATAAACCACCCGGTTTTAGTACGCGCTTCGCTTCTAATAATGCTGAATTTAAATCATTACACCATTGCAGACTCAAGCTGGAAAAAACCAGATCAAACACATTGTCGGCAAAAGGAAGCTTCTCGATATCCGCGCAAACCAGATGATGCGAGCGCAGGAAATTGCCATGTTGGCGACTTTTGTTCAACATATTTTCCGACAGATCTAGCGCCACCAGCTGCGCTTTTTTGTATCGCTTAAATAGCGTCGGAATTGCCGAGCCAGTGCCGGCACCGGCATCCAGGATATACCGTGGATTAATTTTTACTATTTCCAGTTTTTCCAGCAAACGTTTGCATACTTCATTTTGTAATACAGCAAATTGTTCATAAGAGTCAGCTGCGCGATCAAATGCGCGGCGCACACGTGCCTTGTCAAATTTTTGCGATGACTTTCCTGGTGCCGACTGGTCTGCTGGCCTGGATGAAAACTGGCCTGGTTGTTGCTTCATAAGCTACTTGCTAATCCGGTTTATTTATCGCGCTGCTGCTGTGCAATATTAATTAACTGTTTTATAAATTCTTTACTGTGAGAAATAAAAGGCGCATGACTCGCCTGTGGAAATAACGCTACATTTTGCTGCCCATATTGCTGCTGCAAAACCTGTGCTAATTCACCTGGTACCAGAGCGTCTTTGGCACCTAACAACCAGTGTAACGGGCATTCAATGGTTTTCAAAGCCTGACGCAAATCGGTTTCAAGTAACATATCCAGGGCAAATGCCAACGCCTGCGTTGAAGCCTGACCTCGCGATTGCATACTTTGTTGCAATCGCCTGACCACAGACATCATATCGGGCAGGCCTTTTACCTGCAACGCCAGAAAGCGGCGTATTGTTTTCTGCTGATTCCTTTTCAAATCGTTGGCGAACTGATCAAACACGCATGTATCAACCGCACAGGGCCAGTCGGCCTGACTAACAAAACAAGGATTGGTAGCAACAAGTAACGCTGTTGCAACACGTTGTGGATACAGCTCAGCCAGGCGTAACACAGCCAGACCACCCAAAGACCAGCCAACCCAAATCACAGGTTGATGCACGTGTGGCACAAGCGCCTGTACATAATCATCCAGTTTGCTGACTGATACACCGGCCATAGTACCATGCCCCGGTAAATCCACCACTATTACCTTTATCCACTCGGGTAACTGGCTTACACATTCATCCCAGACCGCGCTATTCATCGCCCAGCCATGAACAAAAACACAGGTTACCGAATCCGACATGACCTGTTATTTCCTGTAACAGACAAAGACTTGCAGACAAATCGCCTGCTCATAAATAGATGCAGCTTTTCGAAAACGACTAAGGTAAGCTAACGCCGCTGATGTAAGGCAGCCCTGATTAATCATCATATACACAGCTCATGAATTACTATTTCAACATCATTTTGTTTGCAGGCTTAGCCTATCTTATTGGCTCATTTTCAACAGCTATTATCACCTGCAAGATTATGCGCATCCAGGATCCCCGTACAACAGGCTCCAATAATCCGGGCGCAACCAATGTTTTGCGCCATGGCGGTAAAAAGGCAGCTATTATCACCTTATTCGGTGATATGTTAAAAGGATTAATTCCTGTTTTAATTGTCATCCAGTTACAGATAGAACCTGCTGGCATTGCACTGGTAGGTCTATTTTCCCTGTTAGGGCATGTATTCCCTGTTTATTATGGTTTCAAAGGCGGTAAAGGCGTTGCCACCTATTACGGTGTTATTTTAGGCATGAACTGGTTAGTTGGCCTTATTGCTCTCGCCATCTGGTTAGGCATGGCCGCGATAGTGAAAATCTCATCTTTGTCTGCCCTGGTTTCTATCTTTTTTACGCCCTTTATACTTTGGCATTTCTCACAATCTGTCGAACTGACCAGTGCCGTGGCGATAATGAGTATTCTGGTTTTCTGGCGGCATAAGACAAACATTAAATCTTTACTGCAGGGCTCTGAAGAAAAAATAGGTACAGGTACAAAATAACTTTTGCCGCGAAGGACGCAAAAGACGCAAAATTTTTTAATTTCTTAAAGTTTTTCTTTGCGCCCTTAGCGTACTTTGCGGCTTAAAATATATCTCTAGATAGCCTTCAAATCCTGCATTGGCCAGCGTGCTCTGGCATCAATTTCCAGCGGCTGTGTTTCCCCGGCCATTAATCGAAAACAACCTGCCTGCGCAATCATCGCGCCATTATCTGTACAGAATTCTATCCTTGGATAAAACAGCTCACCGCCTTGCTGTTCAATCATTTCTGCCAACACCATACGTAATCGTTTATTCGCACCTACACCACCAGCGATAACCAATGTTTTACATTGTTGCTGCTCTAAAGCACGAGAACATTTTATCTTTAGCGTATCTGCCACGGCTTCTTCAAAGGCCAGTGATATATCGGCCTTAACCTGTGACGTTAACCTGCCTTGCGCTCCATCTTCATGGGCCGCAGCTTGCATCGTGTTCAAGGCAAAGGTTTTTAATCCACTGAAACTAAAATCCAGTCCGGGTCGATCTACCATGGGCCGCGGGAATTTATAAACACCGTGTTTGCCCTGCTGCGCCATGGCTGCTAGCGCGGGTCCTCCGGGATAACCTAATCCTAATAATTTCGCGGTTTTATCAAATGCTTCACCGGCTGCATCATCAAGGCTTTGTCCCAACAATTCGTACTGACCTAAGCCTTTTACATACGCCAGTAAGGTGTGACCACCAGAGACCAGTAAAGCCACAAAAGGAAATTCGGGCACTCTGTCCTCCAGCATCGGCGCCAGCAAATGGCCTTCCATATGGTGCACCTCAACTGCAGGAATACCCAGTGCCCATGCCAGTGATCGTGCCAGCGAGGCACCAGACATTAAGGCACCGATTAAACCGGGACCCGCGGTATAAGCGATACCATCAATGGCTGTTTTTTTAATTGCCGCCTGTTGCAATGCCTGTTCCAGCAACGGAATCAGGTAGCGAATATGATCCCGGGATGCCAGTTCAGGTACCACGCCACCATATTGGGCATGTATTTCAATCTGGCTGTGTAATGTGTGTGCCAGCAGGCCCTTTTCGCTGTCAAACAGGGCTATACCTGTCTCATCACAGGAACTTTCGATACCTAAAACAATCATTTTTCGCTATTCCCCCTAAATAAAACCGCCAAATAAGATAAATCTTTATAAAAATGGTTTCCGGCTTTTGGCATTAAACAGATTATGCGATATAATACGTCGTTTACCGCATCCTTTGCGGATTTTTTATGCCCATGGATGGGCTGTATGTCGTAAAGAGCCATGGATGGCGGTGCGACGAATGCCCATGGATGGGCTGTATGTCGTAAAGAGCCATGGATGGCGGTGCGACGAATGCCCATGGGATGGGCAGAGCATGATATGTTGCAAAGCCAGACCAGGAAGGCGCAGTGCAACGAATGTCCATGGATGTACTGCATACCCAATCCCACAAAGAGCCATGGATGGCGGCGTGAGTATGTATTTTCATTTATAACTTTAAACTTAAGAGAGCACTATGCCTGCAATACGAGTAAAAGAAAACGAGCCGTTTGATGTGGCTTTGCGCCGTTTTAAACGTTCATGTGAGAAAGCCGGTGTTTTAACCGAAATCCGCAAACGTGAAGCTTATGAAAAACCAACCACAGAGCGTAAACGCAAAGCAGCTGCTGCAGTTAAGCGTCACCTGAAAAAACTGTCTAAAGAACGTAATAAGTTCGCACGCTCACCACACCAGCGCCGCCGTTAATTTTTTCTTTTCCGTAAGAAATAAGCGAAAACTTAGCGATAATTTAGTGCCATTCAGAACCATTTAGGACTAATCATTTAAGCCAGAATAAGCATCTGGCCATACGGGGCCCATACAAAACTAATGAGCGACCTAAAAAAACAGATTCAGAATGCTGCAATCAGCGCAATGAAAGCAGGCGAAAAAAAACGCCTGGCAGCCATTCGTCTGATGACCTCGTCAATCAAACAAATTGAAATTGATGAACGCATTGAGCTGGACGACCAACGGATAATTGTGATTCTCGACAAAATGGTCAAACAACGTCGTGAATCTATTTCTCAATTTAAAACCGCAGGACGCGATGACCTGGTGAAGCAGGAAAATTTCGAAATTGATATTATTCAGGAATTCTTACCGCAGGCATTAGGCGAAGAAGAAGTTGATAAGATTGTCAATCAGGCCATAGAACAAACTGGCGCTAACTCAATTAAAGACATGGGCAAAGTAATGGGGCTGGTAAAACCACAAATTGTCGGTCGCGCAGACATGGGCGAAATCAGTGGCCGGATCAAGACATTGCTGAGCACCAACAACTAGGTGACAATCAGTTAAACAAGCCCAGCATTACAATTTTGCCGTTAAATTAATCAAAACGAATTCTTTTAATACCTATGAGCACACTCAAAAACGATCGGTTTATCAGAGCATTACTTCGTCAGAGTGTTGATCGTACCCCGGTCTGGATTATGCGCCAGGCAGGACGTTACTTACCTGAATATCGTGAAGTACGCGCTAAAGCAGGTGACTTTATGACTTTGTGTAGCACGCCTGAACTGGCCTGCGAAGTCACCCTGCAGCCACTGCGTCGATTTGATCTTGATGCAGCCATCCTGTTTTCAGATATCCTGACCATTCCCGATGCCATGGGCCTGGGTCTATATTTCTCTGAAGGCGAAGGCCCTAAATTTAAAAAAACCATCGACTCTGCCAGCGATGTAGAAAATCTGATCGTACCCGATCCGGCAGATAAGTTATCTTACGTTACCGATGCCGTATCATTAATCCGCAAGGAACTGAATGGTGACGTACCACTCATTGGTTTTGCCGGTAGTCCGTGGACACTGGCTACCTATATGGTTGAAGGCGGCAGCAGTAAAACCTTCTCAAAAATTAAAGCTTTATTATTTGAAGACCCAACTTCTGCACATCTGCTAATGAGCAAACTTGCTGACTCGGTCGCGCTGTATCTAAATGCACAGATCGAAGCCGGCGCACAGGCAGTGATGGTTTTTGATAGCTGGGGCGGCGCACTGACCACACCGCACTACAAAGAATTTTCACTGGCCTACATGCAACGCATTGTTGACCAGCTCATCCGCGAAAAAGACGGACATAAAATCCCCGTCATATTATTCACCAAAGGTGGTGGTATGTGGTTACAGGATATTGCCAACACCGGCTGTGATGCTGTTGGTCTGGACTGGTCCGTTGACATTAATCTGGCCCGCCAGCAAATTGGTGACAGAGTCACACTGCAGGGCAATATGGATCCCGCCATTATGGCGACCAATCCTGAGGTAATCAGAAAAGAAGTCAGCCGCATCCTCGATGATTTCGGTCATGGCAATGGCCATGTGTTCAACCTCGGCCATGGCATCACACCCAATATCACACCAGATAATGTTAGCGCACTGGTTGATGCTGTTCACGAAATCAGCGCCCAGTATCACACCTAGTTTCTTTGCCTCAATTTACAGCCTGCTTCGGCTAACACTCACATTTTGTTAATTGTTTCGTTATACTCTGATTAAATCAATAACCAGTGACTGCGTCATGCGGCCGTGTGAAAATAATTTATTTAATTTTATTTATCTAATCGTACTCACGCTATATTGTTTTAACAATCTAGCTTTCAGCGCAACACCGAAAAATAACTTATCTGAATCAAGGCCAGCAAGTGATGAGCGGCCAAAAATCGGCCTGGTATTAAGCGGTGGCGGCGCACGTGGTTTTGCCCACATCGGGGTGTTAAAAGTACTCGAAGAAAACAATGTACCGATTGATTACATCGTTGGTACCAGTATGGGTTCCATTATTGGTGGCTTATATGCCATCGGTTTAAGCCCGAAAGAAATTGAGTCTGGCGTCAAAGGCATTGCCTGGAACAAAGTATTTAATGACTTTGCCTATCGCGAATATAAAACTTTTCGCCGAAAAAAGGATGACTTCGACTTTTTTAACATTCATCGTGTTGGCATAACCAACGACGGCTTACAACTATCCCCTAGCTTGATCGAAGGTCAGCAAATTGAAATCGCCCTTGACCGCCTGGCTTACCCTGGCTTTCATATAAACGATTACGATAATTTAAGAATTCCGTACCGCGCTGTTGCGACCAACCTTGAAAATGGTGATCCATTTGTTATTAAGAGCGGTAATATTGCGCGCGCCATGCGTGCCAGCATGTCCATCCCCGGTGCCCTGCCACCCATAACAATAGATAACACATTACTTGTCGATGGCGGCATTGCTAATAATATACCTATTGATACTGCACGTGAGATGGGGGCAGACATTGTTATCGTGGTTGATGTCAGCGCGCCTTTAGCAACCAAGGAAGATATTAAATCGACAGTTGATATCACCGGCCAGTTAACCACTATTATGACTCGGCGTATTGCCAACAACCAGTTAAAAACCTTAAACGACAATGACGTTTTAATTGTGCCCGGTGAAAAAGAGATCTCATCTTCAGATTTTGATAAATATCCGGAGTTAATAATAGCAGGCGAGCGCGCAGCATTAGAAAAACTCGACGCTATAAAAAAATTATCACTACCGCAGGAAGCTTATTCTGATTATGTTGCATCACTGCCCGTGGTCGCGCATAAAAATCCCATTATAGAGTTTATCGAAGTAAATAATGAAACCAGGCTGAAAGACGAGGTATTGAGAGTACGTATTCATCAGAAAATCGGTAAATCACTGGACATCCCTCAGCTGGAACAGGATCTATCATATATATATGGGCTGGATCACTCCAGCGCTGTTGTCTACTCACTTGAAGAACGCGACGGCAAAACAGGGTTAATTGTTTATGTGCGGGAAAGAGAATGGGCGCATAGTTATTTGCAATTTGGCCTGTCGATAAAATCCGAATCCAATATTGGCTCATTCACTAACTTTGACGTTTCATTTACTAAAAACAATTTAAACAGTATGGCCGGAGAGTTTCGCGCAACACTCGGCACGGGCAGTGAACCCAAAGTTAGCGCTGAGATTTACCAGCCATTAAACGTGGCGCTCGATCTTTTCGTCTCTGCAAAGACTGGACTTAGTACAATGATATTTCCCGTTTTAGTAGAAAATAATGTTGATTCGATACTACGTTTTCACCGTAAATACATCGATATTTCTATTGGTAAAATATTCAAACAAACCACAGAGCTGAGACTGGGGCTAGTCCGTACCGATGGTCGCACCACTTCGGTCATTGGCACAGCACCCCTTTTCGAACCAAGTGACTTTAAGGAAGCTTATATTTATGCAAGATTATTTCATGATTCACTGGACAATCTAAGCTTTCCTAATACTGGTTTTTTTAGTGGCATAGCATATAGATCTAGTCAGAAAGATCTTGGTGCTGATAGTGACTACGAGCAAATACAGCTAATGTTAAGCGGCGCAAAAACATATGATCGATATAGCGTATTTGGTCGCACCATCCTCGAAACAACGATTGATGAAAATGCACCGTTTAATGCTTTATACAGACATGGTGGTTTTCTAGAATTGTCCGGCACCCTGGAACGAGAACGTACCGGGCAGCATTTTGCTCTCATTGAAGCTGCGTTTTATCGCCGCCTGGGTAATATTACATTCCTGCCGATTTACACCGGATTTTCACTTGAAGCAGGCAATGTCTGGAACCGATACGAAGACATCAATGGCGATAACACGACTGTCGCCGGCAGTATATTTATCGGTGCAGATACGTTTATTGGCCCGCTATATTTCGCCTTTGGTGCTAACAGTGATGATGAATATGCATTGTACTTTAATCTTGGTCAAACCTTCCTTGCCGAATAATGGTTAGAAACAGGTAATCATACTAACGGAGCAAATGAAAAGTATACTCATTGTTCAATACACGCCGTAATTACATCCATGTAGGCTAGACATCCGCATGACCTGCACGGACGCAGGAAATGCAGATATTGCATGGAGCAATATATATGCCCCTGCGGCTGACGGTCTTGCACAAGGAGTATCCTTTTATTCCATTTAAGTAAAAGATCCGTAACCAACCACAAAACGAGCCAGCGTTAAAACAACTGCTCCGGTATCGCCGCCGCATCATCACTGTTTGCTGGCGATTCTACCTGTGCCGCAGTACCCAATGTCGGCGCTCTCTCTTTTCTGAAGATTTCAAATACGGTATTGGTATCAGTATCGGTCGCAGCCTGCCCGGTTTCTGCATTTATTTTCATGGTGACCAGACCATCCGGACGAGCCAACTGCCTTTCCGGTTTTCCAGCCAACGCCACTTTCATAAAATCTATCCATAACGGCAAAGCTGCCTGTGCTGCGGTTTCTTTATTACCCAGCGGTTTGAGCTGATCAAAACCCATCCAGGCTGTTGTTACCAGGTCAGGATTATAACCATTAAACCAGGCATCGCGCTGATCATTGGTGGTGCCCGTTTTACCCGCTAAATCTTTTCTACCCAAAGCCAGCGCACGGCGCCCCGTTCCTTGCAACACCACATCCTGTAATATTGAATTCATCTGAAAAGCCAGCCGAGGCTCTATAGTACGCTCAGCCTGTTTAGGTAATTTTGCCAGAGCATCATTTTCCACTATATCTGCTGACCATTTTTGCTCTGCCCCTTTTTGTTCTGCTATGGCACATGAAGTACAGGCAACCACCGGGTCAGCTTCAAACAGCGTGCTGCCATCAGCATCTTCAATACGTTGAATCAAATAGGGCTCGGTTAAATAACCACCGTTAGCAAACACTGAATAGACCCGAGACATTTGCAACGGGCTTAATTCAGCACTGCCTAATGCTAATGACAAATCATGCGGCAGCTCACTGCTCGTTAAGCCAAAATTCTGCGCAAATTGTGTTGCGTGTTTAATACCAATTGAACGCAGGAGACGTATTGAAACCAGGTTTCGAGATTTATATAAAGCCATACGAAGCCGGGTTGGCCCAAAGGTTTTACCACTATAATTTTGCGGACGCCATGAGCCTTCCAGGGCATCGTCCTCAAACACCACCGGGGCATCGTTAATCAAACTCGCGGGAGTATATTTTTTATCTAATGCCGCAGCATAAACAATCGGTTTAAAACCGGAACCAGCCTGTCTTTTCGCCTGCACCACACGATTAAATTTGCTGTGCTCAAAATCAAAACCTCCGACTAATGCCTGTATTGCACCGGTATTAGGCTTTACCGAAACCAGCGCAGCCTGAAGCTCCGGGATTTGCGCCAGACTCCAGCCGGTCACTGGATCTTGAGCCAGCCAAACTACATCACCCGGTTTAATAACTTCCGATACCTTTTGCAATTCTTTGCCAACACGATTCACGCTAACGTATTCACGCGCCCACTGTATACCACTCCAGGGAAGTCGAACCTGATTACCATCTTTTAACAAAGCAATGGCTGATCGATAATCTTCTGCTATGGCTGCTTTTGATAACGAGGCATCCGTGGCGCCAGTAGCTGCATTCACATCTTTAGAAGCGTCATCATTAACCGACAATATTAGTGCCGGCACAAAATGGCCGTAATTATCATCGTCCTTTAGAAGTGACAGCAAATCAGCCTCGCCAGCATCTTCAGTCGCGTCATCCTCTGATGCTGTATTTGATGCTAGATTATCATCTGGATTTAATTCAACATGCCGAATAACACCGCGATAACCATGGCGACGATCATATGCTACCAGTCCGTTCCAGATACTGTCATTTGCGGCTTGCTGCAGGCGTTTGTTAATCGTCGTATAAACATTTAAACCACGCACATAAGCTTCATCACCAAACTGTTTGACGATTTCAGCACGCGCCATCTCATTTACATAAGGCGCATAAACGCCCAGATCACTATAATGACGTTTTGCTGTCACTGGCGCATTTCTATTTTCTTCAAATTGCGCCGTGGTGATAAATCCCAGCTTAAGCATGCGTGATAATACATAGTCACGACGTATGCTCGCGCGCTCTGGATTTACAATCGGGTTATAGGTAGAGGGTGCTTTAGGCAACCCTGCTATCATCGCAATCTGTGCAAGCGACAATTCATCCAGATTAACTCCATAATAGATCTGGGCGGCTGCGGCCACACCATAGGAACGATTACCCAGGTAAATTTTATTTAAATATAGTTCCAGGATCTTTTCTTTATCAAGTTCCCGCTCGATTTTTAACGCCAGTAAAATTTCATTTAATTTACGTAAATAGGTTTTTTCACTACTTAAATAAAAGTTGCGCGCCAGTTGCATGGTAATGGTGCTGCCTCCCTGCCCACGCTGACCGGTCATAAGCAAATTAGCGACGGCACGTAATATACCCTGATAATCTACGCCCGGGTGTTCAAAAAAACGGTCATCTTCAGCCGATAGAAATGCCTGTTTCATCAAATCTGGAATTTCTTCGAGTTTTTTGGGTGTGCGTCGTTTCTCGCCAAATTCACCCATCAATGCACCATCACTGCTATATATACGTAGTGGAACCTGCAGTTGCACATTACTCAGTCCTTCGATTGAGGGCAATTTGGGATTAAGGTAGAAATAGCCACCGACAGCCGCCGCTACAGCAAGTGTCATAATTACTAGAGTGATGATAATAAGCAACGTAAAAATATTTAAAAAGCGCACTGATCCATTACCTGCGACAAAAGAATGATTAAAGCGGCAAAGTATAATGGTTTAACAACAACTTTACGACATTGTTCTAAACCATCTGGCATTTTTCTACCCTTACCGCTAATATTTAATGCAAAAATTAAAATATATTCTATAACTACGTTATAAAACATATAAATTAGGGGAACAGTTTGGGCCTGCTAAAACGCAAAAAACCAGCCATATTAGGTCTGGATATCAGCTCGACGTCGGTAAAATTACTCGAGTTAACTCAGGATGGCAATAAATACCGCGTGCAAAGTCTTGCGGTAGAGCCATTACCTGATAACGCTGTGGTTGATAAAAACATTCAGGATGTCGAGGCGGTTGGTGAAACCATTCAAAAAGCCGTTAAACGCTCAGGCACCAAAGCCAAAAATGCGGCCGTTGCTGTCGCCGGCTCTGCTGTTATCACCAAAATCATAACCATGCCCACTGGCTTAAGCGATGACGATCTGGAAACACAGATTGAAATGGAAGCGGACCAGTATATCCCTTATCCATTAGAAGAAATCAATCTCGATTTTGAAGTCATTGGTGAAACAGAAAACAATCCGGACACCGTTGATGTATTACTAGCCGCCTCGCGAAGTGAAAATATAGAATCACGTTCTGCTGCACTATCACTGGGTGGATTAATACCCAAGATTGTCGACGTTGAAGCCTACACTATTGAGAACTCTTCTAAATTGATAACCTATCAGATGGAACAGGACAGTGAAGACAAAGTCATCGCGCTCATTGATATAGGCGCCACCATGACCAGTCTTAATGTAGTTGAAAATAATCACCTTATATATACACGCGAGCAAAGTTTTGGTGGCAAACAACTAACAGAAGAAATCATGCGCCGCTACGGTCTGGCATATGATGAAGCTGGCCGCCTTAAAAAAGAAGGTGGTTTGCCTGATAACTATATACCTGAAGTACTGGAGCCCTTTAAGGAAACCATTGCCCAGCAGGTAAGCCGTTTTCTGCAGTTTTTTTATACCTCCGGTCAGCACAATGCCGTTGATTTAATCGTGCTTGCTGGTGGCTGCGCATCAATTCCTGGCATTGATGAACTGGTTGAATCACAGCTTGACACTACCACTGTGGTCGCAAATCCATTTGCACAAATGTCGCTGGGCTCAAAAGTTAACCCGCAAGCCCTAAGCAATGACGCTCCATCATTAATGATTGCCTGCGGCCTGGCCATGAGGAGTTTTGACTAATGGCTCACATTAACTTACTGCCCTGGCGCGAAGAACAACGACAGGAGCAAACCCGTCAGTTTGCAACCGTCGCCGTGTTATCACTGATATTAACAGGTGCCGCTATTTTTATGGTACATGTGTCGTTCAATAACCAGATCGATCATCAACAATTTCGCAATAAAATGTTACAGGATGAAATAAAAACCCTGGATGCGTCGTTAAAACAAATCGAAACACTTGAAGAAACCAAAGATCAACTTCTGGCACGTATGGATATTATTCAGTCACTGCAGCAACAACGCCCCCAAATCGTCCATTTATTTGATGATTTTGTGCGCACAGTACCCGAAGGAATATACCTGACCTCCATTAAACAGCAAGGCGAGCATTTAACCATCCAGGGTGTAGCGGAATCCAATGGCCGAGTTTCTGCTTATATGAGAAACATTGACACCTCTGGCTGGATGGTCACACCGAAACTGAAAGTGATACAAATAAAAAAAGGTACTCTGAGAAGCAGCGATTTTACATTAGAAACATCACAGTCACGCCCTGAAAATAAACAGAATAAAACTGCAGGAGATGACAGCTAATGGATCTCTCCGAAATCAAACTAGATGAACTGGATATTAACGATCTTAAAAAGATCGGCAGCGCACCATTAGCCGTAAAAATTGCAATCATTGCTGCCTTATGTGCTGCATTAGCTGCAGCCGGTTATTTTCTGGACACCACCAAACAAAAAGCTGAGCTTGAAAAAATTACCGTTGAAGAGCAACAGTTACGCCAGGTTTTTTCTGCAAAGCAGGCTAAAGCAGCAAATCTTGAAGCATACAAACAACAGCTTGATGAAATGCGAACTTCATTTGGTGCTTTATTAAGGCAGTTACCAAATGAAACTGAAATTGAAACCCTGCTGACCGATATATCTCAAACCGGCATATCCGCCGGACTGGAAATTGATTATTTTAAACCGGAAGGTTTGCGTCCAAAAGAATTCTATTCAGAATACCCCATTAAACTCAAAGTGACTGGGCGCTACCATGAATTTGCGGAATTCATTAGTGGTGTTGCTGCACTGCCACGTATTGTTACCGTGAAGGATATTTCAATTAAACCGGTAGACCCTGAAGGTGGTGTTTTATTAAGCATGGAATTAACCGCTATAACCTACCAATACCTCGATGAATCTGCACAGGAGGCTGAATAATGGCCTATCTGAGACCAGCAATTATTAGCCGATCCACATGGAAACGGAAAATATGGACGACCCGCATGAATGCAGGAAGCACGGACGCCCCGAATGGAGGCGAGAAGTGCACAAAATGCAAGGAGCATTTTTCCGTTAATACACGGAGCAGTTATCCGCAAGTGCGAAGAGCCATTTTAAGCCTCAGTTTATTAACCATAAGCGCCTGTAGCCAGGATGTGTCAGACCTGCAGACGTTTATAGCACAAACGAAAACCGCATATGTTGGAAGTGTTAAAGCTATCCCACAGTTTAAACCCTATGAAAGCTTCAGCTATTCCGCCGCTGAGCTACGTGACCCGTTTGTTGCAAATGCCAATTTAGATGATGATGAAACGACAAAAACCAGTTTACTTAATCCGGATTCAACCCGCCCAAAGCAACCACTGGAAGTTTACCCTTTAGACACACTAAGAATGGTTGGCATTCTTGAACAGAACGAGCAACTGTGGGGACTGATTAAAGACCCACAAAACATTGTACACCGTGTTCAGGTGGGGAATTACATGGGACAAAGTGAAGGTCGAATAACAGAAATCAACGATTCCGCCATTTACCTTGTAGAAATTGTACCGGATGGAATTGGCGGTTACATAGAAAGAGACGCATCAATCGCGATTGGTGGTCAATAGCTGGTGGTCAATAGCTGGTGGTCAATAATTGGTGACCAATAATATTGCAATCAGTCGTTGCGAGAACGCGGAGAGAAACATGTTAAAAATAACAACAAATAAACAATCGAATGGGCCAAACATGAATTTTTTAACCCTGAACAACAATTTGGGCAAATATCTACTGCAAACATTGACACTGTTCTGTTTATTAAGCTCGCTGGTAATAGCGAAAACCACGCAGCCAGAAGAAGGCAGCAGCAATGTTATTCAAAATATCGAGTATTCAACATTACCGGGCAATCGTTTACAGATCAGCCTTGAGCTAAGTGAGCAGGCAGTCAATCCTTTGAGCTTTACTATTGACAACCCGGCGCGTATTGCTTTTGACTTCCCCAATACTGGCAGCAAATTATCAAAACGCTCACAACCCATCGGCATTGGCATAGCACAGTCAATTACAACTATTTCCACCAAAACTAAAACCCGGGTTATTTTAAATCTAAGCGAAGTTGTGCCCTACCAGGTCACCACACAGGGTAACAATGTATTAATAACACTCGATAGTGAAGCTACCGGTGCCGCATTTGAAACAAACAATGCAACTCTCGCCGCTTCTCCAGCAGAAACGCTTCGATTCTCTGACAAACCACGTGGCATCGAAAATATAGATTTCAGACGGGGTGAGGAAGGCGAAGGTCGCGTAGTTATCAATTTAACCGAATCCAACATCCCAATGGATATCAGTGAAGAATTTGGCAAGGTAGTTGTTAAATTTCTTGGCATAAAATTACCTGATGAATTACGTCAAACACTAGACGTACTCGACTTTGCAACACCGGTAAAATCTATCAGCAGTTTCCAGGAAGATGACAACGTTAGAGTTGAAATAGAACCGATCAATAGTAACTTCGAACATGTTGCTTACCAGGCAAACAACGTGTTTACCATTGAATTAAAACCTATTAGCGAAGAAGAACTCGCTGAAGTTAAAAAAGAAAAATTTGGTTATACCGGTGAGCGTCTATCACTTAACTTCCAGGATATTCCGGTACGTGCCGTACTTCAGCTAATTGCAGACTTCACCAGCCTTAATGTCGTGGTGAGTGACTCAGTAGATGGCAACCTGACGTTGCGTTTAAAGAACGTTCCCTGGGACCAGGCACTTGATATTATCCTCAAAGCCAAAGGTTTATCAAAACGTGAATCCGGCACTGTCATGATGATCGCACCCAGTGAAGAGATTGCGGCACAGGAAAAAATTGACCTTGAAGCTCAACAGTCAGTTGCTGAACTTGCGCCAATTAGAAATGCATTCTTCACCATCAACTTTGCAAAAGTAGGTGACCTTGCCGCCTTATTCTCCGGCGGTGGTGGTGGCGGTGGCGGTGACGGCGAAGAAGGCGCGGCACCTAGCATCTACAGGCATACTCAGCCCACGCGGAAGCGTACTTGTTGATGATCGCACCAATACTTTAATCATAAAAGATACCGAAGAAGTTATCTCCGAAATTCGTCGTACACTGAAAAAACTGGATGTACCCATTCGCCAGGTGATGATTTCATCACGCATCGTTATCGCTACAGACGAATTCACCAAAGAATTAGGCTCACGTTTTGGTGTCAGCAGCGCTCAAACAAACTCTGATGGTTTCGGCGTGACAAGTGGTACCTTTGAAGGTGCCGACACCATCGCCTCAAGTGGTATCGAAAATTTAGCGGCTACTGGCTCCGCCGAACCCTTTACCTTTCCAAGCGGTGTCACGGCTACAGACCGCCTGAACGTCGACCTTGGCACGGTAGGTGCTGCAGGCAGCCTGGCATTTGCCGTATTAACCGGTGGCTCACTCATTGACCTCGAAATTTCGGCTTTACAGGCTGAAAATAAAGGCGAAGTTGTTTCCAGTCCTCGCGTGGTCACTGCCGACCGACATGAAGCCCGTATAGAACAGGGGGTAGAAATTCCCTATCTATCTGCTTCATCCAGCGGTGCAACCCAGGTTGAATTCAAAAAAGCCGTTTTAAGCATCGAAGTCACACCACAAATCACACCAGATGACAAAGTCATTATGGACCTGTCAGTGAACAACGATACGGTAGGTGATGTATTTGCCGGTATTCCAAGTATCGATACCCGTGAAGTAACCACACAGGTTTTAGTCAATAACGGAGACACCGTCGTTTTAGGTGGCATATATGAACAAATCACACGAGATGAAATTGATAAAGTCCCTTTCCTCGGTGACATCCCGGTTATTGGTTATTTCTTTAGACACACACTGGTAAGCGACGAAAGACGGGAGCTGCTTATATTTGTTACCCCAAAAATCCTTAAAGATGCGCTTTCACTTTAGATCATTACCTTAAGCTAGGTAAGGAAGAAACAAACATGAACAACCGTTTTATTAAAATAATGGCCCTGGTTGCTAGCAGTGTAATCTCTGTATCTGGCTGTGGTGATAACAGCACGTTTGAAACACCGAATACGTCGGGGACAGCAACAAACTCTGGCACCGTATCACAGAAAAACTTTTCCATTCTTGCCGAAGAAGTGCAACCCCAAATTTATGATGAAAATGGCTTAGCGACTGATACAATATTAGACATGACCGTCAAAGTTGGTGATAGCGACAACCAACTACTGACCGACGAACATACTGTCTTTTTTGCGACCGAATGGGGGCTAGTAGAACCTAGCTGCGTTACAGAAAATGGCACATGTACAGTGACATGGCAAACATCATTTGGTCCGGGCACTGTACCAGCAGACCACCTCGTTACCATTATGGCCTACACACTTGGCGAAGAAGAGTTTAGCGATACCAACGGTAATGGTGAATTTGATGATAATGACCAACCTTTTCCCGCCAGCACAGACCTGTTTATCGACCGCGAAGAACCTTTTGTTGATGCTAACAGAGATGGTGTTTTTAACAGTGGCGACACAATCATCGACGTAATAGATGGCAATATATTAGGTTCAAATGGTGAACACGACCTTAGCGATGGCTTTTTGAACAGTCCGAGCTGCGTACATAGCTCACTGTGCAGCACTGTAGCCCCAATAATTTACATATGGGATGATATTGAAATAAATATGGATGGCCCACCACCAGCAGCGCAGTAATAAATTTGTTATCCTAAGCGACCTCAGCTAAAAGCGAGGTCGCTTTTTTATGCATAATCAAAAAAATATTTTCTTAATTGGTTTAATGGGTACCGGCAAAACCACGGTCGGTCGCCAGTTATCGCGTAAATTAAAAATGGATTTTTTTGATAGCGACCGGGTCATCGAAGAACGCACTGGCGCTGACATCCCCCTTATCTTTGAAAAAGAAGGTGAAACCGGTTTTAGAAAACGCGAAGCCGCTGTCATTGATGAACTTACACAAAAAAAGAACATTATCCTCGCCACAGGCGGCGGCGCTATACTAAATGCTGAAAACCGCAATCATCTGATTAATCGCGGCACGGTGTTTTACCTGAAAAACAACCTTAAAACCCTGGTTGAACGCACCAGTAAAGACAAGAACAGGCCGCTGCTACAGGCAAACGAACCTGCTGAAGCCATCCTCCAGCGCCTGCTGGAGCAACGCGGGCCATTGTATGAAGAAACCGCTGATTATATTATTGAAACGGCAAACAACTCGATTCATAGCGTAATACAGGCTATTATTAAGTCCCTTTGAATCTTTACAATAAAAGTAACTATTCAGCATAAGATGAAAAAGGATGCTACGCTGAATAGTTACCAGAAAAAAACAAATGACAATATTAACAGTTGACCTGGGTGAACGTAGTTACCCAATTTACATTGATGGCAACCTGCTCGGTCAGGCTGAATTATTACGGCAACATATTCCAGGCAATAGCGCGCTTGTTGTCAGTAACGAAACCGTTGCCCCGCTTTATCTTGAAAAAACACAGGCGATGTTATCCGGGCTTAAACATGAGGCCGTTATTCTGCCCGATGGTGAAAAATACAAAAACCTTGAAGTGTTAAATCAAATTTATGATGGCCTTCTGCGCAATCGATTTGATCGTAATACCACCGTTATCGCCCTGGGCGGCGGTGTGGTTGGTGATATGGCAGGGTTTGCAGCCGCCAGTTATCAACGCGGGGTGCATCTTATTCAAATTCCTACCACTCTTTTATCTCAGGTCGATTCTTCTGTTGGTGGTAAAACCGGCGTCAACCACGCACTCGGTAAAAATATGATCGGGGCTTTTTATCAACCCAGAGCAGTAATCGCCGACACCGACACGCTCAATACCCTGCCCAACAGAGAACTAAGTGCCGGTATTGCAGAAATCATCAAATATGGCCTTATCTGTAATGCTGACTTTTTTGCCTGGTTAGAACAAAATATGCAGGCGTTATTAAACCGTGATAAAAATACCTTAACTTACGCCATAGAAGTCTCATGCCAGACCAAAGCTGATGTAGTCGCTGCAGACGAACGTGAAAGTGGTAAACGCGCATTACTCAACCTCGGTCATACTTTTGGTCATGCCATAGAAAATGCCATGGGCTACGGTGAATGGCTGCACGGTGAAGCAGTTGCTGCCGGCATGTGTATGGCAGCGACGATGTCCAACCAGATGGGCTGGATGAGCGACGAAGATACGCAGAGAACGACCAATCTTATAGAACAGGCAAAACTACCCAGCAAAGCACCCGAGTCAATGACCGTTGAAAATTTTCTCGAACTGATGTCAGTTGATAAAAAAGTGCTAAACGGTGTACTACGTCTGGTGTTGATGAAAGGTATTGGGCAGGCACTGGTAACCGATGATTTCAAAGTAGAAGATTTAAACAAAGCTATTGCACACTCACTGCCTGAACCTGAGCACAATGACCCAAGATGATTAAGCAAAACAATCCTGAAGCAAAAAGCAGCTATACCGGTCATTTAGTCTCGTACGCATGTAACGATACACAGTCAATCGGCCGGCGTTTTAGTGAAACACACCCAACCTATCGCAATGAATACCAGCGTGACCGTGACCGTATTATCCACTCTGCGGCTTTCAGACGGCTGGAATATAAAACCCAGGTGTTTGTTAACCACGAAGGTGATTTGTTTCGCACACGTTTAACCCACTCACTTGAAGTTGCCCAAATTGCCCGCAGTGTCGCTCGCGAGTTAGGCCTGCACGAAGATTTAACAGAAGCCATTGCACTGGCGCACGACCTCGGTCACACACCCTTTGGTCATGCTGGCCAGACCGCACTAAA
This sequence comes from uncultured Gammaproteobacteria bacterium, assembly GCA_963759005.1. GTDB lineage: Bacteria > Pseudomonadota > Gammaproteobacteria > SZUA-229 > SZUA-229. Next base: position 68,472 of record CAVWXQ010000048.1, read on the forward strand.
CAATTGCATGAAAGAGTTCGGTGGCTTTGAACACAACCTTCAATCTTTACGCGTGGTTGATAAGCTCGAACAAAAATACGCTGACTTTGACGGCCTCAACCTGACCTTTGAAACGCGAGAAGGCATTTTAAAACACTGCGCAATCCCCAATGCAAAAAAGCTTGGTGATGTTGGCCAGCGTTTTTTAAATAAAACGCAACCCGGCCTTGAAGCACAGTTAACTGATTATTCAGACGAAACCGCTTATAACAATCACGATATAGATGACGGCATTCGATACGGCTTAATTAGTATAAATGATTTATTAAACATTGAATTATTTAGAGATCAATACGATATTGTAAATAAACAATACTCTGGCCTGGACGATAAAAAACTTATCCATGAAATTATTCGTCGCATGATTAATGTCATGGTAGTTGACTTAATTGATACCTCACGAGAAAACATAGCCAATGCTAATTTAAAATCAGTCGATGATATACGCAATCATAAACAACGAATCATGGCTTTTAGTGACAACATGAGTGAAAAAAAACTGGAATTGAAGCAATTTCTGAACAAACAACTGTACCAGCATTATCGCGTGCATCGCATGAGCAAAAAGGCCGCCAGTGTTATTGACGCTTTATTTAACGCATTCATGGAAGACCTTAAAATATTGCCCGCCGAAGCAGCAGAGCATTGCCATATATTAAAAGACAAACACGGTGATAGAGGTGTGGCTCGGGGCATATCCGATTACATTGCCGGCATGACTGATCGTTACGCTATCGTTGAATATGAACGCATTTTTAATCCGCGACAGTTATCTTTCGTTAATCTACACCCATAAAAAACCGTGGCTGGTCTAATTCCACAAAGCTTTATTGATGACCTGATAACACGAAGTGATATCGTCGAAGTCATCAATGCCCGTGTGCCATTAAAAAGAAAAGGCAAGGAGTTTACCGCCTGCTGCCCTTTCCATAACGAGAAAACCCCTTCATTTACCGTTAGTGAAAATAAACAGTTTTATTATTGTTTTGGTTGCCACGCAAAAGGCAATGTCATTGGTTTTCTAATGGACTACGAGCATTTGAGTTATATTGATGCTATTGAATCGCTTGCTGCTGATCAACACCTGGATGTGCCACATGAAAATAATGGCTCTCCCGACCAAAACAGACAGGATAAACAACCTTTTTACAACATATTGAAACAGACTAGTGAACTGTTTCAGCATCAATTAAAAAACTCAGAGCGTGCGGTAAATTATCTTAAACAACGAGGTCTTTCTGGCGAAATTGCCAAACAGTTTAAAATTGGTTACGCACCAGATGGCTGGGACTTCTTAACCAGTCATCTTGGAAAATCTCCAGACAATTTAAATAGCCTGATCAAAACCGGTTTAATTGTTAATAAAGAAAACAATAAAACCTATGATCGTTTTCGTGACCGCATCATTTTTCCAATTACCGATCAACGCGGAAGAATTATCGGCTTTGGTGGCCGCATACTCGACCAGGGTGAACCAAAATATTTAAACTCCCCGGAAAATGCCGTTTTTCATAAAGGTTTTGAGCTTTACGGTTTATATGAATGCAAACAGGCATTAAGAAAAATAGACCGTATTGTAGTTGTTGAAGGTTATATGGATGTAGTCGCCCTGGCACAACATGGTATCAACTATGCTGTCGCATCGCTGGGCACAGCAACAACCACTGAACAAATACAAAAAACATTTCGTACCACTCATGAAATTATATTTTGTTATGACGGTGATACCGCAGGTAAAAAAGCGGCCTGGCGGGCACTGGAAAACACACTATCCGTAATCCGGGATGGCATGGTCGCAAAATTTCTATTTCTTCCAGAAAAAGAAGACCCTGACACCATGGTTCGCAAAGAAGGTAAAGATGCTTTTGAACAGCGCATTAAAAACTCAACGACGTTGTCCGAGTTTTTATTTGAACATTTAAAAGCAGAATCTGATACCAGTACCAAGGAAGGCAAAGCACAGCTAGCGAATAAAGCCAATAAACTAATCCAGAAGATGCATAACAGCCTGTTTAAAGATTTGTTAATCGAAGAACTTTCATCACTGGTTGGGTTAAGTCAGCAACACCTTGAAGCAAAAATATCTTCTAATACTGATAAGAATATACCGCCACCAAAAATGGTAAAACCCTTGCGCGGCCAGCAAATCTTAATTAATAAAACACGCATTGCTATCGCATTACTGATACAAAATCCTGTACTAGCATCACAATACAAAGTACCCGATAGTTTTAAGCAGGCATTTAAAAAGGGACTGCCTTTGTTGTATACTCTGCAACAAACGATTGAATCTAATACTAAAATTTCCAGTGCTGCGTTACTTGAACGTTTTCGTGGAAGCGAGCATGAAAATGCGCTTCATACCATGTCCATGCTGCAAACACCTGAAACAGAAAACACCGACAACATTCTTGATATGTATAAAAACATTATCGATCGCCTTAGCGTCGAAGATCGTTATGAATTTTTAATCGATAACTTGAAAATAGTCAGCAACTTACAGAAAAGAAATGAATGAGTATATGGCGCTATCCACGAAGTAAATATTCTTACAGGAACAAACAAAAATAAAACAATTTCAGTCCGCAGAAAACGTAAAAACCTCGGTGCACCGCTTAGCTGCTCCCTGCATTGCCAAGCAGCAAATATTTACCTTACTATGACCGTCAGGGACGCTGGGAAATGTTAATAGATTTTGGTCTGACGAAGGCAATTTTAACCATCCGTTTAAGTAAAATGCGAAGAACAACTCTTTTGTTTTTAAACCATTTGCATCCTATGCGTTTTTCGAAACAAATATTTTTCTTCTTCTTTATGCTTCTCGTGACTCAAAAATCATAATAATTAACAAATCAAAAACGAAATCATTTGACATAAAACCTATTTAATGGATAATGCCTGCAAACAGCGCTAATTTGTCTCAGATTGCGAGCGCTATATAAATTCAGCTAAAGCTAGTTTCGTAATAGAATTTTTCGAAAACCCGTTTTAGCAGCAGCTGAAACGGGTTTTTTTATGCCCATGGATGGGCGGTATTCCGCAAAGAGCCAGGAAGGCGGTGCGGTTATGCCCATGGATGGGCGGTATTCCGCAAAGAGCCAGAGATGGCAGATGTAACGGGGTTTGACCCCTGGAATTTAACTATATATTTAATAACGCAAGTTTTTAAACTTGCTTCAAACAAAGGTTTAAACATGAGTAGTCATTTATTTACATCCGAATCTGTTTCTGAAGGTCACCCTGATAAAGTCGCTGACCAGATTTCAGACTCTATACTTGATGCCATTTTTGAACAGGACAACAAAGCTCGCGTTGCCTGTGAAACCATGATCAACACTGGCATGGTCGTCATCGCTGGTGAAATCACCACCACAGCCTGGATTGATATGCAGGAAGTGGTCAGAAACACGATAAAAGAGATTGGCTATAATAGCTCGGAAATGGGTTTTGATTACGCCTCCTGCGCTGTTATCACCTCGATTGATAAGCAGTCTGCCGATATTGCCGCTGGCGTTAATGAATCATCTGACCACGAACAGGGTGCTGGCGATCAGGGCTTAATGTTTGGTTATGCCAGCAATGAAACCGATGTATTAATGCCAGCACCCATCACCTATGCGCATCGTCTGGTTAAACGCCAGGCAGAACTACGTAAAAATGGCACCCTGCCCTGGTTACGCCCTGACGCTAAGAGTCAGGTCACTTTTCGTTATGAAGATGATAAACCAGTGGCTATTGACGCTGTGGTCCTGTCTACACAACACGATCCTGATATTAAATATGAAACCCTGCGTGAAGCCGTTATCGATGAAATCATCATGCACGAGCTGCCTGAGCACTGGATAAGTAAAGACACAAAATTTCACGTCAATCCAACAGGTATCTTTGTCATCGGTGGCCCTGTGGGTGACTGTGGTTTAACCGGCCGTAAAATCATCGTTGATACTTATGGCGGTATGTCGCGTCATGGCGGCGGCGCCTTCTCCGGCAAGGACCCCTCAAAAGTTGACCGTTCTGCTGCTTATGCTAGCCGTTATGTCGCTAAAAACATCGTTGCAGCTGGAATTGCTGATAAGTGTGAGATTCAGGTTTCCTACGCAATTGGTGTTGCAGAACCAACCTCTATATCAGTACAAACCTTTGGTACTGGCAAAATATCTGACGATAAAATCGTTGAACTTATCCGAGAGCATTTCAACCTGAAACCCAGAGGTATTGTTGAAATGCTGGACTTATTACGCCCTATTTATCTAAAAACCGCAGCCTATGGGCATTTTGGACGTGAAGAAGACGAATTTAGCTGGGAAAAAACCGATAAAGCAGATGCATTAAGGGATGCAGCAGGTCTGTAGCCAGGCCGTAGCAAAGCTCTATCAATTAACGCGGAAATTTGTTTAATTGATAGAGGTGCCCTATAATTCGTTTACACATTCTGAGGAGCGCTGCAACAGATTCTATCTGTCAGGCTCAGAATCAAGAATCCTTTTTATAGGTATCTTTAAACAACGGCGCTCATTTCTTAACTAATTAAATTAGGAGATGAGCATGAATGCCGTTGTAGATACAATTCCCACAAAGATAAAACCACAGACTACAAAGTCGCCGATATTTCACTGGCCGAATGGGGCCACAAAGAAATCCGTATTGCTGAAACCGAAATGCCAGGACTGATGGCATTGCGTGAAGAATATGGCAAGGAACAACCTTTAGCAGGCTGCCGTATTATGGGCAGTATCCACATGACCATTCAAACAGCTGTGTTGATTGAAACACTGATCGCACTGGGCGCTGAAGTACGCTGGGTATCCTGTAATATTTTCTCAACACAGGATCATGCTGCTGCTGCCATAGCTGACCAGGGCATTCCTGTTTTTGCATGGAAAGGTGAAACCATTGAAGAGTACTGGTGGTGTACCGAACAGGCACTGCTCTGGCCGGATGGCAAATTACCCAATATGATTCTTGATGATGGCGGTGATGCCACATTGCTGGTTCACAAAGGTGTAGAGTTTGAAAAAGCCGGCGTCTATTCCTGCAACCAAAGATGATGACAATGAAGAATACAAAGCCATTCTTGATGTATTGCGCCGTACTATCGAACCTGGCTCAAGTACCTGGCAGGACATTGCAGACAGCGTTAAAGGCGTAACCGAAGAAACCACAACCGGTGTACACCGTCTTTACGAAATGCAGGAAAAAGATGAATTATTATTCCCTGCAATGAATGTCAATGACTCTGCCACCAAGTCTAAATTTGATAATTTATACGGCTGCCGCGAATCATTAATCGACAGTATCAAACGTGCAACCGATGTAATGATCGCCGGTAAAATCTGCGTAGTACTCGGTTACGGTGACGTTGGTAAAGGCTGTGCTCAGGCTTTCCGTGGCATGGGCGCAACCGTATGGGTTACTGAAATTGACCCCATCTGTGCATTACAGGCAGCAATGGAAGGTTACCGCGTGGTAGAGATGAATGCAGCGGCAGCGATGGGTGATATTTTTGTTACCACTACCGGCAATGTTAACGTTATCGATCATGACCACATGGCTAAGATGAAGAACGAAGCCATTGTCTGCAATATCGGCCATTTTGATTCTGAAATCAACATTGCTTCACTGGAAAAATACGAATGGGTTGAAATCAAACCACAGGTTGATCATGTGATTTTCCCGGATGGCAAACGTATTATTATTCTGGCGAAAGGTCGACTGGTTAATTTAGGTTGCGCAACGGGCCATCCCAGCTTTGTTATGTCAGCATCTTTCACTAACCAGGTAATGGCGCAAATTGAGTTCTACAAGAACAGTGAAAACTACGAAAACAAAGTTTACATCCTGCCCAAGAAGCTTGATGAAAAAGTCGCGCATTTACATCTGAAAAAGGTGGGTGCTAATTTAACGACTTTATCCCAGCAACAGGCTGATTATATTAATGTACCTGTTGAAGGCCCTTATAAACCAGAGCATTATCGCTATTAATATATAGCTATTCAGCTATAGCACTGTAGCAAATAACTACATTAATGTTTATCTTTTAGCCAAATATTTAGTGAGCTTATAAAATGAACGCTAACAATCGTTCTGCAGCGAAAATGAGTTGTGAATTTTTCCCGCCACGCACGGAAGCTGGTGTTGAAAAATTACAACTTGCACAACAATCGTTAAACAAAGTCATTCAGCCTGAATATTATTCGGTTACCTTTGGTGCTGGCGGCACAACACGAGATAGCACACTTGAAATTGTTAAACTGTTCTCAGCAAACAATATTAATATTGCGCCACACATCTCATGCATAGGCTCCAGTAAACAACAAATTAGTGACTTACTGAGCGAATATATAAACCTCGGCGTAACTCGTTTAATAACACTTCGTGGTGACATCCCGGGTACGGGTGAAACCACTAAAGAGTTATCTCACGCCAATGAGTTAGTCTCTTTTATTCGAGAAACCACCGGCAACCACTTTACCTTAGAGGTTGCTGCCTATCCGGAATACCATCCTGAGTCGGCTTCACCACAAAGTGATTTTGAACATTTTAAAAACAAGGTTGCAGCAGGTGCAAACGGTGCCATTACCCAGTACTTTTACAATATAGATGCCTATTCCCGGTTTATCGATCTGTGCCAGCAGGAAAATATTTCGATTCCGGTAACACCCGGCATTATGCCAATTACAAATTTTGCAAACCTCACACGTTTTTCGGACACCTGTGGCGCTGAGATTCCACGCTGGATACGAAAGCAACTTGAGGCTTACGCAGACGACAAAGAAAGTCTGCAGGCCTTCGGGCTTGATGTTGTCAGTGCATTATGCAACCAGCTGTTAGAGCAAGGCGCACCGGGCTTGCATTTTTACACCTTAAATCAGGCAGACAGCACTATCGCCATCTGGAACAACCTTTCAACCTGAGCCTACAGCATACTGTGCGTATTACCCGTTTATATCACAGCGAAAATTTACACTGCGGCAAAACCACACAACTGGATAAAAACACATCCAGTCATCTGGTTCGTGTTTTACGTACAAAAGCAGGAACACCCGTTATACTCTTTAATGGCGACGGTTTTGATTACTTATGCAAAACATTAAATAATCATCCTAAACAAACCCTGGTCGCCGTCGAATCCAGAATAAAAATAAACAACGAATCAAATTTGTTCATCACCTTAATTCAGGGCTTATCCCGTCTGGATAGAATGGAAACAACCATTCAAAAGTCTGTTGAACTCGGCGTAAACAAAATCATTCCTGTGTTATGTCAGCACTCAAATACTAAACTCACTGAAGATAAACAACACAAAAAACTGGCACACTGGCGCAAAGTAGCGATCAGTGCCTGCGAACAGTCCGGTCGCAGCATTATTCCCGACATTTCAGATATAAGCCCATTAAATAAAATTGATTCCCTGCTAATCCCGGACGCACTGAAAATTATTTTAAATCCAGAAACAAAAAAGTCACTGAAAGAAATCAACGTCAAGCAGAACGAAGAAAATAGCTGTAGCATAGAAATCTTTATTGGTCCTGAAGGCGGACTAGCCGAAGATGAAATCAGCCACTTACAAACACTACAATTTCAAAATATTTGTTTTGGTCCCCGGATTTTACGAACAGAAACAGCCGGGCCAGCGGTGATTAGTGCGCTTCAAATGTTGTGGGGTGACTTTTAAAAGATTTGAAGAGATTCTTTAGTTTCTTCCGCAAATAAACGCAAATAAAGCATTATAAGGCCGTCATCTTGAACGTTAGTGAAAGCTCTAAAAAGACTTAAAGATAACACAAGTTCTGTAAGATCCTTCGCTACTGCTCAGGATAACGCCAAATTAATAGTCGATTTTTTATTTACGTCGAGATATTTTCTTTCTACTCTTTAGTGTTAATTTCCCTGACAGTTTATTTTCACTTTTACGCTCTTTAGCTTTATTTTCAGAAGATTCACCTGATTTCGGCTTGTCAAATTTCCGGTTATCAGATCCTCCGGATTTTATTTCTTTTCCATCAAGAGAAATTTTTAATTGCTGACCTGATACCCAAACTTTTTTCAAGGTATAAAGAAGTTCTTTTGGCATACCCTCAGGCAGGTCAACCGTACTATGATCATCATATATACAGATACGACCAATGTACTTACTTTCTATATCGGCTTCATTTGCAATAGCGCCGACAATATTACCGGGCTTAACCTGGTGGTCATGTCCCACTTCAATGCGGTAGCGCTGCATACCTTCATCAGGTGGTGCATCTCCAGGTTTGCGTTCTCTACGAGGTGAACTTTCACGACTACCTCGTTCAGCTCTATCGCGTCCCGCTCGCTCTTTTCTGCCTCTGTCTTCTTTATCCCAATCATCTCTACTTCTGCTTTGTCGCTGAGGTTTATTTTGCAACAACAAGGGTATATCTCCCTGTAACAGATTTGCCAGTGCCGCAGCAATTTCTATTGATGGAACATTATGCTCCTGTTCGTATTGTTCAACTAATTGAGAAAACAGCGTTAAATCTTCATTCGCTAATGTATCTGTAATACGCTGCTTGAATTTGTCGATGCGTTTGTCATTAATAAATTCAGTGGAAGGCAACTCCATGATGTCAATCTTTTGCCTGGTCGCTCTTTCAATGGCACTTAACATACGTTTTTCACGTGGTGCTACAAACAAAATAGCATCTCCCAGACGGCCGGCACGGCCGGTACGTCCAATACGATGTACGTAGGACTCGGTATCATGCGGCACATCGTAATTCACTACGTGGGAAATCCTTTCTACATCAAGTCCACGGGCAGCGACATCGGTGGCTACCAGAATATCCAGCCGCCCTTTCTTTATATCGTTAACTGTACGTTCACGTTGATTTTGCGCAATGTCACCATTAAGAGCCGCAGCTGAGTAGCCACGCGCTTTAAGCTTATCGGCCAGTTCGACCGTTGAATTTTTAGTGCGCACGAAAATAATCATGCCATCAAAATCTTCAGCTTCAAGAATACGGGTCAGAGCATCCAGCTTATGCACACCACTTACCGGCCAGAAACGTTGGCGAATGGTATTAACCGTTGTGGTTTTTGTCTTGATCGTAACCTGTTCAGGATCATTTAAATATTTTGTTGCTATGCGACGAATCTGCTGCGGCATGGTTGCCGAGAACAACGCAATTTGTCTGTTCTCCGGTGTTTGTTCAAGGATCCACTCAACGTCATCGATAAAACCCATACGCAGCATTTCATCAGCTTCGTCCAGTACCAGGGCACTGAGATTACCGAGTTTTAAAGTGCCTTTGCGTATATGGTCCATCACCCTGCCTGGTGTGCCAACGACTACATGAACGCCTCGTTTTAAAGCCCGAATTTGCCCACTGTAATCTGATCCACCATAAACCGGCAGCACATGGAAATCTTTCATGTAGGTTGCGTATTTTTGAAATGCTTCGGCTACTTGAATCGCTAGTTCGCGAGTTGGTGCCAACACCAGAAGCTGTGGATCTTTCTGCTTTAGATCCATGTTTGAAATCAACGGTAATGCGAAAGCAGCTGTTTTACCAGTACCGGTCTGTGCCTGACCGATGATATCCTTGCCTTCTAATAGCAGAGGAATGGCCTGTGCCTGGATGGGTGAAGGAGATTCATAACCTACTTCATTTAATATTTTAATAAGGGATTTATTTAACGCTAAATCACTAAACGTGACTTCAGCGTCACTGCTCGTGCCTGTGCTCATGCTGGTACCTGAAAATTGATGGATGGAAAACGCCGTGATTTACCAGCCCCGATAAATCAATAGGCCCTGCCACCTCATCCAGGTAGACCATACAGGTCCCCAGCATATTGTGTTGTGAGCCGAAATAAGACGAACGATGCACATTATCCCTTATATTAGAGAAATATAATACTTCTTTTTATATAAAAAACACGAAGTTACATACAAATAACGCATAAATACCTGTACATTTAACTGGTCATTCTTAATATTTATGGGTTAAATCCTTATCATGACTCAGAATAAAGTAGACCTTTCCCACTTTGAACTACATATCGACGCCGGCGTAACTGAGCAAACAGCTTTAGCGTTACTCACAGAAAACACGCCGCTTAGTAAGCAAAAACTAAAATCAGCGATGACAAAGGGTTCGCTCTGGTTAGAATCAACAACTGGCATTCATCGCTTACGACGTGCAAAAAAAACAGTCAAAAAAAATGACACTCTGCATCTTTATTATGACCAGGCCATCCAGAACATGGTACCTGCAGCTGCAGAGCTGATTGCAGACGAAGGTGAATACAGTGTCTGGAACAAACCTTACGGCATGTACTCACAGGGTTCAAAATGGGGAGACCATTGTACGATATACCGCTGGGCCGAAGAACATCTCAAACCGCAACGTCCGGCTTTTCTGGTGCACCGGCTCGATCGTGCCGCCAATGGTTTAATTATCCTGGCCCACTCGAAAAAGATAGCAGCGGCTTTCTCTGCGCTTTTTAAAAATCGCCAAATTCAAAAACAATACAAAGCCAAAGTTGAAGGCAATCCCGATCAATTAACACTACCTTATATAATATCAAGCGACATCGACGAAAAACCTGCACTATCTACAATCATTGCCATAGACACGCCAGACAATAATAAAACAGTAGTCACTATTGAAATTGAAACCGGCCGCAAACATCAAATTCGTCAACACCTGTCAGCATCAGGTTACCCTATCGTTGGCGACCGGCTTTATGGCTCGGGGCAAAACAAAGAAAACTTACAGTTACAATCATACTATCTAAAATTTAACTGTCCGCTGACAAATTCTGTGCGAGAATATTCACTAAAAGAATCACATAATGATAAACATGAATAGCTCAACACAGAATAATTCATCATCAATAGCAAAAGTTATTTACATTCTTTTGATCGTTGGCACCATCATTGGTATCACTGGAATTATTGCGTTGATTATGGCTTATGTATACAAAGACGATTCAACGCACTGGTTACAAACACATTACCGTTTTCAAATACGCACATTCTGGATTGGGACTTTATATGTAGTGATAGGCGCAATTACTTCTAGTATTGTTATTGGCTATTTTATCCTGCTATACACATTTTTCTGGTTGATTATTCGTTGCGCCAAAGGCCTGAAACAACTTGAGCACGAGCAGCCAGTAAATAATTTAACAAGCTGGTTTTTTACCTAGTGCCCCGACAATGTCGCTAATAAGCACGTTGATTATGCGACCTGCTATTGCAGGTCCGTCAGCAGCAGGGATACTGCTATTCGGTTAACTGTTAGAGGCATGGAATGGGATCCGTTGCCTGAGACCGGATGCCGCATGGACGCGGCATCCGAGCGTACATGGACGTATTTACAGCGTGTTTGAGGCGACTGGTACCAGTTCATGTCTCGGATTAGAGCTACCCTTGTCAATGTCTGCTGCATCAGCCTGTTTAGATAATTACTTTTTTGTTAACGGGACTGCAGTGATCTCATTAGTATAGTAATTTCCATGCCTGACAACATTCAACTTACACACACAGACCACAAACCATCCGGGATAAAGTTCCCCCTCAGCATAATCGCAAACGATATCAGCAGTACCGCCAATGTCGGAAGTCTATTTCGTTTGTGCGATGCCCTGGGTGTTGAAAAATTATATCTGTGCGGTAACACGGCCGTTCCGCCAAATTCAAAAATAAACAAAGCTTCACGATCAACCGAAAAATATGTCGATTATGAATATCACGAGAATGCGGAATCCCTGGTAAATAAATTAAAACAATCAGGTTCATTTATCATTTCACTTGAAATAACATCTTCAAGTTTAGCGATTAACTCAGATCAGTTTGCACACAAGATAAACAAAAAATCGCCAGTCTGTCTTGTATTAGGTTCAGAAAACGCCGGAGTAAGTGAATCCTTATTGTCGCTATCCGATATAACCGCACACATACCGATGTATGGCAACAACTCCTCGATGAATGTTATATCAGCTGCCAGTATCGCCTGTTTTGAGATTACCAGGGATATCGCTGCTGTCCCGATAACAGGTAGAGATATGGGTCAGTAGCTTCCTGCTGAGACCGTCACCCGCAAGGCAGGTTTTTTGCTCCTCGGCAATTGCTCCTGCATTGCCCTACTACCGTCCATCCATGGACATATGCAAAACCTGCACTCTTCCACCGTCCATGGCGGTCGGATGCGGGTGCGAGCCCCATGGACGGGTTCACTGCGTGTCTCAGCAAGAAGTTACCGATTCATGTCTCGGATTAAAGTAAACCAGGCTTAAGCTAGCTACATCAACCTTTACAGATAATAAATTTTTTATATCAACGGGACAGCAGTGAAAATATTTTTAGTTTTAAATCTTTGCATTTTTACTGCGCGATCCCTGCGCTACGTCCTCTGGACCGTACTCTAACGTACGTTCAAAATGTACCCTACATTTTAGTGCGTGCTTCGCGGACTAAATGCTTTTTATCTTGTAACTATACAGCGAATTATTCTCTGAGGGTATAGATTGCTGATTTATCAGGACGCGTGAATACATCCATGTAAGCTCTGCTGCAACATCCTGTTGCAGAAGCCCGATAAATCAGCAATCTATAACCCTTATCTCCCCCCGAAAAACTCACTGAGTAGTTACTTTATTTTTATGTATCAACCTTTGCGTTATTTACTGCGCACTCCCTGCGCTACGTCCTCTGGACTATACTAACGTACGTTCAAAATGTTCCCGACATTTCAGTGCGTTTTTCGCGGACTAATTTTTTTTAGCTTTTACCTGAAGTTAAAACGAAATCCCAGAGAAAGCATAGATAATTCCGGATTATCAGAATCAAAGGACTCCCACTCAGCCGTGACTAATAATTCCTTGGTAAAGCCATAAGATGCTGCCAAAGCATATGCAACATCAGTCCCGTCATTCGTAGCCGTGTTATTATTTGCCTGCAAATCAGCATCCCAACTTAATACACCCAGTTTCGCCATTAAGTTAACTTTTTTGCTTACCGGGTACATACCAACCGCGTAAGCACCAACACCCTTCATACTAACTGAGCCACTAGCAAAATTACCGGGGCTTACTTCAAAGGCACCGACACTGGCTTCTGCAAAATTATAGATAGCGGCTTCCGCAGCAAAATATTTATTGAAGCCATAACCACCGTAAAGTTTGGTACCAGTACCATTATCGTCTAAATTACCGCCACCTAAACTTGTTAAGTCAGCTTTATAAGAAGCCGAACCTATACCAATACCAACATAAGGGCCAGCTAAAGCAGCTTTTGCAGATAATAGAGTCATTAATACAATAATAAAAAATCTCATGTTCCGTACCTTTCTGGTTATCTTTTGTGTGTTTCATTAACTACTGGAAGGTTTTCAAATGTTAACACTAAAATCTACTCGTGCCTTTTTTATCATAGTTAAGCAGACTTTTTAGACAATGACTCGTACATTGCGGCAGATACAACAATCAAACCACCGAGAACGACATTTAGAGTTAACCACTCTCCCAAAAACAAAGCGGCGAACACAGCAGCATAAACAACCTGTACACATGCAATCAAACTGGCTGTTTTTGCTTTCAAGTGTAACAAACCATGGGCAAACAGGGTATGCGGTAAAGCGGTAAACACAACACCGAGTAGAATCAGTAACCACCATTGCCTATCACTGATGTTAGCCATTTCGCTATCAATAAAGACGAACAATACTAATGCGACAACTGACGACTGATAAAACAATGCCTGACTTGCAGAATAACCAGAAAAAAACCGTCGCTGCATAATATTACGCAACGACAACATAAATGCAGAAAAAATACCTGCGGCAACACCCAACGTTGTACTGTTATCCAGAGAAAAATCCGGCACGATAAGATATATGCCAAACAATACAACAATCGAACTAATGATATCGGCACTATGTGGCTTTTCGCCATGAAACAGCGGCTCCAGAAAAACCGTAATTACCGGGAAAGTGAATAAGGCAATAACACCTATAGCAACAGTAGATACCTGCATAGCATAAAAATAACTGACCCAGTGAATCGCCATCAGAGTGCCTAACAAACCTGCCATCAAATAATCTTGTGTCTTATCTAATAAAAAGGACTGTTTTTTATAAGCGAGATAAATCGCGATAACAAGAAACGCAATAATACTGCGATAAAAAGTGATATCCAGGGCAGACAAAGTAAGTAACTTGGAAAATAATGAGGTAAAACCAAAGATCAACACGGCGACATGTACCGCCAGTAAACCTTCTGCTGAACGCTGCATTAATTCGTTAACGCTATTATTTGATCGCTTTTAACAGTGTGAATTTTTTATTGCTGGCCATTACTTCACAATTACCAAACAAATGTTTTAGTTTTGCGTGGTAACCCAGATGACGGTTGCCAATAACCCATATTTCCCCTTTATCTTCTAATGCTGCTTTGGACTCGGTAAACATCTGCCACGCCACATCATCATTAATTGCATTATTCTGGTGGAATGGCGGGTTACATAAAATCAATGACACACTATTATCTTCCACACCCTGCAAACAGTCTGTCTGTAAAAACTCTGCTTCACGCGTTTCGCCGAATACTGATATAAAATTACTGATAGATGATTCCACCGCCATATAAGATTCATCGGTAAATATCAAATCTGCAGCAGGATTTTTAATTGCTGCTATCAACCCCAACACACCATTGCCACAGCCTAAATCAACGATGGTTTTATATCTCTCATCTACCGGTAAGTTCTCGATAAAAAGCCGCGTACCAATATCAAGCCTCTCTCTTGCAAAAACAGCAGCATGATTGATTATTTCCAGATCCGTATCATCCAGCTGGTAACCAGGTTTATATTTACCAGGATGAGGATTTTCCGGGACAGATAAATCAGCATCAAAATGACTAAATATTAGTCGCGATTTTTTATGTGCAATTGACGTTGTCGTTGGACCAATGTTTTTTTCAAACAAATCCATAGTCGACATGTGAATATGTTTTGTCATGCCCGCAGCAATAATTATTGTCGAACTACTGAGCGATGGACGTATACGATGCAACTGATCTTCTAACATCGCCAGACTTTTAGGCACTTTAATCAGAACAATGTCAGCCACGCCACTATTAGACCCACCATCCAGAACACTATCTGGTGCATGTAAACTGTTAATAATGGTTATTGACTCATAATCAATATCATTGTTTTTTAAATTTGCTGATATACCCTGCATAGATAAAAAAGAGTCTGTCATCACCACAGGCTGATATTGATTTAATGGAATTGATAAACCACCAAAATTATCATTAAGTATCAACAGGGAAACACCCTGATAGAGAAGATCATTTTTTTCGAGATAATCCAGTATATATTCATCTGCCGCATCCCATGCCCTTAAGGTTTCTTTTTTACGAACGGGATAACGTTGTAAGCAATAAGGACCGAATGACGTTTTTAATGAGATATTCTGTGATTTGTCTACTTGTTCCATAACCATGCCGCTCCTCTCACACCTGATGAATCACCATGTAATGGCGCTAGCAGCTTTGTATTCACTGTATCAGAAAAAACATAATCACCCCATATATCAGGGATATTTTTATACAGACGTTTTATATTACCCATTCCACCACCTAGTACGATCACATCAGGATCTAAAATATTTATCACATGTGCCAGACTTCTAGCCATACGATCTTCATAGCGTTGCAGCGTTTCATTAGCGTCTTCATCACCAAAACGCGCCTTATTATCGAGCATTTCTGCATCAATAAAAGCATTATTATGCAGCTCATGATCTCGAACTATAGCGGGGCCTGACAACCAGGTTTCAATACAGCCGTGTTTACCACAATAGCACTCCGGGCCCGGCAGTTCATAATCTTGCGGCCAGGGCAGTGGATTATGTCCCCATTCGCCAGCTATTGCATTTGGCCCGACTAACACTTTTTTATCGATGACCACGCCACCACCTGTACCGGTACCAATGATCACGCCAAAAACGACGGTCACATCTTTTGCAATACCGTCAATCGCTTCTGACAGTGCAAAACAATTCGCGTCGTTGGCGATACGAATTTCTCTCTGCAGTAGCTCCTGCAAATCAGTGAACACAGGCTTGCCATTCATACATACCGAATTGGAGTTTCGCATTAAACCTGTGGCAGGTGATAAAGCACCAGGCGTACAGATGCCGATACTGCCTTTTTCATCAACAGCTACTTCAATCTTGTTTATTAAATCAGCAATGCTTTGCAATGTGCCTTGATAGTCACCCTGCGGGGTGGATATGCGGTGACGGAATAACTCATTGCCCGCATCAGATAATGCGATGCCTTCAATTTTTGTGCCGCCGAGGTCAATGCCGATACTTGTCATACCTTGATTATACAAACTTTTCATCGCTTTTTGCCATCCATGGCGGCTCAATACCCGCAGCCGACCACCATGGACGGTGGAAGTGCAGGTTTTGCGGGTGATGGTCGTTGATAGTGTGTCCGATTCATGTCTCTGGCAGTTAACGGGGGAGCAGTGATAGTAAATAATATATTTTACAGCCCTGTTCATTGGTATACTAACCGCTTCAAGTACCTTACTGGAGCGCACTATGAATCGTGCAATCATTTTACTTCTAGCTATGTTTTTAACGCCCACTATTTACGCTTCTGAGAAAGCTGATCTCGATATAGAGGCAGGTCTATGTAGCCTACGACAACGGTGATTATATAACTGCAATTGAAAAGATCGAACCACATGCAAGTACGGCTAATGCTCATACTCAGAACATACTAGCTTCGATGTATTACTTTGGCCGCGGCGTTAATAAGGATTACCAGCAAGCAATCAAGTGGTATCGAAAGGCTGCTGATCAGGGTGACGCTAGTGCTCAATATAAACTGGGTATTATGTATAACGATGGCGAAGGTGTTAAGCAGGATTACCAGCAAGCAGTAAAGTGGTATCGAATGGCTGCTGATCAGGGTGACGCTGAGGCTCAAAATAGTTTAGGTATTATGTATGGCATTGGCTACGGCGTTAAACAGGATTATAAACAGGCAGTAAAATGGTACCAAAAAGCGGCTAAACAAGGTTCGGCCAAGGCTCAGTCTAACTTAGGAATAGTTTACTTAAACGGTGAAGGTGTTAAACAAAACAGGGCGATAGCAAAAGAATGGTTTGGAAAAGCTTGCGATGATGGTAATAAAATTGGCTGTGACAATTACCAGAAACTAAATGAATAAAGCCTGGCAACAACTATTCTGACATAGAGGGTTGGTGACCGATAACAGACATTCTAACCGGATATTTCATAGGAATGCAGAATTTTCCAAAAAACTGCAGAGTGGTCACGGGTACATAATGCACTTTGCTAATATACGAACATTCCTCAATATAATCATAATGTTAGGCTGTATTTTCAGCGCTCCTATGAAATATCCGGGCTGATAGAACCGCCAGTTCTCGACCAGCTTATGGGGTCATTGTGCGGGCCAACGATGAGTTCGTACACGGCTAATTAATTTTTAATTCGAGTCGACTGCCAGTAGGTTTCTTCCTTACCTTCCGCCTTACTAAGCACACGGGCCAGTACAAACAAATAATCAGACAAACGATTAATATAAGCCATGAGATAGCTATTTAGTTCATTCTGCTTATTCAAGCGAACTAAAGAACGTTCGGCACGACGGCAAATGGCCCGCGCCACATGACAGTGAGATGCGGCAAGACCGCCGCCGGGCAGAATAAATTCTTTTAGCGGTGTTAACGTCAGATTTAACGCATCCAGATTTTGTTCCAGCCTGTTTATGTTTTCCTGTTTGATTATTACCTGGCCCAATGTGAGTTCGGCGCCCACATTAAACAATTCGTTCTGGATGGCTTTGATTGACCCGGAAAAATCATCGGCTGCGTGACAGGCAACAACGGCCAGCTGGCTATTCAATTCATCAACCTCTCCAATGACATGAACCAGCAAGTCATCCTTCGCCACGCGTGTACCATCAGCCATGCCGGTAGTGCCGTCATCGCCGGTACGTGTATAGATTTTTGTCAGTCTGTTAGCCATACGATGAAGGCGTTAAACCTGGAAACCGCAGTTGGACGGATTGGAGTGTGCGGTTTTCGGGGTGCAGGGCAAGGCATAGCGACGCGGAATGGCTACTCCATTCCAAGGAGTTATAACGCAGCCATGCGCAGCGAAAACCGTGCAATTCAGCCCGTAGCGGACTAACCCAATTAGTAAATCCTGTAGTGCTGGAAACCTGTTTGGAATCATGTCGTTAAAGCCTCAATAGAGCGGTCAACTGCGATTTCCAGGTTAAAGTAGCTCAAACTCGATATCAACCTGAAACTCTTCAGCATGTTCAAGGTATTCCTGTGCGAGTGTAAAAGGTTCGATCTGTTTTACCGCTGATAAAGCTGCACGGTCAAGTGCTGTCGCGCGGCTTGATGTAACCAGGTGTGTGTTTTCAATTTTACCATCCGGATGCAACACAAAAGCAACCGTAGCAATCCCTTCTCGACGCTGTCTGCGCGCCAGATAAGGATATTCTTTATTATCACTGATTCGCCTGTGCAATAACTCAAGTATGGTGTGTTGCTGTTGCGAGGCATTGGTTGATTGTGCCATGTCTGCCGTGCTCTCACTTGCATTTGTACTCAATTGATTCTGCTGAAGATTATAGAGTTGCTCAGCATTGCTCTGCTCCACTACGTCGGTAGCAACTGGCTCAGTAACAGAGCCGATAACAGTAATGGCTTGTCTACTAACTGGAGAAGTCAGTATATTTTCAGCAAACTTCTTTTGTGTCGCATGCATCCGAGCTTCAGATGAGCTAACCGGCTTCGTTTCCGATTTTATTTCCGATCTACGCGGCACGTCGGCTTCCTGCTGATCTGAAACCAGAGCCGAACTGATCAACTCAATTTCTACACCACGGCCAACGCCCCCATCCGGAGCCGTTAGCTGATCGTAAATCAGCAATAAGCCCGCAAATGCCGCACCATGTAGCAGGAATGACAGTGAGGTAGTTGCAACAATAGGTTTTGCTGTGGTTTCCATCTGTCTAGATTATCTGAAATTCCATGCTGCTGTCAGCAAAAAGTTGATTTCTGGTGACGGAAAAAAAGTTTCACTCGGTGCGAAGGTGTTCGGATCAGTCCCCAACTGTCCGACATCAGAGTATTGTTTATTAAACACATTATTTACTCTGCCGCTGAAGGTGAAATCATTTATGTTGTATTCAGCTTTGATATTGACCAGACCATAACCCGGTAGCTTGCCTAAATGCATTATTAAAATCGCCTGCAAAAGTTCTTTCACTGATTGCCAGCCATTCACCATATACCAGCCAGCTATCACTGGCCTGAAAATCGGCGCTGATCAAGCCGTTATGTTTGGCAACAAACGGGATTTCTTTACCGCTGAATGCGCCACTCAACACTTCGGCATCTGTATAGCTGTAACTTGCTCCTAGCCCTATGCGCTTACTGCTTTGCCAGCGACCGCTGGTAATAAATCCAGTACGACGTGTTTCATCCAGATTAACATTGATAAAATTAACCGGATCAAAGGTAATCTCATTGTCCAGATCAAGCTGATAAACCAGAAATTTTGCATTATTGTTACCGCTCACCCATTCAACGCCTGTTTCCAGTGACAGTCCTTCCTGAGTTTTTAGAATAACTGTACTGGGAGGTAAGGGAATGGCTGAGCATTAGTGTACTCATCAACTTTGACAAAGCGATAATTCTGATCAGCCCTGACTAGTACACGCCAGTTTTGGTTTGCTTGATATGCGATGACCAAAAGTACCAACCAGTTATATCATCATTTATCTGTTTCGACGAGTTAGTGGAATGGGGGAAACGGATACCATCGATCGAAGCTAATTTTCCACTTCTGCGTAACGGACGCCTATTGTGATATCAAGTGATTGTGTTGCTGGAATTACCGCTTGCACGTATAATGATTGCTGAAACTGATCATTGACCTGCTCACCAAAGCGTGATCTCAATTTATAATCACTTTCAACCACGTCAGCACCCAAGGTCAGCATGGTGTTCTTCAGTGATGGAATAAATCCGATAAATCGCGGGGTAAATTCAAGTATTTTTCGATCCTGTGTAGCATTCTCTGTTTCAGCACCAAATGCTGCAGAACTCAACCTGAACACACCTTCAGACTTTCTGCCGGTCAGTTCGCCTTCGAATGACCAGCTACTGCCAAGTTCCTGCGCCAGCCCGAAACGACCAACGGTGGTTTCAGCATTTGAGAAATCATTAACAAAATTTGGCGTAACCTGCCTACGATCAGCCGCTACTTCATCAGCAAATAAAGCTCCCGGCGTATTGAGTTCATCATCAATATATTGCAGCTCGGCAAATACCAAACCACTGTCATAGTTATAACCGAGTTTAGCGAAACCATTTAAATAAGAGACTTCATTATGTTCACGGTAATTATCAGTCTCACGCAGATCAAGTGAAACTCGGTAATTAATGCCATTATCCAGTGCCTGCGAAGTCATACCATGGATGTCGACAGTGTTATAGCTGCCTGCAGACAGTTTTAATGAATGTCTTAACGCGCCCGGTTTGCGGGTGATGATATTGATCACACCACCAACTGCCTGATCACCAAACAGGACACCGGCACTGCCCTGCACGATCTCGATGCGTTCAACATCATCAAGCGCGATACTGTTTAGGTCGGGGGATGCGATATCCGGGTTATTGAGTCTGCGCCCATCAACTAGCACCAGTGTGTTAGATCCGGCACTCTCAGCAAAGCCACGCATACCAACGGTGGCTCGACTGCCGTCACCGTAAAGGTCGTTAATCTGCACACCGCCCTGGCCACGCAATACTTCAACAATGTGCCTGGAACCACTGTCTTCGATCTGTTTACGCGTGATAACGGTGATACTGGCCGGTGTCGTTAATGTGCTTTGCTCAGTACGGGCAGCACTGACAACAACTGCTGGTATTTTCGTTGCCACCACTTCTGCATCAGAATGGACAGGTAAAGAAATGCCTGCCGTAGTGACTACAACACCAATAACTAAAAGTTTGTTCATGAAATCCTCCAAAATATGGAGGCAACAAGGATAGAGCAGCACCAGGGAAGACAACGGAGCGCACTATACGGTGTCGCCCTCCGCGACTGTATTTATAAAAAACATCAGGCCGGTCTCCGGGCTTATGGTGTGTACCCCGCTGATTATCTAAGCGGACACATGATTCATTCCCTTCCCACGAACACAATCTTCGCAGTGGTCGAATAAATCTCACCAATCACCGTTGCGGGGGCAGCGTTGGGTTTGCCGTATGCGGCTCACCAACTTCCCGATTATCCTCCTGCTACGATATTTTCGTAGTAAAGAAGCACCTGATGTTGAAAATTTAAAATTCATACACATATTACACCACAAAAAACGATAAGATAGCCTCCCTTTTGGGAGTGAACTTTCACTGTCAGAAAACGTCAGTTAATTTTGAATATAAAAATAAAACGCTATAAATATGCCTAACCTAAAATCTATACTCAGTCTCAAACAGCACGTACAAAATCACATTATCGGTCAGGAAAAACTTGTAGACCGCCTGTTAATCGCTTTATTGGCTGATGGCCACTTACTGGTAGAAGGCGCGCCCGGTCTTGCTAAAACCAAAGCTATAAAAGTTTTAAGCGATGGTATTGAAAGTAATTTTCACCGTATTCAATTTACCCCCGATTTGTTACCTGCTGATTTAACCGGAACCGAGGTTTATCGACCTCAAGATGGCTCCTTTGTTTTCCAGCAGGGTCCGTTATTTCACAATCTGGTACTAGCCGATGAAATTAATCGTGCGCCGGCTAAAGTTCAGTCTGCGCTACTTGAGGCGATGGCTGAGCGGCAGATTACTGTAGGCAAAATTACCTACCCGCTACCTGAATTATTTATGGTGATGGCAACACAGAACCCGATTGAGCAGGAAGGCACCTATCCATTGCCTGAGGCACAACTTGATCGTTTTCTTATGCATGTCAGCATTGGTTACCCCGAAGCATCGGCTGAAAAACAAATTCTTCAACTTGCGCGTAATGAAGCCAGAAATCTGACTGCAGAAATAAGCAGCAGTGAAAAAATTAGTCAACAAAGTATTTTTGCTGCACGCAATGAAGTGCTGGATGTTCACATGGCTGAAAATCTTGAAGAATACTTATTAGAATTAGTACTGGCTACCCGCAATCCTGCGATTTATGGCGACGACCTTGCTAACTGGTCATTATACGGTGCAAGCCCACGTGCAAGTATCGCACTTGACCGTTGTGCACGGGCACATGCCTGGTTAGATCAACGTGATTTTGTCAGTCCGGATGATATTCAGTCGATTGCCTTTGATGTATTACGTCATCGAGTCATTTTAAGTTATGAAGCGGAAGCTGACGGTATAACACCAGATAGTTTTATACAGGAACTCATCTCACGTGTTGCGGTACCTTAAAATACAAGATCCAAAGATGAACACAGATAAAAAAGCCGAAGGCATTACCTGGATAAGTTCACCGTCACTCATTCAACTTCGCCTACAAGCCAATCAGCTGCCTCTGGATAGCGGTAAAATTCATGCCAAACAGGGTGGCGCCTACCTGTCTACATTTAAAGGTCGCGGTATGGAGTTTGATGAATCACGAATTTATCAGGCGGGTGACGATATTCGAAACATGGACTGGCGTGTCACTGCACGCACAGGATTAGCACACACAAAAGTTTTTCGTGAAGAACGCGAAAGACCCATTCTGCTTTGGCTAGACCTTAATCCATCAATGATGTTTGCCACACGTAATAAATTTAAATCGGTCATCGCCTCTGAAATTGCTACTTTAATCGCCTGGAGTGCAGCAAATAATAATGACCGTATCGGTGGACTGATTTTTTCATCTGCTGAACACGTAGAAATGAAGCCTCGCAGAGGAAAAACCGCGGTACTGGATTTTATTGGTCGCTGCACAAAACATAGCGCATGGTCTAACAAACCAGTAACAAGCTCACCTGACTCAAACAAAAATAGTCAAAACGCGGCAACACACAACATGTCTGCAGCAGTCTCTCGTCTGCACAAGGTTACCCATCCTGGCAGCCTGATTTTCATGATTAGCGACTTTCATGATATGGACGATAAAGCACTATCGCACATCGCAAACATTTCACGTAACAACGATATTATTTTAATTAGCATTAGCGACCCTATTGAAATCAACCTGCCAGTATCCGGCACATACAAATTAACAGATGGTAGCAAAGAGTTACAGATTCAGACTTCCAGCAAAAAAACCCGCAGCGAATACCACCAGCAGTATATAAATCATAACAATCTACTGGAAAAATTTTGTCGGCAACATCGTATACATTTAATACATGTCTCAACAGCCGATAGTGCTTTAGAAAAATTAAAAAATGGCCTTGGCATTACTGGTAAAGGCAATAAAGCACAGTTCCGTTCTGCTCGTCAGTAAGCTTAAGTTTGTAAAATAATATTATGAATGAGTCAGCTTTAAATAATCCTGCCCTGAATAGTCCGGCTTTAAATAATACATCGCTAGAGCTTAGAGATATACATCTGCCTGAGCCGATCTCATGGTGGCCTGTGGCACCCGGCTGGTGGATTCTTGCTGCCAGCATATTACTCATAATTATTGTTTTTTTCATTATTAGAAAAATCTATTCAAGCCGACAGCTTAAACGAGAGATAAGCTCTGAACTTGAAAAGATTAAACAACAGTTTCAGGAAACACAGAATAAATCACAATTGGCCAAATCTTTATCTATTCTCTTACGTCGCGCCAGCATTACTTATTATCCCGCTAACAACATTGCTGGTTTAACAGGTAGCGACTGGTTGCTCTATCTTGATACTACAAAGACAAATTCATCTGGCAGTAAAAAATTTCAAAGTGATACAGGCCGGATATTATTGCATGCGCCTTATCTTCCGGACGATAAAAAACTGGATTTTGATGCACCGGCATTAATCAGCTTATGCGAATCATGGCTAAGCTCGCCGCATAACAAGACCATAGGCGTGCAACCATCATGATGTCATTACTCTGGCCGTGGGCGCTGGCATGTACTGCCTCTACCCTTTTTATTACGTCTAATACTGCCACGCGCAAAACAGACCAATGATGCAGCACTGCAGGTGCCCCGTTTATCTGATTATCAAATAGGGGAAAATGATGCTTACGTAAATAAAAGTTCACGCTGGCCTTTGCTGCTCTACACACTTGCCTGGGTGTGCCTGGTAGTTGCTGCTGCCCGACCGCAATGGACAGGTGAACCAATTGAATTACCAGTTAGTGGCCGTGATTTGATGCTGGCTATCGACATATCCAAAAGTATGGACCATCAAATTCGGCATAATTCACGCTCTGTAAGCAGAATCACTGCAACCAAAGCAGTAGCAAGCAGCTTTATCGAAAAACGAATTGGTGATCGCATTGGTTTAATATTATTTGCTGATCAGGCTTATGTACAGGTACCGCTTACCTTTGACCGAACAACGGTAAATATCTTGTTACAGGAAGCATTTACCGGCCTTGCTGGACAGGCCACTGCCATTGGCGATGCTATCGGGCTCGCCGTTAAACGAGTATCAAGGCAACGAGGTGATAAATCCTCGTCATCAAATATACTAAAAAATATCTCCGATGATCGGGTTTTAATTTTATTAACCGACGGTGTTAGCAATCGAGGTGAAATAACTCCGCTTAAAGCAGCTGAGCTCGCTGCAAAAAAAGGCTTAAAAATATACACCGTAGGAATTGGTAATCGCGGATCAAGAGAACTCGATGAAATCACCTTACAAAAAATTGCACAAATAACCGGTGGCCAATATTTTCGCGCCTACACTACCGCCGATTTAGTGAATATTTATAGTTTACTGGACCAGCTTGAGCCTGTCGAAAAAGAAGTGAAAAGCTACCGCCCCATTAAAGCGTTATTTCATATCCCGTTAGGCGCAAGTTTAGCATTGGCTACACTGCTTGCATTGTTTTTATATGCACCACAGTTTTCCCTGAACAGCTTCAAACGCCCATCGCATCATTCCAGGAAAAATATTCTCTGATGAATGAAAGCATAAATATTTTGATAAATGAAAGTTTGATTATTTTAAATAATCTGCATTTTATTCGTGCCGACTGGTTTTATGCTTTCATTCCTTTGATACTATATTTGATTTTTGCAAACAACAAAACTCAGAGCAATAGAAACTGGTTATCTGTTATAGACCAGCAACTAATACCTTTTGTATTAACCACAGACAGTAATAAACGGCGCCGATATCCACTGCTATTAACTTTTATTGCCGTCAGCCTGTGTATCACTGCACTTGCCGGCCCCGTTTATAAAAAGTTACCGCAACCCGTTTATAGAGAACAGTCATCTCTAGTTGTGCTTCTTGATCTATCACAGTCGATGAATGCTACCGATATAAAACCCTCACGACTAGCAAGAGCCAAACTCGAACTGCTTGATATATTAAAAACCAGAAAAACCGGACAAACAGCCTTGATCGTTTACGCTGCTGATGCCTTTGTTGTTACACCGCTTACTGATGATAATGCAACTATTGCGAATCTTGCACCCTCTCTGGAAACAGATATGATGCCCGCACAAGGCAGTAATCTGTCAATTGCTTTAACCAAAACTGCTGCTCTTTTCAGACAGGCGGGAATATTTAAAGGCGATATATTAGTCATTACTGATGATATCCGACAAGGTGATGAAGATGCAATTAAAAAAATATTTTCCCAGGGTTTTCGCCTGTCAATTTTAGGAACAGGCACAGCAGAAGGTGCACCGGTCCCCCTTGATAGCGGTTTTTTACAGGACAGTAATGGCGCTATCGTAATACCTAAACTGCATGCAGAAAAACTACAAAAATACGCCCTAAGTGCCGGCGGCCTCTATACCGGGCTGCATGCAGATGACAGTGACACAAATAAATTAACACAAATCTTTCAGTCATCAGAAATCACTCAGGACAATATCACAAAAGATCTAAATGCTGACATATGGCAGGAAGAAGGCTACTGGTTATTACTGCCTTTACTCTTTTTTGCTGCATTTTGGGCTAGAAAAGGCTGGATTGCCATTATCCTGATTTTTATATTACCCCTGCCGCAACCTGCATACGCAGAGGCTGCTGCAGAAAATCGTTATCTGGACACAAAGCACTTATGGTCAAGTCCCGACCAAAAAGCCATGAAAAACTTTAACGCCGGCGACAATGAAAATGCGGCCAGAGGATTCACCCAGACTGACTGGAAAGCCAGTGCCTATTATAGAAATGGCGATTACCAGGCAGCCGCTGATGCACTTGAAAAAACCAATCACAGTGACGGCTTTTATAATAGAGCCAATGCCTTCGCTAAACTTGGCAACTATGAAGAGGCCATAAAAGCTTACGATAAAGCTATCGAACTTAATGAAAGTAATGAAGATGCTATTTATAACCGTGAACAGGTAAAAAAAGCACTGCAGCAGCAACAACAAAATTCTGAACAACAGGATTCACCGCAAAACGAATCAGACAAAGATGAATCTGAGCAAGATAAATCTGATCAGGAAAAATCTGACCAGCAACAAGCTCAACAGGAAGATTCAGAGAAAAAAGATTCAAAACAACAGGATTCATCATCACAGAACAACGAAGATAATCAGCAACAGAGTGAACAATCAGAACAACAGCCCGAAAACAACAAATCTGATGAACACCGGCCTGATGAACAGCCGTCTGATGAAAGTCAGCAGCAGGAAGAGCAGGAGCTCAAACAGCGTGATGCTGAAACTGAAAAGCAGCAACAGGAAAAAGAACAAAGTCAGTATGAAAAAGATCAGCATGAGCAGAAAAAGCAGGATAATGCCGAACAGAACAGTAATAACAAAGAAAATGATAACGTTGAAAATAAAGAATCCGAAGATAAACCCAGGGAAATAGAGGTTAACCCTATGGAAGCCTCAATCACTGAACAGGAGAAAGCTACCGAGCAATGGCTGAAACGAATTCCCGATGACCCTGGTGGCCTGTTAAGACGAAAGTTTCTATATCAATATAAACAAACACCTAATCAAAGCGATGAAAATGAACCATGGTAATAAATACAACAGCTAACATATTATCGGTAATACGCCAGACACTACTGGTCTTTATTGCACTGACATGCATTACTGTAAATGCTGCTGCCAATGCCGCTAATATCACAGTAACTACCAGTCGCAACCCTGTTGCTCTGGATGATTCATTCCATTTAGTATATGAAGCTGACAGCAGTGTTGATGATGACCCGGATTTCTCTCCAATATACCAGGATTTTGATGTACTAAGCAGCAGTCAAAGCACGAACATGCGCTCTATCAATGGAAACTGGAGCCTGAAAAAAACCTGGGACCTTGCCGTGATTGCAAAAAATATTGGTAGCTTTACCATCCCTCCAATTAGCTTTGGTACAGATACCAGTCCAGCAATTCAAGTTAAAGTAAACAAGAGCACTTCACCTGATAGCCTCACGCCACAAGGACAGGCAACCGTACCAGCAACAATATTTCTAGAAAATTCACTCGACAAAGAATCAGCGTGGGTACAGTCTCAGCTTATTTACACTATTCGTTTACTACGCACTGTAGGCATTGCTAACGCTACCTTATCGGAACCTGTAACCAGTGATCCAGATGCGATCATTGAAAAAATTTCTGAAGATAGTTATCAAACCACACGTAAAGGGATTCAATATGAAGTCTTTGAGCGTCGTTACGCGATTTTCCCTCAAAAAAGCGGCGTATTAAAAATCGATCCGTTAACATTTGAAGGTCGTATTAATGCCACGCAGCCACGTACAATCTTCGATCAGTTTCGTATGAGTGGACAATTAAAACGCTTGCGCAGTAAAGCAGTTGAGACTATTGTTAAAGCCAATCCAGCATCAATCAACTTGCAGGACTGGTTGCCCGCCAGCAATTTGCAACTAATCGAAGAATGGTCTGACGATATTCAAGATTTAAAAGCTGGCGAACCCGTTACCCGCACTATCACTATTGCCGCAGAAGGTCTCACGGGTGTGCAATTGCCTGATCTGGACTTTAATGATATTGACGGTCTAAAGCAGTACCCCGACAATTCTGTAATCGAAAACAGACAAAGTAGCAACGGCATTACCGGGCTTAAACAGATTAAGGTTGCGCTAATACCCGCCAATGCCGGCACTTACACGCTGCCTGAGATCAAATTGCAGTGGTGGAATACAAAAACAGATGAAGAAAGAAACAGCCTCCATCCCTCAACAGGTTTTAACCGCTACTGGCAATGCCAGTAGCAACATTATCACTACACCTAAGCCGACTCAAACGCAACCAGTGCAGGACGCTCAGGACTTTATCGATAATATAAAACAAACGACATTGCCACTATCTGCAGCTAATAGTTTCTTACTGGAAATGGTTAGCACTGGCTTTTGCCTTAGCCTGGTTAGTTACACTTATGTTACTTTTGAAAAAATCTAAATCAAACATCGTCATAGATAAAGCCAAAACAAATTCAACATCCAGCTCTGTCAAATCTGCGGTCTCGGCTGTTAATAAACATGCTAAAAACAATGACTCAGAAAAAACCAGAATTGCCCTAATTGAATGGGCAAGAACAGTATACAGCGACCATAAAATTACCAACTTATCGCAAATTGCAGAGTACTGCTCGCCTCAACTAGGCGAAGAAATTCGGCATCTAAATGAATCACTATACAGCTCTGAAAAACCATTGTGGAAGGGCAAGAACCTGATAACCGCGTTTAAAAATGAAGCATCATTTAATAACAAACAAGCGAAAAAAAATGTTTCCCTATTAAAACCACTTTACCTGCAACAGCAATAAACATTAAACATTTAACTCAATCATTAGTTACAACTAATTTAACAGCAAGGCATAGCGCTTTGCTGCAGCTGACATTCTTTATTGCTGAGCTTTATAGTAGCTCATGCCCAATCTGACTGTTTTATAACTATGTTTTCACTGCTGCTCCGTTAACAGCCAGAGACATGAATCAGATGGATGCAATCATTTCCCAAGCTTTTCACAGCACCCTCTATAGACCGGATATTTCTTTTCTGTTAATGGGACAGCTGTGATGTGTTTTATAAAACCTGGCAGGAAAAAACTAAAAGGCATTTCATGACAGAAATGTAATTTCATTACCGGGAATAAACACGTCTTTTGCACGTGCTTTAAAAATCACCTGGTACAGTACTTACTGTTTCTCACATAAACTAGTATACTTTTAAACCAAGGCAATGGACTTGCACTTAAAATTAACACTATCAATAAACAGGTAACATCATGGTCTTTGAATCATTCGCTGAAAGCCTTTCCTTCTTTTTATGGTCAACATTTGTTATATCCGTCATTCTCGGCGCTATCGTCAATAAAACGAATTTCTGCACCATGGGCGCTGTTTCCGATATGGTTAATATAGGGGATTATGGTCGCTTCAGAGCCTGGATACTTGCCATCGCCGTGGCTATTCTAGGTGTTAGCACTTTTGAATTCATGGCACTGGTAAACGTAACGGAAACATTCCCGGGCTACCGCAGCAATCAATTGATCTATGCAGAAAACATTCTTGGCGGGGTTTTATTTGGTATCGGCATGACCTTTGCCAGCGGCTGTGGCAATAAAACACTGATACGTATTGGCGGTGGCAATATTAAATCTATTTTAGTGTTTATCGTTATTGCACTTATCGCTTATTACATGACAAACCCTTTTCCAGATAGCGACAAAACCTTATACAGTGTTTTATTTTATGACTGGCTTAATCCTTTAGCGGTCTCTTTAGACAGCAATCAGGATATAGGCGCACTGATCAGCAAGCTGATTAGTAGTGAAAACAGTCAGACCCTGCGCTTCATTGCCGGTCTCGTGGTTGCATCTGGCATGCTGTTTTATGTTTTTAAAGCCGCAGACTTTCGTAGCAGCAAAGACAATATTCTTGCTGGTGTCATTATCGGTTTAATTATCCTTAGTGCGTGGTATACCAGTAGCAATATAACTATCCTTGCTGAAGACAGCCATTATTCCCTGTCTGATTATTATGCAGAATGGGACATGTTGGCAGAAGATGATAAGGGCAAGCCGCTAACCGGTCGGGCGCTGAATGCGCAGTCCTTCACTTTTATCAACCCGATTGGCCAGACCTATGGCTACATTAAAGGTGCTTTCGACTCGGCATTATTAACTTTTGGCCTGATTTCAGTTTTTGGCGTTATTTTTGGCTCATTCCTGTGGTCACTTATCAACAGGTCATTTCGTGTTGAATGGTTTGCCGATTTCAACGATTTTCTGCATCATTTCATTGGCGCCATATTGATGGGCTTTGGCGGTGTATTAGCACTCGGCTGCACTATTGGCCAGGGCATTACTGGCATGTCGACATTGGCACTAGGCTCTATATTAACCTTTATATCGATCATTTTTGGCAGCGCTCTAACCATGAAAATACAATACTATAAATTAGTCTATGAAGACGAGGCCAGCTTTGGCAAAGCTTTTGTCACGGCACTGGTGGACATGAAACTGCTGCCAGCATCAATGCGTCGGCTTGATGCTATCTGATAAGCAGACAAACATTGAGACAAATTCGTGGTTTGTTTACATCCTGCGCTGTGCTGACAACAGCCTGTATACTGGCATAACCATAGATGTAAATAAACGCCTGGATCAGCACAACGGTATCGATAAATACGGTGCCAAATATACACATGGCAGACGGCCAGTAACACTGGTTTATCAGGAACGCTCAATTTCACGCTCGGCAGCCACTAAACGTGAACATGCGATCAAATCCTTAAAAAAGCCACAGAAAGAACGACTTATCAAACAGCAACAGTAAATTTAAGAAAACCAGGTTTTTTTAAATAAATGTGCAATAAATTGACCTGAATCAAGTAGAAAAAAAGCGACAAATATTAATATATTTTTATCGTAGGTTTTCATAGTTCCTGCGATTATGCCTCGCTAACTCTCTCCTCCTGGAGGTTAGCCAGCAGCGTGAGCTGGTTACTCACGCTGCTATTTTAACTCCCTGCTAAAATCTTTTGAATATTATCTGTTGTTCGTTCGTCTAATATAGTAACGCGGATATTCCACAGGAACGCCACATGCGCCTTAAACAGATGCATATAGTCAAGAATCATCATATATTAGAAAGGGACACTATATACCCAACAACACTCGGCAATTGCTCCTGCATTGCCCTACTACCTGCCATCCATGGCAGTATATGCATTTTTTGGAAAAAACTCTGCATTCCTGTGAAATATCCGGGTTTATGTATTACCGTTCTTTCAGGAGACCATTCATGCCAAAATTACTATTTCATCTGCTTCTATACCTTAGCTTGTTTGTCAGCACGCAGGTATATGCTGAAACCGCATCCACACCCTGGGGCGAAGCCAATGTAACGCAGACTAAATATAAACCGCAAAAAGTTGTTTATGATGTTCACGTAAAAACAGTAGAAGCCGTTGAGAGCGTGTTAGACCGAGCCAGTTACCTGAGCACAATCACTGGTGCAGACCCCTTTGACCAGTCCATTATTCTGGTTTTACATGGTAAAGAGCTGAGTTTTTTTGCCATTAAAAATTATGAAAAATACAAAGAATTAGTACACCGTGCGCAAAGTCTGGTGGAAAGTGAAGCACTGACTATAAAAATGTGTAAAATCGCAGCACAGAGCCAGGGTTTTGCAGCTGAAGATATTCACGGTTTTATCGAGATGGTGCCCATGGGTGACGCAGAAATCATTCGTCTACAATATGAGGAAGCTCATGCCTATATGCAATAAAATTTTATTATTTGTTTTGCTTCTTTTTACCTGTCAATCACTTATTGCTGGTACAAAATATGCGCCGACTTCTGTCAAGATGGAAGTTAAAAAAGTCTCCGACCATGTTTATTACGTGGAAGGTTTACCCGGCATTGCCACCGACAACGAAGGCTTTATCTCAAATGCCGGTTTTATCGTTACCAGTAACGGGGTGGTTGTTTTCGATTCTTTAGGCACACCCTCATTGGCCCATAAACTGGTAAAAAAAATTAAAACAGTCACCGATCAACCCATAAAAAAAGTCGTGGTCAGCCACTTTCATGCTGACCACATTTATGGATTACAGGTATTTGAGGAGCTAGGCGCAGAAATTATTGCTCCCTACGGCGCACAAAAATACATTCACTCTGAGGTAGCGAAAGAACGCCTAGAAGAACGTCAGTTCTCGCTTGAGCCATGGGTAAATGAAAACACGCGGCTGGTATTACCTGATACCACTGTTTCAAAATCTACAGAATTCACACTGGGTGGCTTAACTTTTACCATTAACTTTATGGGTAAGGCACATTCCGATGGCGATCTGACGATGCTGATTGAACCCGATAAAGTTTTATTTTCAGGTGACATTATTTTTCAGGGACGTATTCCTTTCGTTGGCAGTGCCGACTCAAAAAAATGGCTGGAAACATTAACCCGACTTGAAACCGATGGCCTGACCTCACTGGTCCCGGGCCATGGGCCGGCCTCAAACAACCCCGGAAACACCATCTCATTAACACGCAATTATCTTGCTCATTTACGGCAGGTAATGGGCGCAGGCATTGAAGATTTCACACCATTTGATGAAGTTTATGCCGACGCTGACTGGTCAGAATTTAAAGACCTGCCCGCATTTGATGAAGGCAATCGCATTAATGCTTATCAGGTATATTTATCTATGGAAGCGGAACTGCTGGAACAGTAAACTTAAAAAATGACCCAACAGGTCAAATCGGCCATTAGCGCAAGTTAAAAAACAAGTCAAAAACCATTTACCACAGAGGACACAGAAAAAAACATTTAAGATTTATTGTTAGCTGCGCCTACGGCGCAGCTAACAATAAAATTCTGCCTCTGTGCACTTTGTGCCTCAGTGGTAAAAAATGCTTTTAATGTTTTTGGCTGTACGAATTGGGTCGGTATCACTCGGTCGCAAGGGATGTTCGAAGCTTAACTTTAACTATCAGGCCGATAATTCCTGCACCATACAAACCATAGCATCAACATCCAGGATACTGACTCTGGCGCCATTGATACGTACTTTCTGCGCAACCATGGGATGATCTTGCTGTTCTTCACTGTCGATTACAATCTGCTCACGTGTAAAACGACTAATATGGGGCACCCCTGACATAACCAATCCCAGGTATGGACTTGCAACATCATATCCATCCTTACCAACCGCATAAAGGACAACTGCCTGCGTGTTCAAATTCACTTTTGAAACTTTATAACCGGCCGCAGCTTCAAAAGATAATAATGGCACATCATTACCACGCCAGCTCATGTTACCCAGAAACCACTCTGGGTTATTTTCATTTTCTACAACTTCTTTAACAGAAATTATTTCAGCAACTAAAGCATTAGGGATAATAACATTCTCCTTACGAAGAGTAAGAATGACGCATTTAATTAATTGTGAATCGTCAGTCATTAATTATTCTCTTAATTTCTTCTTTAAAAACGCCTAACTAAAAAGCGGTATGTAAAATTTGATTAATATTGCTTAACAAATCATCTTCCTGGAATGGTTTGCCTAAATATTGATTCACTCCAATTTTCATCGCTTTTTCTTTATGTTTAGCACCCGTTCTTGATGTAATCATAATGATAGGAATATCTTTTAAACGCGTGTCATTGCGGACAAAACTTGCCACCTCAAAGCCATCCATACGTGGCATTTCGATATCCAGTAGCATTAAGTCTGGAATGTTATCCTGTAGCTGACTGGTGGCATCGACTCCGTCTTTTGCAAGAACAACCTCAATACCATATCGTTTTAGCATACGCTCCGTAATCTTACGAATAGTAATTGAATCATCAACAACCATAATTGTTTTTTTAGTATCAACAATGGGTTCGGTTACTATTTCAACTGGTATATGTGGTTTAAACAGACTTTCGGCTGCAACCAGGGCTGACATTTCAAGAATGAGTACCACACGACCATCGGCAAGAATAGTTGCACCGGAAATACCACGTACCGCACCTATTTGCAGACCAACAGGTTTAACCACAATTTCACGTCTACCCAACATGTCGTCCACATGTAAAGCAAAGTGTTGATCACCCACACGTACGAGTAAAACTGGAAATAATTGCAGCTGTTTAGAATAGTCTGGCTGATACCCTGTTAGTAAATTACCCAGGTGTTTTAATTCATATTCAACACTATTAAATTCATAAAGGCTATTGCTGCTATCATAAAAACGTTGCAATTCATAACCGGTCATACGCACGACACCTTCAATACTTGCCAGTGGTACAGCAAATACATCTTCTCCTGCATTTACCAGTAGCGCCTGATTAATCGCCAGCGTTAATGGCAGGCGAATAGTAAATTCAACACCCTTTCCTTGCACAGTATCAATATCAAGCACACCGCCCAACTGTTTAATTTCACTATCAACAACATCCAAGCCAACACCACGACCAGAAACCTGCGTTACTTCATCAGCAGTACTAAAGCCGGACTGTAAAATAAATTGTAATGCATCATGATCAGACAGTTTTGCATCCGCTGCTATCAAACCCTTTCTGATCGCTTTTTCACGAACTTTGTTAGCATTTATACCAGCACCATCATCTTTAATATTAATGACAACATCTGTTCCCTGACGATCCGCTTTTATTAAGATTTTACCTGTTTCATTTTTACCAACAGCCTTACGCACTTCCGGCATTTCAATACCATGTGCTACGGCATTACGTAATATATGCTCTATTGGCGCAATAATACGATCTAAAACAGTACGATCAACCTCACTGCTTTCACCAATGATTTCAACCTCAACTTCTTTACCTAACTCTCTTGCTATCTGTCGAACAATTCTGCCTAATCGTGAAGATAAGCCGCCGAAACGTACCATTCTGGTTCGCATTAAGCCTTCTTGCAAATCTGTACTTACTCGCGACTCCTGCAGCAGTAATGTTTCAGAGTCGCGAGTAATATCCGTTAAAATCTCGTTAATGCTGTCAACATCTGCAGCAGTCTCACTTAAACTTCTTGTTAGTTGCTGTAAGGTAGAGTACTGGTCCATTTCCAGTGGATCAAAAGCGTCATCATAATTATCAGACTCCTTTTCATAACCTGATCGAATTTGGATCTCTGTTTCAATTTCAAGTTTTCGTAATTGTTCTTTTAAGCGTACAACCGTTTGTGTTAATTCTGACAGGTTAAATCCAAGGTCTGCAATCTGTTTACCCATGCGTGCATGATAAATATTTACTTCACCAGCATAGTCAACCAGATTATTTAATAAATCAGAGCGAACACGTACCTGTTCCTGTGAATCTTTAAAATTTACGTCAGTAGCTCGCTGACCCCAATGCGGACGACCCTCTGTTTTTTGCTTGTTACTTTCAGCTTTTTTTGGTGTTATCTCATCGGATGCCAGTAAAACATTCTCTGCAGATTTTCCATCGTTACTGCCTGCTAACAAGTTAGAAATATCGATATCTTTTGGTTTTGGTTCTGGTTTGGTTCTGGTTCTGGTTCTGGTTCTGGTTCTGGTTCTACTTCTGGTTCTGGTTCTACTTCTGGTTCTACTTCTGGTTCTACTTCTGGTTCTTCATCTTCATCGCCCTCAGACTCTAACTCACTCAACTCAATATCAAAGCGCTCAACTGCGCGCTTTTCTTCAGCCTCACCTCGCATCAACATTTCAATGCGGTCATTCAAATTATCTGCTGGCATCAGCGGCTGCCGCTTTTTAACATTCGCCAGCATATTTGTTAATGCATCCAATGATTCCTGTAATAAATCAAACAACGTTTTATTCGTTTCAACTTGTTGGTTGCTGACCATAACCACCAGTGACTCGAGGTTATGCGTTAAATCACCAACGGGGATTAAATCAGCCATACGCGAACCGCCTTTCAGGGTGTGCATATTTCGCTGTAACTGTTGTATGTGTTCTGTGGAATTTGGTGTATTTTTAATTTTGCTTAATGTGCGTTCACAGTTTTCCAGTAACTCCTCTGCTTCCTCCAGGAAGATATCTATTAATTCATCATCAATCTCTCCATAAGAAATTACAACAGACTGTTCTGCGCTTTTATCATCATTGGTATCACTTAATGCGTCTGATGATAAATCCATAATATCAATAGATATCTCATCACTCGAGTCATTATTCAGTTCATCAACAACTGTGAAGCCATGGCCGTCAGATGACGTTGCTTCCGTTATATGCTGTTCTTTTGTAGCTGCGTTATCCTGCCATGACCGTTGCAACTGTGCCTGTATTTCCTGTTGAACAATTTTATGTATTTTGTCCTGTAATGCTTTATTGCTGGCAGGTAAATAACCCTCTTCGACCTTAGATAACATTCCACTGATTGCCCGCTCAATCTCCTTAAAAACAGCGACAACTTCGTCGGGAATATTTTCTTCTCCACTTTCCTGACGTACTTTTATGTATTTCTCAGCCAATCCACTTAAATCCGCAATTGGCCCTACTTCAGCGGTACGCGCACTTCCGTATAAAGTATGAAAGGCACGTATTAAGTTTTTGTCTATTTTAAGTGGCTGATTCGCTGATTCACTTTCATCAATTAGTTGTCTAATAGTTTCGACATAACCCTGGCTTTCATCATGATAAATTTTTAGCAACATCGGATCGATATCAAGCACGTCTTCAGTTACACTTCCATCAATTTCATCAATTTCATCAATTTCATCAATAATTATTTCAAATTCGTGTACCGTGTTATCAACAAGCCCAATTGACTCTGCACCACTTCCTGGCTGTTTGTCGGTGTTGATTGAAGCAATGTCTACTACATTTGCGTTTCCTGGTTCAAGCTCTGCTGCAATGGATTTCTTTTCACCCGTTAATCCACTATTGTGGGTTGCATCGTTTATTGAATCTTTAATTGTTTCTTCATTATCTAATAAAACAACTTCCCCTATTGCATCCTCTTCATTTTCTACGGCTATTTCATGCAACGTAATACTGTTTTCATCTTCGTGTTGATCAAGCTCCAGCTCAGAATCACTCGGTCCAGAAATATCATCTACTTCGCCTTTTTTGTCGAAGTTATCTAATTCACTACTCACATCTATAACGGCGTCTGCAACACCGTCCATCTCACCTTCGTTAGTAACTTCATCCACAAGGTGAATTTTTTCATCTTCACTAGCATCGTCAAAATCAACGACCTCACTACCACTTTCGTCAACTACGTTAGTCGAAGCATCGCGACCTTCGGCTAGCGCATCCGCTGTTGACATCAACTGTGCAATATTATCGATGGGTTCACGGTTTCCCTTAAGCTGCTCAATTAACTGTGGCAGAACAGCAAGCGCTTCATCTAATGCATGATAAAATGACTCACTAACCGTAATCTTTTTATCAATAAGGCGATTGAGCATGTTTTCAAACATCCATGAAAACTCACCAATCATCTCAGCACCTAATAACCGACCGCTGCCCTTTAATGTATGAAAACCACGACGTACTACCGCCAAGGCTTCTTCATCGTCGTTGTTCGCTCTCCATTGAGGCAGGTATTCATGTAACTCGCCTAATACTTCTACTGCCTCTTCGATGAAGATTTCTACAATTTCTTCGTCAGCATCATCTGCAAGAATTGAGTATTGTGCGACCTCTTGCTGTTCAATAGCTTGTGGCGTTACTGCTGTTTCTGATTTATCCTGCTCTGTCTCAACAGCTTCTAGCTCAACAGGTTTCGCTTCAGCCGGCTCCGATTCAATCGACCCTGATTCAACTGGATCTGCTTCCATTTGTTTATCAGTTACATCTTCAAAATGTTCTTCCCTGCTTTCTGCCGTACCTTCCTGTTCTCGCCCACGATAAAACTCTGATATTTCTTCAAGTTTACAGGCTGCTTCATCACCGGCGTTTAAACCCTGTTCAACGCCCGGCCGACCTTCTGACAAGGCTTCAAAGAAATATTCAATCGAAGTGACAACATCTGCAACAGTATCCTGCTCGCTATCATTTACCTGATGATTGTTACTTAATAAAGCAACACGTATAAAGTTCTGTAGTTTTTCAATTTGAGCCTCTACACGATCCAGTGGCAGCATCATCGAAACACCACGAACTTCTTCCAGGCGATTTAGAATAATATCCAGCTGTTCTTTATCACCGATGCCTGATAGATAAGACAAGACAGCTTCTTTCGCTTCACTGAAATTTTTCAAACCTTCAGCGACAACCGTATGTACTACCTGCCGATACTCTGAGGCAGGAACGATCTGGTCTTCTTTGTCAGGGCTCATATCAACAAAACCAGAACGTGAATCGATATAATCTTTTAGCTCTGATTCTGCATTTAATAATCCTGATGCAATACCCATGACAATCTGCTCACTGATACCGGTATCACCTTTGACAATACTTTCCAGAACCACGCGCTGGTCCATTATTGACTGACGCGTAGCCCCCATACCTAACATGCCGTAAGTATCAGCAATTTTCCCTAACTGCTCAGCAACAGGCGTAAGTTGTTCGACATTCTGCTCATTACTTTGCATAAACAGTTCTAGAACATCTTTAACCTTCATTAGGTCTTCTGTAATACCTTTTGACACCGTATCAAAAAGATCCGCGTTCAAACCGCCGATAGCGGCGAACTCATCTGTTTCCTGATGAATTAAATCGGATAAATGATAGGCTTCTTTTACAGCAGTAATCGATTTACTGCCTACTGTGCAAAGTCCCACATAATATAGAGCATTTTTAATAAGTTCTTTTGAGTATTGTTTGGAATAGTTTTCTTCACCATTATCAAGGATAAGTTTCAGCTGTCTATCAACCTCGGCTAATAGCATATTGGTACTTAAATTGCTATTTATGCCCTGTTTCATTAGGCCTTCAGCAAGTGCGCCTACAACCATCCAGATACGACGAACTTCATCATTGGATGAAACTTTTTCAAGCGCGATTAATACGGCTCTGATACGCTGTAGACCAACGCGTTCATTTTTATTTTTAATAAAATCCAGCAGACCCAGCTGGTAATGTGTGCGTAAGCGCTTTATTTCATCCTGAAGTTTTCCAGATTCAATGGTGCTTGCATCATAACTATCTGAGCTTAATTCAGCACTTTCCAGATCAGGAGAAAATAAAACGCTTTCTGTTAACAATGCTTCTTTGCGCGCAGCGCGCAAATCATTAATCAGCGGCATCAATGTAATAGGTGCGTCCTTTTTACCCGCCTGAATACCTTCCAGGTAATCAGGTAATTGCAACATGGCACGCATTAAAACATCATATGCATCTTCGGCATGCTCGACACTACCTTCTAGCAATGCCTCCGTGGTATGTTGCATCTCCTCAGCAAGCATTGAAGCACCGTACACTTCAACCATTTGCAGCGTGCCATGAATCAATTGTAAATGTTCAATGCAGTTTTCTAATTCACCATCGGTTTTATTCTCAATATATTCATTGAGACTTACTTGCGCATCAGATAAAACATCATCCAGCTGCGCTTTTACCCAGCTAAGTGAATTATATTCAACTGTATTATCTGGATTCATTATACTGATGACCTATGCCAGATTAATATATGCCGGACGTTCTAAAATAACGGTATCAACATTATCCACATCATTAGAGGATGGCAACTTAAAGCCGGACACTGAACGGCCCAATTCAGCTGACAACTCATTCAATGCAGCCAGTGAAGTAGATGTCTCCTCTGTACCTTCAGATGTCTGCAGGGTGATTTTCTGAATAACATTCATCGAATCAGATACTGATAACGCTACCTTCGATTGCTGCCTGGTGGAAGCAGAAATACCTTTAATGAGACTAGCCAATTCTGTACTTACCGACTCAATTTCTTTCAGTGCTACACCCGCATCCTCTGCCATGGCGGCACCACCCACTACCCCGGAGGTACTCATCTCCATTGATTTAACCGCTTCGTTAGTATCTGCCTGAATAGTGTTAACCAGACCCTCAATCTGCTTGGTCGCATTACCCGCACGTTCCGCCAGTCGTTGCACCTCATCCGCCACCACCGCAAAACCACGACCCGCATCACCGGCAGTAGATGCCTGAATGGCTGCATTTAACGCCAGAATATTGGTTTGGTCGGCAATCTCAGTAATCAGCCCCACGATATCACCAATCTCCTGTGAGGATTCACCCAGGCGTTTAATACGTTTTGATGTTTCCTGAATGGTTTCGCGAATATTTTCCATTGAGCTGATGGTATTATGTACCACCTGCGCACCTTTTTGTGCAATGTCCACCGACTTCTGCGCTACCTGCGCTGAGTTATCTGCATCGTTTGAAACCGCTGACATATATTCTGCCATATCGGTTACCGCGGCACTGGCCGATGCAATCTCACGTGCCTGCTTGCTTGATGCCGCCGCTAATTCACTCGCTGTATGCTGTGTCTTTTCTGTTGACTGCGACACTTCTGACGCGGTGTTGTTAATTGTTGTTACCAGCGTGCGCAAGGCGTCAATAGTAAAGTTGACCGAATCAGCAATCGCACCGGTAATGTCTTCAGTTACCGTCGCATGCACGGTTAAATCACCATCCGCAAGATTAGCCATCTCATCCAGCAATCGAAGAATAGCGCGCTGATTGCGTCGGTTATTTTCTAACGCACTTTCCTCACGTTTTCTCGCTTCCTTGAGCAACAAAATGCCACCGATGATAATAAGCAATACTGCTACAA
Source organism: uncultured Gammaproteobacteria bacterium (assembly GCA_963759005.1). Classification (GTDB taxonomy): domain Bacteria; phylum Pseudomonadota; class Gammaproteobacteria; order SZUA-229; family SZUA-229. The sequence goes on from CAVWXQ010000048.1 coordinate 109,283, forward strand.
CACCAAAACCAACACCCACCAGCTGGATTAAATCGAGTTCTTCACCCTGAGCAATAATCTCCTCCTGAAATGCTTCAAGTGTATTAAGTAAACGTTCAGCATCACCATTCACCAGACTGGCAGCATCTTTTACCTCAAACAGTTCGGGAGATAGCTCAAGAATACCCGCAATATTATCGCTCACCGCGCTAATCAGCATCGCCACTTCTCGCAATTTAGCGACCCCTTCTTTATCGGTAATCTTATCAATATGCAAGCCTTTGGAACCTTCTAACAAGCCTTCCAGAACGCGACCAAATAGGGCTGCATCTCGACCGAATCTATCAGCCGCCGCTGCGGCTGTTTCACCACCGGCAAGAACTTGATTCAAATTATTTTTAATACGTTGTGACAGCATCATTTGTCGAGTCGCTAAATAAATCTGGCGCGATGAGGCTTGCTTTTCAATCAGCACACCAACAACTTCATCAGAATAAGTTAGCATTTGAGGAATAAAACTTTCAATTACCTGATACAGCTCCCTAACTTCAGTAATTGCCTGTCGACCATTCAAAATAACTTCTACATTATTACGGTAATTTCTCCAGTCTGATTCAACACTTTCAAGTGCAGGTAACAGTTTCTGAGATAATGCGGCGGTAATAACATCGCCAGAATGAAAAGTCGTTAAAATATTGTCAAACGTAATTCGAGATTTGAACAGATTTTCAAAAGCCTCTGCATTACCCGATGATGCGCCTAACGAATATGTTGCCATTCGTTGTGATAACAGCAGTTGGTCAGCCGATAATTCTACATGACGTTGCAAAGTTGCTCGTTTATCTCCCACATAAACCAGGCTACCGATCATAAGAATAATAAACACTGACAGTAACAGGCCAATTATGATCAACGGTTTACCAATTGCGATATTTTTTTTCTGTGCGCTCATAAAACATCATCTCCAATCTGCTGTGTCACCAATTCTATTGTTGGCGTGTACAGAATCTCTCTAGCTAGTTTCTCTACGTTTATTTGTTCTACTATTTTATTTTTATATTCACAAAGACGCATGTACAAAACGTTCATCATGCGTCATTTCATGAAAGCTAATGACTGGCCAATACTCGTCATCCTGCTTGAACGCACGCTCTATATAGGGCGATATATTTACATGTACTTCGGGAATATCAGATGTCTCATCACTTTCTCTGAAATGCCGCATGCCATATATTTCTTCAACAACCAAACCGGTATTAAATCCTTTATAGTTAATAACAATGACTCTGCCTTTATGTCGCTGCTTGATATCCTCACCCAATAAATATCCCTTCATGTCCATAATTGGCAACAAACTACCACGTACATTTGCAACACCAACAATCCATGACTTAACGCCTGGCACCGTAGTAAAGTCAGGCAAATCGAGTATCTCTTTCACATCTGACATGGCTGCAATCAGCTTCGAATCTCCAATCCTGAAACCAACCCCTACCCACTCATCTTTTACCAGGTCGAGCGAAGGTAAACCAGCTGAACTTTTAACGGTTCGTCTTTCAAGATCCAGCAATAAATCAAATGGCTCACTCGTATTCATTTATGTTTATTCTTTATCACCTACAACAACACCAGTTTCACTTATCAACAACTTATTACGCTGACAGCACCATATTCACATGTTCGATTAATGCTTTTTCCTGCACCGGTTTAACAATGTAATCTTTAGCACCCTGACGCATTGCCCACACTTTATCTGTTTCCTGATCTTTGGTTGTTACCATAATGACAGGAATAGATGCGGTATCTTTATTTTTTGATATTTGTCGAGTTGCCTGAAAACCATTCATACCCGGCATAACGACATCCATCAAAATTAAATCAGGCTTTTCTGTTTCTGCCTTTACAACGCCGTCTTCACCAGAAGTTGCCACCACAACCTCGTGACCATTTTTAGTCAACATGATTTGCAATACATGCACTTCTGTAGGCGAATCATCAACTATCAATATTTTTGCCATACTCACTCACCGATTTTTCTATTATTATCAATTGTACGCGTGTAATCATGTCCAGCCTTTCTTCTGTTTTACATGGCACTCTACTGTGCCAATCTTAAATTATGATTTTGAAGGACAATGTTCTTTTATGGCGCTTATTAAATCTTCCTTAGTAAATGGTTTTGTTAAATACTGAGTCGAACCAACAATACGGCCGCGTGCCCGATCAAAAATACTGTCTTTACTTGACAACATAATTACCGGCGTGTTTTTAAATGTTTTATTATTCTTTATCAGGGCGCAGGTCTGATAGCCATCAAGCCGTGGCATCATGATATCGACAAAAATAATATCAGGTTTGTTTTCAGCAATTTTTGATAAAGCTTCAAAACCATCAACAGCTGTCACTACTTCACAACCTTCTTTTTTAAGTAGATTTTCTGCTGTTCGCCTTATTGTTTTACTGTCATCAATGACCATTACTTTTAGGTCACTCATTGTAAATTCTCATCGACCATTGCTGTACCATTTAAATATGTCAAAAATTGACAACCTAAAAAAAGGCTCTCATTAATAATGCCTTACAATAACTCTTAGCTAGTTTGAATGTAGACCACATTCTGTGTATTGCCAACAATTAATAGAAACTGACACAATATTGGCTAAGATTTTGCCTAGCTTAAAAAAACGGTTATTTTTTCAGTTCAAATTGCTGTTAAAATTAATCAGTCTAACGTATTTTCAACCCAGAAAGGAGAAGTTCATGAGCATCAAAATAGGTTTCGTCATGGATCCACTGTCGTCAATAAACATAAAAAAAGACAGTACTTTTGCCATGATGCTTGCAGCGCAAAAATCCAACTGGGAAATTCATACAATCTATCAGCCCGATCTATTCACCGAAAACGAAATCCCCCGCGCTTATAGCCGAATCACCCATGTTGAAGACAATCCAGATCACTGGTTTAACTTCAGCTCAGAGCAGGACATCGATTTAAGCTCACTGGACGTCATTTTGATGCGCAAAGATCCACCCTTTGATATCGAGTACATAACTACTACTTATATTCTGAAATTAGCGCAGCAACACGGCAGCCTCATCGTCAACAACGATGCCAGCTTACGCGATAATAATGAAAAAATGTTTATTACGCAATTTCCGCAATGTTGCACGCCTTTTCTGGTTAGCCGAAAAAAAAATCGCTTACGTGAATTTGTTCAACAACGATTTCAGGTGGCACAACAGGATGTGATTTTAAAACCCCTCGATGGCATGGGTGGCACATCCATTTACCGGGTTAATCCGCAAGACCCCAACCTTTCGGTGATACTTGAAACCGTATCCGAAAATGAATCACGTACGGTAATGGCGCAACAGTTTATTCCTGAAATCATCCATGGTGACAAACGTGTTCTATTGATTGATGGTCAAGCCGTTCCCTATGCATTAGCCCGTATCCCGGCATCCGGCGAAACAAGGGGAAACCTTGCTGCAGGCGGCACGGGTGTCGGCGTTGAGCTCACGGAACGTGATCATTGGATATGCCAGCAGGTAGCGCCAGTATTGAAACAACAGGGCATATTGTTTGCCGGCATCGACATTATTGGTAATTATTTAACTGAAATAAATATCACCAGCCCTACCTGCATACGCGAGCTTGACCAGATCTACTCACTGGATATTGCAGGTGATTTAATGCGATGCATAGAGAGGCACTTGCAAAACTAATGAGGTGGTTCATGGCAAGGCAAGAATTAACGAAAAAGCGGAGTTTGCCACTGCGTGCCCCCACATTTTGAGCCAGTTTTTTAACGCCGCAAGGGGTCGCCTCATGAGTTTTGCATGCACCTCTAGAAAAATAGTTGAACTAAAAAATGCAGCAGGCCTTAGAAATTGGGTTTTTGCTTCGCTGGTTTTTACTGTCACGCTGTTAAGCGGTTGTGAGCAACCCGTCAAACAGGTCAATTACAGTATTTTTGCCTTTGGCACTTTAATAAATATCACACTTTATGATGTTGATAAAGATCTGGCAGAGACTGCGTTTGCACAATTACAGAAAGACTTTGATTTTTATCATCAACACTGGTCACCATGGACCAATGGAGATTTGGCCCTATTAAATAGTCAGCTAGAGAAAACCAGTGTCAATCCAGGCAATGATGCTGCCCTGCCACTGCCTGAACACCTGGTACCATTAATCAAAAACTCAATAGAATTAAGCGAACAAAGTGAGCATTTTTATAACCCAACCATTGGTAAATTAATCAATCTCTGGCAATTTCATAAATATCAGGATAAAAACAGTCAGCCGCCTACAGATAGCCAGATTCAACGTTTACTGACAATATAATCCTCAAATGAGTGATTTAACACTCAACGAGCAAAATCAGTTAATCAATATTAATCCTGCGGTATCTTTAAACTTTGGCGCTTATGCAAAAGGTTACGCCATTGAGCTTGAGATTAAACAATTACAAAAACTGAATATCCAAAACGCCGTAATTAATGCCGGCGGGGATTTAAGCGTGATAGGCCAGCATGGCGATCGCCCGTGGAATATAGGCATCCGCCACCCTCGTGAAGACAGTATATTGGCGAGCATCGAAGTAAAACACAATGAAAGCGTTTTTACCTCCGGCGATTACGAACGTTTTTATTTTTATCAGGGCAGGCGCTTTCACCACATTCTTGACCCAATAACCGGCTATCCAACAGCTGATGCACAATCGGTTACCGTTTTGCATCAGGATGCAGGTCGCGCCGATGCTGCTGCCACTGCCATTACTGTCGCTGGCAGAAAAAACTGGCAACACATCGCAAAACAAATGGGAATACATTATGTTTTGCTAGTCGATGCAGATGGTAATATTCAGCTAACACCGGCAATGAAAAAACGTATAAAATTTCTAAATAAATCATCTGCTTCACACATTATTGTTAGCGAAGCACTATAATTAATCGCTAAAGAAACTCTGATTAAGTTGATTAGAGATTCCTTAAATAATAAGTAACTACTCAGCGTTTTGTTTTCTGAGGGTAAAGCCTGATAAATCAACAGCCTATACCCTTACCCTAAACTCGCTGAGCAGTTGCAATAATAATTACAAATGTACCGCCAAATTTTTCCGGGGCATCATGAAAAAAAAACGTAGAACAATTCAAGCAAAAATCACCGATAATGACCGCTTTGGTATGACCTTCTTTCTTGCCACAATATTTCATGGCATGGTCATTTTAGGTGTAACTTTCAGCATAGCCCCGCCTGCTGACAGTAAAACCACACCTGCTCTCGATGTTATTCTGGTACAGACCCAATCACCGAATGATGTCAAAGATGCCGATTACCTGGCACAGGTATCACAGCAAGGCGGTGGTAAAGCCGCTGAAAAAGCCAGACCCCGGGAATTATTCAGCGCGCCCACGTTATCCAACCAGCCTGGCATCGCCAAACAAAGCAGTGCGCAACAAATACAAAAACAAAAACATAACGAACAGTTAGCTTTACTCACGCAAGATGATGCTGAATACGTAATCAATACTGAAAAAAAATCAGCCAAAGCTGAAGATAACAACATCATTAATGAATCTAATACCAGCAGAAACACACAAACAGCACGCCTTGCAGCCGAAATCAGCAACAGCATTGAACAACAGGCAAGTATTGATAGAACACGCTATTTAAATTCAAGCACCAAAGCGTTTACACCCGCTAAATATATGCATGAATGGATTAATCGTGTAGAGCGTGTAGGTAACCTTAATTATCCGGATCAGGCTCGAAGAAAAAAGCTGAGTGGCACATTAATCCTGGATGTTGTCATAAACGCTGACGGTAAGCTGCTTAAAACAGATTTACGTCAGTCTTCAGGTCACCAGATTCTTGATGATGCGGCAAAACGTATTGTTCAACTAGCTGCACCCTTTTCTGCCTTTTCTAAAAAACTTCGCAAAGAAGCTGATGTCATACATATTACACGTAGCTGGGAATTTTTGAACAACAGTCGTATTCGAACACGCTGAGTGCTTTACACGATGTGGATTTTATTCATGGCAAGGCACTGTGTCGGATATACGCAGTTTACACATTGTAAATGGGCATTTTGAGACCATTTTTTTTCGCTTCCATGGCGAAAGAGATACTTAGTCCAAAGCTCTCACATAACACTATCCTAAATATTTATGACTAAGACAAAACAATCTGAGACAGCAAGTAGTGATAACCTGATCGGACATTTTCTTATCGCCATGCCTTCACTAAATGATGGCTTTTTTAATCAGGCGGTCACCTACATCTGTGAACATGATAAAAATGGTAGTTTTGGCATTATTATCAATCAGATAACAGGCATAACCCTGAAACAAATTGCCAAAGAAATGTCGATTGAAACCGAAAACACTTTCAATGATAAGCAGCCAGTCTTTATTGGTGGCCCGGTTGATCAGGGACGTGGTTTTATCCTTCACCGACCAGCAGGTAACTGGCAGTCCAGCCTTAAGGTAGACCATAACATTGCCTTAACCACATCAAAAGATATTCTACAGGCAATCGTTAAAAATGAAGGCCCGAAAGACAATATTGTGGCCTTAGGCTATGCCGGCTGGGCAGCAGGTCAACTGGATAGTGAAATAGCAAGCAATACCTGGTTAAGCTGCCCTGCAGATGAGCAGATTATCTTTAATACACCCGTAGAAGAACGCTGGAAAGCAGCGGCAAAATTAATTGGCGTTGATTTGTCATTGCTCAGCAGTGATGCCGGACATGCCTGATTATTGTTACTGCTAGCGCACATAAAAATACAAGAACAGTTTTTGCCGCAAATGAACGCAAAAAACGCAAATAAAAGCACTTTAATATTTTTTACTATTTGCGTCTATTTGCGTTTATTTGCGGACCAAAAAAGTTTTTACGTTTCTTCAATTTCTAAACCCACGAAAGATAACCAGTGTTTTAGGTTTTGACTACGGCAAAAAACGTATCGGCATTGCTACCGGTCAAACCATCACTTTTTCTGCCACTCCCTGTAAAACGCTGAATCAGATCGATGGTAATCCTGACTGGCCCGCTATCGAAGCTGAAATACAGCAATGGAAACCACAGGCATTAATTGTAGGCATGCCCTATTTCACCGACGGCAGCGAAAATAATATGACCGCGGCTGCGAGACAATTTTGTTATGAACTGGAAAAACGATTTAAACTGCCCGTAATCGAAGTCAATGAGGCCTTAAGCTCCCAACAGGCCGAAGAAATGCTCAAAGAAAATATAAAAATAAATCAGCAGAATAAACACGAGATTGATAGAATGTCTGCTGCAATTATTGTGCAGCGCTGGCTTAATCAATATATGACCATGGATGGACGGTAGTAGGGCAATGCATATGTACAGGACGTACGGTAGTAGGACAACGCAGGAGCAGTTGTCGAGGAGCTATTGCCGATATGACCATGGAAGACGGTAGCAGGGCAATGCATATGTACAGGACGTACGGTAGTAGGACAACGCAGGAGCAGTTGTCGAGGAGCTATTGCCGAGGAGCGCAAGCTGTGTAGAAATGTAGGCGAATGTAATATAAAAATGAAGTATTGACCGTTCTCAAATTGCTTAAAGGAATCATATGCAACCAATAGCCACACCAGATGAACTTCTGGCACAACTGGCAAAGAAAATACTAACCTTGCTTAAAGACAAGGCAATTGTTAATCCATTGATGGTAGGTATTCAAACCGGTGGCGTTTGGGTCGCCAGCACGACTATACCAGCAACTAAATCTTACTGAAACACTCTTTTGCTGACCCTCTGGCAACTCTGGACATCAGTTTCTATCGTGATGATTTCTCTCGCATTGGTATGAATCCTTTTGTAAAACCATCACAATTACCCCCTGATGTTGACGACCGCCATATCATTCTGGTTGATGATGTATTACATACCGGCCGCACCATAAGAGCTGCAATGAATGAATTGTTTGATTACGGTCGCCCGGCCAGCATAATCCTGGTTGTGTTGTGTGAGCGCAGCGGTCGCGAATTACCGCTACAGGCAGATATCGTTGGTCAACACATTGTTTTAAACGAAGGCGAACACATCAAACTGACCGGCCCGCAACAACTGGCATTCGAGTTACAACAGAACACAACACAAAACATGTATCCAGAACCAGGGACTAAGCTTTTATAATGGTTAACAAAGCAACAAAACCAACTGACTCTTTAATAGGACACGATGCCTGGAATATACAATTAGATAAAAACGGACATTTAAAACACTTTCTCACCACTGAAGGACTGGGCACAGAAATACTCAACCAAATCCTGGATACCGCCGAAAGCTTTGCCAATATCAATGAAAAAAGGGTAAAGAAAGTGCCACTGCTGCGCGGTAAAACTATCGTTAATTTATTTTTTGAAGCCAGCACAAGAACACGCACCACATTTCGAATTAGCTGCAAAACGTCTATCTGCCGATGTATTAAACATCAACATCAGCACCTCCGCGACCTCAAAAGGTGAAACCCTGCTCGATACCCTGCAAAACATTCAGGCGATGCACTGTGACATGTTTGTGGTACGTCATGCTGATTCCGGTGCAGCACATTACATCGCAAACAATGTTGCAGCCAACATAAGTGTAATCAATGCCGGTGATGGCAGTCACGCACATCCAACACAGGCAATGCTGGATATGTTTACCATTCGCAGAAATAAGGGAGCAAACTTTGGCAACCTTCGTGTCGCCATTGTTGGTGACATTTTACATTCTCGTGTTGCACGCTCACAAATACATGCTCTCAATACCTTAAACACAGGGGATGTTCGTCTCATTGCACCCAAAACGTTATTGCCAGTTGGCATTGAAAGCATGGGAGTGAATGTGTTTCATGATTTAGAAACCGGCATTAAGGACGCTGATGTGGTGATCATGCTGCGCCTGCAAAAAGAACGCATGCAAGGCGCTCTACTGCCCAGTGAGCAGGAATATTTTCAGTTATACGGTCTTACTGAAGAACGTTTGCGGGCGGCAAAAAGTGATGCTATCGTAATGCATCCCGGCCCCATTAATCGTGGTGTTGAAATTGACTCCAGTGTAGCCGATGGCCCCCGCTCCGTTATACTAGACCAGGTATCTTATGGCATTTCGGTACGTATGGCGGTGATGACGATGACCTTGGGCAGGGAGCCAGAATCAAATAATAGCAAGCAGGATAGCCATAAAAAAAATGGCTATACCGTCAACAAAGCGAGTGATGACTCGTGAGCAACAATTTAATAAACAGTATCCTGATAAAAAATGGACAGCTGATTGACCCGGCAAATAGTATAAACCAGCTCGCTGATATCCATATCATCAATGGCAAAATCGCGGCTATCGAACCCGCTAACAGCATCACGGAAAACGACAACACACAGACAATCGATGCCAGCCAGCTAACCGTCATCCCGGGGCTGGTGGATTGCTGTGCTCGTTTGCGTGAACCGGGGCTGGAACACAAAGCCACCATCGGCAGTGAAACTATTGCCGCAACCCGGGCTGGCATTACTACATTATGCTGCCCGCCGGATACCGACCCGGTAATCGACGAACCTGCCGTTGTAGAATTCATTAACCAGAAAACTGCAAATGCTGCACACAGTAAAGTTGTTATGCTCGGCGCATTAAGCGCTGGTTTACACGGTGAACATTTAAGTGAAATCTATGCCTTAAAACAGGCAGGTTGTGCTGGCTTAAGTAACTGCCGCAAACCGATCGAAAATTCACTGATACTTAAACGTGCTTTCGCCTACGCAGCAACTTTTGATATGCGCGTATTCATAGAACCCGATGAACATTGGCTAAGTATTGATGGTTGCGCTCATGAAGGCAAAATTGCCACACGACTGGGCTTAAAAGGCATACCGGTTTCTGCAGAAACCATCGCCATCGGACGCGCGCTGGAACTAGTTGCAGAAACAGGCGTAAGCGCGCATTTCGGTCGTTTATCAAGCGCACAGGGCGCTGAAATGATCGCCCGCGCAAAAAACGAACAGCTACCAGTCACTGCCGATGTTAGCGCACATCAGTTACACCTCACCGAATTTGACATCAGCAGTTTCAACAGCGTCTGCCATGTAAACCCGCCGTTGCGCACACAGCGAGATCTGGAGGCACTACAAAATGCCGTTGCCAACGGCACCATCGATGCCATTTGCTCAGATCATCAACCCCACGATGTTGATGCCAAACAGGCTCCCTTTGCCAGCACTGAAGCAGGCATATCATCACTGGAAACCCTGCTGCCATTATGTGTCCGCCTTTCTCAGCAGACATCTTTAAATCTAAGTGATGTAATTGATAAGATTACCTGTTCACCGGCAAATATATTAGGCATTAGTGCCGGCATCTTAGGCATTGGCGCCAATGCGGATGTCTGTATTTTTGATGAAAACGAAGACTGGCAGCTAAGCCGCGATTCCATTAACAGTCGCGGCAAAAACTCACCGTTTCTTGGCTGGAATTTTCAGGGAAAGGTCAAACACACTATCGTTAATGGTGATTTATTGTTTAGTGAGTAAAAAATCTCCCGTCCACAGATGAACAAGGATAAACACAGATAAAAAAATTTTGTTTCTTGTCTTTTTGTCAAAATTTACCCGGATATTTCTATCAATACAAGATGTTTATTCGTAAATTACTTTTGCACGTGACGAAAGCAGAAAAAGCTACTTATCTGTGTTTATCCGCATTCATCTGTGGAAAATATTTCTAACTGCATTAATCATCCACATCGCCAGGACTATCTGGAAATTGCAGGGATTCAAGTTTTTCTTCTTTACCTTGTAATTCTTTGGTGCCACCACCGAAATTAATCTTCCACTCAAGATCACTCCTGGAATCCGCACTTGCCAGTGCAGCTTGCAGATCAATCTTGCGCAACTTAAACAGCTCGAATAAAGACTGGTCAAACGTTTTCATTCCCGACTCACTGCCTTTTGCCATAATCTCTTTAATTTCATGGAAATTACCGTCACGAATCAACTTGCTGATATAGGGAGTATTCACCAGTACTTCGACAGCAACAATGCGACTACCGTCTTCTGTTTTAACCAGTTTCTGCGCCAAAATACAGTTTAAATTCATAGACAAATCCATCAAAACCTGGTTATGTGCATCACTTGAAAAGAAATTTAACAGCCTGTCCAGTGTTTGATTTGCATTTGTGGCATGTAATGTGGTTAAACATAAATGACCGGTGTCCGCGTAACGCAAAGCCGACTCCATGGTTGATCTATCTCTGGCTTCGCCAATCATAATAACATCTGGTGCTTCACGCATCGCTTCACGCAAAGCATTATCAAACGACAAAGTGTCCAGCCCTACTTCACGTTGGCCGACAATACATTTTTTATGGCGAAACATAAATTCAATAGGATCTTCAATGGTCAGGATATGACCACTTTCAGTCATATTCCGATGATCCAGCATTGATGCCAGCGAGGTAGACTTACCCATACCGGTTGCGCCAACAACAAGCACCAAACCTTTTTGACTCATGATCATGGTTTTATAAATCTCAGGCAGGCCAAGATCATCAAGTGTTGGGATATCCGCTTTTATATAACGAATAACCATAGAGACTTCACCGCGCTGCATATAAATATTGATGCGGAATCGACCCAGATCGATATAAGAAACACCCAGATTTAATTCAAGATTTTTTTCAAAATCTTTAATCTGTGCAGGTGTTAACAGATCATAAGCAAGTTTTTTTGTCATGCCCGGATTGAGCATGCTTTTTCCGACAGGACGCATGGAACCTTCGATACGAACGCTCACCGGTGCACCTGTTGTGAAATACATATCTGACGCCTGTTGCTCAGACATTAATTTTAAATACGGTTGTAAATTCATCTGCTGCTCTTAGCTAACCTGTTTTACCTGCATGTATCATCTATTAGACTTAATACTTTACCTAGTGATCCAGCTCCATCAACGAATCCGTGTCTTATTGCCGTCATCTTGCATTGATATATTATCCAGCCCTGCCATTAAATCTTTATTACTGGAATCTTTACCTTCCAGTTTAATTTTCAATCGCAGGTCATTTACGGAATCCGCATTTCTTAATGCGTCTTCATATTTGATCTGATCCGATTCGTATAAATCAAACAACGCCTGGTCAAATGTCTGCATACCCAATTCATTCGATTTAGCAATCAGTTCTTTAATTTCATGAACGTTACCCTTAAAGATCAGGTCAGACATCAACGGTGTGTTAAGCATAATTTCAACCGCAGCCATACGGCCATTTCCCGATACGGTAGGAATCAAACGCTGTGAAATAAGACCCTTCAGGTTTAATGACAAATCCATCAATAACTGCTGTCGACGTTCTTCCGGGAAGAAGTTAATAATACGGTCCAGTGCCTGGTTGGTACTATTAGCATGTAATGTTGATAAACATAAATGGCCCGTTTCAGCAAAAGCAATCGCGTGCTCCATGGTTTCACGGTCACGAATCTCACCAATCAAAATAACATCTGGTGCCTGACGCAAGGTGTTTTTCAGTGCAATTTCATAAGATTCCGTATCAACACCGACTTCACGCTGCGTTACGATACAGTTTCCATGATTATGAATAAACTCAATCGGATCTTCGATAGTAATAATATGACCGTGGCTATGCTGATTACGATAACCAACCATTGCCGCCAGCGATGTCGATTTACCCGAGCTGGTAGCACCCACAAAAATAACCAGTCCACGCTTGGTCATTGAAATATCTTTTAGTATAGGTGGCAGGTTCAGGTCTTCAAACAATGGGATTTCAGAACGAATAACACGTAACACAACCCCCACGGAGCCTCGCTGCGTAAAAGCATTAACACGAAACCGTGAAACCCCTGGCAGGCTGATAGCAAAGTTACATTCCTGCATTTGCTCAAATTCTGCACCCTGCTTATCATTCATGATTGCACTGACCAGTACCTGTGTATGCTGCGGAGTTAGTGACTGATTAGACAAAGGCATCATCGATCCATCTACTTTTATCGATGGCGCTGCACCAGCAGTAATGAATAAATCCGAACCATCTTTCTTCACCATCGTGCGAAGCAGATCGTGCATATATTTTATTGCTTTTTCGCGATCCACTTAGGTCACTCCCGTTTTTATCTTTTGCATTACCGTTTAACCTTAAACCGTTATAGCCTAACTGATTAATTATATGCCATTAAAAAAGATCTTTATTTGCAGCTTTCTTACGTGCTTCATCCTTACTGATTAAACCGCGTGTTAATAATTCCTGCAAATTCTGGTCAAGTGTCTGCATGCCTATTGACTGACCCGTTTGAATAGCTGAAAACATTTGTGCAATTTTATTTTCTCGAATCAGGTTTTTAATTGCTGAGGTACCAATCATAATTTCATGTGCAGCAATACGGCCACCACCAATTTTTTTCAGCAATGTTTGTGAAATAACTGAGCGCAACGATTCTGACAACATCGCACGAACCATCTCTTTTTCTGCTGCCGGAAACACATCAACAATACGGTCAACGGTTTTTGCAGCCGAACTGGTATGTAAGGTACCAAACACCAGATGCCCGGTTTCTGCGGCTGACAACGCCAGACGAATAGTCTCAAGGTCACGCATTTCACCGACCAGAATCACATCAGGGTCTTCACGCAGCGCCGAACGTAAGGCTTCATTAAAGCCTAATGTGTCACGATGCACCTCACGCTGATTAATCAGGCTTTTTTTACTTTCGTGTACAAATTCAATCGGATCTTCAACGGTAAGGATATGGCCGTAATGGTTTTCGTTTACGTAATTCACCATACCAGCAAGCGTGGTGGACTTACCCGAACCGGTTGGACCGGTCACCAGCACCATGCCACGTGGCGTATCTGATATTTCTTCAAAAATCTTCGGTGCGCCTAATTCTTCCAGGGTTAGAATCTTTGATGGAATAGTACGAAAGACGGCACCGGCACCACGATTATGATTAAACGCATTTACACGAAAACGTGCCAGGCCGGGAATTTCAAATGAAAAGTCCGTTTCCCAATATTCCTCGTAAGTTTTACGTTGCTTGTCGTTCATGATGTCATACACCATGCCATGCACTGACTCGTGGTCCATTGAATCAACATTAATGCGGCGAACATCACCATCAACGCGAATCATAGGCGGTAGCCCCGCCGACAAATGTAAATCTGACGCCCCATTTTTTACGCTAAAAGCAAGTAACTGAGCGATATCCATCAAAATCCCCTGGTATTAATAATTATAAATGCTTCATGACTCTCCTATTTATAGCTAAAAAAACCGCTTACTTCCTGTATTCGATGACTATTTCACCAATATTTTTTTACCATATTTAGCACTTAGCCTGAGTATGTTAAAGTCCCACTACTAATAACATCTGGAATTGTGAGTTTAAAATGCCTGGTATTGGATTTATTGGCGGCGGAAATATGGCTGACAGTCTCATTGGTGGGCTAATTAATGCGGGCTATTCTGCCGCCAGCATTACGGTCTCAGAACCTGATGAAGCGCGGCTGCAGACATTAAAAGAGCGTTTTAAGGTTAAAGTAAGTCTCGATAATAATGAAGCACTTAATTGTGAAATTATTATACTGTCAGTCAAGCCACAACTATTAAAGACCGTATGCCTGCAGCTTGATCGCCGCAAGATAAATCATTCATTGTTTATCTCCATTGCTGCCGGCGTTAAAAGCACTGATATCAATCGCTGGCTCAATAACAATCAGGCAATAGTTCGATGTATGCCAAATACGCCCGCTTTATTACAATGCGGTGCCACCGGTTTGTTCGCTAACGAATTAGTCACAGACACGCAGAAACAGCAAGCAGAAAAAATCATGCAAGCGGTAGGCATAACCATCTGGGTCGATAGTGAGGAGCAGCTAAATGCGGTTACTGCTGTATCTGGCAGCGGTCCAGCCTATTTCTTTTTAATGATGGAAGCCATGCAACAAGCCGGCGAAAAGCTGGGTTTAACTGCAGATGTAACACGACAACTGGTCCTACAGACCGCACTGGGGGCAGCACGTATGGCCACAGAAAGCGGTATTTCACCGGCCGAACTGCGGCAAAGAGTGACATCCAAAGGCGGAACAACTGAACAGGCAATTTTAAGTTTTCAATCGGCAAATTATCAACAGATTGTTCTTGACGCGCTTACAGCTGCAAATAATCGGTCTATGTCACTTGCTGACGAACTCGGTTCAGACTAAATTATAACGTAACTACTCAGGGTACCACGGAGGCCAGATGTATTTATCAGGCTTCTGCAACAGATCAGTAGAGCTTAACGCCACCATAATAAATCAATAAGCTGCGCCCTTTATTCTAAACACGCTGAATAGATACATAATAACTAACACAATATTTTGACAGGCCAAACTAATGAGTCAGGAAAATCCATTTTTCTTTTTGATTGATACTATTTTCAGTATTTATATCGCCATCATGTTGCTGCGTTTTATTTTGCAACAGACGGGCGCAGACTTTTACAACCCGATATCACAATTTATAGTCAAAGCGACCCAGCCCTTAGTGAAGGTTGCTCGACGTTTCATTCCCAGTATCAATAAAATAGATACCGCGACACTGCTACTGGTATTAACCTTAATCATTTTCAAACTGCTGCTTTTGTTTAGCATCTCTGGGCAATCGATTAACATAATACAGCTGTTAGTCAAAGGCCTGTACGACCTGGTATCGCTTAGCTTTGATATTTTTATTGTTGCTTTATTTGTACAGGCAATTTTAAGTTGGGTAAACCCGGATCCTTATCATCCTGTTAGCAGTCTTCTGCGCGGTCTGACTGCACCCGTACTTAACCCGATAAAAAAATATGTCCCGCCGATTGGTGGAATTGACTTGTCTACACTGGTTGGACTGATTGGCTTGATGTTTCTCAAACGACTGGTGTTATCGCTGTTTCAAATATTGTAAAAAAACATACAAGCTTTTCCGAGGCCGGAGAAAAACATTAAAACTTTTTGTTAGCTGCGCCTGCGGCGCCGCTAACAAAAAATTATAGTCGTGCTTTTGCGGTAAAATAATTTTATTTAACCAGCGAATTTAAATCGAAAATCGGTAATAAAATACCTAACACGATAAGTAATACCATTATCCCCATGCTTAAAATAATCACCGGTTCTAAAATACCAACAATATAAGCAATCAGGGTTACCTGCTCGCGTTCTAGCTGCACTGACGCACGCTCTAACATTTCTTCTAACTTACCGCTGTTTTCGCCACTGGCAATAAGTTGCAATGACATTGGCGGAAACAGTTTACTGTGATCAAGAGCGTTTTTAATGCCGCTACCTTCCCGAACTCGGTCCGTTGCCTGCAAAATGGCCTTACGCATTGGCATGTTGGCGACCACTTTTGCTGAAATTTTCATGGCTTCGATAACCGTCACCCCGCTACCGGTAAGAATACTGAATGTACGGGTAAACATTGCCGCATTCAAACCACGCACCAGCCGCCGAATAATTGGTAATCGAAATAAAAACATATGGTATTTCATTACAAAAGCCGGGCGCGTTAATAGCACCTGAAAACCAATCACCGCGGCAACAATAACAAGCAACATCAACATACCGTAAGCAACCACAAAATCGCTCATCGCTATCAAGGTTAATGTCAGCCCGGGTAATGCCTGACCGGTATCTTCAAAAACAGAAACCACCTGGGGCACAATACTTGTCATCATAAAAACAACGATAGCTACTGCGAATAATGATAAAAATGCGGGATAGATTAATGCCTGCCTGATTTTCCCCTGAATTTCCTGACGGCTTTCTGTGTAATCAGCCAGCCTTTCCAGTACCGTATCCAGATGCCCTGATTGCTCACCTGCATCAACGGTTGCTCGGTATAATTCGGGAAAAACTTTAGGGTAATCAGCAAGTCCTACTGCCAGTGGATGACCTTCTAGCACACGAGAACGAATAGCAAAAATCATGCTTTTGATTCGTTGTTTTTCAGTTTGATTTGCAACCGCTGCAAGTGTTTCATCTAAAGGCAAAGAGGCCTGAATCAAAGTAGCCATTTGCCTGGTTAACAAAGCCAGCTCTGTGGTACTGATGCTGCGTTGCAACAATCGCGGCGCAGCCACGCTTCGGCTTTTTTTAGTTTGCGCTTTTTGATGGCTTTCTGTTATCTCAAGCGTCATCAAGCCCTTGTCACGTAGCAGCTGGCGAACCTGCCGAAAGGTATCCCCTTCAACAACACCTTTAAGCTCTTTACCTTTTGCGTCCAGTGCAATGTAATCAAAAGCGGCCATTTTAAAAGACCAATGAAAAGTGAAAAATGAAAAATGAAAAATGTAAAGCAAGCAGCATAAAATAAAGATTAGGTTTTTTCTGGTTTTTATTTTCCATTTTCATTGTCGTTTAGTCGTCACGACTGACACGAAGCACTTCTTCCAGCGAAGTATTACCTGCAAGTATCATACGTTTGCCATCCTGACTTAAACTGGTCGAAATAGTTCGCGCATAATCTTCCATGTCCTGCTCAGCTTTGCCTTCGTGGATCATATTGTGTAATTGATGATCTATTGGAATAAATTCATACAGACCACTACGACCACTGTAACCCAGATGATTACATTTGACACAACCTTCCGCACTGTAAATCACCGTGCGGTCACTGTCTTCGATGCCCAGCCACTCGCGCTCTTTCTCAGTCATTTCATGAGGTTTTTTGCAATGTGGGCATAGATTTCTCACCAGTCGCTGCGCCATCACGCCGATTAAACTGGAGGCCAGTAAAAACTGCTCCACGCCCATATCACGCAAACGGGTAATCGCACCGATTGCACTGTTAGTATGTAATGTAGACAATACCAGGTGACCGGTTAAACTGGCCTGTACGGCTATCGATGCTGTCTCTAAATCACGAATTTCGCCAATCATGACCACATCCGGATCCTGTCGCAAAATAGAGCGTAAACCACGGGCAAATGTCATATCAACTTTAGCATTTACCTGGGTTTGCCCGACACCATCAATGAAATACTCAACAGGATCTTCAACCGTTAGTATATTTCGCGATTTAACATTGAGTACGGTTAAACCCGCATACAAGGTTGTTGTTTTACCTGATCCAGTTGGCCCCGTCACCAGGATAATGCCATGAGGCTTGTGCAACAATTGATAAAAACTGTCATACACTTTACTCGACATACCCAGCTGGTCAAGTTCCATGCGCCCAGCATGTTTATCAAGCAAACGCATTACCACACGCTCGCCATGACCTGAGGGTAACGTGGAAACACGAACATCAACACCACGACCTGCAATACGCAGAGAAATACGGCCGTCCTGAGGTAAACGTTTTTCAGCAATATCGAGTTTTGCCATCACTTTAATACGTGAGATCACCAGCGGTGCAATATTACCTGGTGGCTGTAGAATTTCACGCAACATGCCATCAACACGAAAACGAATACGCAGACGGCTTTCAAATGGTTCGATATGCACATCCGATGCATTCACTTTTATCGCTTCACTTAATAGTGCATTGATTAAACGAATGATAGGTGCATCATCATCCGCCTCCATTAAATCTTCCGGCTCCAGCGTTTCAGCTAACTGATCCAGATCAAGCTCATCACCGACACCTTCCATCATGGCCATTGCCTGATCACTTCCCTGCTCATAGGTCTGTGCTAACAATGCGGCAAACTGTTCATCTGTGACTGGGCTTAAGGAAAGTTTTCGACGTGTTATACGACTGATTTCAGCGATCACGATGGGATCTAGTGAATTACGGTGCAATAAATTAATTGTTTCGTCATCAATTTGTCCGATTAATACACCGTGACGTTTGGCAAACACATAAGGCAATATTTGTGCAGTGAGTGGTGCTGATGCTGATGCTGGTGCTGGCTCTGGTGCTACGGCAAATCCTTCCTGCAATTTGTCTTCATCAATTTCTGCTGTTACATTGTCAGCCGTTTCACTGGCGACCACTTCATTGGCATTAGAGGAAAGCATCGTCATCATCCCAGTCCGAATCATCATCTACGTCAGAATCAGGTTTTACGCCAGGATCATCAACTACGTCAGCATCAAATACTGCACCAGGATCATCATCTATATCAGAATCTAGTTCTATCTGTAATTTTTCTGCTGCTTGTTTAGAGCGATCAATCTGCTCCATTGGCGGTAATCGTGGCGCAGCGCCGTCTAACAGGCCGTAACTATCCTTATCGTATGACTCACTTTCAAGACCACGAAGGTAGGTGTATTTTTCGTTGGTTACAAATGCGGCATCTTTATTGTCGCGCAAGATACTGGGACGTAAAAAAACCATTAAATTTGCTTTTGTTTTTGTCGTATTTTCCGAGCGGAACAAAAAGCCCAGCACTGGAATATCACCCAAAAAAGGCACCTTACTTTGGCTATCGCTCACTTCTTCCTGGATCAACCCCCCTAAAACTAATATCCCGCCATCATCGACCAGTACACTGGTTTTAATCGAACGCTTGCGTGTTGCGATACCAATTTCTTCGGTACCCGGAATAACACTGGAGGTTTCCTGTTCAATCACCATCTTAACGGTATCACCTTCATTAATTTGCGGCGTGACTTTCAACGTTAAACCCACATCCTGACGCTCAATGGTCTGAAAAGGATTACTGGGATTATTGCTACCCGTGCCGGTAAAACTACCGGTAACAAAAGGGATGTTCTGTCCAACGATTAACTCTGCTTCTTCATTATCCAGTGTCGTAATATTTGGCGTAGACAGAATATTTGAATTGGTATCATTTTGCAGGGCCGTCAGTAATAGGCCATAACGTGCACCAGAACTTGTTGTTTCGCCGATACCAAATGATAATCCTGGAGGCACTGAGGTCAGAGCCGTACCACCTATTATTGATAGTAGTACATCATCGATACCTGCAAAATTACTAATAGCGGTAGGCAAGGTTCTATCTTTATCGCCCGAGCCGTCGACAGCCATTCCCACACCCAGAGTTTTAGATTTATTCAAGGTAATTTCCGCAATAATCGCTTCAATTAAAACCTGTGCTCGACGAATATCTAACTGTCGAACCACTGCTCTTAAATTTTTCACTGTGTTTGTGTCAGCAGTTATAATTAATGCATTGGTTTCTTCATCTCCCTGGATGATTGCATTCTGACTTATCACGCTACCCGAGGTTACTTTTGTGGGCGCTGCTTTTGATTTGCCACTTACAACAGCTGTTTTTGCCCCTTGCTCTTTTAATCCGGTTAATATTGTGACCAGGTTTTCCGCCTTGGCGTATTTCAGGTAGATAACGTGAGTATTGCCACCACCGTCTTCAAGCGGCGTATCCAGGTAACCAATCGTTGCCCTAATTTTTAACCGCGAAGCACGATCACCCGTCACCAGGATGCTGTTGGTGCGATCATCCGCCGCCAGTTTTATTGTATTAGTTGCATCTTTTGTTGCTCCGCCAGCATTAAGTGAATTTAAAATCCTCACCAGCTCAGAAGCGGATGCATGTTTTAGTGGAATAATCTCCAGCTCATCACTATCTGGACGATCAACTCCGCTAATAATTTTTACCAGGCGCTCAATGTTTCCAGCATGATCAGTAATAATTAAGGTATTAGTCGGATTGTATGCAGCAAGGTGCCCCTGCTGTGGCACGAGTGGTCGCAATATCGGAACCAGCTGTGATGCCGGCACATGATCCAGTCGAATAATTTTAGTAACCAACTCATCATCAGGGTAGCGGTCTTTTTTACCGGCGAGTGGTAACGGCCCCTGTTTGGCGTTGACCTCAGGGACAATTTTTATAACTGAGCCGGTCGGCACCGCCGCATAACCATGCACCTGCAATACCGAAAGAAAAACCTCATATACCTCTTCGGGCGACAGTGTATTTGCCGAGATAACGGTCACTTTGGCTTTTACCCGCGGGTCAATAATAAAGTTTTTACCGGTAAATTTAGAAACGGTACTGATTAATGCACGAATGTCGGCGTCTTTAAGATTAAGTGTAATTTCATCAGCGATAACCTGTGTTACCATAAATAATGACAACAAGATGGATAATAACAGGCCCTGAACTTTGCGCTGTATACGCAAGTTGTGTGGTCGATGCTGTGTTATTAGTCTAACAATGGCCATGTAAAATTCCTGATAGTTAACTTATTGCAGCGAAATATTAAGTGGGATTTCTGCGCCATTGCGTTTCACCACTATGATTAATTGTTTTGCTGAACTTAATTTGCGTAAAGCAACGATACCATTTTTAGGATTATCAAGCTTTACACCATTTATCGTTGTAATCACATCATTGCTTTCTATTCCTAACTCAGCAAGCAATTTCCCTTTCTTTTGCGGCTGCAAACGATAGCCAACTTGTTTGCCATTTTCTTTGACCACAACAGGCAAAGCATAATCACCAAATGAAGTCGGGTTTTTTAATATGTCACCTCTTATTTCTTTTAATGCCGCTGCAGGTGAACTGGCGCCAGCAGAAGAAAGTGACTGGCGGTTATTGGACAGGTCAATGCCATTAACACTACTAATCTTCTCTAGTTTTAACGTTTCCAGAAGACCGTTACGTTCAAGCACCACGTATTCAGGATGAATTTCTTTAACTAAAATACCTCCTGACATTTTATCACCAACGCTAAAAATATCTTCTTTGCCGGACTTACCTTTGGCAATGATGGCACTTGCTCTGCTCATCGGATTCGCCGCCAATACACCTTTTAATGTGAGATTAAGTTTGGTTTCTGGCACTTTAACCTGCTTTTGAGGAACGGCTTTATCACTCACCCCAAAAATATTCGCCGTGGTCAGGTTATTAAAACTATTTTGCTGTATTTGCTTATTTATCAGCTTGTTATTTTGTTGCTGCATGGGCAAGGTGGTTTCATCCTCTTGCGGGAAAAACAGCCAGGTCACTTCAACCAGTAACCAGGCACAGGCTACTATTAACAATAAACTCGCGAGAGCCGCCAGCCGCTGGTTTAATTGTTGTAACACTACAGGGTCGTTTAACTGTGTAATCAGTGCGTTAGCCATTTATTCGAGACATACTATTAAAAATACAGGTATCTCGAATTCTAGCAGTGAACAGCCTTCGTTGCAGGCTAATTACAGCAATTACCTTAAAAATTGTCAACTAAAGCGACAGACGTCGCTTTTAGAGGCGCTCTTATTATCGATTTCGGCAAAAGCGATAAATCGCGATCTCACCTAGTAAATTAGGAAACAAATTTATTAACCAGCCTCCCTGTTTGTGGTGGTTATCAACAACCGCGCGTTGCAAAATTTGAATATCGTGTTTTTTGCACAATACTTCAAAGTCATTGAGTGTGCACAAATGCACATTTGGCGTATTAAACCATTGATTCGGTAGATTTTTTGTCACTGGCATAATACCTTTCAAGGCCAGCTGTAAGCGCGCGCTCCAGTGTGCCATATTGGGAAAGGTGACGATGCCTTCACCACCGACACGCAAGCATTTCTTCAATCAGTAAATCGGGCTGCTCTGTCGCCTGCAGCGTCTGTGTCATTATGACACAGTCAAAACTATTGTCCGCAAAGTAGGCTTTTAAGCCATCATTGAGATCTGCCTGAATAACATTGATATTTCTCTCAACACAGTCTTCGATATTAAAGGCATTAATTTCCAGCCCATAACCCAGCACATTTCGTGTATCTCGCAAATACGCCAGCAAAGTGCCATCCCCACAACCTAGATCCAGCACTTTAGTATCGGCTTTAATCCACTCAGAAATAATCGCCAGGTCGGCGCGCAAGCCACCTTCTTCTATGACTGGCGCAAGTTGATATGGTCTGACTCACGACAAACCCTTCGATATGTTTTTCATGTGTGAAGCAAATACATTCATATAATGTGGAATAGGAATTAAAAAAGCATCATGCCCCTGATTAGCTTCTATTTCGATATAACTCACCCTTTTTTCCGCCTGCAACAATGCTTTCACTATTTCACGTGAACGTTCAGGTGAAAAACGCCAGTCCGAGGTAAATGACACCACCAGAAACTGTGCACTGGTCTGTTTTAATGCGTCAGCCAGATTATCACCATAGTCACCAGCAGGATCAAAATAATCCAGCGTTTTGGTCATTAATAAATAAGTATTGGCATCAAAGCGATCAACAAAAGAACGCCCCTGGTAACGCAGGTAACTTTCAACCTGAAAATCCACGTCAAAACCAAAATTGAGCTTGCCTTCGCGTAATTCACGACCAAATTTGTCACGCATGGCATCATCGGATAAATAGGTAATATGGCCCAGCATTCGCGCCAGCATTAAGCCCCGGCGTGGTACTGTATTTTTTTCCAGGTAATGACCTTCACAAAAGTCAGGATCAGACATAATCGACTGACGGGCAACTTCGTTAAACGCGATGTTCTGTGCAGAAAGCTTTGGCGCTGCAGCGATTACAATGGCATGTTTGATTAAATCAGGATAATCAATACTCCATTGCAACACCTGCATCCCCCCCAGGCTACCGCCAATAACCGCACACCAGTAATCGATGCTGAGTGATTTCATAAAACGGTACTGACATAGTGTCCAGTCTTTAACCGTAACAATAGGAAAATCCGGCCCCCAGTATTTACCGGTTTCCGGGTTAATGGTATTAGGCCCACTGGAGCCTTTACAACCACCAAGATTATTAATACAAACCACAAAAAAATGGTTAGTATCAATCGGTTTGCCCGGACCAATGGCAGACTCCCACCAGCCGGGCTTTTTGTCATCCATACTGTGATAACCCGCCACATGCTGATCACCCGATAAGGCATGGCAGATCAAGATGGCATTACTGGCATCCGCATTCAATTCGCCATAGGCTTCATAGGCAATATCGTATTCTGCCAGCGTTTTACCACACTGCAGCATTAAGGCTTCAGAAAAATGAATAATTAGGGTTTCAACGATTCCAACAGAATCGTCTGCAATGGTATCTGGCATTCAGGTTTTACACTCTCGTTGTAGGGGTGCAGTGTAATTTGTGACTGCTAAAGATGCAATCCGGGTTAAGCTCTACGACGTGTTTTAAACTGAAAGAACCACTCTACCAACCATACCGAAATACCACCAATAGCCCCTAATAGATGAGCTTCAGTTAATACCCGCCCGCCTGCCATCTCCTCCGAACCGGGCAATGCACCATTAAAAAACTCCCACAGTAATTTTCCGATCAACACCGTCACCAGCACATAACCACTAGCTGGATAAAAACGAATTTCACACAGGGCGCCGTATAAAAATAATCCGTGCAACACACCAGACAAACCCACATAATAACGAATGTCCGTCTGCCACCACCATATGCCGGCACTAATCACACAGGTAGAAACCAGAATAACCAGCAACCATTGTTTTAAACTGGCATGTCCGCTAAAGAAAAACGCCACTATTGACAGTCCCGCCATATTCAACAACCAGTGCGACCAGTTTAAATGAACAATATGCCCACTAAATAATAACCAGACATAACCCTGCTCAACCAGATCCCGATTAAAGCGCCAGCTATCAACCCAGTCAAAAGCCTGCAGGAAAAATGAAACTATCAATAGCATTAACCAGAGAATATGACTGGGGTGATAGTGGTAACGAAACATTAATGGCATAGATGTACTCATTGTCATAGGCAGTGAGCCTGACATTTGTTATTATTTTGCTGTTTAACCGCTTAAAGAGACCTTTACACGAAACATTGATTGATAAAAATTTGTTAATATAACGCTACTTTTTGCTGGAAAACCTGTCAATATACAGATATTACCTGTGTTTCTCGCTTCACAGGCATAATTTAACAAATTTTTCTTTCACCCCTGCTTGGTGCAAAGGCCCCTTAAAGAATTTAACCCGTACATCATTATTCAGCACACATTGGAGTTTCTATACGTGTCTACTCTGTCAAAAAATACAAACAAATTTAATCAATCCGGTTTTACCTTAATCGAAATTATGGTTGTGGTGGTTATTATCGGCATTTTAGCCAGTGTAGTCGTCCCTCGCATCATGGACAACCCGGATAAAGCACGCACTGCAAAAGCAAAAAATGATATTCGCGCACTGGAAAGCGCACTGGACATCTATCGTCTGGACAACTTTGTATACCCGAGCACAGACCAGGGCCTGGATGCTTTAGTTAATCAACCCACCGCTTCACCGGAACCACCAAACTGGAAACAGGGTGGTTACATTAAAAAACTGAATAAAGACCCCTGGGGTTATGAATACCTCTACCTGAATCCCGGTGAAAATGGTGACATTGATATTTACTCACTAGGCGCTGATGGCGCGCCTGGTGGTGAGGGCCCTAACACTGATATCGGTTCATGGGACCGGGATTAATTTCAACTGCACTAACTGCTTTTTTTGCTAGTAGCACCAGAAAACCTGGCAAATAAACATGGTCGGGAAACGACATGACTGGTAAACAGCATGACTAGTAAACAGCAGGGTTTTACCCTGATCGAACTGCTGGTCGTGGTGGTTATTGTTGCCATATTATTTACCTATACTACTCTCGCCATCCGCAGCAACTCGCCTGAGGATTATATAAAAGAAGAGGCGCATCGATTTGAGCGTCTAACTCAGCTAGCACTTGAGGAATCTATTTTACGCGGCGAAGAATATGCCATTGAAATTTTTACAGATGGATACCGCTTTCTCCGGTTTACTGAAAACCAGTGGCTGCCTCTCGACAATGACAAAATATTACGCCAGCGTGAATTGCCGCAGGATATGGAGCTGGAAGCCAGCCTTGAAGAAACCGAAATCGTCATTGACCTGGCATCAGACCCAATGTCTGAACAAAAATTAGACCTAAGTTTTAGCCTTGATAGTGAATCCAAAGAAAACAATGAAGAAGAAAACGAAAAATCAAAAGCCAAACCACAAATCTACTTATTATCCAGCGGAGAAATTACCCCTGAATTTGATGTTCGCTTTTATATATTAGGTATTGAAACCAGCTACTTTGTTAAAGGCGCTTTTGATGGCTCACTAAAAACCGAAATTAGCGACCTATAGCGCAATTTTACAATGAAAACTCGAGCAATCTACAATAAACAAACCGGCTTCACCTTAATCGAAGTCATGGTGGCACTTACCATCATCGCAATATCACTCGGCGCATTACTGAGCACCTCAGGCACACAGGCCAATAGCGTTGCTTATTTAAAAGTAAAGACGCTGGCACACTGGGTCGCAGTTAACGAGCTCACCGAACTGCGTATGGCTAAAGAATTCCCTGCTCCCGGTGATGAAAAAGGTGTTACCACGATGGCAAATAATGACTGGTACTGGATAAGAACAAGCGTCGAGACCGAAGACAAAGATGCTCGCCAGGTAACGTTCACCCTGTACAGCGACGAAGACCGGGAAAAAAACATTACTTCTCTTACCGGTTATGCAACACGTTAAAAACGTCAACACTCCTGCAAAAAAACAGCAGGGGTTTACCTTGCTGGAACTTCTTATTGCCAGCATAATTTTTGCCATTATGGCAGTCATGGCGTATGGCGGTCTGAACAATGTAATTACTAACAGCGAATCTTCTCAGCAGGCACTAAAAAGATTGCAGCAAATTCAACAAAGTGTGTCGGTATTAAACCGAGACTTTTCACAAATCGTACCTCGCAGTATCCGTGATGAATTCGGTAACTCGCAGCCCTATTTAAGCGCAGGTAATAATATTGATAACTTAATCGAATTTTCCCGTGGCGGCCGGGTAAATCCGGCGAATTTATTGCGCAGCTCCTTATTGCGCATCGCTTATCAATTCGACGATGAAACACTGGTTCGCCTGCAATGGCCGCAGATGGACCGCGCCCAGGAAACAGAAGCCAAAGAAACCATCCTTATCGACAATCTTGACAAAGTAACAATACGTTTTCTCGACCAAAATGCAGAGTGGCAGGAACAATGGCCACCCTTGAATGCGGCTAGTGATGCAGAAAGCGGCGACACCACCCAACTCATCGGCATCGAAATTGTTCTACAATTAAAAGACTGGGGGGAAATTCGTCGCCTCTACGCAATGAATTAACCACGCTTAGAATGCCAGTATTCCGCTCAAATAAACCCTGCCCCAACAAACCCGGTCCCGAGATGGCAAAGCGATCCCTGAAGCAAGCCATAAAACAACCCATGAAACGAGAGCAGCGCGGCGTTGCCATTATTACTGCCTTACTTATCGTCACCATTGCCGCTACTGTCAGCATCACCATCAGCACCCGCTTACAGCTCGACATTCGCCGCACCAGCAATCTACTTGCGCAGGATCAGGCACATTTTTATTTATTGGCGGCAGAGGAATGGTCACAAAGAATTCTGCGTCAGGATAAAAAAGACAGTAAAATTGATGATTTAAGCGAAACCTGGGCGGTACAAATCCCGCCTCTACCCGTTGAAGGTGGCTCCATACAGGGAACACTCACCGACCTGCATGCCTGCATTAATATTAATTCGCTGGTAAAAGATGGCGTAATTAACGTCTCAACAAAAAACCGCCTGTCACAGTTATTCAAAAACCAGGGCATAGAAAATGACTTAACACAGGCAATAGTCGACTGGATCGATGCTGACCTTGAAAACACTAATCCAAATGGTGCAGAAGATGGTTATTATCTCAATTTAGAGAACCCCTATCGCGCTGCAAATACACCGCTATACAGCGTTAGTGAACTACGTTTAATAAAAGGCTTTGAAGACAGTGAAACCTTTCAACAAATTGAGCCCTATGTCTGCGCCGTAGCGACGAACACTGAAGAGACAGCAATCAACGTCAACACAGCCAGTGCTGAAGTGCTACAATCACTGTCTGCAACAATGACAGAAAACCTGGTATCCGATATTATAAAACGTCGTGAAGAAACCCCATTTAACGACCTTAAAGAATTTACTGCTTTTGCCAAACTAGGTACTATAATCAAGGATACAGCAAATCTATCAACCAGCAGTGATTACTTTTTACTTCGAACACAGGCAATAATTGGTCAGGCAAATAAAGTTATGTACAGTATTATTTATAGAGATGCCACCTCCGGCGAAACAAAAATAATATCGCGTACCCAGCGAACATTGTAATACAGCTGCCAACCACGCAGACTAAACGCCATAGAAAAGGCCAGCATAGATTGAGACCCAGTAAATGAGTGAAACGCTACTCATCCATTACAATATAGAACATGCTCAACAGGCAACTTGGGCTTTGTGCAATGATGCGGGTGAACTAACCGGAAAGATAAGCAGTGGCACGCTTGATGAGCTAAGTGAGGCTGCCAGCAATCATCGCACCGTGGTTTTACTAAACAGTCAATGTTTACACATAAATCAACTACAGCTGCCAACACAAAACCTGCAAAAAATGTTAAAGGCCGTTCCTTATGCTATTGAGGAGTTTATTGCTGAAGACATTGAGAACTTTCATTTTGTTATTGCTAAAAACAAACACAACAGCTTAATGGCTGTAGTTGGTATCGACAAAATCACCCTGCAAAATATTATTCAGATTTTTCAAGAAGCCAACATTACTCTTGAAAAAATCATTCCTGACGTTTTGTGCCTCGCGGCCAATGGCCAGCAATGGGTTTGTCTTAACTACCTGGATACGTCTTATTTGCAGACAGATACGCTAAATGGTATGGCGCTATCACATGATGTACTACCGTATATCCTTAACAGCAAGCTTCAGGATGAAACACAGAATCTGCCCGAAAAAATTCTGCTATTTACTGAACAGGAAAACACAGCCGCTTTTGATCAACTGCAGCTGAATAACTTAAGCAATGGCGTAAAGTTAGAAAAAATAGACATTGTTTATAACAAACACCCGCTGGTTGTTTTTTGCGGCCATTACAAACAGGCATTACCGCTAAATTTATTGCAGAACGAATTCAAAAACAAACGAAAATCAGCCGTTTTATGGCAGCATTGGCGACTGGCTGCATCGCTGGCTGCTATCTGGCTGGTTTTAAATTTAGCTTTAACCAGTTTTCAATATACACAGATAAAAAGCGCAAACAACATCACAAAAGCAAAAATCGAACAAGTCTATAAAAAAACATTTCCGAAAAGCCAGAAGATAATCAATCCCCGCGTGCAAATGGAACAAAAGCTAAAAGAATTAAGAAGCGGCACCGGCAACAGCAACAACGGATTAATCTTTTTGCTCGCTGAGTCTTTTGGCACATTAAGCTCAGATAAAAATAACATAACATTGCAATCATTAACGTTCAGAAATAACCGAATGGATGTTGGCCTGGATAGCAACAACCTTCAGGCCATCGAAAACTTAAACAAAAGCCTGAATAGCAACAACAAAATTAAATCCGAAATCATTTCGTCCTCTTCGGAAAAAGATAAAGTTAAAGGCAACTTACGCATAGAGGGCCGAAGTTAGTGCAACAGCTGCAACAAATCAAACAATGGTTTAACTCACTACCATCAAAAGAACAATGGATGGTGTCGGCAACCGGCCTGCTTATTATCGCTACGCTGTTTTATCTTATTGTATGGGAACCGGTACATGATGGACTTGCAGCGGAACAACAAAAACAGCAGTCACAAAAAGAGATCCTGTTATGGATGCAACAGGCAGCGATAGAAACCCGTGCTTTACAGTCATCGGGCGTCCGCAGCACTGTTCGCGACAAAAACAAACCCGCAACGTTGATTATTGAGCAAACTGTTAATAACGCCGGTTTAAAACCATCGGTAAACAAAATAGAATCGTCAGGTAAAAATGGCGCCAGAGTTATCTTAAACGATGCATCTTTCAATCAAATACTTGTCTGGTTAAATACACTGGCGACATATAATGGCATACAGGTTGTTAGTGCAAACATTGAACGCGCCAGCAAACCCGGACTAGCCAATGCCCGTTTAACGCTTGAGCGGCTTTAACCCTGCCTGTTGTTTATGAAAAAAAGAGTTTACATTTTTACCGCCGTCGCTTCCTATCTTATATTGTTAATTGCAACCATACCGGCCAGTATCATTACTAAAACTGTCAATAACAGCGGCATTGTCGCCATACAAGGCATCAGCGGATCACTTTGGAATGGCAAAGCCTATACCATATTAATTGACAATAACTTTGAACTTAAAAATACCGAATGGTCTTTTTCCCTATGGAGAATACTGACTGGAAAAATAGCAGTCGATATAAACGGCCAGTATTTAGAAAATGACATAAGCGCCGAGATTGGCACGTCATTTTTAGGTAGATACTTTGTAAAAAATCTACAGGCAAAAATACCAGCACAGAAAGTCATGCAACTGGTCAACATTCCACTGGTGCAAATATCCGGTTTAATAAACTTTAATATTGATCATGCACAGTGGAAACAGGGAGAACTACCATTAGCCACAGGTGTAATAAACTGGAACAACGCCCAGGTCACCGTCGCCGACACCGTCCCTCTAGGTAATGTATCAATAACACTGCGTGAATCAGAACAACAATTACTTAATGCAGAGATAAAAAATCAGGGCGGCGATATTAAAATAAATGGGATGGCAGAACTGGTGCCGGAAGCTGACTATGCAATCAACATCAAGCTTTTGCCAACAGCATCTGCAAGCGATAACACTAAACAAAGCCTGGGTTTAATTGCTAAAAAACAGGACAACGGTGAATATCTTTTAAACTATTCCGGCCCACTTAATCAAATGGGATTAATTTAGTGCAGCGCAATAAATTGTCAAACGATTTATTACTCTACATGAGGAAGCTTTTATCATGACTACAAAAAACGGCATAAAAGTAACCACTGAAAACAAGTGCTCTTTTTGTACGGGTTCAATCTGCTGCACCTATGTCACACAACATATTGATACACCTCGCTCTAAAGAAGATTTTCGCCAACTATTATGGCAGGTGTCTCACAATAATGTAAAAATATATAAAGATGACGATGGCTGGACTTTATTGGTTGATGGGCATTGCCAGCATTTACAGGTAAATGGCGGTTGCGGTATTTATGAACAGCGTCCGGATATCTGCCGCGAACACTCAAATGATTATTGTGAATACGACGCACCGTCGGAAGACGGCTTTGAATTATATTTTGAAAATTATTTTGATTTATTAAAATACTGCAAAAACCGATTTAAATTATGGGATAAAAAATAAGCCATCCAGTACAGCCATTATCAATGCGCCGAGGTATTGTGTATAAAAACAACAGCGGTCCTGGTGCGCACGATTATTTTTCCTTCTTTGTTTCTGATCTGCGCCTGAAGTTGATGTGCACCGCGATCCAGACGGCCCAGCTGTACTGACAGGCTCTGTGTATTTTTTACTACCGGTTTGCCATCTACCAACATCCAGATATTATGGTTCTCCTCCGTATTTAATCCCGGCTTTAGCTTAAGCGAAACCGTCACATCGGGATCATTTCGAATTGTTTCATTGTGTGCTGGTGAGACAATGTCAAAGCTCATATATTTAAATTCCGCAGGTTTCTTTTTCTCTGCAGTCTTCTCATCCGCCCTGGCTTTCGGTGCATCCATTATCGATATCGATGGTGGTGTATATTTTTCTGCACTTTCAAATGGTACATCTGAATAAACCAGGTTACCTTCAGCATCCATACCTTTATACAGTACGGCATAGGTAGAACATGAACAAATTAGCGTAAGTATCAGTAAGATGTTAAATAGTGTATTTTTCATGACCACAAGCATAGTCATAGATAAAGCACCTTGCAATAACAAATGTAAATATGCGATTTTTCTGACAAAAATACATTAAGGCAGGATTTCTTTAAAGCTATCAATCACAACAAACTTTTCACTGCTGACCGCATCGCCCTGACTGTCCGGTTGCTGAATACCGAAACAGTAGCCAATACCATATTCATGCGCACTATCAAGTACCTCAAGGTTGTCATCAATTAACATGGTACGTTCTTTATTATAAGGCTCGACATCCTGTAATTTTTCCCAGAAACCTTCATTTTCTTTTGCCAGACCAATCTCATGTGCGTTAATAATTTTATCAAAATGCACATGTAAGTTTGTTTTATCCATTTTTAAATTCAAACTAGCCGGGTGGGCATTTGTCACCAGCACCACGCGTTTTTTGTTTTTATTTAACCAGGAAAGAAAGTCAACGACATCGGGACGTATTGATATTTTTTCTGCGATGTCATGCTTTAGCTGTTCAATATCCAGCGATAGTTCACGTGTCCAGAAATCAACACAATACCAGTCAAGTCTGCCACGAACCTCGGTATAACGACACATCAAATGCTGGTGCGCCTCATCATGCGATAAATCATGCTTTTCAGCATAACACCTTGGGACATGGGTCAACCAGAAATGATTGTCGAAGTGCAGGTCAAGCAGGGTGCCGTCCATATCCAGTAATACGGTCTCAATATTTTTCCAGGGCAAGACTTTGTCAGGAAATTTTCTGTTATTAGCGTCTATAGTCATCAATGTATTATACAATGCGTATTCCCATGCAGAACAGACTCTGAGAGCATTCAAAAACATTTAGCCGCAAAGGACGCAGTAAAATGCCGGGAGCATTTTGAACGTACGCCTGTACGGTCCGAAGGACGTAGCGCGTGAGGCGCGTACTAAAAAGCGAAAATAATTAAAAAAAACCTTGTTTCTTTGCGTTATTTTGCATTTTTCGCGGCAAAAGTATTTTAAGCTAGC
The DNA here is from genome assembly GCA_963759005.1 of uncultured Gammaproteobacteria bacterium. Taxonomy (GTDB): domain Bacteria; phylum Pseudomonadota; class Gammaproteobacteria; order SZUA-229; family SZUA-229. Next base: position 141,957 of record CAVWXQ010000048.1, read on the forward strand.
TGTTCTTCGGAAGACATTCAAAGCCTGAGGATCATGAGAACGATATTTTTAGATAAACCAGGAATAATATTATTATGAGTCATACACTGGACCTTGAAAAACTCTGCCTGGAATGCGTCAACATTGCACGCGATGCCGGCGATGCAATATTAACTATTTACAATAAAGGCTTTAATGTAGAGGAAAAAGATGACAAATCACCTCTGACTGATGCTGATTTAGCGTCACACAATCTAATCCTGCAACGTCTGACTGAACTGACCCCGGATATTCCGATATTATCGGAAGAATCTGCCAAACTACCTTTTGCAGAACGTGCCAGCTGGGAGACTTACTGGCTGGTTGATCCGCTGGACGGTACCCGTGAATTTGTAAAACGTAATGGCGAATTCACTGTCAATATTGCACTAATTCATCAACACCAAAGCATTATCGGCGTCATCAATGTACCTGTATTAGATATTGATTATTATGCCTGGGAAAACGGTGGCTGCTATAAAACTGAGAAAAAAGGTGAAGCTGTCAAAATCTCTGTTAAAAAATTAGACGGTTCAAAACTTTCTGTTGCCGGCAGCCGCTCACACGGGTCCGAAATGATGCAGCAATATATGAAAAAACTGGGTGATGTTGAAATGCTTAGCATGGGCAGCTCATTAAAATTCTGCCTGGTTGCTGAAGGCCGCGCTGACCTTTATCCTCGCCTTGGACTTACATCAGAATGGGACACCGCCGCTGCACACTGTATTGTGGAGCAGGCGGGCGGTTATATAACCAAAACGGACATGACACCGCTTGAATACAATACAAAAGACAGTTTGCTCAATCCCTTTTTCTTTGTTTTCGGCGATAACAGCCGCGACTGGTCTCAATATCTTGACGATTAACCCGGATGGTTCATAATAATGCAGCATTTAGGTAAACTTCAGTGAATCAGACCCACAAAAAATTAATAATGAGCCACTGGTCATTAATATGTATCTCTGCACATCGAGCTTTTCCAGCAACTGCGTAGTCATAGCATGAAATTTTCAGGTTAACGAAGCACGCGCTATTAAAAAATTCGCCTTACAATAAACGGTAGCTCCTGATTTTATGCCGATAACTAATACGCATCGCTAACACAATAATACCTGTCGCTATAAACAATACTGACGCTACCAGCACAAGAGCTGATGTAGCCACAAGACCACTTCCGGCGCCCACGCTTAAATACATGTAAGGTAATAACTCATAAAGTATTTTTGGTAGCATTATTTCGTCCTGGCAAGTGTAATCCAATGATTATTATTGTTTTTTTTATTTATAACACGACCAAGAGTTAAGTAATGTATTTTTTTGTAATTTATCTGTTAATCTAAATTATCCATTGCCGTATTATCGTTAATAAAATATAAAAATGAATAAGGCATGAGACTTACCTCTTAGGTGCTCGCATCACCATACTCTCGCCCGACCAGGCACAGTAAATTGCGCCGGCAAAGTATTCAGTGCATTAGTTTTATGAAATCAATTAACAGTCAGTGCTGCATTCTTGAAAATGATTACTTTTTTATGCAACATTTTGCTAACATTAAAATGTCATAACGTTGCAGAACTTAAAAAAAATACACATCAGAGTCGCCTTAAATTATGAAGATACTTGTAGTAGGTGGTGCCGGTTATATCGGCTCGCACATGGTAAAACAACTTGCCCTGGCCGGTAACGATGTTATAACGCTGGACAACTTAAGTTACGGTTATCGTGATGCGGTAAAATACGGCGACTTTATAAAAGGTGACCTGGGTGATCACACGGTACTGGATGTTATTTTTAAATCGGCTGAGATTGATGCAGTAATGCATTTTGCAGGATATATTCAGGTTGGCGAGTCCGTCGTTAAACCCTCACTGTATTATCTCAATAACGTCGTTAATACACATACCCTGCTTGATGCCATGCTGCGTTATAAAGTAATGAATTTTATTTTTTCATCAACCGCCGCTATTTTTGGCGAGCCCGATTACACACCAATTGATGAAAAACACCATAAGCATCCAATTAATCCATACGGCCATTCAAAATTAATGATTGAACAGGTACTGGATGATTATGACAAAGCTTACGGATTACACTCTACCTGCTTACGTTATTTTAATGCCGCGGGCGCTGATCCTGATGGTGAACTAGGTGAACGGCATAGTCCGGAAACACATTTGATCCCGCTTATTCTGCAGGCAGCTTCTGGCCGTCGTGACGATATAAAAGTATTTGGTAATGATTACGAAACCGATGATGGTACCTGTGTTCGTGATTACATACACATCAACGATTTATGCATTGCTCATTCACTAGCACTGAACTGTATGATTAAAAACAATAAAAGTGCACGCTTTAATCTTGGCAATGGTAAAGGCTTTTCAGTAAAACAGGTCATTGATGTGGTCAAAAAAGTTTCTGGCAAAGACTTTAAAGTAACCATCGAACCCCGGCGCGAAGGTGACCCCGCTGTCCTTGTTGCCGATGCTACGCTAGCAAAAAAAGAATTAAACTGGCAACCTGAACTTGCCGAGCTAGAAGATATTGTTAACACGGCCTGGGACTGGGAAGTTAATTTTTTATCAAAACAATAAAAATAAAGCGACCTTAAATCAGTCCGCGAAAAACGCAAAATACGCAAATAAAAAACTTTTTGGGTTTAAGAAATTTGCGGTATTCGCGGACTAACTACTGAGAGTTTTATTCACTTCGATACTAAACAGTTCAGTAGATAGCCGACCTGCCCGTCCGTGAGTGTCGGTCGCAGGGACGCGACCGTCAAGCCTACAGGGATGACAGATATTTGCTCCTGCAATATCTGCACTTCCTACATCCGTATAGGTCGTATTTACGGCGCCTCACGGACGGGCAGGTCGGCTATCTAACGTTCGCAATAGTAAGTCCCCGCTTTAATCAAACGTCGGGTCATATGTAAACGCATAACACCGTCTTCAGTAATGGTGTGAAACAGGTGATGCGGGCTGGTCGATTTTTCAATTATCTCATCGAGATCATCATTAAGTTCTCGATAATAATCCAGTAGCCGCAAATCAAAACGATTTAATGCATTAGTTAACGGATCTTTAAGTTGACGCTTCTGGATGATTTCCATGCCATCTTCAAACACATTGCCCAAACACATATGCACGGCAGAGAATAAAGTCGCCCAGCCATTAAACCAGAACATTAGATCTTTATCAAAGGTCTCACCATCGGTGCCCTTGCCCTGTAACATTTGTTTTAACAAATCCCTTTCATTTACCGCTTCATGCAATGCCATCGTATTAGCGCGACCATAGGCATCAATAGTACTGCTGGTAAGAAGTAGATGAACATCGGGATACTTCGTTAAGACAAAAGTTGCATCTTTAATCAGCGGTGAAGGTTGATCCGGGCTTAGTGGATTACGCTTCAAACGTGAGGAAGGCGCTGAAGATAAAACCTGCACCTGATGTCCCCGGCGTCCCAGTTCATTTACCAGGCGGGCAAACACACCCTTGTGAAACAAATCCATAGAAAAATTTAAATATCCCTGCTTGTGCAATAAACACAATTGAATTTCATCTTTAAATTTAGGTACGGCTTCAACAATATTTGCCACCTTGGTGACGGGGATTCGCTCGGTTAAATCACCTTTACGATCAACCACCACCTCCTGATGAAATTCATCAAAACTAATTTGTAACATGACTTTGGCTTTAGACCATGTCACCGGGCGGCGACGAACCGCAGTCGCCATTTCTCCCAGTACCTGTAGAGTAATTTCACGGCTATCGGCAAAATCACCGTTCAATAATATCGCAAACGTAGTAACATTTTTCATCTTCGCTATCGCACCATAAAAATGCTGCAAATGTTTCGTTAAATCCCCCCCGGTAAATAATACCGAAGTGGTCAACTCGTTTATCATCTCATACAGCGGTCCCGGATCATCGGTATTATTCATTAAGGGGCGAAAAATAAACATGCAATGCCGGCAGGTTTGCGGACATCCCATGGCGGGAATAATCCCCAGCTTACTGAAGGATTTCAGCGGCTCGGTATCAGGCAGTTTATCAACCAGCGCCAGGCGCTCTATATCTTCTGCGCCCAGCATATCGGAATAACGAGTTTTTTCCTGTTTTGCCAGATCTTTGTAGGCAATAGCAAAAGTTTTATCGAAAAGATGCAACGAATTCCACACCGTTTCGATATATTCTGCCAGGGCAGACGAACTGCTTTTATGCTCCAGCAGCTGCAGTAATTGCTGTTGCTGTAACGGTGCCTGACCCTGATGTTTTTGCCAGTGCAATATATAAGACTGGATAAATTCAGCCGTACTGTTGCTGCGCAGCATCATCTCCATTAAAAATGCCTGCGGCCCGTTGGCAAAGGCACTTAATACCTCAGCCTGATAATCGCAATGCAAATTCTGCTGCAGCCAGTTCCATGCATAAACATAACTCATCAGAAAACTGAGGTTTTTTGCAATTTCTGCCGATGCCTGGTCAGATAACCGTCGTTGAAGCATTACCAGCATATCGCCACGAGTCAGTCGATTTATCTCAGCTTTAAATCGCTGACGCATGGACACTAAATAAGCCTGACGGACATCCTGCTCAGCCTCAGCGCTAATTGTAATTTTACTGGAAGGACGACCGGACTGGATCGCGATGCTAGTACTCATGTTCACCTGTATTCAAAGCGCTACTGCCCATATTCATGACTCTGTGATCAATTTTACACCTGATTATAGAAATAAGCATTTCGAACCTATGGAACTAATGTTTTTTAGCTAGCTTCCGATACTTATGTGGTAGGTCATTTTTATATTTTATTGAGCGAGAATCAGAGCCATGTCGATCAAACAAACCATATCAAATGACGGTAAGATAATGCACCTTAGTGTTACTGGTCGTTTTGATTATAAGATTACCAAGGAATTTCGCGATACTTATAAAAAGGCTGCCATGCAAAAAGGCGTTACTTACTATATCAATTTAAACGATACATCTTATATAGATAGTTCGGCTCTTGGCATACTATTACTATTACGTGAAGGTGCTAAATATAATGGCGGAAGGGTTATTATCGAACAGCCAGGTGAACAGGTAAACAATGTCTTAAAAATAGCAAACTTTGAAAAACTTTTTACTATCAATCAAACACGTTCAAAACCAGATTTAGTCGTCGTTAGAACAAAGGGGTAAACAAATCACCCTTCTGTGTTGAAATGTTTTTGACTGTCTGATTCGGTTTGACTAACTACTCGTTAGCCCGTCTTTTTTAATCCCCGCTGCTTGATAGTTGGAAACTTTTCATCTAAAGGTATAGGCTTATCTATGTGATAACCCTGAGCATAATCCACGCCGAGTTTTCTCAAAATATCCATGATTTCACCGTTTTCAACAAACTCAGCAATGGTCTTGATTTTCATAATATGCCCGACCTGATTAATTGCTTCCACCATTGCAGCATCGACCGGATCATCCACAATATCTTTAACAAAAACACCGTCAATTTTGAGGTAATCAACTGGCAGACTTTTTAAATAAGAGAAAGACGACAAACCACTACCAAAGTCATCCAGCGCAAATTTACATCCTAGTTTCTTCAAGCTCTCAATAAAAGATATCGCCTTATTGAGGTTGCTTATCGCCGCTGTTTCTGTAATCTCAAAACAAATATTCGCAGCCGGTATTATTTTAAGTTCAAACTGTGCACGTATATAAGCGAGTAATTCTTCACTGCCCATAGACTCACCCGAAAGATTAATAGCGAGGACAGGCAAATCTTTCGTGCCATTATGATTTACATAATTATGTAAAAAATTGAAGACATGCGCTACCACCCAGTGATCAATGGCCGGCATAAGGTTGTAACGTTCAGCAGCAGGAATAAACACCCCCGGTGGAATTAAATCACCTTCTTCACTCACCATACGCAACAGTATTTCGTAGTGTGGCTCAAGGCTCTTATCCGCTTTCAACGGTGTTATGGTTTGCACCATCAAAAGGAAGCTGTCTTCAGCAAGTGCTTTTGGAATATGAGATGCCCACTGTAATTCCGAGTGCCGCTGCGCACTTTCCGAATCTTCGCTGTTATATATCTTGATTTGATTACGGCCAGCATCTTTAGCAGCATAACAGGCGACATCCGCATGACCTAGCATGCTGACAATACTGTCACTGTCTTTATTGATTTCAACCAGGCCGATACTGGCACCAATGGTAAATTGCTGACCCTCCCATATGAAACGGTAGTGATTGATCATGTTAAGTAATTCATGGGCAATTCTATTGCCAGTTTCTGCATTACAGTTGAGTAACAATACACCAAATTCATCACCACCCAAACGCGCAAGGGTATCGTTTTCACGGAACAGACTAAGCATCATATTGCTTAGTTGACATAATAATTCATCACCAGCCACATGACCGCAGGTATCATTAACAATTTTGAACTGATCAAGATCAATATATAACAGTACATGCAGCTTATCTTGAAGCCGTACCGAGGCAAGAGCACTTTCAAGCTCATGTTCAAAAACATAACGATTCACCAGGCCGGTCAGTCTATCGTGACTCGCCTGATATGAAAGAGAATCTTCCGCATGTTTTCTCTCACTAATATCTCGGCCATAAATATTTACATAACCGGCTTTTTTTACTGGCGTCATAATTAATAGATACTGTTTTACACCAACGCTGAGCTCAACTTCCTGAGCTTCAGCAAAGTTTAATATTTCCTGTATTTTATTTATCCAGTCATTCGGCAACTTGCTCGTGTTGTGTTGTGTGCCAATGATTTAATAACATTTCTGCTGCAGCATTATGGAAGATAATTTTACCGGATTCATTAACACGCATAACGGGTTCTGGGTTTTCCATTGGAAAGCGCGCCAGCGATTTTATTTCATCTTCAGCATTTTTCTGGGTAGTAATATCGGTACTTATACCTAAAAATTCAAATGCTTTTCCTTTCTCATTTAGCCGAGGAATCAGCGTGGTTTCCAACCAGTAATAACTGCCATCTTTCGCCCGATTGCAGACTTGACCTTGCCATATTTCTCCCTTACCGATGGTGTCCCACATATCACTATAGAACTGTTCACTATGTAGGCCAGATTTATTAACACGGTGATTTTTTCCGGTTAGCTCATCTCGTGAATATTGCGACATTTCGCAAAACTTATCGTTTACATAAGTAATCCTTCCTTTAGTATCAGTAACGCTGACAATAGCGTATAAATTCAGTGCCTGCTTACGAAACTCCAGATCGGCAAGTGTTTCTTTCAGGTTATGAGTGGTGGACTGCAAACGTGCTAGCATCAATCCAAGAAAAACCAATATTGTTAAGGTAATCATCAGGTGTTGCTGCTGGCTAAAGTGGCTATACAAAAACAGCGTACTTAGCAGACCCGCCACGATAAGGCCGATGGTTACCTGCAACGCCTTCTTTTTATTCATAACGTAGGTCCATTGTACCGACCTGTAAGTTATATAAAAACCCGGCTAATGAACGTGCGACTACATCTGTAAGATCACGACAAATCCAGTCAATACACAATACCAGTGATTGCACTTTCCTTATAAAAAGTACCAGTCCAGTAATTGACTCACTATAGTCTGAAATTTTTATACTTATCATTCCGCTCATCACGTTGATTTAAAGCTAGCTGGTTTACGGCATACATAGAGCCAGTAATTTCTATAACAATAGGAATTACCTAAGCTGTCCAAAACTTTATCGACCGCTACAAACAATCCTTTAATGCTTCTACAAAGGGTAAAAGTCTGTTTATTTACACCGTGTTCCTGGATTTTATGAAGATGAGCATGAAAATGATGGTGTGGACATAATGTTTAGAAAAGAAAAACTGGCTGAATCACCTTAGTTAACGGTAAAAATACCCGGTTAACCATAGTGGTTTATTATACTGATCTACTCTCAAGTCCAGCCTGGCGCTGCTGTTAACTAATATATAAGCACGACCAGTTTCTATAAGCTGTTGAATATAAAGGAAAATGATTGTGGTCAAAGCTGGAAAAAACGTCGAGGACGACTTTTCACGTCTACCCGCATGGTGACTAATTTTGCCGGGAGCAAAAATTGAATGGTCGTAAACCAGCCTGAGCAGTTAATAATAAATGCTTAAGATCAAGAAAAAATGGTGGCCGAAGGTGGAAAAAATCGTCTGGAACGATTTTTCATGAGCGCTAGCGAACCCGCAGGGTAAGGCTCAGGGATGAGCCGAATAATTTAACCACAGTGGTTCAATTCGGTACATATTGCACATAACCTGCAATAAATAAAACAGTTTAAGATGAAGAGTAAAATGGTGGCCGAAGGTGGAAAAAATCGTCTGGAACGATTTTTCATGAGCGCTAGCGAATCCGCAGGGTAAGGCTCAGGGATGAGCCGAATAATTTAACCACAGTGGTTCAATTCGGTACATATTGCACATAACCTGCAATAAATAAAACAGTTTAAGATGAAGAGAAAAATGGTGGCCGAAGGTGGAAAAAATCGTCTGGAACGATTTTTCATGAGCGCTAGCGAACCCGCAGGGTAAGGCTCAGGGATGAGCCGAATAATTTAACCATAGTGGTTCAATTCGGTACATATTGCACATAACCTGCAATAAATAAAACAGTTTAAGATGAAGAGTAAAATGGTGGCCGAAGGTGGAATTGAACCACCGACACGCGGATTTTCAATCCGCTGCTCTACCAACTGAGCTATTCGGCCATTTTTGGTGTATGGCAACACTATGGGTAGCGTTCAGGCTCCATGCCTTCTCTACAATCTAGCTCCGCCCGGCTAAACATCGTGTTTAGCGTTCGCCGCTCCTTGCCCGCGGCTCACCCAACTGAGCTATTCGGCCATTTTGGTGTATGGCAACACTTTGGGTAACATTCAGGCATGACACGCCTTCCCCCAAAAGAAGGCGTATTTAATAGGCTTGATGCCCGCGAGTCAAGTTCCAGACACGTTTATTTTGTTTGAAAAATAGCGCTCACCGGCGCAGCTAACGCTAACAGGGAAATATCTGCATGCCATTGATATCGCCCGACATCAGCTACCGTCCGTATTACCGGCTCGACTTCCACTTCACACGGCGTTATATCCAGATGAAAATGGCTAAAAGTATGGCGGAATGCCGGCAGGTCACGGTGTTTATTCACGGTTAATTGCAAGTTGTTCCGTACGACACTGTCGACTTTTTCGTCCATTGCCATCTCTGGCAAACTCCATAATCCGCCCCATATCCCACTCGGCGGACGTTTTTCCATCAAGTACTCTCCGTGTTCATTACAAATGATCAGAAAGCGTTTTTCTCTTACCGGTAATGCTTTTTTGGCTTTTTTAGTGGGTAGCTCAGCAACAAGGTTTTGTTGAAAAGCTTTGCAATCAGTATTCAACGGACAACTCTCACAATCCGGCGATGAGCGCTTGCACATCGTCGCCCCTAAATCCATGATAGCTTGTGTATAAGCGGCAACGTTCTGTTCGGGCGTACAGGTTTCAGCCAACTGCCACAGCTGTTTTTCTACCTGCTTCTGCCCCGGCCAGCCTGCAATCGCCTGGTACCGTGTCAATACCCGTTTTACATTACCATCCAGAATAGCATGGCGCTGATCCAGGGCCTGGGCAAGAATTGCACCTGCGGTTGATCGCCCGATACCCGGCAACGCTAAAATATCGTCATACTGTGTGGGGAAGATGCCCTGATGTTGCTGTTTAATGATGTTTGCGGCTTTATGAATGTTTCTGGCGCGGCTGTAATAACCCAGACCTGCCCAGTGCAATAACACCTCATCCTGTGATGCTTGAGCCAAGACTGCAACATCGGAAAACGCTTGCATAAAACGTTCATAATAGGGAATGACCGTGGTTACCTGGGTTTGTTGCAACATGATTTCAGCAACCCAGACACGGTACAGGGATTTATCTTTTTGCCAGGGCAGATCATGCCGCCCGTGCTGGTCATACCAGTGCAGTACACGGGCAGCGAATGTCTTCATGCTGCTAAAATAAACCTTTCAGTTTGTCTTTTAATTTATCCTCTAATTTATCCGTGCTTTTTTTCAATTCCTCTCGTGCTTTGTCTTCAGCGCGTTTCTGCTCGGCTTTTGCCTTGTCTTTTAAACGTTGCTTTTCTGCATCTACTTTTGCCTTTGCTTCATTCTTTAATACATCGGTTGTGGATTTTTTCAGTTTATCTTTGTCCAGCTCATATTCCAGCGCATCAAACGGACCATGAATCCGTACAAATACCGGCTCATCAAAAATCTTTTCAATCGCCGTTTTAGAGCGTGGTAAGTGAACCGACGAAATCACATCCAGTGTATTCTGCATGATGTCTGCATGGCCTTTTGCGGTTACTTTCACACGTAAGGAATCCATCAAAAAGTCATCGGTACGTGCTTTTCCATTTGCTACATTAACTGTACTATGAATTTTGTCGAACACGGTGACATCACGTGGCTGGTATTGTCCCATGATAGAGCTTGATAAACCAAAACCTTTGCTGTTAACGTAATCGGCAATGGATGAACGCATGTAATATTCAGGATCAAAGCCATCAACACGGGTTTCTTTCATATCAAGCACAATTACACCCTTACTGGCTTTTTTCAATTGATTAACCGAATCACCTGTTGTTTTAATATCCATTTTCATATTCACCGCACCATCCATTGTTAACGGTTTTTCGCCCATCACACCCACAAGCAATGGATTAGCAACGGGACCCGCCTGCACCTGATTAACATCAAGGTTAATAGCATATGCCGGGGTTTCTTTTTTCACGTTTATTTTAACCGCAGCACTAACCTGCCCGTCGAGAACCTGCATTGAAAGTGGTTTAATCGCTATTTCACCTTTTTCTGCTTTCAACGACATTAACAACTGTTTAATATCGTATTCTTTTGCGGTCAAAGATGCGATACGAAAATCACCCTGCATATCCAGTTGACGCATCATTTCAACAGGCAATTCAATTTTCTCATCACCCGTTGCGGCAGTGGCAGCCGAAACATTAGTATTGTCACTGTTAACGCCTGCCACCGCTTGTTTGTCAATAGCGGCTGTTTCAACAACAGGTGGTAAATAGTCGTTAAGATTAAGCTGATCAAAAGCCAGCTCATAACGCAGCTGTTGTTTACTTAAATTAAGCACATGCAGCCAGCCACTTAAGGTGCTGTCATCCAGGGTTAAACGCAAATCATTGGCTTCTAATTTTTCACCCTGTAATTTTACTTTTGTTTTTAGTGCGACGCTTGTGCAGTGCATTGGCTTTTGCCATTGCAGGTAATTCTACACCTGCACGACTCGCTACCGAACGCGCATTAAATGACTGAATCTCAATATCACCCTGTATCACTGGTGTTTCTAAAAATTGTGAAACGGTAATTTCTGCCAGGGTGGTTGTACCCAGCGCAGATAGTTGCAACTGCTTTAAAGAGACGCGCTGCTCATCCATTGAAATATCAATGTTTGCTTTGATTTCAATTTCCTCTTGCTGCGCTATAAACGCATTTTTTTGCGCTAAAAGTGTAAACACAAAATCACGTAAATTAAACTCGGTCAACTCTTGATTTAAGATTAGTTGTGTCGTGAGTTTGAGCCTTGTATCTATCTCTGGCTGGTTGTTTTCAATACGCGCGCCAAATGAAACATCAACCGCTTCATCAAACTTAATGGCACTGGTGGTTAAATTTAATTCCGAAACGGTAGCTTTGGTATTACTGCTTTGATCATCGTAACGTATAGTCGCATCAACAAACTCAAAACCTTCCACCTGTAAGGACTGCAAAGGTATAGCCCCACTCTCTTCTGCTATTGTTTGCTCGGTTGCTGCCTCCTTCGCCGCCTCTGCCGCGGATGCCTCATCTGCAGAAGCCTCCTTCGACTGCAGCAAACTTGACCAGTTATTTGATTTATCACTGGCAACTTCAAGCGACACATCTAATCCATGCAAACGAATGGTATTAACCTGCACTTCCTTTTTAATCAAAGGCAAGACATTCACTTTGACATCCAGTTGTTGAATTGCTGCAAACTGTTTTGCTTTGAAACCGTCTGCATTACCCAAAGCAACATTTTCAACGCTCAACCCTACCCAGGGAAAGATGGATAAATGAATATCACCATCAATAGTAAAAGTACGACCCGTTGCATTTTCAACCTGTTCAATTATCTCAGGCTTGTAATTATTTGCATCAAAGGTGGCGACAAATGCAAGCAAGGCAATGAATGCCAGCGCTATAAATATAAAAAAGAATTTAATTGAACGACGTAAATTTTTCATTTTTATCCTGTTATTTATTTTCCAGTTGTTGTTTTTTTACTTTACCCAGCTGCCTGATTTACCACCCGTTTTACTCACTAAACCAATGTTATTCATGATCATACCTCTATCCATGGCTTTACACATATCATAAATCGTTAACAGGGTGATTTGCACAGCGGTTAAAGCCTCCATTTCGACACCGGTCAAACCGGCCGTTTTCACTTCGACAACACAGTGTACACTATGCTTTCCTTCATCAGTGTTTAACTGTATATCAACATGGGTTAACGGTAATGGATGACAAAGCGGCACCAGGTCTGAGGTTTTTTTTGCTGCCATCACACCCGCAACGCGTGCCACACCCAACACATCACCTTTTTTATTTTCGCCCTGAATAATACGCTGCAGGGTCTCAGCCTGCATCTGGATAAAGCCTTCGGCAACTGCACGCCGTTGCGTGACATTTTTATCACCCACATCAACCATGTGGGCTTCGCCACGTTGATTAAAATGATTAAGCTGATCGTCTGTCATTTGTCTTACCGTGTATTATGGAGCATGTTCTTTTAGCTGTTCTGCTGATCGCATATTATGCCACTTTTATTGGAGTTATGGTTTAGTTGGTTTTTATTGTTGGGTTTTATTTTTTGCTATTTACGTTTGGTTTTTATTTAGGGCATTGCGGGTCTCGCCCCGCTGGCGAGTTACTTTTCTTTCTACAGCAAAAGAAAAGTAACCAAAAGAATGCCGCCTTATTCGTTTGCCCCGAGAAAAGCGTTCGGGGTGCCTGAATTCTCTGGTATTGCCTACGTGTCCGCCTTGATGCGCCGTCCGGGCGCACAAGGCTAAATTCGCCATCCCTGGCGAATTTACTCTACCAATACCAGAGAATTCAGCAAACGAAAGAGGAAGTTAATAACAAAAAAACAAAACCTAACAACACAAACAAAAAGCTTATCTTTAAACAGTTAGTTAAAGTGCCCCACTGTTTTTGATCTTGATCTTTAATCCACCTCAGCAAGCCATTTAGCCGGTATCGTTATCATGGGCTTTCTGTGCCAGCATGTCTGAGCGTTTTTTGCGAGTTCTGGCGCAGCATGATAACGTTACCGGCTAAATGGGGACCCCTGTTTTTTAGGGGCGTAGCTGTTGTGGCGGCCTTTTCTGGTTACTCTTTTGGGCTGCAGCAAAAGAGTGACTCGCCAGCGGGGCGAGACCCGCAACGCCTAAATATAAGTAAGTCGTAAATAGCAAACAGCAAAACCATAACTCACCATATAAAAGCAAAATTCATGACTACTCATCCATTTATCGTTAAAATAATACCCATGAGCATCAATATACAATTCTTTGCCAGTTTGCGAGAACAAATTGGCAAATCACAGATCACCCTGCCATACGATGCACCACAGGATGTGCTTGCTGTGTGGACACAGGCGACAGACAGGTTGGCCATGCCCGATAACACCTTATGTGCCATCAACATGGAATACGTTAAAACCAATGCCATGGTTAACGATGGTGACGAAGTCGCTTTTTTTCCACCCGTGACAGGCGGCTAAGCCTCTATCATGCCTGCAATTCTGCTGGATGAAATATTTAACCCCTGGGATGAAATTCAACGTTTTCAGAACACGAATTTACAGTCCGGGCATTATGGCGCCACTGCCAGTTTTGTTGGAACTATGCGTGATTTCAATATCAATGAATCCATCAGCCACATGAGGCTGGAACACTACCCTGCAATGACGCAACATTTTCTGGATAAGCTGTGTGAACAATGCAAACAACAATATGTGCTGGACGATTGTTTAATCATCCACCGCTTTGGTGACATTCTTCCGGGGCAGCCTATTGTACTTACCGCCGCCTGGTCTGCGCACCGGACACAGGCTTTTGATGCCTGCAGGTTTTTAATGGAAGAGTTGAAAGCGCATGCGCCATTCTGGAAAAAAGAAGTAACAGAAGATGGTCAGCGTTGGGTGCATAACGATTTGAAAAAATAGTAGGCAGTTATTTTAAAAAAATTACTGCCTACTGAAAACTTTTTTACTGTATAAGAATAAACAAAGCCGTCTGCCCACGCTGCACATTAAACAAAATCTGTTTGTCGCTGTAGTTCACCATTTTCTTCAAATCACTCAGTGTTTTTACCGGTGCTCGATTCACTGATAAAATTAAATCACCTTTCCGCAGCCGCGCATTCCATGCAGCACTGCCGTGCTCCACGCTTGTCACCACCAGGGTACCATTGCCACCCTCATCATGACTTTCAATCATCGCTCCTGCTAACTTTTCATTAAGCTTTTCACCGGCTATCGACTGTTCAACTTCATCCTCTATGTACGCGGTGAGTTTCTTTTTATCACCATTACGTAACACGGTAATATCCATTTTTTCACCGACGCGCATTAAGCCCACCATATTCCGCATTGCAGAAGCACTTTTCACTGCTACGCCATTAATGCCTGCAACCACATCACCTGCTAATAATCCTGCTTTGCTGGCAGCAGAATTTTCCACTACCTGTGAAATAACCACGCCCTGATGTATCTCCAGACCAAATGCGCTCGCCAGTTCCGGCGTCAGGTTCTGCATGATGACCCCCAGCATACCGCGTCGGACTTCGCCGTATTCAATCAGCTGATCGGTTAACTCGCGTACCATGTTGATTGGAATCGCAAAACCGATACCCACATTACCGGCACCTCCCGACGCTAAAATCGCGGTATTAATGCCAACCAGTTCGCCGCGCAAATTAACCAGTGCTCCACCCGAGTTACCTGGATTAATTGACGCATCGGTCTGAATAAAATCTTCATAACCTTCAATACCCAGCCCGGTTCTACCTAAAGCACTGATAATACCCGAGGTCACGGTTTGCCCTAAACCAAACGGATTACCAATGGCCACGGTGAAATCGCCGACCCGCAATTTAGAAGAATCGGCAAAAGGTATATGCCTAAGATTATCGTGTTCAATCTTTAAAATAGCCACATCGGCTTCTGGATCGGAACCGACAATTTTTGCGACCAGTTGTTGACCATCATGTAAAGTCACCGCAATTTCGTCAGCACCTTCGATTACGTGATGGTTGGTCACGATATAACCGGCATCGGCATCTATAATCACACCTGAACCCAGGCTTTTAACTTCTTTGCGCTGTGGCATATTCTCAAATCCCTTGAAAAAACGTCGAAATAATGGATCATTCAATAACGGGTGATTTTTTACGTCCACAGAACCACGCGTTGCAATATTCACTACCGCAGGGCGAATTTTTTCTATCATCGGTGCCAGACTGGGCAATGGCTCGCCATCAACATATGCCGGTATCGTAGCAATAGCAGTCGAGGGTGCAAAAGAGACTACTACTGCGATAATAAGTGTGGCAGTGAACAAAATCGGTCTGAATAAAAACATACATTCTCCTGATACTTTAAACGTGTCACATAGACACAATGTAATAAATATAGTTCATGCATAATATAGTGGTATTGGCACTGTTTACAAGATTCCTTGATGTTATTTAGTACTCAGGCAATACAACCTTGACGGAGTACTAGTTGAACTGATACATTTTGTCACCTCATTTACCTACCAGGAAAATCTATGCGAAATTTTACCCGTTTAACCAGTGCCATTGTTCTATCATCTGGTCTTTATGCCTGCAATGACGGCGGCAATAACGGCAATAGCGACACACAAGCACTGGAATCATTGCAGCAAAAAGCCAGTTACAGTTATGGCGTCGATGTTGCTACCCGCTTGAAACAGCAAGGCATTGACCTCGATGTTACGGCGCTCAATCGCGGCATTGCTGATGCTTACAACGGTGTCGAACTGGTCTTAAGCGAAGAAGACCGTTTGCAGGCGAAGACAACTTTTCAGACTGAACTACGTGACGCCCTGGTTAAACAACAGGCTGATATTGCAGAAAAAAATCTGGCTGAGGGCAAAGCCTTTCTTGAAGAGAACGCCAAAAAACCCGGAGTCATTACCACAGACAGTGGTCTACAATACAAAATTCTGACGACTGGCGAAGGCAAACAACCAAAAGACACCGACACGGTAACCACACACTATAAAGGCACATTGATCGATGGCCGCGAATTTGACAGCTCTTACAAACGTGACAAACCCGCTTCATTTCCGGTTAAAGGTGTTATTAAAGGCTGGACCGAGGCATTGCAGTTGATGCATGTTGGTGACAAATGGCAGTTATTTATTCCATCTGATCTGGCTTATGGTGCAACCAAACGTAGTGAGTTAATTCAGGCGAATTCAACTTTGGTGTTTGAACTTGAGCTGCTTGGAATTAAAGAATAAATACTATTTAGTCCACAGATGGACACAGATAAACGCAGATGCTTTAAAACCAGAATAGCTTTTATCTGTGTTCATCTGCGTTGACGCGCAGGGATAGCACTAATGTCGCAAGCACATGGATGCGAAGGAGCGACCATCTGTGGATATTTATTCTATGTTTTGAATCTGTTCGCGCATTTGTTCGATTAGAACCTTTAGCTCCACCGACGCATTTGTGCTGGAGATATCTGCAGATTTAGAACCCAGTGTATTGGCTTCACGATTAAGCTCCTGCATTAAAAAATCCAGTCGCCGGCCTACTGCTTCATCACGATTTAAAACATCCTTCATTTCTATCAAGTGACTATCAAGTCGATCCAGCTCTTCATCGACATCCATTTTTTGCGCAAGATGCACAAGTTCCTGTTCCAGCCGGTCGTAATTAACTTCTACTTTTAATTCATCGAGTCGATCACGTAATTTTTTCTGATAGCGTTCCTGTATCTCAGGCAAGGTGTTACGCGTTTGCTTAATTATCTGCCCAATTTCATCGCAGCGCTGTAAAATTAAATCTGACATACGCCCGCCTTCACGCTCACGATGTGCAATCAAATCATCTAACGCTGCGCTCAATCCTGTTTCACACGCTGCCAACACGGGCGTCATATCCAGTTTTGCTTCCTGCATTACCCCGGGCCACTGCAAAATTTCCATCGGATTAACTTCTGAAGGCTGGTGTAACAGGTCATTTATTTTTTGACAGGCAAGAATCAATGATTTTGCCTGTGGCTGATTGACACTCACTGTTTCTGCATGCTGCTCATTGGCATTAAACCGCAGATAACATTCCACCTTGCCGCGTTTTAAACGCTGCTGCAGAATCTCCCGAAAGCGCATTTCGCTGGCTCGAAAGTCTTCCGGCATTTTCATATGCAACTCAAGAAAGCGATAGTTCACGCTGCGAATTTCCCAGATAAGCTCGCCCTCATCCAGGTTTTGTTGGCTGCGTGCAAAGGCGGTCATGCTTTTTGTCATTTGAAAATATCTCCAGGGAAACGCTGATTAGTTATAACTTTTAGCGAGTCTATCATGCCCACATAACTTGCCGTCATTTAATCAGTTTGCCATGTATAATAGCGGACTGTGCTCCATACATTTGCGGAAAAATTGCTCCTCGGCAGCTGCTCCTGCGTTGCCCTAATAAGTTACATCCTGTAACGATGCATTTTCCGTCCTACCCACATCCATGTGGGTCGTCCGCAGTACCCACATCTACAATGGATACTGCGCATTAAACTATAGAGGCTTTATTTAAATGCGTCCAAGCAACCGCAAACCTGATGAAATGCGCGCCATCCGCATCACCCGAAGTTACACAAAACATGCAGAAGGATCTGTATTAATTGAATTTGGCGATACCAAAGTGATCTGTACCGCCAGCATAGAAGAAAGAGTACCTGGTTTTCTACGTGGCAAAGGCCAGGGCTGGGTAACCGCAGAATACGGTATGCTGCCCCGTTCCACGGGTTCTCGTATGCGCCGTGAAGCATCCAACGGCAAACAGGGCGGGCGCACCATGGAAATCCAACGTTTGATTGGTCGCGCGTTACGTGCAGGCATAAACCTTGAAGTATTGGGTGAAAATACGATCAGCCTGGATTGTGATGTTATTCAGGCAGATGGTGGCACTCGCACCGCAAGTATCACTGGCGCATGGGTTGCATTAAACGATGCCATACAACACTTGCTTGATAAAAAAGTTATCAGCAAAAATCCTTTGCATCATCAGATTGCTTCGGTTTCTGTTGGCATCTTCAATGGTACGCCGGTGCTTGACCTGGATTACGCCGAGGATTCCAACGCAGAAACCGATATGAACGTAGTAATGAACAGCGACAATGGCTTTATCGAAGTACAGGGCACAGCAGAAGGCCACCCTTACAGTAGAGATGAGCTCAACAGCATGCTGGAACTGGCCGAGAAAGGCATTAAAGAATTATTTACGGTACAACAGGCCGCTATAAAAGGTTAAGCCATAATGAAAAAAATCACTAAAATAGTGCTCGCCAGTGGCAACGCTGGAAAAGTTCGCGAAATTAATAAACTGTTTGCCGGCAGCGGCATAGAAGTCGTTCCACAATCCGAATTTAATGTACCGGAAGTTCCCGAAACCGGTACCACCTTTGTTGAAAACGCTATTATCAAGGCACGCCATGCTGCAGAGTGTACCGGTTTGCCTGCTATTTCTGATGATTCGGGAATTGAAGTGGATGCACTGGATGCAAGACCCGGTGTTTATTCAGCGCGTTATGCTGGTGAAAACGCCAGTGATAATGATAACAACAATTTATGCTGAAAGAATTGCAAGGTATTCCTGAAGCCGAGCGCACTGCCCGTTATCAATGTTTGATTGTGTTTATGCGTTCACACACAGACCCTGTGCCGATTATCACGCAAGGCAGTTGGGAAGGCCGGATTTTAGAAGCACCACAGGGTGATGGTGGTTTTGGTTATGACCCGATTTTTTATGTACCTACGCATGATTGTTCGGGTGGTGAACTGCCGCTGGAGGTAAAAAACACGCTAAGCCATCGATCCATTGCGCTGAATGCGATGCTGGAAGAATTTAAAAAACATAACTATATTTAACGTCTCTATATAAAACAAACTCTTTCACCACGGAGACACAGAGAGCACAGAGAGCACAGAGAAAACTTATTAATAGTTGAAAAACTCAGTGCACTCTGTGTCTCCGTGGTTAATATTTTCTAACAATATGAACGTTCTACTCTGCAGCGACATCAATCTGGAACATCTTCAATCCCTGCTCAGTCGTTACGGCATGGAAATTAACACCGTCAACGATAACGAAGCCATTCCCGGCAGTTTCTGGCAACCACCTGAAGCAGGTTTGATTGGTCACACGCTTTATATTCGCAACGACACGCCTGTGCATTCAGCACTACACGAAGCCTGTCATTATATTTGTATGGATAAACAGCGCAGAAATAATCTTGATACCGACGCCGGTGGGTCGGCTATTGAAGAAAACGGGGTCTGTTACCTACAGATTGTACTATCTGATTTTATTCCGGAGATGAAACAGGGACGCATGTTAAGTGATATGGATACATGGGGTTATTCTTTTCGGCTGGGGTCAGCACAAGCCTGGTTTGAACAGGATGCCGAAGATGCTTTTGAGTGGCTTCTTAAGAATAAAATCATTACATCTAATGAAAAACCGACATGGGATATTCGTATTTAACTAATAAAAATCTCGTTTAATATCGCTACACACTACCCTGTCATACCGGCATGCTTTTAGCCGGAATCTATACTGTTAAATATGGATACCGGCTAAAAGCATGCCGGTATGAAGAAGTCTGTTATATCCCAACTTTTATATAGCTCACAAAAAACATTTTCAATCTCACAATAATAAAGCCCTCCGAAGAGGGCTTACTTTTAAAGTATTTATTATTATATTATTTAATGATTCAAGCTTAGAAATTAAAGTTCGCCTGTGCACTTAGGATATCAACAGCTGCCTCATAAGAACCAGTCAACGTTTCACCTGTAACATTTGTGCTATCAATTTGGGGATCACTTAGGAACAAGTGAGAATAAGCAATATCAAATGACCAGCCAGGAGACGGGGCGTAACCCACACCCAGGCTTAACCAGGTACGGTCATTACCCGGTATTCTTGCTGAAGTTTGTTCAGGTGAACGAATCGGCGTTTCATCATAAGCCAGACCGCCACGATAAACCAGTTTATTGGTGTGATGATAATTTACGCCCACTGAATAGCGATTGGTGTTCGCGTACGCTAGATCCAGCGTAGGATCTTGCCCAGGTATAGTGCCGTTCTGCCTGATAACAACCGTATCCAGACTGCTCCAGCCTGTCCATGTCCAGTCAAAAAGCGCAGTCCATTGTGAATTTATATCACTCACAAAACTGAGAGAGAATGTTTCTGGCAATTCCGCTGTTGCCTCCAGGCCTGTGCTTTGAAATATATTAAATCCAGAGCCTGTTGTTAATGCAGCAGTAAATCCAGCTAAAGCCGGGTCCAGATCATATGTCGCATTGCCAGAAACTTTGTGTTTAATGGCAGAACGATAAGCGATACCTAAACGGCTTTTATCATCCAGATCAATTAAAATGCCTGTATTCCAACCCATCTCTGTCGAATCACCATCAAATTTCACTGCGCTATCTCCAGTAATAGCAGCACAAGCTCCACCACTAGGACACAAATGCAGCTTCAAGGCCACCACATATCACTGGCGAATTTAGATTGTTGGTTAGCTCTAAATCCAGATACTGAATACTAATTCCAAATCCCACCGAAATCTTGTCCGTTGCCTTCCATGCAATTGATGGATTAATGTTAATGCTTGTTATTTCACTTCTTAGGGCATGATAACGACCTATCCAGCCATTATCATATTCTGTTGCCAGACCATAAGGCACATTCACACCAACACCGACATAAATTTCATTTGGCAGCTCAGCAGAATAATAAAAATTTGGCACGAGCCCCACTTCGTCTGTAGTAGAATTTGGTCCAGTAATGGCTGCCCAAAGCGTCATTGAACCACTATCTGTATATTTCGCTTCTGCCGCGATAACATGTCCAGCAATAACAATTTGCTGACCCGATAATCGCGTCATACCAGCCGGGTTGAAATAAATGGTACTGGCATCCTCACCCAACGCTGAAGCACCTGCATAAGCTGAACCCTGACCACTGGCACTTTGTTCAATCAACCCAAAAGATCCAGCAAGGGTAACGGTAGAGGTACTTGCAATGGCAACTGCAAGCAATGTTTTCGAAAAAGAATTCTTTAATATATTATTCATTCGAATATGCACCTTATTTTTATTTTATTTAATGAATTACAGCGAATAATACGCCAGCTTTTCTATATTACAAAACAGAGTTTGCTTATATACTAGTTTTATAGACTACTATTTAACTAATAGTTATATGTTGATGTTATTTTTAACAATTTTTATTAAATATAGAAGAATTACATCAATTACTCAGTTTCCAACTGATTTTACCCGTTTTATTTCACTCAAACCAGACAATAAATGATGAATATTTCTTCATTAAATATAATATTTAGCTAGAACAAAGCAATACTACGCATATGGCTTTAAATTTCAAAACAACATTTACTTATATAACTAATTTATTTAGCTGGTAACAGTTTCGGCTGCCGTTTTTCATCAATAGCCACATAAGTCAGGACCGCTTCGGTCACTTTTACGCAAGAAATTTCGCCCTTCTTCATGCTCTCTGCATAGACCTCAACTTTTACTTTCATTGAAGTTCGGCCTTCATATACGATTTCTGCGTAACAACTTATTAAATCACCAACAAATACCGGTTTTTTAAATTCGAAGGAATCTACCGCGCGAGTTACCACCGGTCCACGTACACGATTCAGCGCAGGAATACTGCCGGCAATATCAACATAAGACATAATCCAGCCACCAAACATACTGCCTCCCGGGTTTTGATCGGCGGGTCGTGCGGGCACGCGAATGACAGGCATACGATTTTCAGGCAAGCTATCTTGAGGCTGGTTTGTATCAGTCATGTCATTCACCTATCTACGTTTCATTGAAAGTACCATGAAAACAAAAAGTATTAAATGTAATTTTAAAAATTCACGCGGCTTTACACTGGACGCACGTCTTGATATACCTGCTAACATCGACATAAAAAAAGTAACCACATTTATTATTTTCTGCCATTGTTTTACCTGTACTAAAGAAACCATTACTACCTTTCGCTTAAGTCGTTTGCTTGCTGAGAATGGTTTTGGTGTTTTACGTTTTGACTTTACCGGCCTGGGAAACAGCGAAGGTGATTTTGCGTCGAGCAATTTTTCTACCACGCAGGATGATTTACGCAGTGCTATCAACTTTCTTGGCAAAAACCATCAAATGCCTTCTTATTTAATGGGTCATAGTTTAGGCGGCACCACTGCGCTTTCAGTTGCGCAGAATTACGCTGAGGTGAAAGCGGTAGTAACGATTGCATCACCCAGTGCACCGGATCATGTTCTGCATCATTTTGGCCATGCATTAACCTTACTCGAACAAAATAGTGCCGCCAGTTTTGAAGTTGCTGGACAGTTTTATGATATAGAACCTGCATTCGTTGACGATGTACGTTCGTTTGATATGAAGCAGCAATTATCAAATCTGACAAAACCCGTACTGATTTTTAATATTAAAAAAGATGAACTGGTCAATGAAACAAATGCACAGCAGATACAGGACTGGTCAAATAGTGAAACAACATTGATCCATGTTAGCGACTCAAATCATTTGTTATCTAATCGTGAAGCTACCGAGTTAGTGGCGGGTGATATTGTTAAGTGGATGCAGAGGGTTGTTTAGATTTTTAGTTTTTTTGTTTGTCTGTTTTTAGTATTTACGGTAGGTTTTTAGTTTGGCATTGCGGGTCTCGCCCCGCTGGCGAGTAACTCTTTTGCTACAGCCCAAAAGAGTCACCAGAAAAGGCCGCCACAACAGCTACGCCCCGGTAAAGGACACGGCTGCTGCCTACTAACCAGTGCTATCATCATGCTGTGTCAGAACTCGCAAAAAACGCTCAGACGATGCTGACACAGAAAGCCCATGATAATAGCACTGGTTAAATGGCTTGCTGAGGTGGACAATATCAAAGTTAAAAACGGTGGAACACACTAAAAACACGGTTTAAAAAATGCATTTGTTGTGTGGCCAGGTTTTGTTTTTTCTTGTTTTTATTCCCTCTTTCGTTTGCTGAATTCTCTGGTATTGGTAGAGCAAATTCGCCAGGGATGGCGAATTTAGCCTTGTGCGCCTGGACGGCGCATCAAGGCGGGCTCGTAGGCAATACCGGAGAATTCAGGCACCCCGAACGCTTTTCTCGGGGCAAACGAATATGGGCGGCTTTTTCTGGTTACTCTTTGTGGCTGTTGACAAAAGAGTAACTCGCCAGCGGGGCGAGACCCGCAATGCCTAAATAAAAGGCAACGGTAAATGTAAAGAAAACCGTAGCAATACAACAAAAAACTCACCAACCAGTAACCTCTGCCACACCCTTGCCCAGTTCAGCAGGCGAACGCACAGTATGTACACCCACTTTTTCCAGTGCCGCAAATTTTTCTGCAGCCGTACCTTTACCGCCGGCAATAATTGCACCGGCATGCCCCATGCGTTTTCCTTTTGGCGCGGTGCCACCGGCAATAAACGCGGTGACCGGTTTACTGACTTCAGATTGAATAAATTCAGCCGCTTCTTCTTCGGCACTACCGCCAATTTCACCAACCATTAATATGGCCTCGGTTTGAGGATCATTTTCAAACAGTTCTAAACAATCGATAAAGCTGGTGCCCGGAATTGGATCACCGCCTATGCCAATACAGGTGCTTTGACCAAAGCCGGGGTCACTGGTTTGTTTTACAGCTTCATAGGTTAATGTGCCGGAACGCGATACCACGCCAACCTTGCCTGGCAAATGAATTTCACCCGGCATGATACCAATTTTACATTCGCCCGGGGTAATAATTCCGGGACAGTTAGGACCAATAATCCTTGCACCTTCACTGTCGGCAACCATTTTTACCTGCAACATATCCAGTGTTGGAATACCTTCAGTGATACAGACAATTACTTCAATGCCTGCATCAATAGCTTCCAGTATTGAATCCTTACAATAAGGGGCTGGTACATAAATGACCGTAGCGTTGGCACCGGTTTCATTCACTGCCTGTTTAACGGTATCAAACACTGGCAAGTCCAGATGCGTTTGCCCGCCTTTACCCGGCGTTACGCCACCTACCATGCGGGTGCCATAAGCGATTGCCTGCTCGGAATGGAAGGTACCCTGTTTGCCGGTAAATCCCTGACAGATTACTTTTGTATCTTTATTTATTAATACACTCATTTCTTTTCACTTTTTATTTTAATCAAGGCTTCTACAGTCATGGTAAGTGGCGGGATATCTATACAAATACAGGTTATTAAGACAACACAGAAGACATTGACGTGAAATCTTATGTTGTCGGTGTACAAGATCCTTCACATTCGTTCAGGGTGACAAAATTGTCTTTTCCACTATTCGTTATTCACTATTATTTATTAACTGCTTTTTTTGACTGCGGCAACAATTTTTTCTGCCGCATCGGTTAAATCGTTTGCCGCAAGAATATTGACATTGCTTTCAGACAATAACTGGCTACCACGTTGGGCATTATTACCTTCCAGGCGAACAACCACCGGCACGTTTACATGAACTTCTTCCACCGCGCCAATAATACCTTCTGCAATTAAATCACAGCGTACAATGCCACCAAAGATATTCACTAAAATACCTTTAACATTACTGTCAGATAAAATAATTTTAAACGCTTCACTGACGCGTTCTCTGGTTGCACCGCCACCCACATCCAAAAAGTTAGCTGGCTCGCCACCGCATAACTTGATCAGGTCCATGGTTGCCATCGCTAAGCCGGCACCATTAACCATACAGCCGATATCGCCATCTAAAGAGATATAATTTAAATCCCACTCTTTAGCACGATTTTCACGTTCCTCTTCCTGCGATTCGTCGCGCATGGCGAGAATTTCTTTCTGCCGGTACAGGGCATTGTCATCGATATTTATTTTTCCATCGAGACAGATAAGCTGACCTTCTTCTGTCACCACTAGCGGGTTGATCTCTACCAGACTCAAATCTTTTTCGACGAACATTTTTGCGAAACCAGCTAGCAGACCTGCAAACTGTTTTATCAAATCTCCTTCCAGCCCCAGTCCAAACGCCAGCTCCCTTGCCTGAAAAGGCTGCAGACCAGTCAGCGGGTTAATTGTCGTTTTTAAAATTTTCTCCGGCGTTTCTGCGGCAACTTTTTCGATCTCCATACCGCCTTCGGTTGAGGCCATGATCACCACGCGCTGCGATGCCCTGTCAATAACGGCACCTAAGTATAATTCACGTTTTATATTACTTATCTCTTCGATAAGAACCAGGTTAACCGGCTGTCCCTGCTCATTGGTCTGATAGGTAACCAGATTGGTACCTAGCATTTCACTGACGGTTTTTGATACTTCGTCAACAGAGCCCAGTAATTTAACACCGCCGGCTTTTCCACGGCCACCGGCATGTACCTGTGCTTTAACCACCCAGCGATCGCCAGAAAGTTTAGCCAGCACGTCCGATACCGCATCAACAGATGATACCACCTGATTATTAGGTACAGGCATACCGTATAAAGCAAACACCTGTTTCGCCTGATATTCGTGTAAATTCATTGATATCTCATTTATTAGATAATGTTTTAATAGTGGCGTATTAAATCACGAAAAATAAAAAAAAGTAAAAATAAAAGCCAAAATATTTTTTTTAGTTTTTAATATGAATAGCCCGGCCATGAACCGATAAGGCGGCTTCATGTAAAGCTTCTGATAATGTCGGATGTGCAAACACAGTTAATGCCATATCTTCGGCCGTGGCCTGCATCTCCATCATCAGCACTGCCTGTGAAATAAGCTCGGATGCCTGTGTTGAAAATATATGCACACCTAATACAACATCTGTTTCAGCGTCTGCAATGATTTTCACCAGGCCTTCGGTCTGCGCCATGGCATGCGCACGCCCGCTGGCAACAAAAGGAAAGCTGCCAACATTAATTTTTATACCCGCGCTCTTGCACGCTTGCTCTGTCATGCCTACCCAGGCGATCTCCGGTTGCGTATAAATAACCGCTGGAATCAAATTATAATCGATTTCAGCATGGTTACCTGCGATATGTTCGGCAACCACGATGCCTTCCTCAGATGCTTTATGTGCCAGCATTGGCCCACCGACGACATCACCGATCGCATAAATATTCGGTACGCTAGTCTCGCATTTTTTATTGACCAGAATATAACAACGTTCATCTCTTTCTATACCCAGCTCTTCACCGAAGATGCGATCACTGTTGGGTTTACGACCGACTGCGATAATCAGTTTATCAAAAACTTCTTTGTGCTCACCATTTTTATCTTCGTATAGAACCTGTACTTTTTTATTTTTGACTTCAGCTGAAATCAATCTCGCATTTAAGCGGATATCCAGTAACTGCTCATTGTTAGTTTTTTTAGCAAAACTACGTTGTGCCAGAGCTGATATTTTACTATCGGCCATCGCCAGAAAACCCTGCATGGCTTCCAGCAATACCACTTCGGCACCCAGACGTGACCAGACACTGCCCAGCTCAAGGCCGATAGCACCGGCACCGATAATCCCAAGCCGCTCCGGCACTTCTTCCAGCTCCAGGGCGGCAGCTGAATCTAAAATATACTCATCTTCAAGTTTCACCTGTTGCAAACGCACGGGTGATGAACCGGTCGCAATAATAATATTTTTTGCTTTTATTTTATTTATTTCTTTACGTGTTTTCCGACTGGATATAACAATGGTGTCAGTCGCGGTGATTTTTGCGCGACCATGAATCACTTCGACATTATTCACATCAAGCAAGGTCAGCACACCCTGTGTCAGATCTTTGACCACCCTGTTTTTTCGCGCCTGCATGGCTTTAACATCCAGCACAACTGATGGCACCTTAATGCCATGCTGCTCGAGGCCTTGCTGCGCCTGGTGATACAGGTGAGATGACTCAAGCAGTGCTTTAGAGGGTATACAGCCTACATTCAAACAGGTACCGCCTAAAGATGCATAACCTTTGTGATCTCTCCATTCATCCACGCAAAGCGTCTTCAAACCAAGCTGGGAACAGCGTATCGCGGCAACATAACCGGCAGGGCCTGCTCCTATTACAACTACATCCCATTCTTTTACATTACCTGATGACATCGTTAAACTCCGATCAAAATACGTGATGGATCTTCTAGCAACTGTTTCACAGTAAATAAAAACTGCACAGCACTTTTACCATCGACCAGGCGATGATCGTAAGACAGCGCAAGATACATCATTGGCAATACGGTTACTTCACCATCAACCACCATGGCACGCTCGGTTATATTATGCATGCCTAAAATCGCACTCTGCGGCGGATTGAGAATGGGTGTTGATAGCATGGAGCCAAACACACCACCGTTAGAGATGGTGAATGTCCCGCCTGTGATATCTTCTATTGACAGCTTGTTGTTTTGTGCTTTTTTGGCGTAATCAATTATTGCCTGTTCGATCTCAGCGATAGTTAAGATATCTGCGTCACGCACGATGGGCACGACCAGCCCGTTGGGCCCTGATACAGCAACGCCGATATCGTAATATCCGTGATAGACAATATCATTATCATCTATCGAAGCATTTATCTCAGGAAAACGTTTTAACGCTTCAACACATGCCTGTACAAAAAATGACATGAAACCCAGGCGCACGCCGTATCTTTTTTCAAAGTCATCTTTATAACGTGCGCGTAACTCCATTACCGGCTTCATGTTGACTTCGTTGAATGTAGTAAGGATTGCAGCCTGCTGCTGTGACTGCACCAGACGCTCTGCTATACGTGCACGCAGCCTGGTCATGGGCACTCGACGTTCAAAGCGTTCACCCGATAATGTTTGTTGCGCCTCTGCTTTTACCGCTATCTTGTAACCAGGCTCCGCTTTAGCAGATTTACGCTCTGTAATTGTTTCTGCAGTCGAAGCCTGCGACAGCGCTACATCTGCACGTAGAAATTGCTCTACATCCTGTTTAAGAATACGGCCATTTTTACCGCTGCCGCTTATCTGTGCGACATCAATCTGATTTTCTGCAATCAATTTTCTCACCGATGGACTCATCGCTGCCGCAGCTGCTATCGTATTCACTACTGGACTGCTGACTTTCTCGGCTTCAATTTTGTGTTCATTATTATCAGTTGAGGAGACAGCCGCTGATTCATCGATCACCGCTAGCAACTGACCCGCTGTAACCGTATCACCGATCGAAAACAAAATTTCTTTGACTACTCCCTGTTTAACCGTTGGCACTTCCAGGATAACTTTATCGGTTTCAAGATCAACCAGAACCTCATCTTCTTTTATCGCTTCGCCAACCTGTTTATACCAGCTTGCAACAACGGCATCTGCCACAGATTCCGGTAGTTCCGGCACTTTTATTTCAATGCTCATCTTATTATTCTTCCGCAATGAGTAATGCTTTGTTAATTATTTCCTGCTGTTGCCTGGCATGTAATTTTACCGAACCCACAGCAGGTGCAGATGACGGTTCTCGCCCGACATAAAACAGTGTCCATCGAGGATTAATTAAAGCCGGGATACGGAGTTTACAAAAATCCCAACCGCCCTGGTTTTTCGGTTCTTCCTGGCACCAGACCAGCTTATTGCTGTTAACGTATAACGCAAGCAGTTCATCCAGCTGCTCACCGGGAAATGGATAAAGCTGCTCTATTCGCAATATCGCTATATCATGAATTCGATTTACACGTCTTGCTTCGAGTAATTCATAAAAAATTTTTCCACTGCAGATAATGACGCTTTTAACTTCTCCGGGTTCCAACTCATCCAGTTCTGGCATAATCCATTGATACCGGCCATGTGTTAAATCTTCCAGCGTGCTGACGCATAGTTTATTACGAAGTAAACTTTTAGGTGTCATTATTATTAATGGTTTTCTACAGTTCCGTATCATCTGACGTCGTAACAGATGAAACATTTGCGCTGGTGTGCTGGGCACACAGACCTGCATATTATGTACACAACATAGCTGCAGATATCGCTCGATTCTTGCCGAAGAATGTTCTGCTCCCTGGCCTTCATAACCATGCGGCAATAACATGACCAAACCGCTAGCACGGCCCCATTTATGCTCCCCGGAAGATATAAACTGGTCAATAACAACCTGGGCACCATTGGCAAAATCACCGAATTGCGCCTCCCATAACACCATCGTATTCGGCTCAGTGGTTGAAAAACCATATTCAAAGCCCAGCACCGCAAGTTCTGACAATAGCGAATCAAACACTCTAAAATTAGCTTGTTTTGTTCCCAATTCTCTTAATGGCACAAACGAACTGCCATCCTGCTGATTATGCAGCACAGCATGACGATGAAAAAACGTACCACGTCCGCTGTCCTGTCCGGACAACCTTATTGAGAAATCCTGCTGCAGTAACGTGCCATAAGCCATGAGCTCAGCATATCCCCAGTCTATCGATAATGCTCCGGCTGTCATCTTGTCCCGGTCAGCGATTATTTTCTCAACACGTGGCTGCAGTTTGAAATTTGCCGGCACGGCGTTCATTTTTTCGGCAACTTCTCGCAGAGCTGATAACTCAACCGAGGTGTCAACATCTTTTAATATCGAATCGGTGGTGTATCTGCTCCAGTTAACATGGGTTGACAAATCCGCTTCGGATTCAGGTAGTTTGTGTGGCACCACACATTCGCCTGATTCCAGGATCTTGCGTACGCTGCGTGCCATGGTGTGACACTGCTTTTCTGTTAACACCTTCTCTTCAGTAATTTTTCGAGCATAGATTGTCCGGGTACTTTCCAGTGCACGTATCTTTTGATACATCATCGGCTGTGTAGCCGCTGGTTCATCTGCTTCGTTATGGCCATGGCGACGGTAACACACCATATCGATGACCACGTCTTTTTTAAATTTATTACGATACTGCAATGCGATTCGCGTTACCATCACCACCGCTTCAGGGTCATCAGCATTGACATGAAAAATCGGTGCACCAACCATTTTTGCAATATCTGTACAATAATAAGTCGAACGTGCATCCTGTTGTGCACTGGTTGTAAAACCGATCTGGTTATTGATGATGATATGAATGGTACCGTGTGTTAGATAACCACGAGACTGTGACATCTGCAAGGTTTCCATCACAACGCCCTGTCCGGAAAATGCGGCATCACCGTGAATCTGCACCGGTATGACTTCATTGCCATGCCTGTCACCTCTGCGCCATTGCCTGGCCCTGACTGCACCATCGACCACTGGCGCAACAATCTCAAGATGGGACGGATTAAATGCCAATGCAAGATGCACCGGTCCACCTGGTGAATCCATGTCAGAAGAAAAACCTAAATGATATTTAACATCACCGGTAAGCTCTGTAATTTCTTTCGTCCCTTCAAATTCACTAAAAAGTTCATGTGGTGTTTTTCCAAGGATGTTGACCAGTACATTCAATCGGCCGCGATGCGCCATACCGATAACCACTTCTTTGACTTTTTTTGCGCCGGCAAACTGCACCAGTTCATCCAGCAAGGGAATCAATGACTCACCACCTTCCAGTGAAAATCGTTTTTGTCCAACATATTTCGAATGTAAATACCGTTCCAGTCCTTCAGCCACGGTTAACTGCTGCAGGATGTTTATTTTTTCTACATCGTTAAGCCTGGCCCGGCCACGCGCTGTTTCCAGTTTTTTCTGAATCCATCGCTTTTCTTTGGTTTCCATTATGTGCATATATTCAGAACCTATCGTTCCACAATAGGCCTGCCTGAGAACTTTGTGAATCTTTCGTAAAGGAAGACATTCTGCGGCAGCCAGTGAACCTGTTTCGAATACCGTATCAAGATCGCTACTGAACAACTCATGATATTGCAGCTCAAGCTCAGCCAGTGCGGATTCACGCCGCCCACCCAAAGGATTGACATTAGCAATCTTGTGCCCCAGAAACCGGTACGCATTGATAAGCTGTAATACCTGAACCTGTTTTTTCTCATGATCATAGCCGACCTGCTCACCAAAACCACGAGCGTGTTTGTGTTGCGCATAATTCACAAAATAATCATGCATCTCTCTGGGTGAGATCTCACGATCTAGCTTTCTAGCCTCCTGGCCAGTCTGATTGTGATTGATGGCAGCACCATTACCGCCATTACCCTTCGATTTACTCTGGGTTGTGTCTCGCGCCAGGTCTACATCTGGCATCGTATCGAAATACAGTCGCCACTTATCTTCCAGCTTACCGGGATCAGAGATATAGGTCTCATACATTGACTCAAGCCAGGCGGCACTCTCGCCATAAAATGCCGAACTGTTCCAGAGTTCTGACATGCCTGTTTTATTTTTTTGAGCCATTACACACCTTTCGCAACTTATTCATTTTAATTGTAGATGCAGTTCACAGAAGTTATCTGTTTTTATACTTATTATTAATTGAAAGAACTAAAAAATAATAGTTCAAAATTAATTTTAGTTAACTTAATCATGACAGGAAATGGATTAATCATTATATTTTATGAAATTTCACACTTAAGACAATCAAACCTTGGTCTTAGTAACCGCTGGCTCACCGGTGCGATAAGGACCTGCTGATTTCATTTATTAACGCCTGATACAATATCCGACATTACTTGCGAGGCACAATGTTGTGCATACAGGTCATCGCACTGCGACATAAAAAGGTCAATCGGCTTAAATAATGGTTCCGGCAATTTTTTGTAGTCAAACCACTGCCACTGCTCACATTTATCCGGTTCCATTCTTTGCGCCACACCCGATTTATAATTACAGGAAACCAGTAGCGTTATATACTGGCGCTGTACCATAACAAATGTGTTGTTTGTGAACCCTAAATGACGCAATGATTTTACTTTCAAGCTGGTTTCTTCCAGCACTTCTCGAACCGCACATTCAGTGACGGACTCATTATTTTCCAGATGACCACCCGGAAACTGCCAGCAAAAGTCCTGATTTTCAGCCTGCTTGTCAGCTAGCCGCTTACCCAGCAGTAACTGCTTTTCACGCCATACCAGCACACCGACACCAATTGTTGGTCGAATAACATTTTTATAAATCATTGCTAGATATTTTTAACCCGGATATTTCATAGGAATGCAGTTATTACGGACATAATGATCTTTTCTTATGTCCATGGATGGACGAGCAAATCTTCTGCGCGAGTTAAGCAGAACTTTGCGGTGCAATAAAGCTACCCTATAATGTCTCATATAAATGACAGTCGATTATAACCATGTTTTCACAACTGATTCAAAACCAATAATTTTTCCCGGGAGTATACAGATGCAAAACAAACATAATACTTACAGCATTCACAGCATGGAACTGGGACCAATGGAAAATTTCGTTTACCTGATTCATGACCATGCTACAAACACAGCCGCCATTGTTGATCCCGCATGGGAAATTGATCAGATGCTTGATTTTGCGGATGCAAAAGGCATTCAAATCACCGATATTCTACTAACGCATAGCCATCATGATCACATCAATGGTTTACAGCAAACACTAGAACATAGCGATGCCAGGGTGCATTTATTAAAGCCGGAAGCAAAATTCTGGGGTGCTGCTCCTGACAAACCCGTCTTGCACCACGGTGGCGAGATGATCAACATCGGTGAGAGCCAGGTGAACATTCTGCACACACCTGGCCATACTCCCGGGTCGGCCTGCTACCATATTGGTAACGATCTAATAGCAGGTGACACCTTATTTGTCTTTGGCTGTGGACGTTGCGACCTTGCCGGTGGCAATCCGGAAGAAATGTTCCAGACCTTAAAGAGAATAAAAACCGAATTACCACACTCAACACTACTGCATCCTGGACATAATTATGCACCGCAATCACCGACATCAACGATGGAAAGCCAATGTCAGGGAAATCCGTTCCTACATTTTGATGATTCGGCTGATTTTGTGAAATACAGGATGCATGTCCACGATAAAATACGTCATACACCTTATGGCGCGGTTTCTAAAGAAGAGGCCTATAACGTTATAAAATGAAAAAACAAGAATAAATGTCCACAGATGGTCGCTCCTACACATCCGTGTGCTTGCGACATTAGTGCTATCCCTGCACGTCAACGCAAATAAAAACAATTAAAGTTCAAGTGATTTTTTAAAATTTTATCATCTTGAGCAGTAGCAAAGGATGGCAAGTTTTTACGCCCTGGAAGTTCTTATTTGCGTCCATCTGTGGACTAATTGATTTTTCAGCTTTTACTTGTGTTTGAGTTATACACAAGGCACAAGATGTAGAAACTATGTCACCAAACAAACAGTTACACCCGAACTCGTTAAGATTGACTTAAGAAACACATCGCAACATATTGATTATAAAGGGATCATTTAACCGAAATTTTTTTTATAATTTAAGAAAAGACCCTGCTCTAAATACGGCAATATAAAACCATAAAATTTAATCCACAAAGTTATCCACAGAAAAACTGAATAATCTGTGTGTAACTAAGCAAGCTCTAATAAATCTCATTCAGTCTCTTTTAACTCCAGTCCCTTATTGTGTGTCTCGTTAATGCGCTTTAGCAGGTATCTAAAAGGCACCATTGATTCATGATATTTTTTCATTGCAGCCATATAAGGCAAATCGCCGGTAGCAAATTCATAGTTACCAGCCTTCATCGATTCGTACAAGTCTTTCAACGATGCCTCAATTTCATCAACCAGTTCACGGCCTTCCGACATGAATTCCTCATCAAATTCAATTGCCTGGCGTAAATCAAACGTTTCATCGATGGCCTGCTTTATCATATCGACATATTCATCGGTTGAACTTGCGCGCACTATTTTATTATTACTTAACATAAATACCTCTATTTATAATGTTGACGACGTCGCCTACCCTGAAACTGTACCACTGACTGAATTATTTCACTGTACGGTAACGTATCGAAAGGGCCAATTTTTTCTGTTGTTTTTTTTATAAGCCCATGAATATCTTCAACCACAGGCTGCTTTAACCGGCCACCAGCCTGCTTTTCTATCAATTTTGCCAAGCCGGTAATACCACCAACCTGTACGCGTATTTCCATATTATGTGGCAGCGGCCCCTTTGTTTCGTGTATTTTTAAAACAAATGCCGATTTTTCACGCAAAACTTCGAGAAGTTCGCGACATTTAACCGATGATTCCACATCACTACAGGCATAACCCTCGCGGTCAGCCAGACAAAAATGCCGGGATAAACCGCATCGGGCCTGATTACTGGTTAATGTTTTTTCAAATACACAACAGACCGAAACCAGTTCATTATAGGTCGACTTATATTCGTCCTCTTCCATACAGAACTATTTTTCATGCTCCATTACAATCGGTTTTTCGCGATAAGCAAGCAACTGCTCTTCAGCGAGCAGCTGATTCTCAGCAAACATCACTTTAATAAGCGTTGTCTCATCTTTATCCAGCTCAGCTCGCGCCTGCTTGGCAAAATCCTTAGCTTCACGGAACGACTCAAAATCATCCATTAGTTGCAAATTTTTCACCAGTTCCATCCCTTCTGGTGAGCTCATCTTAAATACATAATAAGTCATAAGGCTACCTCAATTAATTCTATCTCAATTTATCGCCATTTTTGTTACACTAACTCACTTAGTTCACTGAAACCTGCGGGGCACAGAAAATTTCTATTATACAACAGTACTCCGTCAAGGTTATATTGCCGGAGTTCTCGCCTCAACACACGAGAGCATCATATTATGAGTACAGAATTTCATTCTAAAGAACATCAGATATTAGCAACCTTGCGAAAAGTGTTATCAGAAGTTGTCCGTGACACAACACCACCACCCGGTCGCCCACACCCTTTAAAACCGCAAACTATCGATAAGATAAAACATAGCTTCATGTTAATCACCTCACGTGAAAAGGAAATTATCGAAGCAGCTGGCGGTAACATGGACAAACGGCCTCGTTATACTGATGAACCTAAAACATCACATGTGGTTCAATTTACCAAACCGAAAGATAAAGACTAAGCATTGAAACAACTTTTATGCCGCAAAGACCACCAATAAAAACTTGTACCCGCTTTAACCATTTGCACTTTTTTTGTGTCCTTCGCGGCAAAACTTTTTATACATCTCTACAGCAAAAACATACTCCAGGACAGAAACATAGGAAGCTTTTCGTCTACACTCATAGGTATTCTACGTATTCAAACAGTACAGGTTTAAACAATGAGCAGTCAGTTGTTTGATGTCGTTTTTTTCGGCATATTACAATCGGGTAGAAACAAAGAAACTGTGATGCAAAATATGGCCATGCTGTTTAAAACAGATGCCAAAAAACTTGCTCCCTATTTTGCTGGCGGCCGCAAGGTCATAAAAGGAAAAATTAATGCAGACTCTGCTGAGAAATACAAAGCTGCATTAGAGAATGTTGGCCTTGTCATTAAAATTAAAGCTTGTAAAACAACACAAAATGATGCAACAAAAGAACAGTCGCAAACTCAAACGAATGAAGCGGCGACGGATACCGGTGACCTGTCTCTGGCTCCGGTCGGTGCCAATATGGCTGAAAACCCGGTTGAAACCCCGGCGCAAAAAATTGATGATATTAGTGATATATCCATGGCAGAAGTCGGTGTTGATGTAATTGTGAATCCGGTCAAAATTCCCGCTCAGGAAATAAACGACATTAGTAATATTAGTCTGGCCGATCCTGGTGCAGATGTGCTCGATCAGCCAGCGGAAGTTATCCCGCAGAAAATTGATGATATTTCAGGCATTTAGCATGGCAGAAGCCAGGCGCCGACTTAATCGAAAACCCAAAACCGAAAGAGCAAGCGAAGATACCGGATACCAGCGAACTCTCGCTAGATGAATAAAAAGTCAGATCTGATTTCTCATAACGCATATGTCCGTGAGCGACACTGAACAGACAGCCAAACCTTTATAAGCAATAGTCCACAGATGAACACAGATAAAAGGCATTAGTTATTTGGTGTCATCCTGAACGGTAGTGAAGGATCTTGAGGTAGTTACACCGTCATAGTGTGGAGAGTAAGATCCTTCCATTACGCCACACTTCAGTCAGGATGACAAAAATAAACATTTCTTGTTTTTATCTGTGTTCATCTGCGTCTATCTGTGAAAAAATCGTTTTTGTTTATGTGTCCATCAATGATCGAAAACAGCGACACGCAGCTATTTACTGTGGAATTTTCTCTCTCAGCGCATCACGATCAAACCACCACTGGTCAGCTGGTACAATCGCACCCAATACCAGCGATAAACGTGGTAGAAAAACATCCGGATCCAGTAACTCCAGACGTTCCATCCATGCGCTCAAGCCTTCCTGGTCATCTACATCGGAATGCCCTTTTGCCACATTAGCAAGCATTTGTTTGGTTAAAAATGTCAGGCTTTTATGCTGGTCTTCGGCAGCACGAATATCCGCAATATAATGCGCAGTAATAGCAGCAATGGCGGCACCATCTGCTTTTGCTGGCGTTTCATCAACAACATAACTCAACATATTCACCGTTAATGTAGGATCAACTGGATAACTAACCGATAACCAGACACCATGCGCCAGGGCAACCAGGGACGCCGGCTGCGCGCTTTGGTATAACACATCACAGCTTTCAACCGCATCCTGCCACAGCTCTAGTTCAATAAAGGTATCCAGTGCACTACGTGCTTTTTCCCAGGATTCATCTGCGCGCCCCATGCCTATCAATGCCTCAGCAACATCAAGCTGCAACCGCGCGCGATCCACAGGTGCAGCACTAGCTTCAAGCGCATCGTAAGCCGCCTGCTTTTTTTCCAGATATTTCTGGATATCTTCTTTGGACTGGTCGGGTGATGAGCTGTCGATTAGCAGATCATCAAGCTGTTTATTAACTGACATAAGAAAAACCGTTTAAATCTTAAATTGATTGTACTTTTTACAGCATTTTAGCAGCAATGGAAACAGACAAAATGCAGGGTATTAAAATCAATTCACCCCTAACTTAAGAGATATGCCCTCTAAACACAATCGAAGCTTCTCTTCATCGACAGGAAAAGTTAATGACGCTGCCACCTCAAAAGTTTGCAAAAACCGCTGATAATGCGGTTCAAATTCCTTCTCATAAAAAACGATCGTGCTGGAATCAGTTACCCCCTGAGCGCTCGATAACAAAGTTTCAAGATTACTGGTACGATCACGAAAATCTGACTGAAAATTAAATTCAGCTACCATAACAGAAGGTTTATGCTGACGAATTAATTTAATCGCCTTACGGACACTATCGGCTTTTATCACCTGATAACCGAGCGCCTCGTATAATGCGGTAAAATCCGGATAACCACCAAACTCAATAATTGATAATAATACCGGCCTATCACTTGACATAAATCCACTCGACATAATACAAAAAAAGTCCGTTAAAATACAGGCAGCATTGTATAGAATTATTATTAAATCGTCTGATTAATTGAAAAATCTCTGATCAGCAACCAACACAAGGGCACCG
Organism: uncultured Gammaproteobacteria bacterium; assembly: GCA_963759005.1. Lineage (GTDB taxonomy): Bacteria > Pseudomonadota > Gammaproteobacteria > SZUA-229 > SZUA-229. Next base: position 179,764 of record CAVWXQ010000048.1, read on the forward strand.
AAATGGGTGGAAAACTGATCGAACCCAAAGTGATCACCGATCTCAATCAAAAAGTTGTTTGTTTACTACCAGTCGGCTTTTATTTTAATGATAAACGCTGGGAAATGATCTGGCAGCAATATGATAAAAAAGGTGATACCTTAACCATGGCTGATTTAAAAACATTATTTCCGGATGAAGAAACGGTGCAGAATCCTGCTGTTAATACAGGTGAAACATTCAATCATAAAAAATAATTTTTCACTGAATCGTTGTCTCTTAAACTACCCTGCGGCAGACTAACGGGGCAGCAAAGAAAAGCTTAGTCCGCGAAAAATAAAAAAACAGTTCAAATTTGTGACAACTCAGCGATTTTTTGGGGAAGGATATAAGTTATTGATTTATAATGGTGTCTGACTACATATCTGACCTCAATGGCTGGAGCACAGGCAACAGGTTTGAGCAATCTTATGAAATATCCGGGTTAACGACAAATCGCTTTATAGCGAGCCGCTGGTCCGTTACATTCTGATGGCTTACTTTCAGCTTCCTCTTTAGCCTAAAGCAGCTCCGCTTAGCCTTAGCAGCAACTTCATCTGCGGCCAGTTGCTCAGCACGAATTTTTGCTTCCTGCTGTTGAAGCAATTGCTGCTGGTGTTGCATTTCTTGCTGTTCACGCGCTAAACGCCTGGCTTCTTGTTGTTTAATTATTCTTTCTTTCTCGAAACGCGCTTCCATTAAGGCTTTTTCTTCTGCTAACCTGGCGGCTTCAGCTTTTACCCTTGCAGCTTCAGCCCTGGCCTTCGCTTCTCTTTGTTTTGTTAGTCGCTCTCTTTTTTTGATTTCAGCAAGTCGTTTTTCTTCTGCCACTTTGGCTTCAAGTGCAAATTTTTCTGCTGCCAGTTTTTCTGCCTGCTGTTTATCACGTTTTTCTTTTTCAGCTTTAACAATAGCCGCATCACGCTCTTTCTGTAAAGCTTCCGCTTCAGTTTGCAACTTTTTTACACGCGCCTCCTCCTGTTCGCGCTGTTTTATTAATGTCTCTGCTTCAATTTGCAATTTTTTTAATCGTTCTTCCTCCTGTTCACTCTGTTTCTGCAGCTCTAAAGCACCAATAGTATCTGCGTATTTATTTGTCGCCCAATTAATGACCTCGCCTGAACTAATTTTGCCACTGAATATCAATGCAAGCATAATAAGAACAGTAACAATAAATATCGAAAATATAGCGTGCTTAACCAGCGACTTACCTGCTCTACCTTCTATCTGAGTTGTAAAAGAAGCTTCCAGGTTTTCATATTGAATTTTTTGTGGTGCTTTTTTGGTTTTTTGCTTTGTTTTTAAGCGGTATTTCTTGTGATGATTGCCGCCCTGCCATTGTAGCTTTCTTTTCAGGCTCAACAGGTTTCTCTGCCCCTGTATTAACATATGATAATTTATCATCAATCACAGACATTTTCTCTGCTGACTTAATTACTGTTGGTTCGTCAACAATGGCTGAAGCTTGTTTTGCACGTTCTTTAACTATAGAAGTGTTTCAGTTTTTGGTGTTAAACCTTGTCTCACAGTTCTCGATTTAATCCAGGGAAAATCTTTTTCCAGGTCTTTACTGGCCTGTTTGTTATCATTTTTTGCAGCGTCACGATTAACAATGGGCACGACGCTGTTTTTCATCCGCTCCTGGACCATCTCATCGACCAGGTCGACATCAATAATATCCAGTTGATCAGCAAAACCATAAACCAGCACGGTATCACATAACAGGTTAATTAGATCGTGGTGTACCACCACTGTAACAATGAATACGTTCACAGGCCGCTGGCGTAAAAATGTTTCGTTCTGCACCAGCCGTTACCAGGCGATGCTGAATATAACCGCAGGTTTCTTTGACGCCGAGTGGTTCAAGGTGATAATCCACAGCAATACGCTGTGCAAATTGCATCAGCTCAGGTCTACGCAAAGTATCTTTCAAGGCCGGCTGACCTGCCAGCATAACCTGCACCAGCTGGTCTTTTTCAGAGTTCACATTGGATAACATGCGCAGTTCTTCCAATGTTTCAGATTTCATATTTTGCGCTTCATCAATAATTAACAGCACAGTACGATTGTTTGCATATTCCTCGATCAAATAGTCCATGAAGACCTGATGCATTTCTACATGTGTCAGGTTGGGCTGATGCAAATCAAAAGCTGACAATACCCAGTCAAGCAAACCGCCAAAAGACTGGTGCGTATTAGTAATTAAGCCAACCGTAACGTTGTCAGGAACGCGTTCTAGCAGGGCACGCAAGATGGTGGTTTTACCCGCACCCGGCTCACCACTAAGAACACAAAAACCCACATGATTGAGTAACCCGTACTCAAGCAAAGTCAACGCAGCCTGGTGCTTTTTGCTTAAAAATAGAAAACCCGGATCGGGCAACATTGAAAACGGCTTTTCCTTAAAACCGTAAAACGCTTCATACATAATATATTTTAACCTGCTAAGCCTTTAAAATCAAAGCGCTACAATATTTCGACAATGTCGTTTGATTTTACAGGCAGGAATTTCATGTTGTTGTCGCACAGTGTTACTTATTATAGTCAATTAAAGCCGTTGACAGACAATATTCATCAGCAAATTATGTTGTGGAAATTGTGTTTAACATAAAAATAGCGTGAATATCACATAGACAGTAGAGAGAAACGTGGAGAATAAAGAAGAAAATCAACCTGAAGAAATCATCATTTAGAAGCGGTGAAGAGTGCACCGAAATCGTTCCTCGACACACCGCTTCACTGCTTTTTAATGGTATTTTTCAGTAGTCATATGTCCCGGTTCACGGCGGCGGTGTTTTCTTAAGCCGCGTTTTTCCAGGCATTCGGATACACTGCGAATCATTGCTGAATTGCCACACATCATAATATGTGAATCATTTTCATTGATTTTAATTCCGGTTCTTTTTTCAAAGGAGCCATCTTCGATACTCGCAATAATTCGCTGGTTGATAACGCCTGCTATTTTCTCGCGGGTGACAAAGGGCACAAAAGAAAACTGTTCTGCATGTTGTTTTTCAATTGCAGATATCTGATCTTGATAGGAGAGCTCTGACATATCCCTGACAGAATATCCCAGCACGATTTTTTCAAAACGCTGCCAGACTTTTTCGGCTTTTAAAGTAGAAAGAAAGGGTCCTACACCCGTACCCGTTGCCAGCAACCACAAGTGTTTACAATCGGGCACTTCATCAACGGTTAAAAAACCATTGGCTCTATCCGTAACAAAAATCTCGTCACCCACCTCAAGCTCAGCTAATTTTGGTGTCAACGGCCCTTCGGTTACAATATTAAAATAAATTTCTAAATACTCATCACCCGGTTTATTCACTAATGAATAAGGCCTTGCGACTCGCTCACCGGCTATATCAAGTGCCACACGAACAAATTGCCCCGCTTCAAAATTTTTGAAATCGGATTGAATACGTAACGAAAACAAACGCTCATTCCACTGTATCTTTTCAACTACTTTACTGCTTAGCCAGTTAGCCATATTCTCACCATTTTTACATGCCAGGGAGTCTCAGATTAAGTTGGTTTTTTAACAAACCAAAATAATTAAACTTGATCAGAGATTCACTGGACGATATATCATAAACTTACAATAGGGCAACTCTGATTAAGTCTCATAAATTCTGCGAGCTTTTAAGCGTACATATTTAAGGCATGTTTCGAAATGAATGCTTATTGCTTTCATAAGAAGCATAACGCAGAAGATGTGCGCTTAAAAGCCCGCCATGTGGGGCGATACTCAAAAAGCCAGACTCTGTGTTATTGCTTTTTACCATGCAATAAGCATGCTTTGACCTCCATGGATGGAGGGAATGCAGATTTTGCAGGAGCAAAAATCTGTCAAAGCAATGCCTTAATTCTGACTTTTGGGCATCGCCAGAATTTATGATACTTAATTAGAGCTGCCCTAACAATAGATTACATGCTAATGCGCTTATTACAATAATTAACCATACTTAACTTATGATAGAGCTACACCCACAACTTAAAAAAGACTGTATAAGACTGGGGGAGTTCACCTTATGCTCTCTTTTATTATTGAATGATGCCAACTACCCCTGGTTTATTCTGTTACCTAATCGTGCAGGTATCACTGAAATCCATCATTTGTCTGAAGCTGATCAGCATCAGTTACTGGCCGAATCCATGTTTTTCAGCCAATGTCTTGAACAGGTTTTTCAAGCTGACAAACTCAACATTGCGGCTCTGGGCAATGTTGTACCGCAGTTACATATCCATCATATAGCAAGATTTACTACAGATGCCTGTTGGCCAGCGCCAGTATGGGGAAGAGTCAGCGCAATACCATATAAAGAGATACAACTAAAAATTATAAAAAAACAACTATTTAACTGGTTTAATGCGAATGCTGGACAAACTTTTCAATGGCACCAATAAGCTTTAGCCCGGATAATTCATAGAAATGCTGAATTTTGTAGAAATCATAGCGGCCAGTTAGCAATATAAATAAATTCTGATATAATTTGATCCTATAATTAACTATAACAACCATTATCTGTAGCAATCTAAGCTGCCTGTAACCACAGGCAGCTTAGATTGCTTATATCTATATTCACCATGACACTATTCAAATACCGCGAAGACCGAACACCCGTTTTAATTATTACCCTGTTTTTTGCACTTGATATCGCTGCCTACCTTGTTCTCGACAATATCTGGCTGTTAGTTGCATATTGGCTGATCATGATCGCGCCAAAAGGCATCATTTGCGCATGGAACCATCATCACCAGCATTTACCCACGTTTAAAAACAGTAGTCTCAATTATTTACTTGAACAGATGTATGCACTGCAAACAGGTGCGACTTCAAAGCTATGGGTGCTGCACCATGTTTTAGGGCATCACCACCACTACCTTGATCAAACCACTGATGAAAGTCGCTGGAAAAATAAAAACGGAAATATCATGGGTAGATTCAGATACTCAATGGATGTCATGCTAACTGCTTATTACCGTGGTTATCAGGTTGGTAAAAGACATCCTCGACCTTTAAAAATATTTTTAATTGCAACAACAGCAACGCTTTTAATTGTAACCGCGCTAACCTGGTACCAACCAGTTCCTACTTTGTTCATTTTTATTATTCCTATGATCAGCAGTCTGTTTTTCACTGCCTGGGTAACCTATGCACATCATGCTGGTCTGGATGTTGATAATGATTTTGAAGCCTCCTACAACATCATGACACCCATTTATAATAAATTAACAGGAAATCTTGGTTACCACACGGCACATCATCACAAACAGGGACTGCACTGGTCACTTTTGCCTGAATTACATGAAAAGATTAAAGATAAAATCCCTGCTAATTTATATAAAACGGATCACCTGGGCTCAGGGTTCTTAAAAGTCTGATTGACTAACTCAAACCCTGACAAAAACCTTGCAACAAGGCACGCTACGGGGAATAAAACCCACAGAGATTAAATTTAACTAGATTAATAAAATCAATATTACTCAGTAATTTTCTGCCGGTTTTTTTTCAATGCACCGCGTTTATTTTTAGCATTTAGCCTTCTTAACTTCGAGGCTTTCGTCGGCCGTGTTTTTTTTCTAACTTTTATTGTGGCAAGCGCCTGCAGAATAAAGGATTGTAGCCGCAATAAAGCCTGTTCTTTGTTTTTCAACTGGCTTCGAGTTTGCTGAGACTTAATAATAAAAACACCATCTTTAGTCACCCGCTGATCATTCAACGATAACAGGCGCTGCTTAACCACTGTTGGCAAACTGGAAGATGGTATATCAAACTTCAGGTGTATCGCTGTAGAGACCTTGTTGACATTCTGCCCACCTGCTCCCTGCGAACGCACCGCTGTCATCACAATTTCATCATCAGGAATAATTAAGTGTTTTATCCGCATAAAAAATCACTCATAATGAACCACCGTAAAATATGGTAAAGCGATGCTCCGTGCAAAACACTCTACAAATATTATAATTTACAAAAGTCATCCAGAAAAAACACCATGAAAGCTAATGAAATAAAAAAAGGTCTGGTCATCAATCAGGACAATAAAAAAATATTAATTAAAAAAGTTGTTGTACAGTCCCCTTCTTCTCGTAGCGGCAGTACCTTATACAAGGTCACCGGTAACGATATCAGTAGTGGACAAAAATTCGAACGTCGCTACAAAGGAGACGAAGTCATTACAGCTGTTGAGGTATCCCGTAATTCTGTTCAATTATTGTTCCACGATAATGATGCATACACTTTTATGGACAGTAATAATTACGAACAGTTTATGTTATCCGCTGATGCCTTAGAAGATGAAGCGGCATTTCTTTATGACGGCCTGGAGGGATTAAGCGCACTAATCAGCGAAGGTGAATTGCTTGGCGTCGAATTACCGACGACAATGTCACTGGAGATCAGCGAATGCGCACCAGCTATGAAAGCAGCATCTTCCTCTGCACGAACCAAACCGGCTACACTAACCACAGGACTGGTAATACAGGTCCCTGAGTATTTAACGCCTGGCGAAATAATCAAGATAAATACAGAAACACGAGAATTTATTTCCAGGGCATAGACTATCTGCAGATGATCGTAGGCATTCTGACCTCTACTAAAAAGCTTTTTTGCCGCAAAAGACGCTTAGGTCGCAAAGATAAGCCACATCAAATTTTTAATATTTGCACTTTTTGCGTCCTTTTCGGCAAAATGTTTTCAAGAAATGCTACTTTATTCTGTGAACTAAAAAAATGAATCTACCCACACCAATCATCCCGCCTCTATCAACTGAACAACAGCGGCAGGTTATTGAGCAAACACATGTATACATAGAACAGGCGGCTGATTTATTTAATATAAAAAATAAGGCTGTAGAAATCAACTTCAACCTGAAAGGTCGTTCTGCCGGCATGTATCGTGTCAGCCGTCATAGCACCTGGCATTTTGCTCAGGTGAAAAGAGAAATACGCTATAACTCGTTTATATTTTCCAAATATTACGATGATAATTTCAGCACCACCATACCGCATGAGGTTGCTCACTATATAAGCGATATTCTTTATGGATTAAAAAACATAAAACCACATGGTAAGGAATGGAAGGCGATTATGCAGGCGTTTGGCGCAAATGCAGCCGTTACAGCCGACTATGATCTGTCAGGTATACCACTAAAGAAGCAGCCTTTATATACTTATCAATGTCACTGTCGAGATCATCAGTTAAGCGCAATAAGGCACAACAAAATCAACAAACGACATTACCGGTATTATTGCAATTTTTGCAAACAGGCACTGCAATACAAACAACAGGGAGAGGCCTGCGCCTGAGATGATTTTTTAAGGAATCGCTGATTAAGTTAATTAGCCAGTTTGATTTAAAAAGGGACACAGCAAAAAACATTTTCCAATCTTCTCGGCACAGCGCCATGCATTTAAGAGAAGATACGGCCGACTTTAACAAGCATGAAATAAGTCGACCTGAGCCAATGCCAGTAAGTTAAGGGAAATAAGTATCATAGTAGGGTGCGCCGTGCGCACCAGAATCCCAGCCAGTAAGAATTTTTACGGTGCGCACGGCGCACCCTACACTGGAAAGCATACTTAACTTACTTGCATTGGGACCTGACATTAATTATGGCTCCTCACCATAATCAATAGTGATTTCTTCATCTGCTTTAATATCACGCACTGCATACAACTCAAAACCGACAAATTCAGCATGAGGCTTAGTACTATGATTTAAATAGCGCAATAAATTTTTCCCATCGCGTCCCACCCAAACATCATCATATTTCTCAATCCACAACACATGTGAATCATTATCGTTGACGACAGGACCATCGTATTCACCCATATAGTCGCCTTGCTTAATTTTAGCTCGTGCGAATAACCCGCTACCATGTATTCCTGATTCCTTTTTGTAAAACAACTGGTGTAATTGTTCATCTGATAACATATGTGTAACCCATGATAATTATCTATAAAAAATAGTTAACATCATTGCTGCTCCATTAACTATTAGAGGCATGGAATGATAACTGTTGCCTGAGACCGTATGCCGCATGGACGTGGCATCCGAGCGTACAAGGATGTATTTACAGCGTGTCGCAGGCGACGAGTACCAATTCATGTCTCGGATTAGAGCTACCCTTGTCAATGCCTGCTACATCAACCTGTTTAGATAATTTCTTTTTATTAACGGGACAGCAATGATTTAACATGAAAATATCTTAGAGACCTTCGCATGAACAGTGTCCTCTGCTCAATATATTATCACCCGATTAGTGCTGGTGGCCATGCTCGCCGTGTACATGACCATGAGAAATTTCTTCTTCAGTTGCTTCGCGCACATCAACCACTGTCACCGAAAAATTTAAATCGACTCCCGCAAGTGCATGATTACCATCGATTACCACAGCCTCATCTTTTACTTCAATGACCGTGACAACAACTGCACTACCATCCGGACCTTGCGCATGAAACTGAACACCCGGTGTAATTTCATCCACATTTTCAAACATCTCTTTTGGCACCTCCTGTATACGTTCAGGATCCTTTGCGCCATAACCCTCTTCCGGAGAAACAGACACAGAAAATTCATCCCCTGCAGACTTACCCGCCAGGGCATTTTCCAGTCCGGGAATAATATTCATCGCACCATGCAGATACAGAAAACTGCCATCATCCGACTGGTCAATAATATTGCCATCATTGTCTTTTAGCGTGTAGTGCAAGGTTACAACTGAGTTTTGTTCGATTTGCATGGTATATGAGGTAAAGGTTGTTCAAAAGAATGCTTACCATAGCAGAAAATGTGACAGATAAAAAGAGACTACAGGCTCCATGGCTGATTGCCAAAATAAACCCGTAGAAATACCAATATAGCGCAGACAAGTACCACGAAAAGCGTTATAGCGACTGCGACTTTATCCATAATAAAATTATGTTATCTAGTATGATCTTTGACAAACACTAATATTTTATATCCCACCAGCAATATAACTGGCAGCAAAAATCAAACAAAACATTATAACAATTAATACCGCAATTACTTTTGCTATATTTGTCAAAATTGCTTTATCATCTTTTTGCAACATCACACACTACCCTTTCCAGTAAAAATTACAGGCTACATTGCTGTAATCACAGCTTTTTCACGTAAATCAGGAATTTATAATATCACTGATGGTCATAATAAAATATATAGTCAGCCGATATATTGAAAACAGGTGATTTTTTATGGATTTCAGCTAAATATTAAGTATGCCTGTTAACTGCTACAGCCAGAGAATTCTTAATCCCTTTCGTGGTGTGATGAATATTATCTCCACCGGAGGTGCAGACGCTGTCACTATCGATGGTCGTAACTGGGTACTCTATATCCACGATAATTTTGATTGTCCGACAGATGACCCGGAAGAGTTTTTCGAAATCGAGTTGCCTGATATTCGTTTTGCTGACTGGAACAAAATAACAGGTTTAAAACGCTCACCACTCATCGCCTCATATCACTACAGTGAAATTCAGGCCATTGGTCAAGCTCTGCTTGATGCAGTACTACAATACGCCGACTTATGCCCCTACCCGTTCGAAGACAAATATGAACTGTGGCTACTTGATAAAAATAATAGCGAACCACTGGCTTTAATCGATAGCGCCTGCAATAAAACGGATCTTTACTACCCCGATAATTTAACCTGGGAAGCAGGTTTACGCTGTAAACAGGAATTTATGAAAGAGTTTTCAATGTCAGATGAGCAAAACACCAATGCAGGTGAATTCCTCAACCTGATAATAAACAACCGTGCTGGCGAAAATCCTTCCGCCCAGTGGTTTTATCGAGACCGATTCAGTTATGGCAAAGGTCTAACAGGAGTCAATCTTAACCAGAAACTGGTTGGTCGTGAATTATCTGCCCGCCTGTTTCCTAAAATGCTAGTACAGGAGCAATGGCAGGATAAAATTAAAGCGTCACTCATCACAGCATTCATTCACTGGTTATCTCCTTATTTACTGGTGCTGGACTTTTTAAGAGATACACAACGTGAAGCACTTGAACTAACTGCAAAAAAACATGCGCTTTTAGTCGACCAGATGTTTCCACTGTATCCAAAAGTTATTAACCAGCAAGTCATCAATGCTGCACGTGTTGAAGCAATGATGCGCAAATCAAATCAGACCAAATCTAAGGACAAGACTGCAGAGACAATTGAATATATAGAAACACAACATTCACTTATTTGAGCTGATTTAGCGTGGATGATGCTTTAAGTTTTAAATTTTTCAATTATATACTACAACTATCCCCCTACATTCCATTGCCAAACTTATCGTGATGAATTTCTGTGGATTCACGCATGGTTTTTAATGCAACCGCATAACCGCGCAAGATACCCAGCGTCCATAAAATACGTTCTTTAAAATAACTGTCAGCATCGTCATCATTATCTCCAGCTTGCTCATTCAGTATTTTTTCTATGTTTCGTAAAACCAGCTGCTCAGGGATATAACACAGGCGATTATTTTTATAACTGCTCATGCGCAATTCAGCGACTGGATAAGCGCCGCCATCAGCAGACGACAGCGTAACAATTAATGCCGGCTTATGCCCTAATTCAAACCGATTAAATAACAAAAAGAAATTTTTCAACCCTGCCGGTACCTGTCCATGCCATTCGGGCGAGACAATAACAAAAGCATCACTTTCAATTAATTGTTGTTTTATCGGTGCCAGTCGTTGATTCCACTCTTCATTATCTTCCCATAAAGTTTGATCCCATAATGGTAGCGGGTTATCGGCGAGCGCATATACCCAGGGTTCGATATCATCAAATTCGTTGCTAAATGTCGTTTCCAGATAACGTGCAACTTTTTCACTTTGTGATGGGTTGCGGTGACTGCCGCTGATAATACTTATTTTCATAATTTTTAACCTGTAAATAGGAATAACTTATTTAGCTATAAAAGACACGAAGATTATTTTCCGCAATGCACGCAAATTAACGCTATTAAAATTATTTTAAGTTTAAAACATTTGCGTTTATTTGCGTGCATTTGCGGAATACTATTTTTTATTTCATCACACAACCAACACAGGTTCATGTAATCTGGATAGTTGCTCTCTTAGCTCCAGCACGTGCTCTTCCCAGTATTGATTTGTATTAAACCATGGAAAGGCTAAAGGAAAAGCCGGATCATTCCAGCGTCTTGCCAGCCATGCCGCGTAATGCATCATGCGTAAACTGCGTAATGCCTCAATTAAATTCAATTCTTTTAAGTCCAGGCTGGCAAATTCTTCATAACCTTCCAGCAAATCACACAGCTGCTCTGTCATCTCCTGGCGCTCGCCGGATAACAACATCCATAAATCCTGTATTGCCGGTCCATTACAGCAATCATCAAGGTCAACAAAGTGCGGACCGTCATCCGTCCATAAAACATTACTACGATGACAATCACCATGCAATCGACTACTTTGGTAACTGCCACATCGATCAAAAGCCGCCTGAATCGCTATTATCAAATCATCGGCAAGTGTCTGATAAGCCAGCTCAAGATAGCCTGGGATAAATCCAGACTCCTGTAAATAGGAGACAGAGTCATTGCCCATCCTTTTAATTTCAATCTTATGGCGATAATTAAAAACTGAAGATCGACCCACATTATGAATTCGCGCAATAAACCGTCCCATCCAGTTCAGGTCATCTCGAGATTCAAGATCCGGCCATCGGCCGCCGCGCAAAGGGTATAAGGAAAAACGATATCCCTCATACTCAAACAGAGACTCACCTTCTAAAAATATGGGCGCAACCACGGGGATTTCCTGCTCGACCAACTCCTGAGCGAATTGATGCTCTTCATGTATTGCCTGATTGCTCCAGCGGCCAGGACGGTAAAACTTGGCTATGATGGCGCCGCCCTGTTCCAGCTCACAGCGATACACGCGATTTTCATAACTGTTTAATGCAAGCAAACGACCACTGGTTTCATAGCCCAAAGACTCAACTGCGTCCAGTGTAGTCTCAGGCAGTAAATCGGTATAATCCTGTTTTAATAAATTTTTATCTTGTTTCATTCAAACTTACATCAAAGATGACAGCTACTATGGAGAAAGCCGTATTAAACAAGCCTGCACCGCAGCCTGAAATCGAGTGCTGGGTGCAGGGGCATGAACCTGCAATTAGCGAACTAACCGGCCAGGTTCTTCTCATTGAAGTTATTCAGGTTAATTGCACCGGCTGTTTCGTGCACGCGCTGCCTGAAGCCATCAGCTTACACGAAAGGTATGCATCACAGGGCTTAAAGGTATTTGCAATAGCCACGGCATTTGAACACTTCGAGCATAATACATTGAATATGCTGCAGCGTCTTCTATCAAACGGTGAATTACAGGGTGATCCATTATTTCAACTGAACAAGGCGGGCTTTCTTGAAGATAACAAACTGCCCTACTCCATACCTTTCAGCGTTGCTATGGACAAACTGGTAAAAAACAAAACATCGGTAAATGAAGAAGCTATCAAGCAGTTCATTTTAAGCCAAATTCCTGATTTTTTTCAGGGCACATTGAGTGAAAAAGACAAACAATCTATTTATCAACAGGCTGAATCCTACCTGAACACTAAAACATATAATGCCCTTACCTTTGAGACGTATCAACTACAGGGCACGCCATCGAGCATACTGATTGATAAAAAAGGAATGCTCAGGCAGGTATCGTTTGCTGCTGTGAAGCAGCTGGAAGAAACGATAAAAGTGCTATTAAAAGAGGAATATTGCCGCAAATAACGCGAAGATCGCGAAAAAACAAGTTTAAATCAGTACAATTTACGTTTTTGTACCCCAGGTTCATTTGTCGCTTCACTCGGAAATTATTTCGCGGCGAAACAGCCTTTAATCTTCTATAAAAAAGCTATTTAGTAATCCAGCCAAATAAGCATTATAATTCGCCACATCTTTTTAAAATAATCAATCATCATGATAGAAAGCATCGCAGAAAAATTCCTCTATGCCAGCCGCTGGTTGCTGGCACCTATATATCTGGGCCTCAGTTTTGGTCTCCTGCTGCTAGGCCTTAAATTCTTTCAGGAGATTATCCATGCACTGCCCATGGTTTTTTCGACCAAAGAAGCTGACCTGGTACTGCTTATATTGAGCCTGATTGACCTGTCACTGGTTGGCGGTCTGCTCGTCATGGTGATGCTCAGTGGCTATGAAAACTTTGTCTCCAACATCGATATAGACCATGGCGAGGAAAAGCTAAGCTGGCTGGGCAAAATGGATGCCGGTTCGCTGAAGCAAAAAGTCGCCGCTTCTATCGTCGCCATCTCGTCGATCCACCTGTTACAGAAATTCATGAACGTCCAGATCGATTGACAATGACAAATTGAAGTGGTTCGTCATCATCCATCTGACCTTTGTTGTATCCGCTATCGGCATGGCTTATGTTGACAAAATAAATAAACATTAGATGAGATCGTATTAGTATGCGAGGCATGGTACCACCGGATCCGGAGTCATCAGTATCAAACCTTGAATATGCTGTGGTATACGTACCCAAACGCAGTCGCAACCGCTTTTCTGCTAACTGCGTAGAAATTAAATCATGCGCTGCTGACGCACTAGATGATGCTAATCCAGAGAATAAACGATTTGCCGCACGGGTAAGTGGTCCATCCAGGTCATCTGAAGGACAGTTTATTTATTATCTTGTTGAGTGGCTGGAATAAAAAAGTTTACAGTTAGCAGCACTGCTGTCCCGTTAACTGTTAGAGGCATGGAGTGGGACCCGTTGCCTGAGACCGTATGCCGCATGGACGCGGCATCCGAGCGTACATGGACGTATTTACAGCGTGTCTCAGGCAACGGATCCCAATTCATGTCTCGGATTAGAACTACCGGTGTCAATGCCTGCGACATCAGCCTGTTTAGATAATTTCTTTTTTATTAACGGGACAGTAGTGAGTTAGCAGTTATTAGTTGGCAGCTTTTTACTGAAAACTGACTACTGCAAACTGCTAACTCTTATGCTTCTGTTAAGCCACATCCAGGTAATCTTCTCCCATCACGTAACCCGCTTCATCAAGATACTGTCTGCAAAAATTACGTGCACCGTGATTACGCACATAGTTTAAAACAAACGGTTTTTTTTCCTGCCTCATTAGCCAGTCTGGAAAAAATGTTTTTACACCGTGATAATCATTTCCCACTTTTTTACGATCAATATCAAGCCATGCAACAGGATCTATTCCCAGGTCAATCAAATACTGTGCCCGCCGTCTTGTTTTTCGGCCAGCACCCCAGAAAACAATTTTTCGGTCTTGCAGACGTTTATCTTTAACCAGGTATTCAGCACGAAGTTGTTCGAATGCCGCCTCAGAATATCGACTTGAAGTTCGCGATAACCGACCATCTGACTCCCGCCAGTCAACCAAAACTTCATCCAGCTTCATCATGGATTCTCCTGCATGAAACAGCCTTAACCATAATTCATAATCTTCCGGAAACTCACCGTCCCTGTAGGCACCGAGCTCAGTAACACGTCTTTTACGAAACATGACGGAAGGATGCGCAAAGGGTGATTCGATATAAATCTGATTTTGAATATCCTGCCTGGTTAAACAGGCATTTTGCCAGCGCATGTACTCGATGTATCCGCTTTTAATAATTTTTTCGGGAAACTTTCTCGCCTGTGTTGCACACAGGGTGATATCAGGCTTATTACTTAAAACATCAAACTGCTTTTCAAGACGTTGCGCATACATCACATCATCTGCGTCCATACGTGCAACAAAATCTGACTGGCACAGTTTAAGCCCGCTATTTAATGCCGACACTATGCCTTTGTACTGGTTATCAACAACATGAATACGTGAATCATGATAAGACCGCAGGATCTCTACTGATCTATCAGTAGAAAAATCATTCACGGCAATAATCTCAAAGTTTTGCAAGGTCTGCAGAAAAATACTGTCCAGACATTCCGCTAACGTTTCCTCTGCGTTAAATACCGGCATCAATATGCTAACGTTTAATGTCATTGTTTTTCAGATAGCTCATCCAGACTGTCCTGTGCTATCTCTCTGACTTCCTCACTTTCGTCCGACAATAATCGCTCGATCAAAGGGATCAGAGAAACGTCTTTCGTTAATGACAGATAATGACAGGCATCACCCCGAATCCGCGCATCCTTGCTGGATAAATAGTCAATTAATCGGGGTATCACCGCTTTAAATTCAACTGATTCAGCCATGTCTTCGATTAATACACCCACACCCAGGCGCACATTAATTTTAGCTTCGGGGTCAGCCATCATCTCGATTATAGTTTCCAACGCCTGTGGATAAGACTCAAGCAGCCTTTTGGCATACTCAAGTTTGCCTTCAGACAATACTTCGTCAAGATAAGCATTGAAACCTGCCGGGCTCGAACTCCGTTCTATCCATAACAACATTTCCTGTTTTGAACGCGAGCCGAGTAACTCAAAAGGGCCTATCCGCAACCAGGGAACGCTACGCACACCGAGCCGCACAGCGAGCTTCCGGTCTGACTTTCAATGTTAACTATACGTAACTCCGCAATCTGCCCGCCTTTCATTAACTCCGTCAGCGCCTGCATCATCGAGCCGCAATACGTGCATTGTCTGCTCATCAGCATTAAAACCGCGGGTGATTCGTTATTTTGCTGGCCTTTTGTCATATAATCTATATCATTAAACGTTTTGAAATAACAGGATGATAATGTATAAAAAATCTATTGCACTTTCCATACTGTTATTATTTTCTTTTACAGTTTACTCTGCAAACCCGTCAACTTCAGATAATATCGATTCAGCCATCCTGTTTGATGACACACAGCTAGAAGAGGCGTTAGTTTATCCAGACTGGTTCAAACTTTCACTGGGCGACCTGAATGATGATCTTGCCGAAGCCAAAAAAGCTGGCAAAAGGGGCATCATCACTTATTTTGGACAAAAACGCTGTGCTTATTGTGAGCAGTTTTTCAAAACCAGCCTGTCAGATATTGATATCAAAAATTACTTACAAAAACACTACGATCTGATAGCTTTCGACATCTGGGGCATAGACGATATAATCGACACTGACGGCACAAGCTATACAGAGCGCGACCTGTCCATTCATTACAAAACCAACTTTACCCCATCACTGGTTTTTTACAACGAAGAAGGCACACCCGTATTTCGTTTACGTGGTTTTTATCCGCCTTATAAATTTCGCGCAGCATTACATTACGTTACCGAAGGGTTCTATAAAGAAGAAACTTTCTCTGAATATTTTGCCCGTGCCAATCCAGGAGAATATTTTCTGTTAGGCGGTTTAACAGAACGTGATTTTTTTCTTGAACCACCATATGACCTCGAGGTTTTGCGCGAAAACAACAAACCGACGGCTGTGTTTTTTGAACAGGGAAACTGCCATGCCTGCGACCTGTTGCATAGTGGTCCGCTTTCAAAAGAATTAAGCATAGTCGAAATCGAAAAAATGAATGTTATACAGCTTAATATGTGGGCCGATACCGCAGTTATAACACCGCAAGGCAAAAAAACAACAGCAAAAGAATGGGCCAGGTCGCTTGATCTTTTTTATGCACCTAGCATTGTCTTTTTTGATGCTAATGGAAAAGAAATCATTCGTGTTGATTCTGTTGCACAATTCTATCGTTTATGGGGCGCAATGGACTATGTAAATCAGCAGGGTTATAAAAAAGCCAAAGATTACCAGGAATGGCGTTTAAAACAGCGTAAAGTAAGCGATTAGGATTGCTATCAACACATGCTTACCAATATACAGAAAATTATTGACCATCTGCTATGGAGTATTGACCTTGATAAGGTAAATAAATTTCAGGCATTCGGCATACAGGCATTAAGAATTTTTTACGGCACCTTCCAGGATTTAAAAAGTGGCCTGCCATCGCTTCGTGCCATGAGCCTGGTTTATACCACGTTACTTTCAATCGTGCCGCTGCTCGCCGTCAGCTTTTCTGTATTAAAAGGTTTTGGTGCTCACAACCAGCTTGAACCTGCGCTGGTTAGCCTGCTGGAACCGCTGGGTGAAAAAGGCTTACAAATAAGCCATCAAATTATTTCTTTTGTAGACAATATGAAAGTCGGTGTTCTGGGCTCGGTTGGCCTGTTATTTCTGATTTTCACCGTGTTGTCGCTGGTAAAAAAAATCGAAAACGCTTTTAATGCCACCTGGAATATCCCGGTCACAAGAAACATCATACAGCGCTTCAGTAATTATTTAAGCGTTATACTAATTGGACCGCTATTACTGTTTACTTCAGCCGGAATCACAGCATCATTCAACTCTTCTGACGTAGTTGATAAATTTTTATCCATAGAGCCATTCGGTACACTACTATTACTTCTTGGTGAACTCACACCGTACATTCTCACTACTATCTCGTTTGCCTTAATTTATTTACTGATCCCTAATACAAAAGTCAGGTTGAGATCAGCAGTGTACGGCGCTGTTATTACAACTATTATCTGGAAAATGGTCGGCACACTTTTCACCGCCTTTATTGTTAATTCCACGAATTACACAGCTATTTATTCTAGTTTCGCTATCCTGATAATTTTTATGATCTGGATATATGTTAGCTGGCTGATTGTATTAACCGGCGCTTCAATTTCTTACTATCATCAAAACCCTGATCTCATCAGTAATAAATCAAAAGTCATTCGATTAAGTTGTCGTCTACGTGAAAAACTTGCATTAACAGTGATGCAGCTTATCGGCAGCAGTTTCCATAACAATGAAACACATTGGACTATGCAAACGCTGTCAAAAAAGACCCGCATATCCGAACAGGCACTAATGATAATTATGCCTTCATTATTATCAGCTAAGCTGATAACAACGACGGGAAATGACAGGCAGTACTATATACCCAGTCAGTCACTTGAACATATCACCATTGCCATGATTTTAAATGCTGCACGCAGTGCAGAAGAGGTGCATCATCTGAGCCCGGATTATGTAGAAACGATACCGCAGGTTGAAGACACCTTGTCGGATTTGAATAACGCCATCTATGCAGCAATAGAAAGCAAAACATTAAAAGACCTGGTTTAACTTTCCTCTGTAAGTAAAAACTAAAAACTAATTTGTAGAAGATTTCTCCAGCCACTCGGCCACTGTTTCAACAAGCGTTTCTTCATTATCATCAAAAAAATGGTTTCCCTTTATTTTAATTTGCGTGTAGTTTTTATTACCGGCTTTTTGTGCAGCCGCTGCGCGCGACTCGACCGAAGCAAGAATATTTTCCAGATCTTCATCACCATACAAATCAAGCACAGGCACGGTGATTTTTGCTAACGACTTGATACTGTTCATGCGCGGGTCTTTAGCAAAAGCAGCCATTCCGATTGCCACAAAACCTTTTACATTCTGCTCGGTAGTAGACAGGTAATAGGCTGTCATCGCTGAACCCTGACTGTGGCCAATCAGCACAATTTCTTTTGAACCATGCTCTTTCAGATATTTAATGGCCGCATCAATGCGCGGTGCAACTTCGTCATACAGCGGTGCATAATCCAGGTACTCAGCATCGTTTGCCAGTATCGGCATCTGGATCGACAAGGTATTCCAGTTATGGCTGGTGAGACCGACACGTAATGGCTGTACCACCTGCTGCCAGTCGGGATGGATACCGGTACCGTGCATCACGATAACAGTGCGAGCTGTATTTTCCTCGGCTTCTGTATAAATACTTAGGAAATTATTTTTTCCGTCATTAAGCCAGACGGCCTCACCATCGATAATGGCATCTACTACCTGATCGGCCCAGCGTTTCTCTTTCTCCAGGTCAGAGGCGTAAATATTAAATGATAATGTTAGTAGGCTTGCAACCAGCCATGGTGTAATTAATTTCATTTTTCAACTTCAATTCTCAGTTGTTAATACAATATCAGCAGACACACAGCGCTGACAGCTTTAGCGATATTATCATCTTTAATGATGTTATCAGCAATATCAAAATTTATTATACCGATATAGAAGGACACTAACAGCGGCAGCGCGTCGTTACCAGTCTTATGATTAATAATTCCACTAAATTTATTTACAACAGTGTTATCATGAACTTAGCAAGAAAGAAATACTCAAATCATTAAACTGAACAACAATAAATTTTAGTTAGCAGAGAAAACAAATGGGATTACTGGATTTACCTACAAAAGAACAGGCCCTGCCCGGACGCGACACTCGCATGCCCGTGGCCGACAAACACTTTGTCAACGGTAATATTATGCAACCACCCTTTTGTGAAGGCCTGCAACAGATTATTTTTGGTTTTGGCTGTTTCTGGGGCGCGGAACGAAAATTCTGGCAGCTGGATGGTGTCTACACCACTGCGGTTGGTTACGCTGCCGGTATAACACCTAATCCAACGTATCAGGAGGTGTGTTCAGGCAAAACAGGGCATAATGAAGTTGTTCTGGTGGTGTACGATCCAAAAAAAATCAGCATCGAACAACTACTTAAAACTTTCTGGGAGTCACACGACCCTACGCAGGGTATGCGCCAGGGCAATGATCAGGGCACGCAATACCGCTCTGGTATCTATGTATTTACCAATGCACAAAGAAAAGCCGCTGAAATATCTCGCGATTTTTTCCAGCAGGAACTGGCAAAAAATGGGTTTGCAACCATCACCACAGAAATTCTGGATGCACCAACGTTTTATTACGCCGAAGATTACCACCAGCAGTATCTGGCGAAAAATCCGAATGGTTATTGTGGCCTGGGTGGTACCGGCGTGTGCTTTCCTTGAATAACTGCTATCAGCAATAATTAATCAGCTAGCGACGATAGCGAGCAGCGATAACTAGTAGCGATTATTCTGCTAATTGTAATGACTCCAGACTACGTTCCCTTCCAGTCCAATTACTTCGACCATAAAGTACAAACTCGATATCCGGGACGCATGAATAAAAGCTTGTGCCTTGTTATCATAACAACCAAGAATTGACCATGCCTGAGTATTGTTATTAGGTTTATATCGAACTTTCCACATATTTTTTTCCAACCAGGGACTGTCATACAAAACATCTCAGTCAGCATTACCAAACGCCATGACTGTAACGGGACATTACCTTTTTAATTAGAAAGTTATTTTGACAAAAATGTAAAGAATAGCTGCGACAAATACCCACGCAACAATCTCCGTAATTTTCACCTCATTTTGATTAGCTTTTTTATTGTTCATTTTTCATCTCTTATGCATATAATTATTTAACTATTTTTATAAGTGCAAGACACATGCCAGAAAGAAAGTTTATTACCACACGTTCGATAAAGGCACAGCATAAAATTAGCCCTATGCGATATAGATAGCTAAAATCCCTTCATACGAGCATTTCAATGGATTTCAACAATCACTTTAGCGTGTTTTTTGCAATAGTAGTTTGAGTATTAGCAGAGGAATGGCTAACTAAAATGTCAGATATCGGTCAAGCTGTCATTTGCATGACAACTCAAGGCCTTCCAGGTATTCCGACAACGTCATATTGACGGAGTACCATGAAGTCTGTGACTGTTTAATAAATAGGGCCATAGGTGATGGCCCTTTGGTATAAGGTTAAAAATAGTTTTAAAAAACACTGTGAGCACAGTGTTTTTTAACAGCATTATAGTGCAGAGACGTCAGGTTGCGCTTATAAACGATGAGAGGTCTGATTAATATTCACACAGCAATAACGATTTGCCCGTCATCGAAGTCGGTTGTTGTAAGCCCATCAACTGCAATATGGTTGGAGCAACAGCGCTTAAATCACAACCCGGGCGTAAATGCCAGTTAGCTTTATCAATAATCAAACAGGGCACAGGATATAAAGTATGCTGTGTATGCGGTTCCTGTGTTACCGGATCAACCATTTCATCACAGTTACCGTGATCGGCGGTTAGTATTACAGAAAACCCAACTTCTTTTGCAACATCAAGCACCCGGCCTACTTCTTTATCAAGTGTTTCAACCGCTTTAATCACAGCCTCACGTACGGCTGTGTGCCCGACCATGTCACCATTGGCAAAATTAACCATGATGAAACCATAATCAGCAGATTGCAATGCTTCGATAACTTTATCGGCAACGCCAGCCGCACTCATCTCTGGCATTAAATCGTATGTTGCAACGTCTGGTGAATTCACCATGACGTGATCTTCGCCAGCAAAGGGTTTCTTTTTACCGCCATTGAAGAAGTATGTAACATGTGCATATTTTTCTGTTTCGGCGCAGTGCATCTGTTTGTAACCAGCGCGACTTACCACCGATGCTACGGTTGCCTGCGGCCGCTCTGGCGCATAACCGATAGGCAATAAAAATTCTGGATCGTATTCGGTTAAGCAGGTCACCAGTGCACCAGAAAAATCACCGGTGTCAAACTCATCAAAGTTATCCTGGCTTAATACGGCGGTGAGCTGACGAGAACGGTCATTACGAAAATTGAAAAAGATAACGTTATCACCCGATATAATCAGCTCTGCATCATCAAGCACGGTTGGAATAATAAACTCGTCTGTTTCTTCATTAGCATAAGCCGCTTCAATAGCGTATCGTCCATTTTCCGCATTACGGCCTTTGCCGTTCACCATGGCCTGCCATGCAAGCTCGGTCCGATTCCAGCGGTTATCTCTATCCATTGAATAATAACGCCCACAAATAGTGGCAATACTGCCGCCTGCATCTTCCAGTAAACCTTCAATATCTGACAGAAATACCAATGCAGACATTTGCGCCGTATCACGTCCATCCGTTGTCATATGCACCACAGGTTTCACCTTATGATCAGCACATAACTTGATTAATGCTTTAAGGTGATTAATGTGACTATGCACACCACCGTTAGAGGTTAAACCAACAAGATGCAGTGGACGCTCATTGGCGGCAGCATCTTCCACTGCAGCCACTAATGCGGCATTAGTAAAGAAATCACCATTTTCTATTTCATCATTAATCCGAACCAGGTCCTGCCTTATCACCGAACCGCTGCCCAGTGTCATATGACCTACCTCAGAGTTGCCCATTTGGCCATCAGGCAAACCCACCGAGCTGCCGCAAGCATCCAGCGTGGTATGGGAATTTGTTGAAAAATATTCGTCTAATCGCGGTGTATCAGCTTCCTGTACCGCATTATTTATTCGACTTGGATTGACACCAAAACCGTCCAGTATAATCAGGAGGGTGGGTCTTCGGGGAACACTTCTATCGACCATAAGAGCTCTCTGCCCTTCTCTTTTCTGTGATTGAATTTGGGGCGTGATTTTACACTATTGGTGTGGTTTAGACGAATTTTAAACTGTCCACAGATAGTCGCATTAACGCCTTTATTCGTCCACGACACTAGTATTCTCCCTTCACATCAACACAGATAAAAAATTTATTTACTTGATATGAGCTGATGGATAACTTGTGAGATCAGACTTGAAGTGACACCGTCAGACAAAACCGGGGACCTGAAAACCTTCAGCCAGACGTTAATGCTTGTGCCGACAGGGTTTTATCAATCAGATATGTTTGCCGAAGGTACATTACCGCATATTTCACCAAATCCTTGATAACAGACCTTCAGAGGTTTGTATCGCCAGCGAAAATACGGCCAATAACGCCAGTTCAAAAACAAGTCAAAAACGATTCACCACAGAGGCACAGAGGTCACAGAGGAAGAATTTTATTGTTAGCTTCGCCTGCGGCGCAGCTAACAATAAATCTTAAATGTTTTTCTCTGTGTCCTCTGTGCCTCTGTGGTGAAAAACGTTTTAATGTTTTTGACTGTACGATAAGGGTCGTTGGACTTTTCTGCTTCAGATAACCTACACGAAGGTCTGCTTTTCTAACAACAGACACCCAAACATATTCAACGAAGTAGCGTCTGCGGCACTAACAGACTCTCGCTTCACAAATAAAAAGTCCCACTATTGCAGTAGAAGGTGAAGCTGCCGGGCCACAGTGGATTAAGGTGAACCTCAACGGTTTCGCCTGCCGCAATATCCACATCGGTATCCAACCCAAATTCTGCATCTGACAGGGTGAAGTTGTGTGGTGCCATAAACGTGTAATTTATGCCTGATACATGAACCTAATTGTTTAACGCCCCCTGATTAACCCATAATTTCAAATACTCAACTTCCTCTGTAGTCAGCTTTTTTGCATCACCGTGAGGCATTCTCATCATCTCTCCGGCGCGGCCCTCTATCAACTTGTTGATCACGCTTCGTTTACTGTCGCCTGGAATGATGACCGTGCCAAACACCGTTCCTTTCATTAAAGTATCGTAGGACTGCATATTCAACCCGGTTCGAACATAGCCGATTCCGTTTGGTGGCACGTGGCATCGCTGACATTTATCATGCAGTATAGGATCAATATCACTTTGAAAACTGATCTCCCGCTGGGTCGCACACCCGCTGACTAATAATGCAAGCATTAACCATGGAAAAACCTGTACTGTCATTTGATGTTACTCGCCTCTATCTTATTCAATGTCCGCACAAGCAAGACAAGAGTCACTTGATACGTTATTAGTTACTGTCTGGTTATTGGCAGGTTGATAGATTTCCTGCCCGTCTCTCACGGCGAGTACACTGGAAATTTTTTCCAGATTGGTGAAGCTGATTTGCATTTCTTCCCTGATGGATTTTTTGATCAAAAACTTGCCAACAACAGGTGGAATATAAATATCTGGCTCCATATCGGAAAGATAGGTGACTTCACAATAGTCACCCACTGGTTTGATGCTGCCAAAGTGTTTTGCCTGATTTAAATTGACTCAACTCGGGAATAATATCTGCCTGTAGATCGCCAGAAGGCAACAAGCGCACTTTTTCCACTCTATCGAGCTCTTCGCAGAAATAGGCGGCACAGCCAACGACTTTAGTTCTTACATTAATTGCACCATCATCATCCTGCTTAAGCACATCACTTTCAATAATCGATGGATTCAACCGGTATATAAGCCTGTAGTCTGTAAGCACGTCGCGCACATAACTTGCTGGTGCAGCAATAAGGGCAACCACCTTTATATGGTAAGCGCCGCTGTGTTCGTTTATTTCTATTTCAGGCCGTTTTCCTGATTGCATAGTAGACGATACAAATTCAGGTGTTTTTTCTCGCTGTAGAGTGTATTTTGCAATATCAGGTGGCTGCTCTGCCAGGCCAGATGTTTTTTCTCTCTGTACAGTGTAATTTGCAATGTCAGGTGACTGCTCTGCCAGGAGTGTGAACCAGGTAAAGAATGTGCCGAACAGAATTATTGGATACAGGAATATAGCGAGGCTTCTGCTTCGTACCTTAGTGACAGGTATTTCTTTATAACACTTAGCCATCACGCCCCACTATTTTACTGATATTGGGAGCACAATCTGAAAATGTCTCATCAGTCACATAGTAAACACTCTGACTGATGTTCAGTGTGCATTCCTACTGTAATTAGAATAACTCATAAAATTATATAAATCTTTGATTTTTATCAAAAAATAGCATATTAATATGACCAGGATTGAAGCTTTAATTGAGCCTTTATGAGTAAACGCTTTGTTTATGGACTCCTCCTATTTAGCAAGCGTTACCTTTAACAAATTAAGACGCGTACGTATATTCGATTTTTAAGCGGTGACACAATTTCCTAAGCCTCAATCTACGCTCACCCATTTCCTGGGCAGGTTGATAATTGAAGGTCAGAGAAGGGTCGTTTTTACATATTCAGCTTATTTTACTGAATGAAGGTTATTTCAAAGTGATGGTGAATACATAAAGCTGACCTTTATATACCTATGCTAACAGAGAAGAACTGTTAAGGATTGTCAGACTATGTGGACTAATTGATTTTAAGACTTTTTATCTGAATCACCTTTAGAACTTTCTTCCTCTGAATCATCTTCCTCATCGCGACTATTGTCTTCTTCTTCCTGTTCAACCTCATCAAACAGTTTTTCCATGTCTTCATCGCTCAGTGGATTGCCTTCCTCATCATGATCATCATCCGGAATATCGCCGGGATAGCTGTCTGGACTTTCTTCAATCAGGGCAAACTCATCATTTTGCATAATGACACTTTCTTCTTCTTTGGCTTTTAGAAAGAGTCGTGAAGCTATTAAACCTAACTCGAACAGCAGCCAGATCGGCACTGCCAGCAAAGATTGTGAGATCACGTCAGGCGGTGTCAAGAACATACCAACAACAAAAGCGCCAATAATAATATAGGGGCGTTTTTCGCCTAGTTTTTCTACTGTGGTCACACCCGCCGCAATAAGTAAAAAAGTGGCAACAGGTACCTCAAAAGCAATACCAAAAGCCAGAAAGATGGCAATAATAAAATCCAGGTACTGACCTATATCGGTCATTACCGCGACACCTTCTGGGGCAATACCGATAAAAAATCCAAACAGGATGGGAAAAATGACAAAATAGGCAAAAGCAATGCCACAATAAAATAAAATAACACTGGAAATAAGCAGCGGGGTCGCCAGGCGTTTTTCATGCGTGTATAAACCCGGCGCAATAAATGCCCAGATCTGATGCAATAAATAAGGAATGGTTAATAACACCGACAACAGCAACACCAGTTTAAACGGCACTAAAAAGGGAGAAGTCACGCCGGTGGCAATCATCGATGTACCTTCGGGCATCAAGCCTAATAACGGCTGTGCTGCGATAGTAAAAATATCTTCTGAAAAAGCAAACAGCGAGATAAAAACGATAAGAATAGCTAATACCATGTGTAACAGACGATCACGCAATTCAATCAGGTGATCCATCAGGCTCTGTTCTTTCTGATCCTGTTCCGTTTGGGGTTGCTGCTCTGCCATCTATCTATTTACTTTAGCTAGACTCTTTACTGGCAGTTGAGCTTGTTTGCGCCGATTCTGAGGCATCATCTGGCTCTACAGGCAGGCCTTCTGTAACATCAGTTTTCTTATCATCAGATGAAAGTGAGGGACTATCGGATAACAGTTCAGCCGCTGAAACAGGATCAGGCATGTCGGCCTTTACCTCGTCAACGCCCGCCTTTAACTGTTGCTGCAACTCGTTAATTTGCACTTCCTGATTATGCAGCATGCGCTTAAATTCATTCACATCAAGTTCCGATTCAACTTCACTGCGCACGCCTTCGATATAACGCCGGGCTTTACCGACAAAAAAACCGGCCTTTCTTGCAGCACCGGGCAAACGCTCCGGTCCTATAATAACCAGAGCTAACACCAGAATAAGCAGAATTTCCCAGAAGCCAACGTCAAACATGAATTACCGCGTGAATAGACAGCATGAATCAACAGACAGGCTAAAGCCATAAGGCTTTAACCACTATAAAGTAGAATTAAACTTTATCTTCTTTTTTTACAGACTCTGTGTTTGCAGAATCCTCAGTTGAATCCTGCGCTACCTTATTTTGCTTGGCAGCATCATCACCGTCTTTAACCGCAGATTTAAAGCCCTTAATTGCCGAGCCTAAATCCCCTCCGACATTTTTTAATTTTTTAGTACCAAAAATCAAAATAACAACGGCCAGTAAAATCAATAATTGCCAAATACTAATACCCATAATCTTTACTCTCTTTAACTTTTATTTACTTTAACCCATCAACTGAGTTAACCCGTCATTCCGGCATGTTTTTAACCGGATTTCATTTAGCTATCATATAGATTCCGGCTAAAAACATGCAGGAATGACGGCCAAAAAGCTATTTATTTTCGCGCCGCTTTTTCATCAAAACCGGATACGCCAAACCGGCGCGCCAATTCTTTTAATACATCGTCAGCAGTTGCATTTTGCTCTGCCAGCAATACCATGGTGTGAAACCAGAGATCAGCCACTTCATATACCAGTTTATCTACATCGCCACCGTACGCAACATCTTTGGCTGCCATCACGGTTTCTGTGGCTTCTTCACCCACCTTCTTAAGAATAGCATCCAGACCTTTATTGTACAGGCTAGCGACATAAGATGAGTCCGGCTCTGCGCCTTTACGCTGCTCCAGTATTTCGGTCAGTTGTGCCAGTATTTCACCCTGCGATAAACAATCAGTCATAGTTTTACTTCGTCTTACCTGGATAAATCTCATTTGGGTCTTTAATGACCTGCTCTACCTCAACCCACTTATCCCCCTGTAGCTGGCGATAAAAGCAGCTCTCACGCCCAGTATGACAGGCAATACCCCCGCACTGTTCAACTTTTAGCAAAATTACATCTTCATCACAGTCAACACGTATTTCCAGCACTTTCTGCGTATGGCCGGATTCTTCACCTTTAAACCAGAGTTTCCCCCTGGAGCGCGACCAGTACACGGCTTGTTTCTTTTCTGCCGTTAACGATAATGCTTCACGGTTCATCCATGCCATCATCAAAATTTTCCCACTGTTTGCATCCTGCGCAATCGCAGGAACCAGGCCTTTAGCATCAAAGCGAATGTCGTCTAACCAGGTCATTTAGCGTTTCTATGAATTATCCGAGTTAGAGGCGCATCTCAATACCACGCGCTGCCATATGCTGTTTTGCCTGCAGTATACTGTATTCCGCAAAATGAAAAATACTCGCGGCCAGTACCGCATCGGCCAGTCCCACAGTCACCCCATCGGCCAGGTGGTCCAGATTGCCGACCCCGCCTGAGGCAATCACCGGTACCGAAACCGCTTCAGAAATCGCCCGTGTTAACGGCAAATCAAAACCGATTTTAGTGCCATCTCTGTCCATGCTGGTAAGTAAAATTTCACCGGCGCCATAATCGACCATTTTTTTCGCCCATGCTATAGCATCCAGACCGGTGGGTTTTCGACCACCATGGGTAAATATTTCCCAGCGTAGTGGCTCACCTTCTGTACTGACCTGCTTGGCATCAATTGCCACCACGATACACTGTGAGCCGACTTTATCTGATGCTTCACGGACAAATTCGGGATTAAAAACAGCAGCGGTGTTTATTGCCACCTTATCTGCACCAGCATTTAACATTCGACGCACATCATCTAGCGTGCGAAGACCACCGCCTACGGTTAACGGAATAAACACTTCATTGGCGACTTCTTCGACAACATGCACAATGGTTTCACGATCATCAGAGCTAGCGGTAATATCCAGAAAGGTTATCTCGTCGGCACCTTCCTCATCATAACGCCGGGCAACATCGACTGGATTGCCGGCATCACGAATATCAACAAACTGCACACCTTTAACCACGCGGCCGTTATCAACATCCAGACAGGGAATAATGCGTTTAGCTAATGCCATTATTAAATTACTTTTAAATAAAACTTAAAAAAATGTCTTACCACAGAGACCACAGAGGACACAGAGAAAAACGATATATTGTTATTAAGCAGCGCCAGCGGCGCTATAAAAAACAAATTTTCTCTGTGTCCTCTGTGGTCTCTGTGGTGAAATGCTTCTCATCTTTACTGCCGATCTAGCCAGGCCTGAGCTTCAGCAAAATCAATGGTGCCTTCATAGATTGCGCGGCCAGTAATTGCACCCATGATGCCTTCATCGGCAACAGCACTTAAGGCTTTAACATCGTCCATCGAGGTAATCCCGCCAGAAGCGATGACTGGAATATGGATTGCCTGTGCCATTTTTACAGTAGCTTCAATGTTCACCCCCTGCATCATGCCATCACGCGAAATATCGGTATACACAATCGCTTCAACACCATCATCTTCAAAGCGTTTTGCCATATCAATGACATCGTGTTTAGATAATTTCGACCAGCCATCTATAGCAACTTTGCCATCTTTGGCATCCAGACCGACAATAATATGGGTAGGGAACTCTGCACATATTTCAGCAATAAAGTGTGGCTCATTCACTGCTTTGGTGCCAACGATTAAATAATTCACCCCGGCATCCAGGTATCCTGCGATGGTATCTTCATCGCGAATACCACCACCCAGCTGGATTTTTAAATCAGGGTAGGCAGACGCGATATCATGTATCACATCCGCATTTTTAGGTTTGCCAGCAAACGCGCCATCCAGGTCAACGATATGCAGTCTCCGCGCACCAGCGTCTACCCATTTCCCGGCCATCGCCACAGGGTCTTCGGAAAATACGGTGCTATCATTCATATCGCCCTGACGCAGGCGTACACAGTGTCCATCTTTTAAATCTATTGCGGGTATTAATAACATGTCCGGTCTCTTATTGTTTAAGCTTTACCGTCCCAGCGGCAAAAGTTTTTGAGTAATTGTAAACCATCGTGCGCACTTTTTTCAGGATGAAACTGCGCAGCAAATACATTCTTATCGGCAATCGCAGAAACAAACTCGATACCATAGTCTGTTGTACCTGCAATCAAATCCTTATCGTCAGGATCAACATAATAACTGTGTACAAAATAAAATCGTTTGTTGTCCTCGATACCCTGCCACAATGGGTGCGCCTGCCGGTGTAAAACGTTATTCCAGCCCATGTGCGGAATTTTCAGGTTTTGCATTTGTGAGCTTAATGTTTCATCAGCAAAGGCACGCACCTCACCAGAATACAGGTTCAGGCAGTTGACTCCCTGATTTTCTTCGCTATGAGCCAATAATACCTGCATACCCATACAAATGCCGAGGAATGGTTTCTCGCTAGCGGCCTGCAAAACCACTTTATCCAGTTTCAGATCTTCTAGCTGTTGCATGCAGTCACGCGCTGCACCCTGACCTGGAAATACGATTCGCTCAGCATCAGCGATTTCATCACTACTGGAACTAACAATCACACGCTGATTTTCGTCAACCACATGCTCCAGTGCTTTGGAAACCGAACGTAAATTACCCATGCCGTAATCAACGACAGCTATAACTGAGCTCACGGCAGTTTTCCGGCTGAATGAAAAATGCACTGGAATCGCTGCAGACGATTCTTAGCATACAACCCACATGTACGTGGGAAGTGCAGGTCACGTATGGAGCAGTTACCTGCCATTCTACCCATGGAGATAAAAAATGTACTGGAATCGTTCCGGACGATTCTCAGCATACGACCCACATGGAC
Organism: uncultured Gammaproteobacteria bacterium; assembly: GCA_963759005.1. Taxonomy (GTDB): domain Bacteria; phylum Pseudomonadota; class Gammaproteobacteria; order SZUA-229; family SZUA-229. Next base: position 209,760 of record CAVWXQ010000048.1, read on the forward strand.
GTGGGAAGTGCAGATCACGTATGGAACAGTTATCTGCCACTCCATCCATGGAGATTCACTGGAATCGTTCCGGACGATTCTCAGCATACGACCCACATGGACGTGGGAAATGCAGATCACGTATGGAACAGTTATCTGCCACTCCATCCATGGAGATTCACTGGAATCGTTCCGGACGATTCTCAGCATACACTCCATCCATGGAGATAAAAAATGAAAAACGAAAAATAAAAAATGAATAATCATATTAAAATAATTGCACAAATATCTAAACTTAAATTAGTAGAGTGCTTTGTGCAAAGTATATTTTTCGTCAGGGCAAGACAAAAATAGTCGAAAAAGCGCAGTTTACACGTAGTTTGACACTTCGTGTCCCCGCATTTTGAGACTATTTTTAACGCAGGCATGGCGGAAAAGATGCTTCGCACAAAGCACTCTTAAAGGCTGCCCTTGGTGCTGGGCATAACACCCTGCATCCGTGGGTCAGCGGTTAATGCCATACGCACTGCACGCCCAAATGCCTTAAAAATTGTTTCTGCTATATGGTGTGCATTATCACCAGTTAAATTATCGATATGCAGGGTCACCTTGGCGTGATTAACAAATCCCTGAAAAAACTCGTGGAAAAGATCAACGTCAAACTCACCAATGCTGGCACGCTCGAACCTGACGTTATACTCCAAACCAGGGCGACCCGAAAAGTCAATCACTACCCGTGACAACGCTTCATCCAGCGGTACATAAGCGTGACCATAGCGCACAATGCCTTTTTTGTCAGCTACTGCTTTGGCAACTGCCTGTCCTAGTGTGATGCCGATATCTTCGACAGTGTGATGCGCATCAATGTGTAAATCACCTTTTGCCTGAATTTCCATGTCAATCAAACCATGGCGTGCCACCTGATCCAGCATGTGCTCAAGAAAAGGCACACCCGTATCAAGCTTACATTCACCTGTTCCATCCAGGTTTATTTTCACCTGAATTTGAGTCTCCAGTGTATTGCGTTCAACACTTGCCAAACGTTGCGTCATTTTGTCTCCAGTAATATGTGTATATTAGAGAGCTTTGCACGATGTAGATTTTTTCGTCATGGCAAGGCAAACATTGTCGAAAAAGCGCAGTTTACACGTAGTTTGAAACTTGACCGCATTTTGAGACTATTTTTAACGCCGCCATGGCGGAAAAGATGCTTCGTGCAAAGTTCTCTATTATTATACGGTCAAATTAAAAGTAACCGGCCCATCATTGCACAATTCGACTGCCATATCCGCGCCAAATTTACCTGTCTGCAACCAGTTCGCCGGCAAATCATCAATTATTTTCTCACCTTTTACACGCATTATATCAACAAGTTGGACAAACAGCGCGAATCCTTTTTCCGGGTCAGCCGCATTCGAAAAGCTCGGCCTAAGTCCCTTTTTCGTATCTGCAGCCAGGGTAAACTGCGGCACCATCAGCACTGAACCTTTAATATCCAGTACACTTAAATTCATTTTATCGGCCGCATCAGCAAAAACACGGTATTTCAGGATTTTATCTGCCAACCTGTCTACTGCGACCTCATCATCTTTTTTTTCAACGCCCAGTAATACCAGCAGACCCTGCGGGATACAGGCGATTTTTTCGCCATTAACAGTGACTGACGCTGAATTAACCCGCTGCAGTAGAGCAATCATTATTCTGGAAAAATCCGTTGGAAGTGCATATTTAGTGTAAACCATTGATATGGATAGTGTAATAAAAAAAATACGAAACCACCTGCCTGTGTCAGTAATTTTTAAGTAAGCATTATATTCATTTTTAAGTCTCATAAAAAACTTGTAAGGATATTCCTACAAACACTGCTTCCTCTGGCTGATAGCAAAATTTAATCAACACGACCATAATGATAATCAAGGACACAGGGAGCGAGCCGCACAAGGACATAAGGAAATAAATAGCTTTAAGGAAATTTAACACGGACATGGATTAAGGAAAGGTTAAAGTTTACACGGACTGGTAACTTCTATGGATGGATATTCTATGGACAAGCTAAGCGCGAGGCTCATCACCAAGCAAGGACCAAAAAACCCCAACCCCGGTTGGGGTTTTTTTATGTCTAGGGATGGACGGTATTCCGCAAAGAGCCAGGGAAGGCGGTGCGGTTATGTCCAGGGATGGACGGGCTGAAAATTGCTCCTGCATTTTCCGCACTCCCCACTTCCATGTGGGTCGTTTCCGCAAAGAGCCAGGGAAGGCGGTGCGGTTATGCCCAGGGATGGGCGGTATGTCGCAAAGAGCCAGGATGGCGGTGCGACGAATGTCCAGGGATGGACGGGCTGAAAATTGCTCCTCGGCAATTACTCCTCGACAACTGCTCCTGCGTTGCCCTACTACCGTCCATCCATGGACATATGAATTGCCCTAATAAGTTACATCCATGTAACGATGCATTTTCCGCACTCCCCACATCTGACCTCCATGGATGGAGGAAATGCAATAGGATTGTAGGAACAATCCTTGCCATGTGGGTCGTTTCCGCAAGGAGCCAGGAAGGCGGTGCGACGAAAACCCAGAGGAAATCAATCAAATGAGAAGTGTAAATTCCCTACTCCGTCAACCTTTGCAGACCACCCTTCCGCCAACCAGGAGGTGGAACTACTCTCCGTAATTAAAGCAGGTCCGTTTATTTTCTGACCCACTTTTAAGCTCGCTCGCTTAAAAACCGCAACAGGCTCTTCTATACCGGGCATGGTGGTAAAGCTCCTGGTCGAATCCTGCGTCGACTGCCACTTCGGTAATTCAAACGATTGCCTCTGCTCAATAGCTCGCACACGCACATTAACCAGCTCGATGTCTATGTCTAAACAATGACCGTAACTGTCTTTGTGTTTTTGGTGGAAAGCCTGCTCGATGTTTTGCAGGTCGGACCATGGCAGGTTGAGTGCATTGCTTTGGCCCTGGTAGCGTACATCAACCGTTAAGATTGTTTTTATAACATCATTAAGAGATTTTCGTCCGGAATGATTTTGGATTGACAAAGGGCGGATGGCAGGGCTGTCTGGAGTAACGGAGTTCGGCACTCTTTCTGGGCTATCGTGGCGCTTACGTGTGATTGCTTCGTGCCCGGCTATGACGATATCTTTTGACCCGTTGACCTCGTCTTCTGCAGTAATGACAGTATTTGGATCTAGCTCTGCAACTGCATGGTTCACCAGTTCTGCAAATATCTGCTCAATATCTTTTGCAACACAATCTTTCAGGCGCTTATTAATCGTACGTGAACGCTCACGACTTGCCTCTGCTGCCAGCATACCCAGTGCAGATAATACTCCTGCGTTTACCGGTACCAGTGCTTTTCTCATTTCCAGCTCTTCTGCCAGTGCGCACACATGCAGACCACCGGCCCCGCCAAATGAAACCAGGGTGAAATCTTTTGGGTCTTCACCGCGCTCGACTGACATAATACGCAAAGCACGAACCATGTGATCGTTGACTACATCGACTATGCCCTGGGCTGCCTGTTCGACAGACATATACTTTTTTTCTGACGACAAGATATCAGGCTGTAGCGAATAAAGTTGCAGCTCATCAGCTAGTGTTTGCACGGCGGCGAAAGCAGCCCCTTTATCCAGCTGCATATTGCCACCAAGAAAGAACTGCGGCAGTAATCGACCTAACACCAGATTGGCATCGGTCACTGTCGGTCGCTTGCCACCTTTGCCATAACAGGCAGGCCCCGGATCAGCGCCGGCAGACTCTGGACCAACCAGCAATAAACCACCGGCATCAACCCGAGCAATCGAACCACCGCCTGCGCCAATGGTGTGCATATCCACCATAGGAACCGCCAGCGGGTAACCCGCGATTTTTGCGCCTGTAGTAAAACCAATTTCTTTATCGATAATAGACACATCGGTTGATGTACCACCCATATCAAACGACAGTAACTGATTAATGCCTGATGCGCCAGCTACCGTCTGCGCACCTTTGAGACCGCCGGCAGGACCGGATAATAGCAGGTTAACCGGATAAGATCCGGCCTGCTCTGCACTGGTAGTGCCACCTGAACTTTGCATTATAGAGAGTGCCACCTTATGAGATCCCTGGCCTTCGAGTGTATCTGCTAGTCTTTGCCCAAGGCGCGTCAAATAACCCTGCATTAATGGTCCGACCTTGGCATTAAGTGTCGTGGTCATGCCACGTTCATATTCTTTATATTCCGGCAGCACATCCGATGAACGACTGATGAACACGCCCTCGTCTCCAAAGTGACCAGACCTGCTGTGCGCAATAATGGCCTGCTCTATCTTTAGCTCTTCGCTTTCATCGAAAAACGAGAACAGCAAATTGATGGCGACTGCCTCCGGTGCCAGTGCCTGCAGTTGTTTTGTAAGCGTAAATAAATCCTGCTCGCTGAGTTGTTGCAGATGTTCACCCTGCGCGCTCAGGCGTGAACTCACTTCGACACATAATTCGGGCGGAATTAACGGCGGTTTCTTTATCGGCGTTAAGTTATACAGCTCTTCGCGCGCCTGTCGACCAATGCTAAGCACATCCGCCAGGCCTTTGTTGGTTATATAAACAGTACGTGCGCCTTTGCCTTCCAGCACGGCATTGGTAGCGACGGTAGAACCGTGTACCAGGGTGAGATTACTGGTGTCCATGTTCAAATCAGCAATGCCCTGCAGAATGGCTTTTTCGGGGGCGTGTGGCGTGGACAGTACTTTGTGGATGCGAATCGATTTTGATTCGTCATCGAACAGGATGAAATCGGTGAATGTGCCGCCGGTATCGACGCCGAGATGTTTAGCCATGACAGTATTATATGAGATTCTGTCATCTTGAACGAATGTGAAAGATCTTAATACTGGCATTAAGATTTCTCCCGATGGTCGAAATGACAACAACCTGCACCCTCTGTGGTGAAAAAATTCTTTTAGTTTTTACTTGCAAGCTACAGCAATTCAGCAATAATAGCGCCCCATGTCTTCGCTTATTTCTGTTAACAATCTAACTCGCCGCTACGCTGATTTCTGCGCAGTGAATAACATCAGCTTTGAACTGGCTGCCGGTGATATTCTTGGTTTTCTTGGGCCGAATGGTGCAGGCAAGTCGACTACCATGCAAATGTTAAGCGGTAATCTGGCGCCGACACTGGGTCAAATCAGTATCAATGGTATTGATTTATTAGACAGGCCAAAAGCAGCAAAAGCATCGCTGGGTTATTTACCGGAAAATCCTCCTTTATATAAGGAGATGACAGTGACAGAATATCTTGCTTTTTGTGCGTCTTTACACCTTATTAGCAAACATCAGCTCAAAACTGTTTGTGATTCAGCTATTGAGCGTTGCGGCCTGGGTCATGTTCAACGGCGTTTAATCCGGAATTTATCAAAAGGCTATCAGCAACGCGTTGGCATCGCGCAGGCAATTTTGCATTCACCGCCAGTGATTATTCTTGATGAACCTACAGTAGGACTGGACCCGATTCAAATCCTTGAAATTCGCCAGCTGATAAAAACACTGGGTAAAACCCATGGCATTATTTTATGCACGCATATCCTGCCCGAGGTTCAGGCGGTATGTAACCGTGTACAGATTATTAACCAGGGCGAACTGGTTTATAGTGCCAGCATTGCTGACATGATGAACCAGCATACTACAAAGTATGAGATCTCCCTGTCATCAACGATCAATAAAGATGAACTGATGAGCCATAACGTTTTCAAATCCATAACTCTCATAGATGATAAAAGTTTTCTTGCCGAGTCTGATTTAAAGGCGGACAAACTTACACAGTATATTGTTAACCAAGATTGGGGCTTAACTCGATTCGACAGACATCAAGTTTCACTGGAACAGATCTTTATCGATTTGACTACTGGCGATAGCAGCACAATGAATAAAAAACCACAAAGTCACACTGCAATCAACACCGCATCATGATATTAACGATTGCAAAACGTGAATTTCGAGGCCTGTTTTTATCGCCACTGGCATGGGTAATACTCGCTGTCATTCAAATTATCCTGGCGTGGTCGTTTTTCACATCCATCGATGTTTTTTTTAGCATTCAGTCCGAACTGACAACCCTGAAAAATGCACCGGGTGTTACTGATTTAGTTGCCACGCCACTATTTGAATTTGCCAGTATCATATTATTAATGATAACGCCTTTATTAACCATGCGACTAATTAGTGAAGAAAAGCGCAACAAAACCATGACGCTGTTACTAAGCGCGCCAGTCAGTATTACTGAAATCGTGCTTGGTAAATATTTAGGTTTATTGTTTTTCATTAGCATAATACTGTTGTTAATTGTGCTAATGCCGCTATCACTCTCTATGGGAACGGAGCTGGATTTCACTAAATTATTTTTCGGCGCTTTCGGTTTATTTTTAATGTTGGCCGCATTTAGTGCTGCCGGCCTGTACCTGTCTTCATTAACAGACAACCCCATGATAGCGGCAATAAGCACGTTTGGTTTATTACTATTATTGTGGCTGATAAATGTAAACAGCTCATCAGCAACAGACGACAGTAATGTTTTAAGTTATTTATCCTTACATACGCATTTCACAGCCACGCAGCGCGGCATTTTGAACAGCAGTGATATTGCGTATTTTTTACTCTTTATTTCCGGATTTATTATCCTGTCGATACGACAGCTTGAAACACAACGCTTGCAGTCGTGACTGTTTTAAATTTAAAAACGACTCACCACAGAGGCACAGAGAACACTGAGAAGAATATTGAATGTTTTACTGCGCCGACGGCGCAGAAAACTATTTCAATTTTCTTCTCTGTGTTCTCTGTGCCTCTGCGGTCAAAAGCTTTTAACAAACATGAAACTATCTAATCAATCACGCTTACAACTTAACATTCAGAGAATTATATTCTTATTGCTATTTATTAGCAGCATAGGCATGCTGGCATGGATTAGCAATCACTATAACATCCAGTTTGATTTAACCGCAAACAAACGCCATTCACTATCAGCTAACAGTATCGAGTTATTAAATAAACTTAATAAAAACGTTACTATCCACGCCTACACCACAGATGATGTGACAAAAAAAGCCATTACTGAAATCATCAACCGTTACCAGCGAATTAAATCAGACTTTACTGTTCAGTTATTAAATCCGGACATTGATATTGATCAGGCACAGCAGGATGGCATTGTGATGAACAAACCGTTTGCTTTTGTTATTTATTACAATAATCGCATGGAGCATATAAACTCACTGAGTGAACAGGCAATAAGTAATGCACTGTTACGATTAAACAGGCGAGACAACCAGCAGGTTGTTTTCCTGAGCGGACACGGCGAACGCAATATCAAGGGTGATGACAATCGTGCTTATTCAACATTAAACCAGCAGTTAACGGAATTGGGTTTTAACTTACAGGCTGTTAATCTGTTAGAAAATCCACTACCCGATAACACCAGACTGCTGGTAATCGCTGCTCCGACAAATGACTACCTTGCCGGTGAAATAAAACAACTTGAAAAATTTATTAACAACGGCGGTAATCTGTTATGGCTGACCGACCCCGGCGAACTGCATGGCATGGATAAGTTAGCCACATCACTTGGATTGCAGTTACAGGACGGTGTCATTGTTGATAACAATCCAGACCTCCGGCAGACACTCAATATTCAGCACCCGGCCATCATTCCAGTGACTGAATATTTTCCACACCTTATTACCAATACTATGCGCTACAACACGCTGTTCCCGATGGCGCGCGGTATCAGCCCGCTGACAAATGAAAACACAGTGAACAACTGGCAGACGGAAGCATTGTTTAACTCCTACGGCAAGAGCTGGAGCGAAACCGGCGGAGTAACAGAAGAGATGGAATTTGATTCCAGTACAGGTGATATTGCAGGACCAGTAACGCTTGCGGTTGCTTTACACCGGACTGACCACAACGCCGGCGATTCCACAGCAGCTAAAAATCAGACTCAACGCGCCGTGGTTGTCGGTGACAGTGATTTTCTTTCAGACAGCTATATCGGAGCGGGCGCGAATCTTAATCTGGGGCTGAATATTTTTAACTGGTTAATCGGTGATGATGATTTTATTTCTATTGAAGTAAAGCCATCGCCTGACACAAAACTTGAATTAGATAATACCCAGCTAGCTATTATCGGTTTTGGTTTCTTCCTGGTTTTGCCACTACTTTTATTAATTACTGGTTTTCGTATCTGGTACATTCGCAAGAACAAGTAACACTCAAGCTCCATAATGTATAAAAATAATTTACTCAATCTGGTTCTTTTTATTGTTGTTATTTCACTCGTCTCAATAATTTATTTCAGCGAAGAACAAAGTGCGCAACTGGAACGATTAACCGAAATCAATTTAGATAGCATAACTACTATAAAAATACAGCACAATAAAAACACAATATCGATTAATAAAACAAGCGGCCACTACTGGCAAATAACACAACCGATTGATATTGCTGCAAATGAGTTTCGCATCAACTCCATTCTCAAACTCTTACATGCACCTGTACATAATAAATATACGCCAGCAGAAATTGATAGCAACAAAATTGGCCTGGACAACCCGAAAACGACTATTCAATTCAATAAACAGGTCATCACTTTTGGTATAATCAATCCAGCTACAAACTTACGTTACCTGAAATTAAACAACACCATTTATACCATTGAAGATGTTTATTACCCGCTAATTAGTTCTCATTTTAGCACACTGGTTTCACTCAATTTATTACCACCAGACAGTAAACTAGCAAAACTCATTTTGAAAAACCAGACCATTTTTAAAGATGAGAAGGGACGATGGTCAAGCAATATTGATATTAGCGCAGACAATGTCAGCAAAACTTTACAGCACTGGTTACATGATCAGGCATTTGGCGTGCACCAGTATCTTAAACGCAAAGAACTTGGTGAGGTGTTTATCTATGTAAGCAGTTCAGCACAACCCATAACTTATCAGATTACCGATATTGAACCCTGGTTAGTTATAGCCCGGCCGGATATTGGCCTTGAATACCATCTTGATATCGAAGCCTACGACAAGCTTATTTCCCCGACAGGCAGCAATGACAATATCGATTTAAGTCAATAATCAGCTGCTGCCTCAACCCGGATATTTCATAGGAATCCAGAATTTTGGGGAAATCTCGGCGAATCAGTTTGGTCGATTTGCCGATAAAATCGTAGGAACGATTATACATGAGCGAAGCGAGCCCGGAGGGTAACGGGCAGGACGCCCGTAATTAAAGCATAGCCATAGCTATGGTTACAGGTAAATCGGCCAAAATGGCCGCTGAGATTTTTCCAAAAACTGTATATACTGCCATGGATGGCAGGTAGTAGGGCAATGCAGGAGCAATTGCCGAGTGATACCCTGGACATAGGGCACTTTGCTAATACACTAATACTTCTCCATAAAATCATAATGTTAAGTTATATTTTTAACGCTCCTATAAAATATTCGGGTTAAGCAATAATCAGTAGAAAATCGTATAATAAGCACTCATCTATATCTAAATTATTTAAAGGGCTGTATATCATGGCATCAAGAAAGAGTTTTGGCTGGGACGGTTTTCTTCTGCGTTTTGTTTTTGCAATCATCGTGGTTTTTGCCACTTATAACCCTGAAGGTGTTTCCTATTACCACTGGATATATGATGAGCTGCCAGATTTCAGCGTCATCAAAGCCTTTGTTGGAGTGATACTACTTATCGGCTGGATAATTTTAATCCGTGCCACCTTTGGTTCGCTTGGTTTCATCGGTATCTTACTTGCCGCAGCTTTTTTTGGTCTTGCCATATGGCTGATTATCGACGTGCTTGGTTTATCTACCGATAATCTTCGTGTGATCAGTTACATCATTGGAATAATGCTGGCCAGTGTTCTAAGTGTTGGCGTTTCCTGGTCGCATGTTCGACGCAGAATGACTGGCCAGTTAGATACCGATGAAATCGAACGGGATTACTAGGTAGCGAAAATCAACCTGCCATGCCAGAACTGCCAGAAGTTGAAACCAGTCGTCGTGGTATCGAACCCTACCTTGCCAATAAAACGATTACCGGGATAACAATTCGCCAGCACAAGCTACGCTGGCCCGTTCCAAAAAATCTTGCCGAACTTGCTACCGGTAAAGTCATTCGCGCCGTATCACGTCGTGCCAAGTATATTTACCTGGTACTGGATAACGGTACAATTATTATTCATTTAGGCATGTCTGGCAGCTTACGCATATGCACAGACAAAATTGCTGCTGAAAAACATGATCATGTAGATATACAGGTATCCAGTAATAAAATACTGCGCTTACGCGATCCTCGAAAATTTGGTTGTGTATTATGGGCAAAAGATTCTGTTGATGACCATAAATTAATAAAACCATTAGGCCCGGAACCACTCGATGAAACTTTCACTGCTGAGTATCTACACGATAAAGCCAAAAAAAGACAATGCTCTATAAAAACATTTATTATGAATAGCCACATTGTAGTTGGTGTCGGCAACATCTATGCAAGTGAAGCCTTATTCAGGGCTGGGATAAACCCAAATCGCAAAGCAGGCAAGATCTCACTAACACGTCTGAAAAAGCTCGTTGATGCAATAAAGCTGACCTTAAACGAAGCAATCAAGGAAGGCGGTACAACCTTGCGTGACTTTACCGGAATCAGCGGTCAACCCGGCTACTTTGCACAGAAGCTACTGGTCTATGGTAGAGCAGGTAAAAATTGTATGGTTTGTGACAAGCCTGTAAAACAGATAAGCCAACAGGCGCGTTCGACTTATTATTGTTCAACGTGCCAGCACTAACAATAAATATAACAAGCCTGTCATCTCGAACACTTGCCCATGAGAGATCATAAGCTGTGCTTTCTTAGTTAAATATGTAAAGATTCCTCCTCCTACAAAACATTCGTTCAGAGTGGCAATAATCAAATGAGGTGAGTATGACATCTATCGGCACACCCCTGTCCAGTACAGCAACAAAAGTCCTGTTTTGCGGTGGCGGCGAACTGGGCAAAGAAGTTGTTATCGAGCTGCAGCGTTATGGTGTTGAAGTCATCGTTGTTGACCGTTACGCCAAATTCTCCGGCAATGCAGGTCGCGCATCGCAGTCATGTCATATCTATGCTTGATGGCACTGCACTAAGAAAAATTATCGAAACTGAAAAACCTGATTACATCGTTCCTGAAATTGAAGCTATTGCCACCGACACACTGGTCGAACTGGAAGCAGAAGGCTTTACCGTTATTCCCACCGCACGTGCAGCCAAACTCACCATGAACCGTGAAGGCATACGCCGGCTTGCCGCGGAAGAACTAGGGCTGACCACCTCACCCTACCAGTTCGCCAGCAGTCGCGAACAGTTTGATGCCGCTGTTGAAAACATCGGCATACCCTGCGTGGTTAAACCCATCATGAGTTCTTCTGGCAAAGGCCAGAGTACAATAAAAACACAGGCTGACATAGATACTGCATGGAACTACGCCCAGGAAGGAGGACGCAGCGGCGCGGGTAAAGTTATCGTCGAAGGTTTTGTCGATTTTGATTATGAGATCACACTACTAACGGTCAGACACATAAATGGCAGCAGTTTCTGCGAACCTATTGGCCACATACAGGTTGATGGTGATTATCGCCAGTCGTGGCAGCCACAGACTATGTCAACTGATGCGATCAAAAAAGCGCAAGACATGGCGATAAAAATTACCGATGCGCTTGGCGGCCGCGGTATTTTTGGCGTTGAGTTATTTATTAAAGGCGATGATGTTATTTTTAGCGAAGTATCACCACGTCCGCATGATACTGGCATGGTTACCATGATTTCGCAGGATTTATCACAGTTTGCATTACACGCACGCGCCATACTGGGATTACCTATACCAGACATTCATTTTCATGGCCCAAGTGCAAGCAGCGTCATTCTGGTCAGTGGTGAGTCTAATCATGTAATATTCAATAATATCAACGAAGCTTTAACGTTAGCTGATACGCAAATTCGTCTATTTGGAAAACCGGAAGTTAAAGGTCAACGCCGTATGGGTGTGGCACTAGCAAGAGATACCTCGGTTGATACAGCCAGACAAAAAGCAATGGCTGTTTCTCAAAAAATCACAACAACATTATAAAAAAATATGAAAATAACTAACACATTAGTCATCTCGTCAATCTTGCTGTTCAGCACAAGCAGCTATTCAGCAGACTATACAGCACAAATAATTCCCTTGTTTGGTTTACGTGGCGGTGGCGAATTTATTGATGAAGCAACAGACCAGAAACATACTCTTGACAGTTCTGAGATAGCTGGACTGATACTTAGCTTCCCTTACGAGCACAATAAAACATTTGAAGTATATTATAGCCATCAATCCACTCAGCTCAACTCAATTACAATTTCTGAGCCAATACCGAACAACAGTGCAAATATTCCCTTAACAATTGATTATTTGCACTTTGGTGGAACGGCACCCATTGCTGCTGATAAAAATTTAAAAACATTTGTCAGTGGTGGTCTTGGATTCACTTATTTAAGCCCTGATTTTACCGGTGCACAATCAGATCTGCGAGCATCGTTTAGTATTGGCGTGGGTTTAGAGTGGCCAATCACAGAAAGAATTGCTTTACGACTGGAGACACGCGGACTAGCTACTTTGTTTAACAATAATTCCGCAATCTTTTGTAGTGGCGGCTGTGCCATTTCAGTCAATGGAAATTTATTCCTGCAAGCTGAAGTATTTGCTGGCCTGGGTTTCAGGTTCTAGTGGCATCAAATATAAATGTTATGCAATAACCGCACCGCCTTCCTGGCTCCTTGCGGAATACCGTCCATCCATGGACATAACCGCACCGCCTTCCTGGCTCCTTGCGGAATACCGTCCATCCATGGACATAACCGCACCGCCTTCCTGGCTCCTTGCGGAATACCGTCCATCCATGGACATAACCGCACCGCCTTCCTGGCTCCTTGCGGAATACCGTCCATCCATGGACATAACCGCACCGCCTTCCTGGCTCCTTGCGGAATACCGTCCATCCATGGACATAACCGCACCGCCTTCCTGGCTCCTTGCGGAATACCGTCCATCCATGGACATAACCGCACCGCCTTCCTGGCTCCTTGCGGAAACGACCCACATGGAAGTGGGGAGTGCGGAAAATGCATCGTTACATGGATGTAACTTATTAGGGCAATGCATATGTCCATGGATGGACGGTAGTAGGACAACGCAGGAGCAGTTGTCGAGGAGCAATTGCCGAGGAGCAATTTTCAGCCCGTCCATCCATGGACATGCGTTGCTCTTTGCCATCCATGGCACCGCAACATACCGTACATCCTGTACATGCGTTGCTCTTTGCCATCCATGGCACCGCAACATACCGTACATCCTGTACATAAAAAAGCACTCATAAAGAGTGCTTTTTACATGAACAGCAATTACTTCTAGAAGTTATATACCAAAGTCATTGCCGCTTCGGTATCTGTTTTCTCGATTAGCCCGCAGGCACTTCTGATTTGTTTCTTATCGTATAGGTAAACCTTAACGCCAGTGTTTTATTGATGTTCGCCTGTATACCGGTGATTGACTCACTTGAAGTAATATCTTCACCAATATTCGTGCTAAATAACTGAGTGAATCTTGACGTAGCTGTGATCTGCCACCAGAAATTGGCTGCAAGTCTTAACACGGCCTCTTCATCTGACTGACCGCCATCAACCTTAAAGAACCTTTCACCAGGACCTATCTCTAAATCCAGTTCCATATTGTTTTTTTTGATCACTTTGCGTCCATAACCTAGCGACACTATATGATCATATTCGAAACCACTGAACCGGTCTTTCTGAAGATTAATCAAACCATAAGCATAATCAAGTTCAGTAAATTTATAATCTGATTTGCCTAATAACTGATAACGCTCTGCGGAGACTTCATTTTCGCCAGTCGTTTGATTTTCGGCTTCAGAACCAAAACCTTCAGCATGGCCGGTATGACGCCACTTATCGACCTCATAAACCACATCTGCTTTAGCCGCAATGTTCTGTGTTTCGGTATTACCCGTAGTACGGATAAAACCGAATTCAACTGAACTAGTCCATGGCGACTTCTCTTCCGCTTTTTCTTCAGCAATTACATTGCCCGCTGCACCCAGCAGACTCGTTAGCGTTAACGCATAACAATATTTATTCATTACATTTCCTGACATCAAATTTTCTAAATTAAAAACTCTGCACATGGCTTATTTATCACCATATGCAGAGACATGGATAACAACTATAAAACGACTTAAGCTGCTTTATTCTGATGAATATCCATCTGCGGATAAGGAATAGAAATCCCTTCTGCATCAAACGTTAACTTTATTTTTTCATGGATATCACCGTACACACCCCAGTAATCACTTGATTTACACCATGGTCGAACATTAAAGTTGACGCTGCTATCTGCAAGCTCACCTACCGCTACAGTGGGTGCAGGATCAGCCAATATACGATCATCTTCGCCGAGTATGCGGTTAATAATTTCTTTGGCCTTTAACAGGTCATCGTCATAACCAATACCGAAAACCATATCAACTCGACGTGTCGCACGTTTTGAATTATTGGTTATTGTGCCGCCGTATATTTCACCATTAGGTACAATGATTTCCCGGTTGTCGCCAGTGCGCATGGTTATGCTGAATATGCCAATCTCTTCAACAACACCAGATACGCCAGCTGCTTCAATAAAGTCGCCATCAGTAAAGGGACGGAAAATAATTAACATAACGCCTGAAGCCAAATTCTGCAGTGTACCCTGCAACGACAAACCAATTGCCAAACCTGCAGCACCGATTAAAGCAATCATTGATGTTGTGTTGACACCAAGTTGATCCAAAGCTGCGATTACAACAAACAGCAATAAGACGGTTTTGATTATTGAAGCAATAAAGTTAACAAGAAGATTATCAACTTTGGCTTTAGTCATTAATTTCTTAGCTATTTTAACTAATACATTGACAACAAATTTACCAATAATAAATATGGCCAGCGCCATAACTATGTTGATCCCCCAGGGCAAAACATAGGTTTCTATTATTTGTTGTATATCAATATTACTCAGATCTTCTGGCATTACTTCTCTCCTGTTTAGGTTTTAGGTTTTAGGTTTTAGGTTTTAGGTTTTAGGTTTTAGGTTTTAATTGGTGGGGATTATATACTTGACGATGTTATTAATAAACCCTTCATGCGGAAATGTAACATTTGTTAACACTTCTAAAATGAGCACATATTAAAGTTTCGCGGATAGTATCATATTTAGAACCAGATCAAATCCTCATGGATTGAGTTGATTAATGCCCTTTATAAGGATAAATCTGTAATTTGTTGATAGAATGACATTTTCCACAATTTTTACTACACTAGCGTTAGTAAGATAACTAATTCTTTATTAATCATGACTATTGATATTCCGGGCATCTTAGATAGAAGACAATCGCCACGTTATAAAATTGATCTATCTGCAGAGATACTACTTGAAAATGACAGCATATTAACCGTTACTACGCGTAATATTTCCAGCTGCGGTTTACAGATTATTTGTGACACATGGGTGACTGAAAAAATTGACCCCCGTGGTATTCAAAATCACGCTGTTGGCCATATACGCATGAAAGCAGTTATCGAATTACCTGTGGGCGATGAAACAAAAAAACTTTACGCAAACTGCCGCATAATGTCGGTGCAAAGAATGTCACAAGATGAATTCATGTTGAATATGTCATTCATTGATTTTGAAAGCGGCTCTGAACAGATATTAGATTTGTTTCTTGATCAACACGAACAAAAAAAAATAGTGCTTGAGGCTATTGTGTAGCCGAGACATTACCAGCATTGCAAATTATTTCAAATCAAAAACACTATATCCGCGACTAAAAAAGCCTGGAGCATTTTGAAGACACGACAGTATGCTTCGCAGGGTGTAGCGCAGGATAGCGCTAAATTAAAACGCAAACGCTGCAAATAGTTAAAACTATAAAGAGATTTTCATTTGCATTTTTTGCGGATGATTTATTCTTTTATACTTTCAAGGTAATAAAGTATCACCCATCAAATAATAATCAATCTCGCGCGCAGCTTCGCGGCCTTCATTAATTCCCCAGACAACCAAAGACTGACCACGGCGACAGTCACCAGCGGCAAAAACACCTTCAACATTTGTTGTGTACCGACCATGCTCCGCCTGATAATTTGAACGCGCATCATACTCGATATTTATAACATCACTAACATAATGTTCAGGCCCCAGGAACCCCATAGATAACAGAACAAGGTCAGCATCCCAGATTTTTTCAGTACCTTCAACTTCTTCCATATTCCACTGATCATCCACTTTCGTCCAACGTACTTCAACTATTTTTACACCAGAAACATTACCGTTGCCATCATCGATAAACTCCTTGGTTAAAATACGGTATTCACGCGGATCCCGACCAAAACGGTTTGCGCTTTCTTCATGCCCATAATCAACACGATGAACCAGCGGCCATAATGGCCATGGGTTATCTTCTGCGCGCTCCACTGGTGATTGCGGCAACAATTCAAAATTTACCATCGACTTGCAGCCATGACGCAAGGAAGTGCCAATACAATCGGTGCCGGTATCACCACCACCAATAACAATTACATTTTTATCTTTTGCTGAAATGTAGTTACCATCATTCAAGTCTGAGTCGAGCAAACTCCTGGTGTTGGCAGTGAGGAATTCCATTGCAAAATGGACACCATTTAAATCACGACCGGGAACGTCCAGGTCACGCGCTTTGGTTGCGCCCGTTGCAAACAATAAGGCATCATTATCTTTCTGCAATATTTTAACGTCTACCGCATTTTCGCCTGTGCCGCCAACATCTGCATTGGTAACAAAGTTAATGCCCTCTTCTTTCAAAATATCAATGCGACGCTGCACAACATCTTTACCCAGTTTCATGTTAGGTATGCCATACATCAATAGACCACCGATGCGGTCAGCACGTTCGTAGACAGTAACACTATGCCCTACTTTATTTAATTGTGCGGCAGCAGCCAGACCTGCAGGACCTGAACCAATCACAGCAACATTTTTAGCGGTACGATTCTCCGGCGGCTTTGCACTAATCCAGTTTTCAGCAAAACCTTTATCAACAATTGCATTCTCTATGTTTTTGATGGTAACTGCCGGGCTGGTGATACCAAGTACACAGGCACCTTCACAGGGCGCAGGACAAACACGACCGGTAAACTCGGGGAAGTTATTGGTTTTATGTAAACGATTTAAAGCAGTCTGCCATTGATCGGTATAGACCAGGTGATTCCATTCAGGAATCAGGTTGTTTACCGGGCACCCGGTTGCAGACTGACAAAATGGAACACCGCAATCCATACAACGTGCGCCCTGAGTTTTAAGCTGATTTATATCATGTGTACCAGTAAAAATTTCCCCATAATCTTTTACCCGTACACTGACTTCACGATACTTCTCAGTTTCACGTTCAAATTCTTTAAAACCTGTTGGCTTGCCCATTTTTTAATCTCAACAATATTTAATAGACTGTCATCTCGACATCAGGAGAGATCTTGAGTTTTGGAGTAATAAGATCTCTCCTGATGTCGAGATGACAGAAAGATATAACGATTCGCTGCTCTTAAGCAACAGCCTGTTCTTCCTGCTTTTTCATTTCCTGCAGCACACGCTTGTAATCTGTTGGCATAACTTTAACAAACTGGGTGACAGTTTCAGTCCAGTTATCCAGTGCTGCTTTAGCCACGGTAGAACCGGTGTACTCAAGATGATTTTCAATTAATGCTTTTAATTCATTAATATCTTCTTCAACTTCCAGTGACTCAAGTTCAACCATACCCATATTACATAATGGCGCAAAGGTTTTATTTCTGTCCCAGATATAGGCAATACCGCCACTCATACCAGCTGCAAAGTTACGACCAGTTTCACCCAGTACAACAACACGACCACCGGTCATGTATTCACAACCATGGTCACCAACACCTTCAACAACGGTGCTTGCACCACTGTTACGCACACAGAAACGTTCTGCTGCGATACCTCTAAAATACGCTTCACCCGACGTTGCACCGTATAAAACAGTGTTACCGACAATAATATTTTCTTCAGCAACAAAGTTACTGTTTTTCGCCGGATACAGAATTAGGCGACCACCGGATAAACCTTTACCCGCATAATCATTTGCATCACCTTCCAGTTCAATCGTTACCCCTTCATATAACCAGGCACCGAGACTCTGACCTGCAGAACCCTGCAGCTTTATGTGCAGGGTATTATCCGGTAGTGGCTGCCCTTGATGCGCTTTAGCCAGTTCATGCGATAACATAGTACCAACGACACGGTTGGTATTAACCACCGGTAATTCCATCGATACCGCTTCACCATTTTCTATAGTTGCTTTCGCGCGTTTAATGATTTCATTATCCAGTGCCTTATCCAGCCCGTGATCCTGTACCTGCGCACAATACACACCAACACCGTCATGCGGTTTCACTGCCGGGGTCAACATTGCAGACAAATCAATGCCTTTGGCTTTCCAGTGATCAATAGCGGTATTCGCTTCTAACACGTCAACACGACCGATCATTTCATTCACACTGCGAAAGCCCAGTGATGCCATATGCTCACGCATATCTTCAGCAACCATGAACAGGTAATTCACTACGTGCTCAGGTTTACCCTTAAATTTCTTACGCAGTTCTTTATCTTGCGTTGCAATACCGACCGGACAGGTATTCAAATGACACTTACGCATCATAATACAGCCCAGTGTGATTAATGGTGCGGTAGAAAAACCAAACTCTTCGGCGCCTAATAATGCAGCCACGGTTATATCACGACCGGTTTTTAGCTGGCCATCAGTCTGTAAAACGACACGCGAACGCAGATCATTCATTACCAGCGTCTGGTGGGTTTCAGCAACGCCCAGCTCCCACGGTAAACCAGCGTGTTTCACTGACGTTAGTGGCGAAGCGCCAGTACCTCCATCGTGACCGGCGATAACAATATGATCAGAGAAAGCTTTAGTCACGCCAGAAGCAATGGTACCCACACCAATTTCCGCAACCAGTTTTACACTGATACGTGCTGATGGATTAGAGTTTTTCAGGTCATGAATCAACTGCGCCAGGTCTTCTATAGAATAAATATCATGATGCGGTGGCGGACTGATTAAACCCACACCCGGTGTTGAATGGCGAATGCGCGCAATATTAACATCTACTTTTCCACCCGGTAACTCACCGCCTTCACCCGGTTTTGCACCCTGCGATATTTTAATCTGTAACTCATCAGCATTGGTTAAATACCAGTTAGTGACACCAAAACGACCGGAAGCAACCTGTTTAATGGCAGAGCGTTTGGAGTCACCATTTGCCATAGGTTTGAAACGCTCCGCATCTTCACCACCTTCACCGGTATTGGATTTACCACCGAGACGATTCATTGCAATAGCCAGGGTTTCATGACTTTCCGCAGAAATTGAACCAAAACTCATTGCGCCGGTGACAAACCGTTTAACAATTTCTTTAGCCGGCTCAACTTCACTGAGAGGGATGGCGCCGCCATTGGCACCTTCTTTGAATCTTAATAAACCACGTAAAGTGGCACGACGCGTTGAATCGTCATCCGAGACTTTGGCAAACTGCTTGTAAGCTTCGCGACTATTGGTACGTGCAGCTTGCTGGATACTAGCAATGGTCTGTGGGTTCCACATATGCACTTCGCCGCCACTGCGCCAGTGAAAATCACCGGGATTATCCAGCATAGGCATCCGCACCAGGCCTCGGTGCGGATAGGCTTTTTCATGGCGACGCAGAGATTCTTCAGCTAACACGTCAAGGCTCACACCTTTGATGCGACTCGCGGTACCTTTAAAGCAACGTGCAATCACCTCTTCACCCAGTCCAACTGCTTCAAAAATTTGCGCACCTTTGTATGACTGCAATGTTGAAATACCGATTTTCGCCATCACTTTCAGCATGCCTTTGGCAACACCTTTACGATAAGCAGCAACGATAGCTTCGTCATTATATTTTTCTGCATTCAGTAAGCCATCACGTTGCGATTGAAACAACGCTTCAAAAGCAACATAAGGATTAATCGCATCTGCACCGTAACCAATTAGCAGACAATGCTGGTGCACTTCACGGGCCTCACCTGTTTCCAGCACGATACCGATACGCGTACGCTCCTGATTATCCACAAGATGGTGATGCACCGCGCCAGTTGCCAGCAAAGTACTGACCGGTACGCGCTGAGCTGAAATATTTCTATCGGAAAGCACGACCAGGCTGTAACCTTCTTTTATTGCCTCACTCGCCTGTGCACATATCTTATCCAGGCGTTTACCCAGTCCGGCAGCACCTTCAGATTTATCGTAAGTAATATCAATGGTTTTGGATTTCCAGGCACGGTGATTGATGTGCTTCAGGCAGGCCAGCTCTTCATTCGTCAGAATAGGATGCGGTACACGCAAGCGGTGCGCATGCCGCTCAGTGGTTTCCAGCAGGTTGCCTTCCGGACCGATATAACACTCCAGCGACATCACTACTTCTTCACGGATAGAATCTATCGCCGGATTAGTGACCTGCGCGAATAGCTGTTTGAAATAGTCATAGATCATGCGCGGTTTGTCAGAAAGACAGGCCAGTGCAGAGTCATTACCCATGGAACCGACAGGGTCGCGCAACTCTCGCACCAGTGGCAACAGCATAAACTGCATAGTCTCAACCGTGTAACCAAACGCCTGCATCCGCGGGATGATCGTTTCCGGGTTAAAACCGTGCGCTTCTTTTTCGCATGCCAGCTCTGATAATTTGATTTCCTGGTTGTGCAACCATTCACCATATGGGCGTCGCGTTGAAAAATCTTTTTTCAAATCACTGTCCGAAATCAATTCACCTTTATCAAAATCGATAAGGAACATTTTTCCGGGCTGCAAACGCCCTTTAAATTTAACTTCCGCAGGATCAACATCGACCACGCCGACTTCTGATGCCATGATGACGCGATCATCGTGGGTCAGGTAATAACGGCTGGGACGCAGGCCATTTCGGTCGAGCACTGCACCAATATATTTTCCATCGGTAAATGCGATCGATGCCGGACCGTCCCATGGTTCCATCATGGTTGAATTAAAGCGATAAAAATCTTTTTTCGCCTGATCCATATTTTTATCAGACTGCCATGCTTCCGGCACCATCAACATCACTGCTTCCTGCAGGCTACGGCCAGACATTAATAAAAATTCTAAAACATTGTCAAAGTTGCCCGAATCTGAACAGTCGTTTTCAGCGATAGGAAACAGCTGATCAAGTTCACAATCATAAGCATCACTCTGCACCACGCCCTGGCGTGCTGCCATCCAGTTTCGGTTACCCAGCAAGGTATTTATCTCACCGTTATGACACATGTATCGGTTAGGTTGCGCCCTGTCCCAGGATGGGAAGGTATTGGTACTAAAACGTGAGTGCACCATCGCAATATGCGAGGCATAATCAGGATTCTGCAGATCCAGATAAAACATTTTTACCTGCTGCGCATTGAGCATGCCTTTATAAATAATGATGCTTGGCGACAACGAACAAATATAGAAAATCTTTCTCTGCGATAATGACTTGTCATAGCGCAGCAAATGCGTACAGCGTTTGCGGATAACAAATAACTGGCGCTCAAAATCTTTACCTTTTACGCCTTCCGCTGCAATATAGAGCTGCATAATGACAGGTTGTGATAGTCGAGCGGTTGGGCCGATATCGGCGCCATCAGTATCAATAGGCACCTCACGCCAGCCCAGGCACTTCTGCCCCTGCTCAACAATAATTTTTTCAACCTCGGCTATACAATATTGACGCTGCTCTTCATCCGTTGGTAAAAACACATTGCCTGCAGCGTACAAACCCGCCGCGGGTAAATCCACAGCCAGGTCCTGTTTTGCCACTTTCACACAAAAATCATATGGCATACCGGTTAATATGCCGGCACCATCACCGGTGTTGGGTTCACAGCCACAGCCACCACGGTGCTCCATACGCTCCAGCATAACTATGGCATCAAGCACGATTTGATGACTGGGTTTACCCTTAATATGCGCGACAAAGCCGACTCCACAGCTGTCTTTTTCAAAAGCTGGGTCATATAAACCCTGTTTTTCAGGGAATCCGAATTTTGTCTGTTCTTGCAAAGTTGAGCTCATATTTAAACCGTAACCATTTAAGCGCCACTGGCGGACACAGAAGTCGCTGTATATTTCAATAAAATCAGGTAATTAGCGCAGGAAGCCTGAAAAGCGCATACATTCTTACCGACTAGCCCTGGCTGCTCAATTAGCGCGCCTGCATAAACAGCCGCAAATAACGGACAGGGCCGGTCATTTTAGCGAATATTAACATTCAATGAAAGCTTGTCAGCATTGGCCTGATTAATCCTTTTTTCTGGAGCCTGACTTTCATGCAGCCATCAGACAGGATTTTAAATGGATGTAAAACGAAAAATTATGGCGCTGACGCCAATACCAGCAAGTTAAGCGTGTTTTCCAGTGTAGGGTGCGCCATGCGCACCGTGAAAATTCTTACTTGCTGGGATTTTGGTGCGCACGGCGCACCCTACTATGATACTTATTCCCCTTAGACTTACTGACATTGGCACTGACGCTGCAGTGAACCTGATTTTTATTACCATATCGCACAATATACTACTACACAACCTCATTAAACCAGCTATTAAAAAACAGCTCACCCTGAACTTCAAGCTGGTTTGCATATTGATGCGTATCGTCTCTTAACCGCTTCACGCTTACCCCTTCGGTTTGCATGATTTCGCTAATGTGCCCGATAAACCATTTTTCCATTACACGCTGGGTTATTTCAGGATGAAACTGCAGGGCGAGAACGTGACTGCCCACACTAAACGCCTGATTAATGTTTTTTTCACTGGACGCCAGCAATACAGCATGTTCAGGTAAATCGAATGTTTCGCCATGCCAGTGCAGCATAGAACAATGCTCAGAACCAAGATAACGAAGCGCTGACTGATGACCGGCAACTGTCAAACTTAAACCGTACCAGCCAATTTCTTTTTCTTCGCCCGGAAAAACACTCGCACCCAGAGCACTGGCGATAAGTTGCGCACCAAGGCAAATGCCCAATGTTGGTTTATCTGCTTTTATACGCTGCTTCAATATTTCAATTTCGGTCTCAATAAAGGGAAACATAGCAGCATCGTTAACACTGATTGGCCCACCCAGAATAATGAGCAAATTATCGGACAGTGCATCAATCTGCGATAAATCATCGTAACCGGCTTCGATATAGTTAATCTGATAACCATGCACCTGTAATATCGAAGTAAAACTGGCTAAATCCTCAAACGCCAGATGCCGAATTACATTAACTACTTTATTCTTTCCCATAATTTTAACCATCTATTAAAGGCAACATTGGTTAATTATTATAAATTCTGGCGTTGCCCAAAAGCCAGAATCAAGGCATTGGTTTGACAGATTTTTGCTCCTGCAAAATCTGCATTCCCTCCATCCATGGCGGTTAAAGCATACTTATTGTATGGTGAAAAGCAATAACGAAGAGTCTGGCTTTTGGGCAACGCCCCACGGGGCGGGCTTTTAAGCGCACATCTTCTGCGTTATGCTTCTTGTGAAGGCAGTAAGCATTCACTGCGAAACATGCCTTAAATCTGTACGCTTAAAAGCCCGCAGAACTTTATAATAATTAACCAATGTTGCCTTAAAGTTAGCGTAAAATGCACTGCAACGAATACTAAAAGTCAGCTGCCAGCCTGGCTGCCAGAAGTTTAACCCAAATAACAGACCACCATGCCCGCCACATTACATAGCAGCCACATTAAAAGTTTGCCCTTACTGCACAGCGGTAAAGTCCGTGATATTTATGATATCGATGACGACCATATGCTTATCGTTACCAGCGACAGAATTTCAGCGTTTGATGTCATTATGCCAACCCCTATTCCCGGTAAGGGCATCATCCTGAACCAGGTCACCCGGTTCTGGCTGAACAAACTGTCACACATTATTCCTAATCACCAGTGTGAGCTTAAACTGGAAGATATTCTACCCGATGAAACTGAACGTGCCGAAGTCGCCGAGCATGCCATGATTGTAAAAAAGCTCAAAGCCTTACCTGTTGAAGCCATCGTGCGCGGTTATATTATCGGTTCTGGCTGGAAAGATTATCAGGCCACCGGTACCGTCTGCGGCATTCAGTTACCAGCGAACCTGCAGCTAGCCGATAAACTGCCACAGCCAATCTACACCCCGTCAACCAAAGCCGCGGCTGGAAGACATGATGAGAACATCAACTACACTCAATCGAAGGAACTGTTAGGCGAGGATATTGCGCGACAGGTACGTGACGTTAGTTTACGACTCTATAAAGAAGCTGCCGACTACGCATTACAGCGCGGCATTATCATTGCTGATACCAAGTTCGAGTTCGGGCTTGATAAAGATGGCCAGCTAACGCTGATTGATGAAGTGTTAACCCCGGATTCTTCACGGTTCTGGCCTAAGGACAAGTACCAGCCTGGTAGCAGCCCGATTAGCTTCGATAAACAGTTTGTACGTGATTATCTGGAAACACTGGACTGGAACAAAACCGCGCCTGGCCCTGAACTACCAGACTCAATTGTGACAAAAACAGCCGAAAAATATGAATACGCTAAAAAATTACTTATGGAGTAAATGGAGTAACAGGTATGCAAGGTGTTTTTATCACAGGTACCAGCACAGCTGTTGGCAAAACCTTTGTTGGCGTTGAAATAGCCAGACAACTTGGCCAACGAAAAATCAAAGTCATCCCCAGAAAACCCGTTGAATCGGGTTGCCTGAAGCAGGATGGCGAACTCATTCCACAGGATGCCAACGCACTAAAAAAGGCCGCAAGGTATAAAGGCGCATTATCCGAAGTCTGCCCTTACCGTTTCGAACCCCCGATTTCACCGGTACGTGCCGCACATCTTGCCAATAAAAGCCTAAGCACAGAACAATTAGTCAACGTTTGCCTGCAAGGCAGTGAACAGGGTTTTTTACTGGTTGAAGGTGCCGGCGGTTTTTATTCGCCACTCGCTGAAAATGGCCTAAATGCAGACCTCGCCGTTGCTTTACAACTACCCGTTTTATTAGTAGCCGAGGATAAACTGGGCGCACTCAACCAGGTATTACTGAATGTCGAAGTCATTAAAATGCGCGGCCTGCAATTAGCAGGTGTTGTTTTGAATGCACTGGACGAAAATCATAATGAGCACATGGACAATTCGGCTGACTTACGTGAGCGACTGGATTGCCCGGTGTTTGCTATCCCTTATAGTCACGATGGCAGCGTCAAATTGCCTGATGCTTTGATCGAGACATTAATATCTTCAACTAATAAAGCTGACTCGCATATTAATGTGATGGGGTAGTTTTTTTTGCTGGCAGGTACTATTTGCATTTACGATTGGTTTTTTATTTTGGCATTGCGGTATTCGCACCGCGGGCGAGTTACTCTTTGTCAACAGCCACAAAGAGTAACCAGAAAAGGCCGCCACGTCAGCTACGCCCCTGTAAAAGACACAGGGGTTCCCATTTAGCCAGTACCATTATCATGCTGTGCCAGAACTCGCAAAAAACGCTCAGACATGCTGGCGCAGAAAGCCCATGATAATGATACCGGCTAAATGGCTTGCTGAGGTGGATTGAAAGTCAAAGTCAAAAACAGTGAAGCACTATAACTATGTGTATCAGGATAAGCTTTCGTTTGTTTGGTTAGTTTTGTTTTTTCTTTTCCTGTTTTTAACTCCCTCTTTCGTTTGCTGAATTATCCGATATTGGTAGAGTAAATTCGCCAGGGAGGGCGAATTTAGCCTTGTGCGCCCGGACGGCGCATCAAGGCGGGCTCGTAGGCAATACCGGATAATTCAGGAACCCGAAGGGCAAACGAATTTGGGCGGCCTTTTCTGGTGACTCTTTTGGGCTGCAGCAAAAGAGTTACTCGCCAGTGGGGCGAGACCCACAATGCCTAAATAAACAAAAGTCATAAATATCAAAACCCAATAAAAAAGCCGGAATGACAGAATCACCCCGGCTCTCATATTTAATGCCCGACAAAGTCGGAAAAGACTAACTCAATCCAATTAATTCAACCTTAAACACTAAAGTTGCATTCGGCGGAATAACACCACCGGCACCACGTTCGCCGTAGCCTAAATCTGCTGGAATAGTCAGTTTACGCGTACCACCAATTTTCATCCCGGCAACACCCTGGTCCCAACCTGCAATAACCTGACCGCCACCCAGTTTAAAACTGAACGTATCATTACGGTCATGGCTAGAATCAAACTTAGTACCATCGGTTAACCAGCCGGTGTAATGTACTTCCACGGTTTGCCCTGCAACGGCTTCTTCACCATCACCAACAATTTGATCTTCAATTTCCAGTTCAGCCATAATTACCTCTTAAAAATTAATTAATTTTTTACACTGCTGCCCCATTAACTTGTTGTGTCATCTCGACCAGAGGGAGAGATCTTTAACACCGGCGCACAAGATCTCTCCCTCTGGTCGAGATGACAAAAATCGACTTTGTTGACTTGCATCTCTTATAAAGAAATAAGCTCATCATATTCCCATATATACAGACTTTTGGGTAGATTATAAAATAGTTAACCGTACAGCAATGAATTATTTATCTAAATAAAAAGGGGGCATGTCCCCCTTTTTATTTACAACAAAGTTACTACTTACTTGTAATAATCGACCATCTTTTCAAGAGAAAGCGGTGTAATCTTAGAAGCATTTCCGGCACAACCAAATGCTTCGTAACGTGCCTTACAGATTTCTTTCATCGCTTTTGTAGACTCCTTCAGGAATTTACGTGGATCAAAGTTTGAAGTATTTTCAGACAGGTGCTTACGAATAGAACCGGTTGATGCCATGCGTAAATCAGTATCGATGTTAACTTTAGCAACACCATTCTTGATTCCTTCCTGAATTTCTTCTACAGGCACGCCGTATGTCTGGCCCATGTCACCACCGAAGTTATTAATAATTTCCAGCCAGTCCTGGGGCACTGAAGAAGAACCGTGCATAACAAGGTGAGTATTAGGAATACGCGCATGAATGTCGCGAATACGGTCAATACGTAAAATCTCGCCGGTTGGTTCCTTGGTGAATTTGTAGGCACCGTGTGAAGTACCAATAGCAATCGCCAGCGCATCAACACCCGTTGCTTCTACAAAGTCAGCTGCTTCTTCAACACTGGTCAACAACATATCCATGTCAAGCTTGCCTTCTGCACCATGGCCGTCTTCTTCGCCCATTTCACCCGTTTCAAGTGAACCCAAGCAACCCAGCTCACCCTCAACAGAAACACCACCAGCGTGTGCCATTTTTACAACTTCTTTTGTTGTATCAACGTTGTACTCAAAGCTTGAAGGCGTTTTCATGTCAGCCATCAATGAACCATCCATCATTACAGAACTGAAACCAGACTGAATTGAACGCAGACATACTGCAGGCTCTGAACCGTGATCCTGATGCATTACTACAGGGATATGCGGGTACATTTCAATCGCAGCAGAAATCAGGTGCCGCAGGAATGGTTCGCCCGCATAAGAACGCGCACCAGCAGAACCCTGCATGATAACCGGACTGTTGCTTTCGTCAGCAGCCTGCATGATGGCATGCACCTGCTCCATATTGTTAACATTAAATGCTGGCATGCCGTAATCGTTTTCAGCAGCATGATCCAGTAATTGTCTCAGTGAAATTAAAGCCATTGTAGCTCTCCTCTAAAGTAAACTAATTTAAAACTATTTAAAAAATTCTATGCTCAACATCGCGCGCTTAATAGTTACTCGCGCTAATGCACACTTACGATCTTCATTATGTTACTACCACCCTGATCGCCTAACATATCTCCCCGGGTAAGCACTATACGGTCACCGCTAGTGACAATACCTCTTGTTTTTCAACAGATCGACTACACAAAGAGTCACATCCATCGGTGCCAGGTTCGAAAAATCAGCACGTACTGGATAAACACCTCGATACAATGTCACTCGACTCAATGTCCTTAACAGCGACGACAAGGCATAAATTGGAATGCCGGAACTTATACGCGACATCCATAATACCGTGGCACCCGATTCAGTCAATGATGCAATCGCACTCATCTTAAGGTGGTTGGCGGTATACATTGTAGCCATAGCGATGGCTTCATCAACCCTACCAAAAACAAGGTCTACTCGGTGATCAGAAACCATGGCCTCTCGCTGCAACTCTGCATGCTCACAGATCCGCCCCATTGCGCGCACCGTTTTTGCCGGATATTTACCTACCGCGGTTTCACCGGACAGCATCACTGCATCCGTACCATCAAGCACTGAGTTAGCCACATCAAATACTTCTGCACGTGTTGGAATCGGATTATCAATCATTGATTCCATCATCTGCGTTGCTGTAATCACAACCTTATTCATATTGCGTGCTTTTTTGATCAGGCTCTTCTGTATCGCAGGTAGTTCCGCATCACCCATTTCAACACCTAAATCACCACGTGCCACCATGATGACATCAGACGCTTCGACTATCTCATCAATATTTTCTATTGCTTCGGCACGTTCGACTTTAGTTACAATACCCGCATCGCTGCCTTCAGCTCTCACCAGTTCGCGGCACTGTTTTATATCTGCTGAGGTTCTGGCAAAAGACAAAGCGATATAATCGACACCCAGACTCACTGCCGATTTTAAATCTTCTTTATCTTTATCGGTTAACGCCAGTGCTGATAAACCACCGCCTTTTAAATTAATACCCTTGTTGTTGGATAAGACACAGGTATATTCAACCGTGCAGCGAATTTCTTCATCCACAACCTCAAAAACGACAAGTTCAACACGACCATCATCAAGCAATAAAATGTCGCCATTTTTAACATCTTCGGGTAAACCTTTATAAGTTATACCAACACGCTCTTGCGTGCCTTCATCTTTACCCAGGGCTGCGTCCAGTATAAACGTCTCGCCGCGAATTAACTGAACCTGCCCGTCTTTAAATTTATGGGTACGTATTTTCGGCCCCTGTAAATCTGCCAGAATCCCAACAATACGCCCTGTTTTTTCACTGCATTGATGAATCAGGTCAACACGATGTTTTTGCTCTTCATACAAACCATGCGAGAAATTTAAACGAAACACATCAACACCTGCGTCTATCATCTCAAGAATCACTTCAGATGAACTGGAACCCGGTCCTAAAGTCGCAACTATTTTAGTCCTGCGCATTGATGTTTTGTTTTTTAACCTCTAAACGAAAAACGTAAACGAAACTTGCCAGCTCTGCAGTTCCACTCTTCTGTTTTATTGTTTAGCTGCGAACTCTTCGAGCATGGCAACAGCGGGTAAGGTTTTACCTTCCAGATACTCCAGGAAAGCACCGCCAGCTGTAGATATGTATGAAACCTTGTCATAGATATCGTATTTCTGAATCGCCGCGATAGTATCGCCGCCGCCAGCAAGGCTGAATCCTTCACTGTTTGCAATAGCCATTGAAACCGTTTTAGTGCCTTCACCAAACTGGTCAAACTCAAAAACGCCTAAAGGACCATTCCATACGATAGTTCCTGCATTTTTAATAATCTCAGCCAGCACTTTGGCAGAATCAGGACCAATATCAAAAATCATATCGTCATCTAATACATCACCAGCATCTTTTAATGTTGCTTCTGCATCTTCTGCAAATTCTTTTGCACAAACAACATCAGTCGCAATTGGAATACTTGCACCTCGTGCATTCATTTTTTCAATCAGCGCTTTTGCGGTATCAACCAGATCTTCTTCACATAAAGATTTACCAACGTTATTACCCATTGCTTTAAGGAAGGTATTAGCGATGCCGCCACCAACAACCAACTGGTCAACTTTTTCAGACAGAGCTTCCAGTACCGTCAGCTTGGTTGAAACTTTAGAACCACCAACGATTGCTACCATCGGACGAGCGGGATTAGCTAAAGCTTTTTCCAGGCTGTCCAGCTCACCAGAAAGCAATATACCAGCACATGCCAGCGGTGCAAACTTACCCGCACCGTGTGTTGAAGCCTGTGCGCGATGCGCAGTACCAAATGCATCCATCACAAAAACATCACATAATGCTGCGTATTTTTTAGATAAAGTTTCGTCGTCTTTTTTCTCGCCCACATTGAAACGAACGTTCTCTAATAAGACGACTTCACCAGCAGCAACTTCAGGCGCACTATCCAGGTAATCTTTAACCAGGCGAACCTCTTTGCCCAGCTTCGCAGACATATCTTCAGCAATCGGCTGCATTGAATTTTCTTCGTCGACCTTACCTTCTTCAGGACGTCCACGGTGAGACATAACCATCACAGAAGCGCCTGCTTTCATGCAGTGCTCGATAGTCGGCATAGATGCAGAGATACGCGCATCAGATGTTACCTTGCCATCTTTTACAGGAACGTTAAGGTCAGAACGGATAAGAACGCGTTTGCCAGCAAGGTCAAGATCAGTCAGTTTGATAAAAGACATGAGAAAACTCCAAAAATTGTTACTTACATTTTAAATACGGTTTGCTAAATTATTCAGCTTCTGTAATAAAGCCGCTTAACAAACAATACTTCTCAACTAAAAAAATTTTTATCCGCAAATGAACGCAAAAAACGCAAATAAAAACAAAGTATATATTTTAAAAACACCAGCCCAGTTAAACAACCGGGCTGAGTTTTACTAATCTCACTGTATAAGTGAGGAGATTTTGTTCGCGAGCAAGGCGCGGTTCGAATTTAAAAACGGAGCGTACAATAGTACGTGAGTATTTTAAATTTGAGCCGCAACGCCGCTCCCGGACAAAAGATCCTTACTTAGACACGTGTTCTACGAAGCGAAGCATATTACAGGTGTAACCATACTCATTGTCATACCATGAAACCAGCTTCACAAATGTTCCGTCTAGCGCAATACCGGCTTCTGCATCAAAAATAGAAGAGAAACTATTACCACGGAAATCAGTTGAAACGACTTTCTCATCTGTGTAACCCAGTGTTTTGCTCATGTCACCAGATGTGGCTGCAGCTTTTAATTCAGCACAGATTTCTTCGTATGAAGCTTCTTTGTCAAGCTCAACAGTTAAGTCAACGACAGAAACGTCTGAAGTAGGTACACGAAAAGCCATACCGGTTAATTTGCCGTTGAGCTCTGGAAGAACAACGCCTACCGCTTTAGCAGCACCAGTAGAAGACGGGATGATATTTTCTAAAATACCACGACCACCGCGCCAGTCTTTCATAGAAGGACCGTCAACCGTTTTTTGTGTAGCAGTTGCAGCATGTACAGTAGTCATCAGGCCACGCTTGATGCCCCACTTGTCATTGATAACTTTAGCAACAGGTGCTAAACAGTTAGTCGTACAGGATGCAGCTGAAACAATTGCCTGACCAGCATATTCATTGTGGTTAACACCGTATACAAACATCGGTGTACTATCTTTAGAAGGGGCAGACTGCACAACTTTCTTAGCGCCTGCATCGATGTGTTTCTGACAGCTTTCTTCAGTTAAGAAGAAACCAGTACACTCGATAATTAAATCAGCACCGATGTCACTCCATTTAAGATCAGCCGGGTCACGCTCAGCAGTCAAACGGATTGTTTTACCGTTTACGATCAGGTTGTTACCTTCTACAGCAATGTCGCCAGCAAAGTTGCCATGTACTGAATCGTATTTAAGCATGTACGCCAGGTAATCAGCGTCTAGCAGGTCATTAATACCTACAACTTCAATTTCCGGGAAGTCTTTAGCAATCGCACGAAATGCCATACGACCAATACGGCCAAAACCGTTAATACCGACTTTTATTGTCATTTTATTTCTCCTAATCTTAAATTAAAAATATATAAAAACTGAAAACTCTTTTGCCGCGAAGGACGCAAAATAACGCAAAGAAATAACTTTAATCTTAGCTTTGCACTATTTTTGCATTGTTCCGCGGCTAATTGCTTGACAGGCTTTTAAGCTACGCTGTTTACTGCTTTAACCACGTTATCAACAGTAAAGCCAAAGTATTCAAACAGCTGTGGCGCAGGCGCTGATTCGCCAAAGCGATCAATACCAACAACAGCACCATTCATACCAACATATTTATACCAGCCGTCGGTAACCGCTGCTTCAACAGCAACACGCGCAGTTACCGCTGCAGGCAGTACAGATTCTTTATAAGCATCATCCTGCGCATCAAATACATTAGTAGAAGGCATTGAAACAACACGTACTTTCTTATCTGTAATTTGCTCGGCCGCACCCATTGCCAGGGCAACTTCTGAACCAGTAGCAATAATGATTACATCTGGCGTACCATCGCAATCTTTCAGCACATAACCGCCCCTGGAAATGTTAGCGACCTGCTCCGCAGTACGTTCCTGGTAATCCAGATTCTGACGAGAGAAAATAAGACATGCTGGACCATCTTTCTTCTCCAGCGCCGCTCTCCAGCTAACCGCACTTTCTACCGTGTCACAGGCACGCCATACATCCATATTCGGAATCATGCGTAATGTTGGTATTTGCTCAACTGCCTGGTGCGTAGGACCGTCTTCACCCAGACCAATTGAGTCATGCGTGTAAACAAAAATACTTTGAATCTTCATCAGTGCAGACATACGCAATGCATTACGCGCATATTCCGAGAACATCAGGAAGGTCGCACCAAATGGAATCAGGCCGCCGTGCAGAGCAATACCATTCATAATGGCTGACATTGCAAATTCACGTACACCGTAGTTGATGTAGTTACTGTTTGGGGTAGCAGCACGCATAGGCTTGTAAGTAGACCATTCAGTCATATTAGAACAGCCCAGATCTGCCGAACCGCCGAAAATCTCAGGCAATATTTTAGTAAAACCTTCAATAGATGCGAGAGATGCATGACGTGTCGCTGTGGTTTTCTTGTCATCAACGACTGACTGAATGAATGCATCAGCTTGCGCAGCCCAGTCTGATGGAAGCTCACCTGACATGCGACGCTGGTATTCAGCAGCAAGCTCAGGATTCGCGGCTTCATATGCCGCAAATTTTTCATTCCAGGCCGCTTCAGCAGAAGCACCTTTAGCTTTACCATCCCAACCGGCATAGATATCAGCAGGTACGTCGAAAGCATCGTGATCCCAGCCTAAAGCCGCTTTTGTCAGGTTAATTTCTTCCTGACCCAGTGGCGCACCATGACAGGCATGGCTGCCTGCTTTATTAGGCGAACCAAAACCGATGGTGGTTTTGCAGCAAATCATGGTTGGTTTATCAGTCATTGCCCTGGCAAATTCCAGCGCTTTAGCAATAGCTTCAGGATCATGTCCATCTACGTCAGCTATAACGTGCCAGCCATATGCCTCGAAACGCTTAGGTGTATCATCTGTGAACCAGCCGTCAACATGGCCGTCAATAGAAATACCATTGTCATCCCAGAATGCAATCAGCTTGCCTAAACCTAAAGTACCAGCAAGTGAACAGGCTTCGTGAGAAATACCTTCCATCAAACAACCATCACCCAGGAACACGTAAGTATTATGGTCAACGATGTCATGGCCGCCCTGATTAAACTCAGCCGCTAAAGCGCGTTCGGCAATCGCCATGCCTACCGCATTAGTTATACCCTGACCTAAAGGACCCGTAGTGGTTTCAACACCTGGCGCATAACCATACTCAGGGTGACCCGGCGTTTTAGAATGTAACTGGCGAAAGTTTCTCAGATCATCAATGCTCAGATCATAACCGCTTAAGTGCAGCAATGAATAAATCAGCATTGAGCCATGACCATTAGAAAGAACAAAACGGTCGCGATCAGTCCACTTGGGATTGGCCGGGTTGTGTTTTAAATTATCATTCCACAGTACCTCTGCGATATCTGCCATACCCATTGGCGCACCGGGGTGACCGGAATTTGCTTGTTGTACGGCATCCATACTCAGGGCACGAATGGCATTTGCTAGGTCTTTACGTGAAGGCATAGTGCTCTCCGATTAAGTTTTTGTAACTGAAAAGCCACCACAACAGGCC
Organism: uncultured Gammaproteobacteria bacterium; assembly: GCA_963759005.1. GTDB lineage: Bacteria > Pseudomonadota > Gammaproteobacteria > SZUA-229 > SZUA-229. Next base: position 243,863 of record CAVWXQ010000048.1, read on the forward strand.
AAATACAGCACCTGCGAAGCAACAAAAATTCTATTGAAATCAATGACTAAGACACAAAAAAAGCATATAAATCGCCATCTCAGGTAGCATCGAAAGGCGCGTATTTTCCCCTAATTCAGCGTAATGAGCAAGCAACTGAGGCGATAGTTAGCATTTCTAACGAAAATATTCGACAGTTTTTATACTCAGCAAGCAAAGTTATTCGCCTGCAACTAACCCTCAGACCCCGCTCAAGACAAAGTCAGTAAAAAATTAAACTTATATAAATTCAAATTTATTATATGCACTTCTCAGCATAAAGTTGTCGGTGCCACACGCAACTTCGCCAAGGGTGAGCCTTAAATCAGTAAACAACATTTTAATCTCAAGTATTAATAACTTTCAGGACATATATCAAATAAAGTGGAATTAATTACCATTAACTCCTATATTTTTAATATTTATTTAAATGGATACAGCCATGCTACTAAGGACACTAATATTGTTTTATACCTGCCTTGTCTTCCTATCCCTGTCTGCCAGGCCGATGAGTACACGCTGGCGATCCAGCCCATTCTTCCGCAGAATGAGCTAATAGAAAATTATCAGCCTTTGGCCGATTACCTGTCTGCAGCAACAGGCCACACAATTAGCATTACAACACATCGTAATTTTCTTCTTTACTGGACAAAAATGCGCAAGCAGGAAACAGGGTTTGACCTGGTTCTGGATGCCGCGCATTTCACCGATTATCGAATAAAGGCCCAGGGATATAGCATACTGGCCAAAATGCCGGATACAGTCAGCCTCTCCATTGTTACCACAGAAGATAATTTAATACTTGATATTGACGAACTCATTGGGCTAAGAGTTGCCACCATGCCTTCTCCCAGCCTTGGCTCTTTACGCCTGGAAGAACTATTTCCAAACCCGATGCGACTTCCAAACTACATCTGGGTAATGAATACCACTATAGCCATGAACAGCCTTTTATCCGGCGAGGTAGATGCAGCAATCATTCCAACCCGACTGGCATCAACTTATAACGGTATAAATACAGTGATGACCACCGATCCGGTACCACACATGGGACTATCCGTCTCACCCGATGTACCACTAAAGACAGCAGAAGCCATACGTAATGCGCTACTTACTGCCGGTTCAACCATGCAGGGTCAGAAAATGCTGTCAAAACTTAAACTGGAGCAGTTTGAAGCAACGAATGAAGCAGCATATGACGGCTATGCTAATTTACTAAAGGAAGTATATGGCTTCGATAAAAAATTACTAACAAAACAAAAAACCTTAAGCCCGGCTCCCTGACCCCGGCTTGCAGAGCTTCAACTCAAGCCGCTTTCCACTTTATCGAACAGCCCATGCTCGGTATTTGCTGCTCAGGCCCACGACCAGTCTGCGCAACCTGCTTCATGGCATCAAATAAATCACGCTTAACATCGGCCGCAGCGGTTTCTTTGCGGCTTTCATCTAAACGACCGCGATACTGCAATAACATTTTATCGTTATAACCAAAAAAATCCGGAGTACACACCGCACCATAGGCTTTTGCTACCTGTTGCGTTTCATCCAGTAAATAAGGAAACGGAAAATCGAAATCCTGTGCTACTTTTTGCATATTTTCGAATGAGTCCTCCTGGTATTCCGCAGGATCATTCGACATAATGGCAACGCTGTTAATACCATATTCCATCAAGTCCCGGGCATCACGCACAATACGTTCGCGTATTGATTTCACATAAGGACAATGATTACAGATAAACATGACCAGCAAGCCCTTTTCACCACGCGACGTTTCAGGCGTCCATATTTTCCCATCAATACCAGGCAAAGAAAAATCCACAACTGGTTTATTAAATTCACATACCGGGGTTTCAAGTGATACCATTTACCTATCTCTTTGTTTAGTTGTATTTCGATAGATCAGCATTGCCAGACCTGCCGCATTAATCAGTTAAAAGCCGTGCTTTTCATTATTAGCAGACAACTTATGGTTTCTATGTGCAATGCTCCAAAGGCAGAAACCAGCGCTATCCGGAGAAAATCATGCCAACTCCAAAGCGAATCAAATCCATCTAAGCCTTGAAATCATAGAAATAATCACCACTTACTGGTAATATGGTGGATTACCTCCTGGAAAATGAGCGCCAGATCGTCTGCTCTGGAATTTTTAGCTCTAGACCTGGTCGAACTACTGGTCAGACCAGGCAATAAATTGGCAGACAATTATTATTACGCATTACGCTGAATATTTCGAGTATATTTTTTTATGGGCAATTCTATGGCATCTCCAATCTTGGATAAAGACAAACAATCACGTCTTAAAACTCTTATCGCGAAAGGAAAAGAGCAAGGCTACCTCACCTATTCCGAGGTCAACGACCATTTGCCTGAAGGTATTGTCGACCCATCTCAAATTGAAGATATCATCAACACCATTAATGATATGGGCATCAAAGTACTGGACACTGCACCTGAAGCTGAATCACTGGTACTAAGTGACGCCTCAGTCAGTGATGATGACGATGAAACCACTGAAGAAGCCGTGGCCGCACTGGCATCAATCGAAAGTGAGCTTGGCCGCACCACTGATCCAGTGCGCATGTACATGCGCGAAATGGGCAGTGTTGAACTGTTGACCCGTGAAGGCGAAATCGAAATTGCCAAACGCATCGAAGAAGGCTTAAAACAGGTACTGCAGGCACTGGCGACCAACCCTAAAACCGTCAGCAAAACGATTGATGTATGGGAAAAAGTACAGGCTGGCGAGACCCGCCTTAACGAGTTAATTGTAGATTTCCACAAAAGCGATGAAGAACTTGACCAACTTGCCGAAGAAGCACTGATCAGAGCAGCAAAAGAAGCTGAAATGGCTGCAGCTGGTAAACCCGTTATAAAAGAAGAAATTTCTGAGACCGGCCCGGATATCGAAAAAGTTAAAAAGATATTTGTCAAATTAAAACGCGCACATACTCGCTGCCAGAGCATCATAGATAAAAAAGACAGCACAGCTGAAGAAATCACCAAAGCACGTACTGCCATGGCGAGTGCTTTTCTTGAATTCAAATATACACCGTCACTGGTCAATCGCTTAACCATCGACCTTCACCACACCATTAACCGCGTGCGTAAGCTGGAAAGACATATCCTTGGCCTTGCTGTCAACAAAGCACACATGCCACGCAAGATAATGATTACCACCTTCCCGCAAAATGAAATCAACATCAAATGGGTTGATAAATATTGCAAAGGTCACGAATACTCAGAAAAACTAAAAGAACTTGCGCCCGAAATCAAAATCAACCAGCAAAAACTGGCCGTGATTGAAAAAGAATTTGGCCTGACCATTTCAGACATTAAAGAAATTAATCGTAAAATGTCGATTGGTGAAGCCAAGGCACGTCGCGCCAAAAAAGAGATGGTCGAAGCCAACTTACGACTGGTTATCTCAATAGCGAAAAAATACACCAACCGCGGCCTGCAATTCCTGGATTTAATCCAGGAAGGCAACATTGGCCTGATGAAAGCCGTCGACAAATTCGAGTATCGCCGTGGTTACAAATTTTCCACCTATGCAACATGGTGGATCCGTCAGGCAATCACACGCTCGATTGCTGACCAGGCACGCACCATTCGCATCCCTGTTCATATGATTGAAACCATCAACAAACTCAATCGTATCTTCCGCCAGATGCTTCAGGAAATGGGTCGCGAACCGACACCGGAAGAACTGGCAGAAAAAATGGAAATGCCAGAAGACAAGGTACGCAAAGTACTGAAAATTGCCAAAGAACCCATCTCCATGGAAACCCCGATTGGCGATGACGAAGATTCACATCTTGGTGATTTTATCGAAGACTTGAACATCATGGCACCCATGGACTCAGCCACCGGTGAATCACTGCGTGAATCAACCCGTGAAATTCTCACCACCCTGACCGCACGTGAAGCCAAAGTACTGTGCATGCGTTTTGGTATTGATATGAACACCGACCACACACTGGAAGAAGTCGGCAAACAGTTTGATGTAACACGTGAACGCATACGCCAGATCGAAGCCAAAGCATTACGCAAACTTCGCCACCCAAGCCGCGCGGAAAACCTGCGCAGCTTCCTGAGTGAAGACGAAGATTAAAACCGCTGCTCAGTAATAAATTACTACTGACATCAGGCCCAAAGCGCTATAGAATACGCGTCTTCATTTAGGGCCTGGAGCGGGGTGCGGTAGCACAGGGTTTGAGCATTTGAGGCGCTAGCCGAATATTCTCAGCAACACGTAACAACCCTTTAAGAATACTCAACAATCAGGGCCTGTAGCTCAGTTGGTTAGAGCATCCGACTCATAATCGGCAGGTCGAAGGTTCGAGTCCTTCCAGGCCCACCATTTATTCCCCTTCTCGGCATTGCCGATTCCAGAACAATATTTTCCTCATGATAGCGAGAAGCCACGTATTACGCGGGGTTCAGGCGTGATTGGTTAATCTGTACCAGTTGAGTCAGATGGTCCTAGCTTGTTGGCTTGGAGCCATATTTCCTTTTCATCGTTTACCAGTGGAATTTGAAAGCCACTGTTTATGGGGGCTCCACCCTCGTAACGAAAGTCGTGTAGGTTTTGTTTTATAGTGAAACTAATCAATCTTGAGCGCCCACCACCCAAAGTGGACGCTCAGAATTGAAACTCCATATTTAATCCATTGCTAGTGGATTAACACTGATGTTTCATTAAAAAGTAGCAGCTTGTAAGATTCCCGAATGAATAACCGATTCCTTGTTGTATTCCTTCTTATACAGATATCCTTGTTTGGGTGCGCTGTTACAAATGCAAACGATTTGATTCGACAGCAACGCATAGATGAAAGCCCACAATGGAATGGAGAGAGCTTCCAAAACCCGGAACAGGTTCCAGATGTAGAATTGTGGCCAAGTCTAAAGATGTTCTGGAGTTACTTCTTCAATAAATCAGAAGGGTTTATACCTGATTCACCACTGCATGCTGAGTCATTTGATATTTCCCAGTGGCGTGGACAACGAGACTTGCAATTAACTTGGCTGGGACACACAACCTTCCTTATAAAGATTGATGATAAAGTAATCCTGACCGACCCTATGTTCTCACCACGAGCAGGATCCTTTGGATGGGTAAGCCCTAAGCGATATTCAAAAACGATTGCTTCAACAGACAGCCTACCTTTGATCGATGTGGTATTGATTACCCATAATCATTCCGACCATCTGGACGAGGATTCAATTAAGGCGCTAATTCCTAAGACTAGGCACTTCATCACACCCCTAGCTGTGGGCGAATTGTTGGAGGAATGGGGTGTATCGCATAAGAAGATAACTGAACTTGACTGGTGGCAGGCAAAATCCATTGATGATTTGATGATTACCGCAGCACCGGCCAAACACACTTCCGAGCGGGGAATTCTAGATAAAAACATGACGCTTTGGGCTTCCTATGGTATTCGAGGAAGGAAAAAGAATCTATATCTTAGTGGGGACTCTGGTTGGCATGATGGTCTTTATGAGATTGGCGAACGACTGGGACCTTTCGATGTGACTTTCTTTGAGATTGGGGCCTACAGTAATTTGAAAGGCCAAATGGAGGTCCATTACACTCCCGAACAGGCAGTAAAAGCACATCAGGCTGTAAAGGGTAAACTGATGTTGCCTAGCGGATGGGGCACGTTTGATCTAGGGCTATTTCCTTGGCACGAACCAATCGAACGGTTTCAGATTGAAGCTAATCAAGCTGATATCGATTATCTTACTCCAAAAATTGGTGAGGTGGTCGTTCCCGGGAAGCCAGGTGGCCGTGAGAAGTGGTGGAAGCCATTTATCAATAAGACTCAATGAACGAACATACTTGCATGATCGAATAAGCGAGGCGCTGAAGGTCTGCTATTGGCGATAACAGACACTCACAATCTCTGACACCCCACAAAACACAGATCTGCCCCATATTTCCTTTTCTCGTTTACCAGTGGAATTTGAAAGCCACTGTTTATGGGGGCTCCACCCTCGTAACGAAAGTCGTGTAGGTTTTCAAATATACTCGCACCCCAGAATAACAAGGCCACCACAAAGAGGTCTGTTTGCTGATTGAGATGGATCACATATGGGTAAAAGGAATTGCTACAGATTGTTGGCAGGATGGTGTTTGCTAGTTTTATAGAAACAAGAGGATAAGCGATGAAATTAAAGTCATGATTTTGCAAAATCATAAAATTTATTAGAAGCAGAGGGGAAGGCATTATTTAGGGTGATTTGGTTTGACTTAATAAGGCTAGAAAGTGTGTTTATCTTTCCTATACTTGCTCATAATCACACTCACACGCTCGTCGATCGCGCTCGCAATCTCTTCAGGCTTCTCCTTCGGCTCATCTTTTTTATCGCCCAGGCCCAGAATCTCCTGCAACAAGGGGAGCAGGGTGAGCGCCAGATCCGTGTCATGGCTGTGCTCCAACGCCTGTAACAGCGCCTGATCGGCATTGCGGTAATCCTTCAGCTTGCAGTAGACGCACGCCGAGCGCAGATACACCGCGCAACCCTGACTGTCCGCATCGCTCAGGCCATGAGAAAGGACGGCGTAATGCTCCCTCGCCTGCTGATAGTCAGCTGCCTTGAACGACTCATCCGCCTCCGCAAGCAGCCGGGTGTTGCACTCCTCTATCCAGTATCTGATCCGGTTTCCGTACAGATTGAATTTTCGGTTGCGGATATTCGCCGTTGTCAGCCACTCCCGGGCGTCAGCATAGCGTTTCAGCCGCATGTAGTGACGCCCGATGATGTAGGCGCTTTGCGCATATTTGGTCTCGCCCTGCTCGAAGTTGGTGGTCAGAATCTCGATGATGCCACGATAGTTTTTCTGCTCCGCTTCCGACTCCAACTCACTGATGATCTTCTTGAATTTGCGGAAGTGGCCGCCCATTTCATGCAACGCTTCGCGCGCCGCCTTGTGGACTGCCTCCATCTCCTCCTCGTCCGAAATAATGTCGACCAGGACCAGAAGCGCGCCACGATCATTTGCCCGGCCCAGGGCCTTGGCCGAGGCACATCGTTCTGCCTCGTCTTCGGAGTGAAACAGATACTTCATGCAGAAGAGCATCATCTCACTTATATGCTCCTGCTTGCGGCTCCAGAAGATGAGGCCGACGATGACCAGAGCCGCCAATGCGATGGCCGTTAGTATGACGATCAACAGCGCGGCGAGCATGCCTCCGCCACCCTGGCCGGTTACCGTTTCGACGGCCGCAGCCGGCGCGGGAGCGGTCAGGAAAACCCATGGGCTCAGTAACGCAATGAAGTGGAGGAGCGCCGGACGCGGGCACAGCCAGGTCTCTGAGGAAGGTTTCGGATCGGACATGGGAATTTTCAAAGTAATCACGCCGGCTTTTTTTCCGGCAGGAATTTTTTTTCGTTATTTGCCGGCGCATCCAATAATGCCCGCGGGGCTTATCATAACAAATAAGGACATCCATTAATTAAAAAAGTTATAAACGTGAATTCACCACAACTTGTTTTTTTGTTTGTTGATTATTGCTAAATAGACGCTGAACATTCAGCAGAGCAGCTTTTTTAACTGCATAACTGTTAATAAATTAAATCCAGGGAAAAGAATATTCATGGCAATGTGGGCCCCCACAAAACCCCAATACAACACGCATATCCCGCGACTCACCATTCTTTACAGGCTCCCCTAGCACTATATTCGAGTATCAGAATACTCGGTAGTGTGTTGTCTATCTAGCCAAATGATAGGAATATATGTATTGGGGGAGACCGTGTCACAGTTAACCGGCCAGGAGATTGAGTCGATAGGGAAAAGCCAACCCAGAACAGCCAATCGCATTACCCTTAAAAAGCTTGTATTATTTAGAAGGGTAAAATGAGGTTCGTATAAGATAACTACTGTACCGAAATATCACTTCAATTAATGAATATACCTGAACTTGGACAATTAACCCCGAAGAGGGGGAATATACTGACGAGAGCAATCGGTCGAGCCCTACTGGCGGGATATCGCTGGCAGGTCAAAGGCAAGATGCACAACGCACCAAAATTTTTGATGGTCCTTGCGCCTCATACATCGTTATGGGATTTTTATACTCCTAATGCGACCATGCTGGCTGTTGGATTTCGATCATCTTGGTTATTCGCCGCTTCCCCAACATTCTGGCCACTAGATATCTTTATGCGTTGGTTAGGTGGTATACCCGTTCATCGCGATTCTGGGGACAGTATACCTATTAACAGGAAATCAGTAGGCTAGTCGATTGACTTAAAGTGAAAGTCTCTTGTTGGCACACCCTACCCTGTCGACCAAGTTACATGAATATCTGACTCAAAGTAACTGGTAAGAGTTTGGAACCAATTTTCAGCCACTAAAATAAACTACTTAATACCACCAGTAATTAATAAAGGTTCAACACCGTAGTGGTAAGGAAACTGGTATAGGCACACTCCTCTATCGCCTAAACAGCGCAGTTTACGTGGTGCTCAAGACTCGCTAACCGGGCCTCATAATCGGCAGGTCGAAGGTTCGAGTCCTTCCAGGCCCACCATTTATTCCCCTTCTCGGCACTGCCGACTCTTGATAATAACTTTCCTTGTTATAGCGATAAGCCGCTTATTACGAGGGGTTCAGGCGTTGTTTGTTAGCCTGTACCAGTTAAGTCAGATGGTCCTAGCTTGACCTCTTGAACCACATTCCCTATTCTCATTTACCAGTGGAATCTGAGAGCCACTGTTTATGGGGGCTCCACCCTCGTAACGAAAGTCGTGTAGGTTCCGGCAAAATCTCTAATTTGTAATAGTCGGCATCTGAACTTATCAATGTTGTAAGATTTGCTATGGCCGCGTTATTTAGGATTTCGCCACAGACAGACTATCTCGAACTACAGTGTCTTCCAGCGCTCGTCGTGTGGCGTGGTAACCCAGCGTGCGGTAAACCTCAAACTTTGCAAATGTTGGGTGAACTGGTGAATGACCCGTGCGACCGAGCGCCAATCCAAGAGGCGACGTTCCATCTCGCAGCAACACGGCAAGTTTCGACTCCGAATCGTCGGCGCGCCGAGGAATTGTCGCATGAGCGCCTTAGGCACGTTGCGCTTCTCATCATGACACGCCCGCATGTGTCGCGATGGTGTAGTCAGAGCGAGGCTTCGATGGCCAGAACCGTCTTATCCCAGCTGCAGATGCATTGAACTAAGGCAGCTCTAATTATACAGGCGTCGAATGGCTTCAAGCTGATCCCGCCAGTCAACATGCGAGCCATCTCGGATCGCGAAGTGCTGAGGCCGAAGTTTGACGTCAGGCGATGGCGAGTACTCATCTTACCGTAAAGCGAACCAACTCGTTCCCCTCTATCATCTGCAGGGCGAAGCGGGCTGAGGTAATTCCAGTTAGTGGCGTCATCTCTAGTGCGGGCTCAGTAGTCGTGTGTGACGTGACCTGTGTTGCCTTCACCACTTCACGCACTATCCTAGTGGCAATCTTTTCGATATTTAGGGTGCCTCCTCCGACTGGCTTGGACTCCTCTGTCTTCCAGAAATCGGTCATTTCGCAGCTGTGAAGCTCGATTCCTGTCTCCTCGCCCTTTTCGTCTTTCAGCTCTTTCGACAAGCCGCCGGCTTTTCCGCGCTTCAGGCCGAAATGCAGGGTCTCGGGCTTGAGGTGAACGTCAACCCTCTGGATGCCCCCCTGAAACAGGCAGAGCAAGACGCCGTTGCCAAGACGTTCTTGCCTCAAAAGCGGCAGTTTTAGGTAGAGTTCCTCGGTGTCAGCCTCCCCTTCTTTGATGATCGTGTAATGGTATTGCCGGTCCCGGTCTGGCATTATCAGGCAGAGTTGGGGGTCCGGTGGATCAGTGTCTTCCCCTAAAACAGTGTCAACGTACTGCGGATTCGTGTCGAGATCATTCAAAGTGTATGACTCCTGATCGGCGCTGATCATGACGCTGAATTCCCTCGGCAGTGGCAGTCCAATCGTTTCTAGCGCTTTGCGTAGTATCGGCCTGGCCTCGGGTGTGCTCGGCTTGTCCTTGTGTTTGCCGAATAACTCGACATCGTTGGGAAGCTTATAGTAAGCATCGACCAGCAATCCCGGCCAGCCGGAAACTGCTTCGGAGCGAATTAACAGGCCACTCATATTCGGATAGCGGTTGTCGGCGATGATGTGTTGGTAGTCCTGTTGATGATCGACCTCGGTGACGCGTCCCAGGCTGAAGGCGCCATCGAGCAGACAATCGGTCCAGAGTGGGTCGACCTCGAAAAACCGGATCGATTCATCGGGAAGCATCCGGGAATCGGGCACAAGATAGTTGAAGGGAACCCCCTTGAGAACATTGCGCTGGTCGAACCACGTTGAGACCTCTGGGGGCGGTGGAGCAAGACTGCTCACCAGGTCCGGATGTTCATCGGCATATAGATGAAGATCGTTGCCGATCTGCTTGACCAGATGGGCGTGCTGCGCGCAGGTCCGCTTCCAGTTGGTCAGGGCGACCGAGAAGCGCCGGTCCTCCAGGGCCATAAGACGGCCCAGCTTCCACGCCGCCGAGTAGGTGGTGTCAAAGATGCCGCTGTTTTGATCGAGTCGTAGCAGTTGGTCAGAGACCCGCGGGTGTCTGCCGAAGCAGGGAAGCGCTTTGAACGCTTTGAACTGCTTGTCCGTGGTGCGCTCCACCCAATACTGATCGACGCCTTTGAACGTCCAGCCTCCATGCTCGCTGGAGGCTGGCGGAAAATCCCCCTCCGATACCGATTTGTCTGGCACGAGCCCGTAGAGCCGCTCGGTATTCCTCCAGGGGAGGAGCGGGCTGTGATACCACGAGACCGCTTTGTCCCCTTTTCGCATATAGTGGCGTAGAGGCACGTAGCCTTTTTCCAGGGTTCCAGTCTGCTCCGAGGCCACGCCCGGCGGCGCCTTCAAGCGAAGTGTGCCCTTGTCCAGCGCTCTGATGATCCCCTTGAACGTCCGATCCGACCGGGTGCAGGAAAAGCTCCATTGCTTCAAGCTGACGAGCCGCGCGAATTTCGCTTTGTCACCGTATTGAAATACACTGCCGTCCTTGTAATCGTAGCGATCCTCAAGGGACACGAGATGAACGGTCGTGAGTCCATTGGCCGTCGGGAGCCGGTTGGCAATCACGATCGCGACCTCGGCGTCATTGGTGAAAACATTCAGAACCTCCCCGCCTGTGCCGTTATTGTCTGCTCGGGCGACGAACTGCTTCTTGTTGTCCGTGTTCGTGAGAATCCATTCGAGTTTTTCACCGTTCTTACGGGACGTGATCGAGCAAAAGGTCTGGGGCGAAAGACGAATGCCCGCTTTCTTGAGGGCTTCCCGGAATTCCGCGTATTCCGTCTCCGAGGCAAAGACGTCCTTCGCCGTTCTGGTTTCCTTGAGCTTACAAGTCTCTAGATTTTTCATGAACTTCAAATCAACATCCACGCTCACCGTCTTGCGCTGGCGCACGTGGGCCAGAAAATCCAGATCGGTCGGTGGAGGCAGCAGCTTCTCGAGAAGCGACCGCTCTACATCAATGACCTTCACCCTGTCTTCCTTGTGTTGATCGGCACCGATTTTGAAACTCGGCATCGCCGAGTTGTGAGCACTGGTCTCCGAATTTTCCAAATCCATCAAATGCTCATCGAGGTTCCACATTCCCTGATGGCTTTGAAGATTGCCTAAATTCATCACCTTCGGCTGGGAAACCCGCCCGCTCTCGACGTCGTCCTGGTGGAACACCAGCACTGCCAGCCACGAGGCGCTCGATCCCGGCCGGCCCTCTTCCGGTTGGTTTTCGCCCGACCAGATCTCCCTTTCCCAGGGAAGGGTGCTGCGGTTGAAGATGGCGTGGGGCAACACGTTGGAGTGTTCGCCAAGGCTGCCGGGAGGCGGAAAAACCGCGTAAATGTCCTGAGGCGCGAGCTGGAAGCGGGGCCCGGCAACGGTGAACTTGCGGTTGCTTTCGAACGCCGTCCCCTTGGGAATCTTGACCGGAACCGCTTTACCCGGTTTCGCCCCGGCAGCGCTGCCCTTAGTGCCGGCCTTTTCGCTGATCTCCTGTTTGACCGTAACCTCGTAGTCCCCCGACATCAGTCCGGGCTTGTGGTACTGAATGAACTCGATCTTCCCGCTGAGCAGTTTGTTTCCCGTGGCCATGGCTTAATTACTCGTCAGTTGCGGTAGTTCCAGGAATTCGGCGATCAGGTGATTAAACTGGTCGCCCTCGAGCGGATCGAAGGAGTCCCCCTCGTCGGGAAAGAAAGCGTTCTCCATCTTTCTTCGCGCCTCCTCCATGACCTTTTCGAGCTCCGCTTCGGTACTCCACCGGCCGGTCACTTCGGGAACTGCGGGATTTTCCCAGGCTGCATCAGGCCCGGGTAATGCCGGCGGAGGATCGATATTATACTGCAGCACGCTGCACTTGATGTCGTTGATGTCGCCGGGGTCCGGATGACCGGCCGGCCGCACTTCGAAGCCGCAGAGAACATCGGGGATCGGTTTGCCGTTCAGATCGGCCTCGCACTTATTCCCCCAGAGGGCCGAGGGCACGCGCTTGCAAACCGGTACGAACCGAAACGCGTTCAGGCAATCTTCTTTGTTTTCACCATGTCCCCGCCTCGCCGTGACGGTCAGGATCGATTCAAACTCGCTCAGTTCCATCGAGCCGATCCCGAGCAGCTTGTCCGACTTGCCGGACGGAAACCCGTTCAGTTTCTTTAAAGTTTCACCCTTCTGTATTTTCCCGGTCGCTTCTTTCACCGGAACAACCGAATCGATAGACAACGCGAAGTGCTTCGGATTGATAATCCAGCGCTCGCCACCGGGCGCAGTCTCTTCCTTCTTCGTGCGCGCCAGACCGTCTTTCACCGCAATCGAGCAGACGTCCTCGGACTTGGGAAGGAAGGAAGTCTTGAACTGCTCCCAGCTCAAAGGGGGCGGCTTTTGAATGCCCGTGGCGCCGAATGGCACCGTGAAGGATACAAAGATAAAATGGACGCGGGCGGTCCCGGCGAATTCAGGTCCCCAGAGGTGCACCGCCGCGCTGAGGCTGGCCCGGAAGGTACAAAGGAAGGTTTCGTAAGACGCCCCGATTCCGATCGCCAGGCCGATATCGTAGTGGAACGGCTGCCAGCAGACCAGGAAATCGGCCGTCAGGTCGAACCATGCCTGGAGTCGGCCCCTGTCCAGGCGGGCTTCCAATTCCCCGCCGGCCATGACGGCACCGGACGTCAGGGCGAAGTATGTGGTGCCCTTGACGCTCAGGTCCGAGTCGACCTGCCAGTTCAGCGCCAGGCGCTCGATGCTGGGATAGTGGGCTGGAACCCGGAAGCTGGGATGATAACCACCGACCGTGAGGACGAAGTCGCCGTCATGCGGGCCGGAGAACCAACTGTAGAAGGCGAAACCGCCGGTCAGTTGACAGTCGCGATCCAGCACATACGAACCCGGCATGATCTTGCCGTCGATCTTCAGCAAGCCGTCGTCGGGGATGAACTCCGCCAGGAGCCCGATCGTTACTTCCGCCACCGGGGTCTTGCCGGACTCAGCCGGGGGGGCCACGATCTTCGAAAGCCCCAGCAGCTTGAGGCGGAATTCATCGCCAAAGGTCGCCACCAGCAGGGCGAAAGAATCGATTAACTTGAAAGAGTTGAACTTGACCCCGAGCGCCAGGAAAACTTTATTTGGTGCCGGCGGCACATAGCTGCCCAAGCTGGATAGGATATCGAGCAGGGCGCTGGTATCGTCTTTGGCGCTGGCAACGGGATTGTTGCCCATCGCGATGGACACCAGTGGAAAGCTCTCGATCTCGTCGACTTCGGTGGGCGATTTGAGCGCGCGGTTGTATCCGAAGCCGGCTGCCAGGCCGGTGACAAAAAAGAACGCCGGCCCGCCGAGCGGCTTATCGAGGAAGGCGTAGACGAACATCGACGAGTAGCCGTCCATCTCCTCATAGGATCCCATCGCCGAGAGCTTCAGCGCCTCGGTCTTGATCAACGCGGCCCCGCTGTATTGATCAAAAGCTCCTTTGTCGGTTTTAACGTGCTCGTGGAGGAAGGCCCCACCGACCTCAATCCCGCCGCCGCCCTTGTAATCAATACCGACTCCGTCGAGTTTGAATTTCGGTTTGAAATCGCTCAGCGGAGAGCCCACTCCCAGCCCATCCAGCGAAAGCGTCAGACCCGAACTCGATAACGCGACATCCAGCAACACCCAGAGCGCGCTGTTCTGGTACTGGAGACCGATGCGCTGAAAGTCGACCGGCCCCAATTTCTTATCCAGCGTGATCCAGGTGGCGCCTCCGTCCGATTTGACGGCGGTAGCACGGGGCTCGGCTTGCGCCCCGGCATCGGCATCGGCGCCGGTGTCGGACACGGGCACAATCGCGGAGTCATCTGAGGCTGGTGCCGCTTGACTAGTCTTGCCTAGCGATTTCGTTTTACCGGCGTCGCCTTTCACCCGCTGCGTCGACTTCGACTTTGCAGTCGTCAGGCTCATGGCCCGTTTGTAGTCGCCCAGTGTCAGTTCGGCGGACAGGCTCAGGCCCTTCGCCACGACAATGGCCTCCTCACCCGCCGTCTTCGCATCTCCCGGGTCCTCGGGAAACACCAGCTCCGCGATTTTCGCCTCGCCCAGTTCCTCGTTGATTCCCTTGAGGCGTTTTGTCTGAAACGCCTTCGACGCCAGCAGCACTCTTAACTGGTCGACGCCCGCGTCGAAACCTGCCGGCAGGCTCTCTCCGGCGAGCGGAATGTCCGAGAGCTGGATGGACGCACCGAGATCGGCTCCCAGCAGGAAACCGGAAAACGCGGCGGAGGCCTTTTCTTTCTCTGCGACGGCGGATTCAAATTGCGCCGGGATATCTTCAACACCACCGCTCGCGTCGCCTTCTTCATTGCAATAAGCCAGATAAACATCATCGATCGTGATCGCCAGGCTTTCCGGAATCTGCTCGCCCAGGTCGCCGCCGATCAGATCTCGCAACTCGATTCGATCTCCCCCTTCTCTCTTGTAGCTAGCAACCATCCGGCTGGCACCCGCCTCCTTGTGGCAGCTCAGACCGAACCTGCGTTTGGCAATCGTCAAGTGCCCGCCGATTTTGATGGATGGGGTTGCCTTCGGTTCTGTATCCATGGAATCGGGCTCGCTCTGGGAACTCGTCTCCCCTTGGCGCGTCACCGTGATCTCGGCCAGAGCCTTCGTATGCTCGAGCGTCAGTGTCCCCTTGCAGGTGAATTGAAAGAATTTGGTTTTGCTGTGGAACTGCACACCCAGGGTCTCGATCGTGAAATCCACGAGTTCGTCCGGCAGCGCGATCCCGGAGTCGACCTGATCCGCCAGCCACTCAATCAACTTCCCGATCCGCAGGTTTTCCGCGCTCCCTGAAAAATCCCAGCCATGATCATAGAGGGCACTAAGATGCACTGTGACCTCTGCGATCACCAGGGTCGCCGTGAGGCCGCCGCTGTAGGAGTCCCTGCCCTGGATCCGAAATTGGAGATCGCCAAGCTTAAACCCCTCGAGGGGCTCCCACATACCTTGGACGTCCAACCCGAGCGAGAACAACTTGGCCCGGTAGTTGTACTCGATTCGAAGATCGTCGAACTTGAGCTTCTCGACCCCCGCGGCCGGGCCGACGAGCTTCTCGATCAGCGATCCGACCGGCAGACTCTCCCTGGATTGCAAGAAAAGCTGACCGCTGGGATAGGAACCACCGCAGAGCAGACGGAACTGATCGTCACCCTCGTCGCCGAACGCCGCCTCCGCCGCAATGCGAGCAATGACCGCCCTGGACTCGTCAAGTGGATCGAAGATGGTGACGTGAAACGAGACGCCCTCGAGCGAGAGCGCAACCGGCTCGGGAATCAGCGGCCAGTGCTTCTCGTGCATCTCCAGGGAGAAGCTCAACTTCGTCAAGGTCTTCGCAGACTTGGAAAACTCCAGTTCCAATTCGATTTCGTCGTCCGCGCGAAACAGTGGACCATTCTCTTCAGGGAATCCGAACGTGGCGGAATCCTCCATGAAATGTTCCGGACCTCCCGTGTACTTACCGGTCGCCCGGATAATGTCACCGTCGATCGGGTAACCTAGATCGATGCGAATGCACTTATCCTTGAAGACGAAGTCGCCCCTCACGCCCACCCGGCTGTCTTCCTGTGAAAAGTAGATCGGCGACGAGAAGTAAACACCGGAGTTCACAAACTTGAGACCGCCGTCACCGAATTTCCCGCTCTTCGGAGGCAGTTGCAAGTCCAGATGGGGAAACCCATCCTCGAGCTTGACCCTGGCCTTGGCGAACAGCAGAGCTTTCGCGCCGCTTAGAAAATGATCCAGCTCGCTGAACACACCCAACGCTTCGACTTTTCGTTTCTCCTTCGATAAGGCATTTGGATCTGACGATTCGATCCCGTGCGGACTCGGCAAGCCAATCGACGTTGTCTGCGCGACGTCGCCCCACAGGAACAGCCCACACTGGGAGCTTCCACCCCCAAATGGATCGGCGGACAGGTCGCGCGCGTAGAATCCCAAGGTGTCGAAGAACGCCTTTAAGCCGGGTTTGGTGGTTTTGGTCTCACCGCGTTGTTCCGCCCACTCTTTGAACCACGCCGTCGCTGCCACGCGATCCCGCACCGAGCCTGTCTCCACCTGGCGGCCCCACACGAACAGCCAGAGCGTCTTCTTCAGCGTCAGGGAGCGCATGCTAAAAAGGTCGAGGGCATTCGGTTCGCTGGAGCCATCCGGCAGCCGCGGGAAGCAATCGCCGAAATTCCAGGGGGCATCCCCTTGCGGACGCGCCGCCACGATCACCAAGGGCGAGTCCCTGCCCAGACCCTCGCAGTCGATCCGGCACCATTCACCCATGACCGCGCCCCGGTGAGCGCCATCAACCTCGTCTGCGTTGATTCGCCGCGTGCCAAGATACACCTGCATCTGCTGGACGCAATCCGGCGGCAGCGTCGAGCTGTCGAGGAGCAGGTCTGCTCTTTCCATTTTGCCGCTCCCAGGCATCCTATTTGCCCCCCTTCGGTTTCAGGATCTTTGCCCCTTCGCCCCTCTCGGGAATTTGGATCATCGCTGCCCGCAGCCGGTTCATCATGCGCTCCACCGTCCCCATTTTTCCTCCTAGGTCCTTGGCCGCGATCTCATAGAAAGCCCCGGCAAGATTGGCCAACGAGGCATCCGCGGCGTCCTGCTCTTTCTTCCTGACTTTCGAGTCCTTATGTTTCGTTCTCAGCTGACTTCCGATGAACAACTCGGTCAGACGGGCCTTGATCCGATCACGATCCACGTTTCCCCTTTCCACCAATCGATCCTTAAAGTAATTCTTCCGGTCCTCATCAAGTTTTTTCAACTTATCCGGTTCCGGCTTTTGCGGATCGAGTTCACCTTGAGTGTCAATCCCAGGTTCTTTTAGGGTTTTTTCGTCGCAGAGCAACACGAACATCTGCATGAGCCACACGTGGTTGAACAGCAGGTAACACTTCTCCCGCAGCATGCACGCCAAATCGAGGAAGTCGTCGTGCCGTGGCTTGTCGATGAGCAGCATCCGGCTCTTCGGAGCGAACGCTTTCTTTTGAGTTTTATTCAGTGCCTTGCTGTCTTTGACGTCCTTCGTCAGCCGCTCAAAGAGCGACTTGGGAAGATAAACGGCAAACGGATAGTCCACCTCGTCGATTCCCGGCCGCCCCCCTTCGTCGCTGTGGAAGGCCATATTAGGGGCGACTCTCCCTCTACTGGGGCCTCGCCCTCCGCAGCGTTCCGCGGCGATGCTCACCGTGTCGTTCAACGAACTTGCCACCAGCGCCGTCGCGTCGTTGATGTTTCCAAGTTCGGGACTCTCCCAAACGTCGATCTCGTCGAAACCGGCTATGACCTCGACGAAGACATCAGGCGAAGCCCGTGATTCCAGCGAAAACGCCTTCCCCGCCCGATCCAGGAAGAAACTCGCTCTTTGGGAGAACTCTCCGTCTTTTCCCTCGAAGCTCTTCACACCCGTTTTCCACTTTTCGAGTCGTACCGCCCACGCGATTTGCTGCTCAGCCAGACGCGTCAGCATCTCCCAGCCGACCGGCGGCTTGACCGGCCACACCGCGAAGAGGTCGTAATCGCCGGTGACTGCGTTCTTATACGAATTTTCTCCGTCGTAGCTCTTCTTAGCCGCATCGTACGCAGTTCGTTTGCCATCATTCTTTTCTTCGTTTTTCATTGCCCTGAAGCGGTACGGCGGAAACGGATTCTGGGCGCCGCAGATGGGGTAAAACTTTGAAAAGTTGTCGGAGCGTCTGATTTTGAACTTATCTATTAGCGCCTTGGTGAAATATTTCTTTTCGACATCCGAGAACGCGATTGCCGTGTAATCTTCTCCCAAATTCTGCGCCTGCCACTTTAGGACGTTCTTGACATGCGCTTCCACCAATCCCTCAGGCTCCTTCCCAGTTGGCTCCTGCTTTGCTTTTTCGTCCTTTGGGTTCGCGTCCTCAAGCCCACCGGAAAGGTTCGGGTCTACTTTATGATTTTCAACAGTTACGCCTTCAACAGGTTCCTTGAAAAATGCAGGCATTTTCTTCCTGTCAATTTCCCCATCCATATGCTGCAAGACATTAAACAGAGAAATGTATTTCTTCTTGTTTGCGAGTATTGCCTTGTAAAGAATATTACCGTGGTAAAGCGACCAGAGTTCGGGAGTCTTCCCAGACTTCTTGCTCCGCACCATTAGAAACTCAACCACAACCGAGCGGTCGCGAGCGAACGCCAGTCCGATTACCCTGTCCTCACCCTGCTTTTCGAAGAAACCTTCTTCAAGAAAACCGTTCTCGGGTTTCAGGATTTGATCTTTACGCTTTTTGGTAATCTTCAGGGGGATGTACGCCGGGGTATCGAGGATGTTGTGCTTCTTCCGGTATTCGAGGTACTTCTTGTGGTTCTTGTAGTTGTACGCGATTTTTTTCGAACCGTACTTGTTCAACGCCGGAATCTGGCAGAGGAAGCCCGCCATGGGACCCCAGTTGCAGGACTTGGCCTTGATCAGGAAGCCTTTGAGGTCGTAGCCGTGGCGGATCAATTCGGTTCCCGCACCACCCGGGGCACGGCTCATCACCACACAGTTGGTGTCGTCCGCGGTGCGAAGGAACGCCTTCGACACCTCTGCCGGGAAACCGTGGGCCTCCAGCTCCTTCTCACTGAAATAGACTTCCCGTCTCGGAAAGGTCGGAATCCGCTCCTCGGGTTGTATTTTGTTTTTAGCTGCCATGTTTCATCTTCTTCGTATGCGCTTCGTTTCGGGACTCTCGCTCGTAATTGCTTGCGCCTGTAGAGCATCTGCTCGCTTCGCCAGGGTGATCTGAACGCCTTTATCGAACATCGATTTCCCGCCCTTCGACTTCACCACCGCAGAGGCGTACACGAATTCCGACGGGTCCAACTTCTTGCTCTTGGTGGTACTACTGGTGGTTTTCTTCATTGTCTTGTTCTCGTAGCGGGTAAATTCGAATCACAATCGAGTCGCGAGACGTTCATCTTTTCCAGACATCCAGATTGTGCCCCCGCTTTACGTGATTCGTATTCGTGCTGGCTGTAATTGTATCGTGGACGTTGGGTCTCTCTTGATGTGCATGCACCTCTCCACCTCATAGCTGAATGATGGTCAGCAGACACGATTTAAATTCTGTAGTAGGTATAGAGTGTTGTAACTCGATAGTGTGACTTCCAGCCTTTACATTTTGTTCAAGGTGATGCAGTGATGGACTCAAGTAGGCATATGCGCCTTTATGGTGAAAGTGGAGTTGGGCATCGATCTTGGTAACGGAATTGCCATCCATTTTCATCGTGATTTCAGCCAACTGTTCCGTGGATGCCCGTAGTTTGTCAAACTGTACCAAGAGTAAGATATCGGCTTTGCAAGTAAGCAAAAACTCCTTCGAGATCTTACGATTGAAATTCCCATTAGGTATTTCGTGTCGTTCTCGAAGGTTTTGATTGGAAATCGTATCCTTCACCTCGAGTGTCCCAGGTATGACAACATCGCCTGCGGAACTAATCGTGAGCTTTTCATTTCCTTTTTTGCCAGGAACATACCTCCACTCCCAAGGTATCGTTCCTGCCATATGGGCTTCTCGTTTTTCGGTAATCTCCCCGACACCAAACGCAATTGCGAACTGATCTTTGTGGTCTATGCCAACCATCCAGGCGCTGTCAATATCTTCGGGGGTTACCTTTTGCTTTCGGAAACCTATATAGGGTTCGCTCTCTTTTCCCGATTCGACCATGATGCCAGCATCGCGGCTGCTCTTGAATTCCGCAACGATTTCTTGTTTCTCACCTCCAGCAACGGTGAGCTTGCTGTTGGCCTCGGCCGTACCGATACTGACGTTGCCGCCAGAATCCTGCAAAATGACTTTGCCGGAAGTTTTCGCAGACCGGATATACCAGTCGCCGTTTTCTCCGTGATGAATATGGCTGAATCTATCGTCGACCCCAGAGACGAAAAGAGCGGTGTTACCATCGGGGCTGGGGTTTTCGACGTATAGCGCCGTATTTGTACCAGAAGGCGCCGACTTAATGTTCACGTTCCCGGAGACATCAATGGTGGCGGCGGGAGCGGTAGTGCCAATCCCGACATTCCCACCCATAAATACGGCAGCAGACTCTTCCTTTCCCACTGCGTGTGTTTTGTTTTCTTGAGCTACGTCGATATGCAATTTTGCCCTTGGCACATCTGTTCCGACGCCCAATCGATCGTAATGTTCTTGCTTTTCTTGTTCATCCGTTTCGACCACACGGCGAAAAACCAGCGGCGCCTTTTCGATCAGGCAGACAATCTGCCCGTCCCAGTAGCCGGGAATATCTTCGTAGTGGAGATACAGATTGGTATAGCCGGTCGGCGATGAAGATTTGAGTTCAGAAAGTTTCAGCTCGATACTCTGACCGGGGCCGAGCGTATGTTCCGTTTTTTCGGAGTAGGTAAAACTCCAACTTGGACGCTCACCCTGAAAGCTGACCTCTGGCTTCCAGGCGGCGCCGCTTGCAGGAGTGACTGTTAATTCAATCTGTTTGCTGCTCGCGTCTAGGCGTTTCAGGGCTAGCTTTGGAGTGCCATCCCACTCAATCTGGATCCCGGCAGCTTCAACGGTTTTTGTCAGAGCCCACGGCTCTGCGTCATCAATGTCGAATGAAACCGTGAATCTCGAAGCGGGTGTGTTCTTAAAGGTCACGGCATCCGAGTTGGAGATGTTCGTGATTCTCAGGCTCAGCTCGTTCGCCGTTTTGCCATCATTCAGTATCGTATTGGAACCGACAAACCCGACATGCAGCGGGATGTACTGTTTCCCCTGGTGGTTGACGATGTTGAGGAACTGGGTCCGCGTGCCCCGAGGAATGGGCTTCTTCCGGTCCTTGTACACCAGGTGCCGGTAGTTCAGGTGGAGACGGGTACCCCGGGCGCCGCCGCCAGCGGCCGCGCTCAGCTTGGGAAGGAGCAGTTTACGGACGCCTTGTTTGACGAGACCAATTGCGTCTGCCGCGGAAACGTCATTCGAGCCGTGTTTCTTGCGAGATTCTCTCAGTTCATTCAGAACCGCATCCAGATCGGTTGGGTGCGGTAATTTATTGTTCTGGATCGCCCCGGTGAGTTTCTTCGCGCGGGCCTCCCCAAGCCACAGCAGCGAGACCCAATCGGTCAGATCGCTGGTGTCCAGATCGTATTGCAGATCCCAACCCTCGGCGAGGGCGGCCAGGCGGTAGGCGGGATGTTTCAAGTAACCCTTGGCCTTCTCGGAGAGGACGCCCGGCCGGAAGCTGAGTTGGAAATGATAGAGATCCTTTCTGGCGACCCATTTATCCCACGCGAGTTCCTTCTCGTTCCCCTTAAGCTTGAGATTCGAGTCGGGTGTTTGCAACTCGATATCGTTT
Source organism: uncultured Gammaproteobacteria bacterium (assembly GCA_963759005.1). GTDB lineage: Bacteria > Pseudomonadota > Gammaproteobacteria > SZUA-229 > SZUA-229. The sequence goes on from CAVWXQ010000048.1 coordinate 265,772, forward strand.
GGTGACGTATTTTTCAGTTCCAGGGTCAGCGTCTTTAACTGCTTGTCGTCATCGGTGATGAAGAGAACTTGCTCGTCGTCCTCATTATAGAAATCAAACTCGATTGGGTTGGCGGTGGTGAATTTTCGGGCAATGGTCTTTTCGTCGGGCGTAGTGTTCATGATTTCCTCGTGTCCGTTCTTGCCATCGATGGCAAGTTCTCTTCGCCGAGATCGCCTGGCCGTGATTGTAACTGGGCCTGCGATTGGGCTTTGATTTTATCCACCAGCGGGAAGACTTCCGCGTACGGACGTTGTCCCAGCGCGTCGAGGATGGCATTGATCTCAGCGATCGTCAGGTTAAGGCTCAATTGTTGCGTTTGTGAGTTCACGTTTCCTCCCGTTTGTTTTTTAGTACCAGCCATCCCTCGCGGATCTCCTGCTCAGCATCGAATCTCGCCTGCGTTTCGACGGGCGAGAGTTCGAGGGCTTCGGTGTTGAGAATGCGCTCGACCCACTTCCCCGTCATCGCGGCGGGTTCGGCTTCGCCGATCGGCGGGTCGGCCGCTTGCAGGGCGGCGACCCAATCCGGGGGAAGTTGGAGAGTCAGTTCCAAGCGCTCGTCGATCGGCACCACTCGGGCGCGGGTCGGGTCTGCGGGAATGGCAGACAGCCAGCGCACGTCTTTCGTCAGAAGAAGATCCCAGACTGTTACACACATTGATTTTTCTGCAACACGGGAAAGCTTGTGCAGTCGATCCAGGAAGGTGTCCCGTTCCATGATTGATGCGGCTGAGTATTCGGACCAGAAGAGACGTTCGATGCGGTCTTCGAGTTCGATGCGGTCTTTCGTAAACTCTCCGTCCTTCTCCTGCAGTTTTTCGAAAGCCCGGCGACCCATCGGGATGATCCGGGCGCGGTCCGGGTTCCGCTCACTGGGTTCAATCCATCCACTGCGGCAGAGGCGAACCCAGAGTGCGTCGATCTCAACGGCCGTGTAACTGTCTGCTGTGTGACTGTTTAAGGATTCGAAAAATTCTTTCTTGTCCAGCCAGCGTTCGTGTTCCAGCCACGACCAGGCAAATCCTGGCTCATCAGGTACGGCCACGCTGCGGGTGCCGTGCGCGGTGAGCATGGGGGCCGTGAGGAAGGTGACCTCAATGGCCTCCAGTGCGGCGGCATACTCCTCGGCGGGAATATCGATGACCTTGGTCGGCAGCACCCCAGAAGTGAGATGGACTTTACCGCGCGGATCGAAAAGCAGGGTTGCGGTCAGCAGCGTCGGGCTGTCGATGCTTTGAAGAACGTGAACGGGTTCGTCAGCGGTGTGGATGTCGATATCGAGGTGATCGATGCTTCTGTTGGCCGCGCTCTTCGGAGTCTGCGGCGCGTAAAACGTGCCGCCCTGGCCTTCGATTTTCTTGTCGTGTTTGTAATGGTAGTCGTCACTCTTGGCATCGACTTTTTCTTCGATCCAGTAGCCGACCACCCCGTCGTTGAGCTGCTGGTATTCGCCGATGCGGACGGGAAACTGAACCTTGGTAAAGTTGTCGGTCTCACGGTGGTCCCGGCGCAGATCCTGCTGAAAGGCGTGCCAGCCCTGGTGCACGGCTGGGGTCCCTTGCAATTGCAGGTCCAACGAGGCGCGTACCACGGCGATGGGCCGGCCCATTAGCAGCGCGAGGCTGCGGTGCTGGGCGTGGCTCTCGGGATCAATGGTTTCGAGGGCGTTTTCGATGGCGGTGAGAAAATCCTCGAGAAAGTTTTTCCCCGTCGAAGCGCCAGTTGCATTCTTCTTGTCCAGTATGTGCCTCACCATCTTCGCGAGGTGCAGATTCTCAATTTCGTCCGCCTCGCGGTTGCGGCCCGGCGCCGGGTCCCACTGGACCTTTTTGCCGCGTTGAAGGATGGAGCCTAGCGCGTGTCCGCGATGGTCGTAAACCGCGAGGGTTTTCTGCAGGTTATTGGGCAGCACCCAGCCGCAAATAGGCGTGGCGTCCGGGTCACTTTCATCCGCCCGCAACCAGCGGAAATCGACGCGGGCGGGCTGCACCAGCCGGGGCGGCATCCATGTCAGGTGTGGGCTGTCGGGCACCGTCAGGCGCTGCGGCGTGATGATCTCGTGACCTGCGGCAAGGATCGCTTCCTCGTTGAAATCCTTGACCTGGCCAAAGGTGTCGACCAGGCGCAGCCGGGTGACTGACATCGCCCCGGTGCGGATGGGGCTGAACTGGTTGGTGGGTTCGGGCGCGCTGTGGATACTGTCGCCCAGGAGGGTGGCGACCGTGTTGGTAAACGTCTGATAGTCGTCAAAGCCGAGCGGATCGGCGACTGGCAACTGCATCGTGTGCTTGTGCATGAGCAGTTCGTCATTAAAGCCCCCGAGCGACTGGGAGAGAAAGGTCAAGGGCTGACCGTTGGCATCGTAGAGCTTCAGCCCGGCGCAGATGACGACGTAGGCCGGATCGTCGGCTTTTTGCCTCGGCAAAAGATTATCGAATTTCTCTTTTTCGTTGCCGGTGTACGTGGGCTTCTTCTTGTACCATTCCTTCAGACTCTTGAGGAGATCCCGACTTAGCTCGAATGTTGCTGTCTTGCTAAGTACGGGCTTAAGCGTGTCATCTGCGTCGCCTTCAAACCATTTTTTTAGCGCCTCGTGATAGCTGTTGATGGCACTGTCGGCAGTGAGCGTTTCATTTTTTTTCTGTTCTTCGAATTCGTGAATCTTCGCGCTCAGGTCATCCAGAAAAACTTTCAGATATTCCGCGATTCTATCCCGCAGCTGCGCACCGCTGTGAGGCGTCAGGTAGCAGCGGTTGCTGTAGACCGTGCCGGCGGCGACCTGGTTTCGATCCTTCTTGACTTTGAGATTGACGGCGTTGTCATGCAGATCGTAATTGGCGGTGATCACATCCGGCGCAAACGCCGCGCCTTCGATGTCATTCGTCCCCCGGGCCGGTTGGAGCAGCACTTCCCACTCCAGCATGATGGGATGCCAGGGCTGGCCATTCCATTCGCTCTGCGCGATTGCCTCGCTGGTCGCACTTTTCAGTGCGGTGCCGACCCTTGTGCTAAAGGCTTTGATGGCCTTGTCAAGGGCGGCCTTTTCAGGTCGCTGCTCCTCGGCCAAGAGGCTGTTCAAGGGATCCAAAGGTAAAGCGATCACCGGGCATTCGAGAGCGCCGTCCTCGCGCAATCGGCCGTCCTGACCGTGGCGTTCAGTGGCCCGGATCCCTTTGCCCATCATCAGGATGACCGGCTCGTTGGGCTGCCAGTAACGCGGCGCGGCTTTGGGGTAGAGCTGGTAAACGGGCCGGACGCCGCCATTCATGTCTCGGCGCACCTCTGCGGGCGACAGCGCCCGGTTATCGACCCGGACCTGGGTCATCTTTCCCTGAAAACCGGCGGTGTCGTTTTTCTTGCATGCGCCGATGAAGAGGGATTTGAAGTTGTTCAGCTTTTTGCGGATTTCCTTGTTCAGCTTTTCTCTGACTTCCTCGCTAAATTGCAATGGAAAACGCCGGCCGTCGATATAGACGACAAGGCTGGGCTTGTCAGCGTTTTCGCAGGTGACCGAAAGATGATGCCACCGTCCGGGGCTGATGACACCGATGCGCTCGTCTACGCCAAGGCACGAGACGGCTAACCGTGGCGTCGTGCCACGTATGAGAGGCTTAAGTTGGAGAGCGAGCTCGCCGATTGCAAACACGGTGTGCGGGCCAGACATCTCGGGTGTTTGATCTTCGATTACGAGGGAGTGGCCCTCATCTGGAATCTCATCGGTCCTGGTAACAGACATCGAACGAAGACCGTCGGAACACTTGACCCACGCCGAGAGGGTGACGCCGTGACCCGCCTCCGAGAGCGGAGCTTCCCACTTCACTTGCGCGAAGCTGTTGTTGCCGTTGAAAGACAGGCAGCTCGCGAAGGCTTGGCTCCCATTGCTGTCGGCTTCCGCATCTTCCGTGAATTTAAGCTTGGGATCAGGATCGATGAGCCCAGTGAAGTTTTTGGGATCCTCTGGCCTGAGATGAACGAGCAAGCTGTTGTTGTGGTGATAAATTAAATGGTGAAGCTTCCCGATTGCGCCTTTTTCCGGGTCCTTGGTTCCGAGGCCCGTCTTCAATTTCGTGGCCCGCTCGATTGTTTTCTCAAGAGGCTTGATGTCTGTCTCCTCGATAAAGAACTGCACCTCATCGACGTCGGGGTAGTCGTCACCCCGGATGGTATCCGCGGGATGGTACGTCGACATCATGTACTTGTACCAATCGGAGAAGAGTTGCTTGCGTAGGTTTCCGATCTTGCGCTGGGCAGTGTCGTATTGGTCCTGGAGGTCGTTCAGTTTGGAAAGTTGATCCGTCATTTCCCGCGGGAGGATGACCCGCCGCTGCGCCTGGGCGTGCGCGGCATTCGCATGCTGAAGTTCGCCGGCATCTCCCCCGTTTTTCTCCGTAACCGCTGGCATCGCAGATGTGGAAGGGTGCGATTGTAGCCTCACAGCCCAGCGCAGGCCGCTGGAAACGGGCGTGAATCCAGAATTGTGTCGGGCCTCGCGAAACTTCGGGCCGATATCGAGCTTGCGGTTAGAAAGCTTGCCGGAAAGGTGAAGGGATTCGAGCTGATCTTCGAGACGCTCCATGCGTTTGGCGTTTTCGTCTTTATGTTTGGCGTCTTCGTCTTTTTGCAGATCAATTCCGAATTCGGGTGCGAGCTGATGCGCGAGGTAGGCAGACAGCGCTTCCATGGTCGTGTTGCCGATGGAAATTGTGACCTTGCCCTCGACATCTGGTGTCGGACTTGCCGACTTTTTCGTATTTACTGGAAACGTCAGTGACGAGTAGTAGAGGGTTCGCTCGGGGACGCTGCCAGCCAGTTTGTTCCTAAAGGACCAGTCGAAGTCTTCCAGTGTTCCGATGTCGAGGAATTCAGTGTCCCTGAAGAGGTCGAACCCGTTGGTGATAGAAGCAGGCTTGGCGGACTGGATGCCGGCAAGAAATTCGTGAAGTTCGACCCGGCGGGAATCGCCGCCGATGAGCCCGTTGATAATCTTTTCGAGACGGCCGGATAGATTAAAACAGCCGAGAAGTTTTTCTTTCGTTAGGACATCCTGATCCTTTCCGGGCGCCCCGGACTTGCAGTAATTCAGAATCGCCGCCCCCAACAGTAACCGCGTGACCGGATCGTGAGAGTCGTGCGAGTGCCAACCGATCACTTCGTATTGATACTCTGATTCTTTGTCGAGGGCACCTCCATCATAAAACCCGAAAACACTGTGGCAATTCGGGTAAAAGGCCGCAAACGCGATCTCTCCGTAGCCTAGTGCGGTGAGGGGCTTGTCTGCAGGGAAAAACGAAGAGCTCGGCGGCTTGGGTTTTTCATTCAACCAGTCACCCAGAGGCAGCTGCCGGCCGACATAGCGGAACGGCTCGGCGGAATCCGGAGCGATCTCACGGTAGAAATAACTGATGGCGCCGGATCGATCGCGTTCGGCAAGGGCGTATTCCTCGTAATTCTTATCGCCTTTTTCCGGAAGCGGGAGAACATAATCGCTCTCGACTACCCAGGTTTCCTCAGCGACCCAATTCTTTGAGCCGCTCTCTCTCGACCGTGTGACCAGCCAGCGGTTAGGAAGAGCGGGAAACCGGGTCTGTTCACCATGATGGATTCCTCGGGTTAGGGCATCGGGCATCGACCAGTGTAGATGCACGCCCTTCTTCAGATGAAGATTCTGGCTTTGGAAAGGCTGAGAAACGATCGACTCGCTGATATTCGCATTATCGGCGTTGATTTCCCGTTTCAGTTGCGCATCGACATAAGGTAACCGTGAGAAATCCGCCATTTCTTCCACGACGAGGCGATCCGATTGCAGATACATGGCATCCAGATGGATCGGCACTAGCAGCGCATTATTCAACATCATGGATGGGAGCATTATCCAATTTCATTGACCGAGTATATAGCTTTGCTCTGTAACATATTGGAATTTTATCGACGACTCTACCCGTAAGCGGTGGCGTACAGATCGGGAAAGTCTGCTCCCTGAGGCGAATCGCACTGCTCAATACGCGCAGCCTGTCTGTCGCGAATTAGAAACTCGGTGTAAACATCCCCATTTTAGTTACACCCTAAATTAGAGTTTTCCGGTTTATTGTAAAGGGCCAGATACTCCCAAGGAGTTAGATCGTTCAATGAGTCATGTGGCCTTTCTTCGTTATATTCTCTAATCCAGTTTTCCGTTATTTCCCTGACTTCATTCAACGTATTAAAAACATACATGTTCAAAATCTCATCTCGATAGGTGCGATTAAATCTTTCCACATATGAGCTCTGTGTTGGTTTGCCTGGTTTGATAAATTCTAGTTTAATACTATGATTCTCCGCCCATTCTGCAAGTGTGTTCGAGATAAACTCTGGCCCATTTTCCATGCGTAACTGCTGCGGGTAACCACGCCATGCAACAATACGATCCAGCACGCGTATGACACGTTGCGCTGAATGGGTATGTGACTATTCTAGGGGATGTTTACAACCATAACAAAGTATATAGTTAATGCAAGGCGACCGGTAAGAGTGATATTACGCTCATAAAGATTTAACAGAATCACCTAAACGAACTCGTTTAAACACACATCTCGAACGCAACAGTGGTAAGGAAACTAGTATTGGCTCACTTGATAAACACCTACACACTGCAGTTTACGCGGGATTCAAGACTCACTAACCGGGCCTCATAATCGGCAGGTCGAAGGTTCGAGTCCTTCCAGGCCCACCATTTATTCCCCTTCTCGGCGTTGCCGACTCTAGATAATAACTGTCCTTGTTATAGCTATAAGCCGCTTATTACGCGGTGCTCAGGCGTGATTGGTTAATCTGTACCAGTTAAGTCAGCTGGTCCTAGCTTGCTGGCTTGTGCCATATTCCTTTTTATCAATTACCAGTGGAATTTGAAAGCCACTGTTTATGGGGGCTCCACCCTCGTAACGAAAGTCGTGTAGGTTTTGTTAAGTAGTGAAACTAATCAATCTTGAGTGTCTGCTTCCGACCATACCGGACACTCAAATAGTTGCCCATGAATAAATATAATTACCTCATTCGGATTCTCTATTGAATTTTTTCTGTGTCACAATTTACTGGAAAGTATAACAGGGCAGAAATATGACAGATTATTGATAACTATGAAAAATTAATGGTATAAATAGACACATGGCTCGTTAATTCAACTGTTAACTGTCAATGAAAACCAAGAAAGGAAGATTCTAAAATGAAAGTTTATGTCACCAGTCTTATGCTCTGCAGTTTGCTCATTACATCACTAGCGTGGGGGAAGGATCAAACGAAGCCAAATGTCGTCATTATGATGGTAGACAACTTGGGGTGGGGAGAGTTGGGCGTGTACGGCGGTGGTGAACTTCGAGGAGCCGCTACGCCACGTTTAGATAAGCTTGCTCAAGAGGGTATGAGGCTCCAGAATTTTAACGTCGAACCACAGTGCACACCGACCCGCTCTGCGTTCATGACGGGACGACGCCCCATCCGCTCGGGAACCACAAAGGTAGTCTGGGGTATGTTGTATGGCCTGACAAATTGGGAAGTCACCATGGCCGAGTTATTTTCGAATACGGGTTATGCCACTGGCATGTTCGGGAAATGGCATATTGGAGACACACCTGGACGTTTCCCAACGGACCAAGGTTTCGACGAATGGTATGGAGTTGCAAATACAACCGACGAATCCGAATACTCGTCGCAATTTCAGTTTGATCCAAAAGCAGGAACCTCACCGATGATCGTGAAGGCAAAAAAAGGTGAAAATCCTCAGGATGTAAAGCCTTATGATATTGCATCACGCCGCGGCATCGATGCTGATCTCGGGCAACATGCTATTGATTTCATGAAGAGAAAGGTCAAGAAAAACAAACCATTCTTTGCCTTTATACCATTTACGCAACCTCATTTGCCTACATTGCCGCATTCTGACTTTGATGGAAAAACAGGTAATGGCCACTATGCTGATGTACTCGCAGAAATGGATTATCGTGCCGGACAGATTCTTGATGCCATCGATAGTTTAGGTATTCGCGACAATACCCTCGTTATCTGGATGAGTGACAATGGACCAGAGTATTTCTATCCCTGGCACGGGACCGCTGGTCCCTGGCGTGGTAACTACTTCACTGCCTGGGAGGGTTCGCTGCGCGCGCCCTTCCTGATCCGTTGGCCCGATAAGATTCCCGCTGCCAGTGTTAGTAATGAGATCGTACACGTGGTTGACCTATTGCCAACTCTTGCGAAGGTGGCTGATTACAAGGTGCCGGATGACCGAATCATTGATGGAGTAGATCAACTCGACTTTTTTCTGGGGAAGCAAAAGAAGTCTAACCGAGAAGGGTTCATTGTCTACAACAACGACGATGTCTACGGATACAAGTGGCGTAACTGGAAAATGCACCTCATTGAACTCGAGAACATGAACAGCGAGCCCATGGCACTCAATGTGCCACGAGTCTATAACCTGATTACCGACCCTAAAGAAGAGTACAACCTGTCGGCAGATGCTACCTGGCTTCTTCCCGTGATGTTCAAGAAGATCGTCAAGTTCCAAAAAACTCTCGCTCAAGAACCGCCGATCAGCTTGGGCACACCGGACCCATACGAACCACCAAAGTAGATGAGGAAATAGTTTCGAATTAGGTACCAGCTAACAAGGCAATTTAACTCGAATGGAAAAGGCACTGCTTTGCTGCTTATTACCGTCGGTTAATTACGACAGTGAGTATCTGTTATTGGCCGAGGACAGACACTCGCAATCTCTGACACCCCACAAAATACAGATCTATCCCATATTCCCTATTCTCATTTACTGGTGTAATTTGAGACCCACTGTTTATGGGGGCTCCACCCTCGTAACGAAAGTCGTGTAGGTTTGTTTAAATACTGAAACTAATCAATCTTGAGCGTCTGCTTCTTATTGCGGATCTTCACGACAGTTACAGAATTGACTTGATCACTCCCACTCCATCAGACAGCGGACTGGGGTGAGGGTGTATGCCTGCAGGCTCTCTGCATGGCCTGCAACATGGTCTTGATCATAATGGTTTTCCACTCTCGGTCTGTTCCTGTGAGGCACTTTCAACCTTCACTGACAACGGCTTACTCGAATCGATATGCAGATCACGTTGCGGGAAGGCAATAACGATACCCGCTTCGTTGAATTTTTTATTGACCGCCTGGTTAAGGGCGCTGATAGTCCGGACCCGCTTATCAATCTCGCAAACAAAACAGCGCAGGATAATCTGCAGGGAGTTGTCACCAAAACTTTCGAAAATCACTGAAGGCGCAGGGTCGTCAATAACGTTAACGTCCTCTCGCGCTGCCTCCAGCATGAGCTGCATAGCTTTATCAACGTCAGAACCGTAGGCAATACCAACCGGTATTAATAGTCGCGTAATCTGATCGGTGAGTGACCAGTTGAGCAGCCTTCCGGTGATAAATTCCTTGTTTGGCACCAGTAATTCCTGTGCGTCATGGGTTCTTATCGTTGTTGCACGTATGCGAATTTTTGCGACAATCCCCCTGGTATCACCGATTGTCACTAAATCGCCAACGCGAACCGGGCGCTCAAAAAGTATAATGATGCCGCTGATAAAGTTCGCTACGATCTCCTGCAAGCCGAAACCGATACCGACGCCTAGTGCCGCGACCAGCCACTGTAACTGCGACCAGTGCGCGCCGAGAGTGCTGAATACCAGGATTATGCCAACGACCGATATCACATAAGATACCAATGTCGTTAGCGTATATCGTCCACTCGATGACATGCCAGTACGCTGCAGCAGGATGATCTCCAGCACTGCCGGCAACTGCTTTGCCAGTACAAAAGTGGCAATGCCGTAGATCATTGCGAGCCCGATATCGATTAACGTTATCGGCAGGCGTTGCTCCACTCCATCTACCGTCAAGGTATGGTGCCAGAAGGAAACATTTTCAAAAATACGCAAGGCTGGCAATACTTCATCCCAGATCGTCCATAGACCCAAGAAACCCAGCACCAGGATAGAAGTGTTGAGCAGCTTGAGGCTAGTATCGCTCAGTGTAACGAGATCCACTTCCGGCTCATCCACCTCTTTGGGCAGGTCTTCATGCGATGATTCAGTTCTATCTTCCTGTTCTGCTACTTGTTTTGCCGCTTGATTAGCTTCCTCGTAAACCAGACGTCGACGCATGACCAACAACCAGCGATGCGCAAGACCTGTAAGTACGATCAGGGCGACAAGCAGCCAGCATGTCTGCAGCATCAGTGACAACAGATTACCTGCCGTGTAGAGATAATCCATCAAAGACAGCAAGCCTAGTGCCAGAGGAAAAACAACCAGTAACACATACAACGGCCATTGCAGGCGCCAACCTGTCTTTGCCTGTGTTTTAATCCTGCGACCTGCGAACACCCCGCGAACCGGATGCAGTAATTTATAAAAGGCAAAGGAAAGCGATCCGACCATAATCAGAAAAGCGGTTTGCCCAACCTCCCAGCCAGCGTTTAGCTGATCCAGGTAGAAAGTAACAAAACTTACCAGTGCTGCCGGCAGATAAATCCAGCTGAGTCGTTTTAATTCGCGACGCAGCAACACCAGGCTCTGCTTTGGCCAACGAAAATGTGCAGCTGCCAGTCCACCGGACATACAGATCATATGCATTGCCCGTATGTAAAAGAATTGTATCGCAAAAATCAGTAATGCACTGCCTACTGCAATACTAAAAACTGTCGATTCCGGTGAATCCTTTAATTGCCAACCGGTTGCAGCAATCGCCAGCGGTATGGGCAGTACTGATATCAGCGTCGACAGAAGAGCCTTGACGGTAAATATAAAGTGATCCTTTGTCGGATCGCCCAGCATACCGTTAAAGCTTGAAATAGTCTCGACAGCACGTTTACGATACCAGAGCAGGCCAGCAATCATCATCACAAGAAAAACAAAAACCGGTGAATGTGTGACCTGATAACCAAGCACCTTTAATACTTCAAACCAGCCATCCGGTGACAGTATCCTCCAGGCCTTTTCCGGCAAAACACCAAGCTCCTCAAGCTCCCCCCTCGACGCGCTGCGAGCCCATAACAGGTGCACTGACAAGTAGCCTGTGTAATCGTCGATGTCGTCAAGTAATATCTGCTGCGACGCTTCCAGTTTGGCAATATTCTTCAGGTAAAGATTTTGATAATCAAGCGCCTTCCCCAGAAGCTCCACTCGCATCTTAAGCAACTCTTTTAGCTCATCGTAAAGCAATGCCTGTTGTTGCACACTCACATCAATCAAGATTTGATCGATATAGGCATCTATATCACGCAGCTTTTTTTGTTCCTGCCGGTGCAACAACCGTTTTACACCAACCTCTGCAGCTAGCGCTTTCTGATTATTGGCCTGGCGACGAAGTAAATTACGATCAGGTAAGGCGTAATGTTGTTGTAATAACATGTACCCCATACCTTTACTCAAGCCACCGATGTCAATAATCTCGCGCGCTCTTTTATAATCCCCTTCGACCTGGCGCGCCTGATTGTTTACCTGTTCCGTTTGCAGCGTCAGCTGTTTAAGCCTGTTTGACATACTGACTATTTCATTTGAAAGAACACTGTTACGTTGCGCAGCTTTCGCCAGCAATGGATGTTTACCCTCTACATCCTGCAAGCTGCTCTCAGCCCGATTTGACTGAATAAGCTCCTCGCTAACTGTTCCTTGCAAGCCTGAACTTGTCTCACTGCTTTCTACTGCTAGCAGTGGTCGTATCATTGCAAGGCAAACAAGAACGATAGAGAAGAGTAATAACGGCTTATGCTGTTTCATGACCAGTACCGCTCGAAATTGATAGTGCAAATTTTAACAAACAGCATAACATGAACTTTGACAAACTGACATGATGTCAATAATATATAACTTTGCGTCAGAATAATACAGCATCATGACAGACATTAAAAAGTCGCCGTTGCTACGAGTGAGCCCGCAACCGTCGTCCAAGATCGGTAAATCCGAACGCACACGCGCGTTAATTCTGAATGCCGGGTTGGATTTTCTCTGGTTGCATCCATTTCGGGACATGAAGGTTAATTTGCTGATGGCTTCAACAGGTGTGAGCCGCTCAGCGTTTTACCAGTATTTCAACGATCTACACGATCTGATGGAGAGCTTGTTGGAAATGCTGAAGGATGAGGTCTACGCCGTTACCGGGCCCTGGTTCGAAGGTGCCGGCGATCCCATCATTCTTTTGAATGAATCCCTCGCCGGTCTGGTTGACGTCTGTTACAAATTAGGACCCATCCTGCGTGCCGCTAACGATGCCGCAGCCACTGACGAGAAATACGAGAACGTCTGGAAGCAATTCATCAACCAATTTGATGATGCGGTTTCCAGGCGCATAGAAGCCGACCAGGAACAGGATCTTATCCCGGATTTCGATGCTCGCCCGGTTGCTGAAGCGCTCAATCGTCTCGATGTTCTAACGCTCCTCGATGCCTTCGGACAACATCCGAGAAAGCAGCAGAAACCGGTCTACGAGGCATTGGCCCGTATCTGGATTTCCACCCTTTATGGTAACGAGTGGCTCGGAAAGCGGGCCTCCAATCTGGTCCGCACATGAGTTTCAGGGCGATCTACAAGAGCACGCCATGAGAGAACCGAAACCAATTCGATAAGGAGAGAGAAAATGAAGACAATGAGTACGAAATTTTTGCAGCAGGAAAAGAAGGTATGAAAACGCAATCCACTTTACAACGAACCCTGCTATCCCTGGTTAGCTCTCTATCAGACATCAGAAAGGAGAAAGTAAACATGAGAAAAAATCTATCTACGATACTCGTGGCGTTTTTCACGCTTGGTGCCGGATTGAGCTCTGCGGCGGAACTTACGGACGAGGAAATTGACAACATTGTCCGCCGTTCTTATCAATACGTGGCTATGTATAATGTGAATAACAATTTTGCCATGGTGGAGTCAAATCCCTTAGGTAGCAAGGGCTGGAATAAAACGAAGTTTAACCTCGAGTTGGCAGATCATACTGTAAAAGCCATTGCTAGACCCAATAACGACACCTATTACATTATATCCATGTTGGATTTACGGGATGATGCAGTTGTAATTAACTACCCTGCATTTGATACAAAATATGCCTCCCTGGAGGTTTCGGGATATGATCACTACGTCACTGTCCCAATTGCTACGTCTAAAGGAGATTTTAAGGAAGAAACAAGCATTTTGTATTATTCCGACCGTACAAAAAATTATAAAGGCAAGGAAATAAAGGGCGTTGATAAATCCTTGAAAATGACTTCAGATTTTGTCATTGCTTTTTTACGGGTGTCAGCGCACGAAACAAAAGATGGACGAAATGTGGAAGCACTGGATAATTTTAAACTAGCAACATTATCTGAATTTCAGGGGAAGGAGCCTGTTCAAAAAACTACCGTAGATTTTCCTGCTTGGGGCAATGATCAAAAAGTATTTAAGAATAATTTCTTAGAAGTAATGCAGTTTGTATTTAATCATGTATCGCTCGATCCTAATAATGAAATGGATAAAGCAGTATTAGAATCCATGAAGAAATTAGGTGTACAACCTGGGAAGGAATTTGATTCTACCAAGGTCGCAGAGGTTGATGGCAAGCGAGTTGCTGAAGTTGCTGAAAAAGTTTTTGATGAAGCCCTGGCTGTATGGAACAGTCCGGATGGCAACCCTTATTTATTTCAGGTATTTCTTCCAAAAGGAGAAATGAATTTTGATGCAATGGTAACGCAGTCAGCTGTTGGACCGATTGGTCTTCCGGCATCGGAAGCTGTTTATCCCGGTATTGGAACAGCAAGTGGAGAACCTTTGAATGCCATGAATGACTATGTAATTAAGATGACACGGGATGAATTACCTCCGGCAGAGGCATTTTGGTCAATTACTCTTTATGATACTGAAAACGGATTCTTCATACCAAACGATCGTTTTAAATATATCGTTGGCCAAAATGGAGGAATGCAGCTGAATGAAGACGGTGGTATTGAGATTTATCTTGCTGCCGAAAAACCT
>CAVWXQ010000049.1:0-54370 GCA_963759005.1 uncultured Gammaproteobacteria bacterium
ATGCGCCAACTTACGCACCAGGTAACGATTTCGCTCCGCGCTACAATGCTCCAATGAATTAATTTGTTTTGAATACAGCGCATACTGGATATTGATCACGGTATTCTTTTCCTGGAAAATAGTAAAGGCTTTGCAGTTGGGTGTTCATAACCAGGTTTATAAAGCCATGTTTGTTAAAAGCTGTGTGGTTATCGATTTTGTGATGTATTATCAGTATATTTGACTGGATAGATCTTGGTGTGTTTAATGCAGAGGCGCATAATCGACAAAATATATACTGGAAGTTTGATGTTTGGTTTACTTATAACTAACGCTGCGGTAGCCGATAGTTATACCGAAAAATTAATGCTTAAACATTCTGCACAGCTCCTGGCCGGGCAATGGAATCCCTGGGTTTTACCGGAAGTCCCGGAGAAAACGATGGGTTTTCAATGTCCGGCAGAATGGCAAAGCGAGCAATCTCAGGACGGGACCGCGGGTACACAAGGGCAGGGTCGGGCCCCTGAATTTAAAAAACGACTGAGTGGACGATTTGTTACCCCGGACATTCTTGAGTCGCTGAAACAACAGCAGATACAAACACAGATGACACCAAGTAATGAGTCATATCGTCAGTTAAGGCCGCAACAGCCAGTGACAAGATTGCCTGAGAAGAGCTATTATGGCAACCCAGCTTATGGCATGGGTTCTGCAAACCCTTTATACGATGTGCCGACGGTATCACCATGGGGTAGTGGGTCTGACGTTATTTATCGAGGTGGTATTCATTTCCCGGAGCGCTACCCGATTCGTCGCCGTGGGTACCAAATGAAGCCATCGGTGGACTTCCACCGATACATGTTCCACCATTTGAAGGAAGTTCAAGTTGGGGAGAGTTTAATAATACTGGTTCAAATAATGCTGAAGCAGATAATACTGAAAGGCGAATAGACAATAATAATGTGTTTAATCCGTTTACATTTGTTCCAAATCGAAGCTGGTGATAGATTTTACTTTAAGCAATAGCTTCTATTTGTTAACAGGGGTATAGTGTGTATTTATCGCTGAAAAGTTGATAATTATGCAGTAATCAGGTGTTGGGTTGTTCCCTCGGTTCAGCGCTGTATTTTAATGAGGGGATGATAAAATAAGAGGAAAATATATGAAGTCAATAATCAAAGTTGCTGTTATAACTGCAGCATTAGGTTTTGCGGTGGCCCCTTTATCTGCAAGTGCAGACTGGGGCCCATGGGATAATGACAGTAACAATAACTGGAACAACAGCAACCGATGGAACAATGATGGATATGGTTCAGGTTATGGCGATGGCTATGGCGATGGTTCTGGTGATGTTGATGGTAGTTTCAACTTCGGCATGAGTGGCAAAGGCAGTGGTCGTGGTCGCGGTGATGCTCGTAACGAATATCGTGGTAATGCTTATAACAGCATGGATAATCGTTGGGATAATAGAAACGGCTACTATAATAACCGTGGATATGGTCGTTCATATGGTCCTGGCCCTGGTTACGGTTACGGTCCTGGTCCTGGTTACGGCCCTGGCCCTGTACGGTCCTGGCCCTGGTTACGGCGCACCAGCTGCCCCACAAGCAGCACCGGCGCCAGCACAATAACTGGTGGTATGTGATTGGGCGGTGCCAGACAGGCACCGCCTTTTTTGTTTCTGCCTTTTTTATTTAATTAATATGAAGTATTTTCTGATAGTATCTTTACTGTTGTGTGCTACATACACAACCTTTTTACAGGCAGCGTCATTTACTGCCGACGCGGTACAGATTCGAGGTGAAAACATCAGCCATGCCAAAATGTACTGGTTAGATGGTAATGTGAGGTTCGAATACAGCGAAGATGGTGTGCCAATGGCACAAATATTTGATAACAAAAATAACAAAATTATCTGGCTGGATATTGAGAATAAATTTTATCTGGAAAGGGAAATGCCAGAGAGTGAGAAAGATATAACAGGCAGTAAAAGTAAGAAAACTAACGACCCCTGCAAGCAGTTTGTTGATGCCGAATGTGTTTTTCTTAAAAAAACAAAAATGAATGGCAGAGATACAGAAAAATGGTTGATTACACTAAACAACGACGGCCATGACTTTCATATTTTTCAGTGGATAGATACTAAATATAAAAATATCCTGAGGCAGGAAAACTCTGATGGCACTGGCTTAAGTGTTGCTATAAAAGATCATCAGGAAGTGAATAACCGTAAAGTCAGGCAGCTGACTATGGTTGCGTTCAGTGCTTCAGGTGAACAAAAGCAGGGTACTCAGTGGTATGATAATGAGCTGGATATCGTTGTTAAGCAGGAATATCAAAATGATGTTGTTGATGAATTGCGAAATATAAATGTAGGTAAAGTGAGTAAAAAGTTGTTTATAGTACCAAAAGATTATGTTTTATTCGATACCACGGTACAAACTACGCCGCAAGTTGAAGTTGAAACACAACAAGTTGAAGTCGGCACACAAATAGATAAAGATTAGTGATTTACAGTTTGACATGAGTCGTAACGTTTTGACATTAAAGAGATTTAAAATCTTACAATAAGCATTATCGGGAATTTGTTTATGTTAACAGTTGTTGGAAATCTGAAGGGTGGTACGGGTAAAAGTACGGTTGCATTTAATCTGGCTGTTTGGTTAGCGCATGATAAAGTTGGAGTGAAAGCATTTGATCTTGATCCCCAATGTACTCTGGTAGATGTTAATGAAGTACGGACAGAAGACGGCTATGAGCCGAGTTTTGAAGTTTCAACCGACCTGGCTGAACTTGAAGCGATGGCTAAAGATAAAAAAAGTAAGCAGCCTATTATTGTTGATATGAGTGCTACTAACATGTTTGCAATGGAAAAAGCGATTTCATTGGCTGATCGAATACTTATCCCTATTCAGCCCAGTCAGGCAGATATCTGGTCGACACAACGTTTTTTGAAAATTGTTAATAACAATATTAATAATAAAACAACAGAAGTTTTTGGCTTTCTCAATCGAGCTGATACCCATGTTGGTGTCCGTGAAACAGATGAAGCGGAGCAGGCACTGAAAATGATGCAGGGAATAAAACCCCTGGGTATCCGCTTGCATCAACGTACAGCCTATCGTCGTTCATTTAGTGAAGGGCTCGGTGTATTTGAACTTGACCCGATGGGTAAAGCCTCTAAGGAGATGAAAAAATTGGCTACCATGTTAGATTGAGCCTTTATTAGAAGATATTCTGTTGCAGCTTAAGAGGTTATATGAAAATTATCCGTTGGTTGTTAGGTCACACTTTTCTTATTGTGTTAATTGTCGCTGTTATTTACGGTTACATGTTCTGGGGCAATCTTGCAGGTGAAGATACACCGGCAGGAAAAGCACTTGTCTATTTGTCTAATGAATTTGAAGAGGTCGGTGAGTTTGTTGCTGCAATTGAAGCCAAACAGGAAAAATTGAGTCAGCAGGAGTCACCTGGAATTGAATCATCAGACTCGGAATCATCAGATGCGCATCAGACTATTGCTGATAATGAGTTGTCTGCAGTGGCAGAGTCTGTTGAGCATGGCATAAGAACTCAGTCAGCTGAAACACAAGTAGTTGAACAAACTATTGAAAAGACTACTTTTACAGCGCCTGCAGATGAAAACAGAAGGTCTGATTATGCCGTGATAATTGATAGCAGCGACGATATCAGAGATAATAGACGCGAAGATAGAAATGATTATAGGCGTGTTGAACAGCAACAGGTAACTAGTCGTTATAACTATAATGACACAGCAGTGCAGCAAAAAGCTGCAGGTATTATTGAAGTGGCCGTAGTACCGGTTAATGACATGGTTACGACAACTCTTCACAGTAAGAGTACGGTTAGTCAAGCACAGGCTGCCACCGATAGTTTACCTAAGGATACCTTTGTTTCAGCGGAAGTCTCAACGCAGCTGGATAATGTAGATCAGCAAGGTAGATTGGTACAGAAGGAAATGAACAAAAATGAATTGAAGGAGGATTCTCTACAGGATGACGACATAAGAGCAAACTGGATTGCAGCAAGAAAGGCGTTTTATCAGCGAAAATACGATCTATCCGAACAAAATTATCAGAAAGTGATTGATAGTACCGAAGATAATGTTGATGCTTATGGCGAACTCGGCAATGTTTATTTTAATCAGGGCAAAAAAGAGCAAGCTGCGTCAGCTTATTTTGAGGCAGCCGCCATACTTGTTCGTACAGGTCAGGAAAATCGCGCACGAAGTTTGATGGGTTTATTACGTCATCTGGATAAAAACAAAGCTAGTGAGCTGCAAAAATTGATTGATTCAGCGGCTCCTTAATGTAGAAAAGTTTTTTAGAGATTTTAAATATGTTTTATGCATTACGTAATTTATTTGCGTTAGTTGGTTTTGCTGTCATTGTTCTTATTATTTATGCAGCGGTTAAAATGGAGCCAATGATGCAGGCATTTGACTCTTTTGATGAAAAAGCAGTAGATGTTTACAGTGAAATGATAAATAAACTTCTTGAAACGGGGAATGCAGCTGAAGCGACAGTCTGGAAAGTTCCAGTAAATGAAGATTTAAACGCAGAGGTTGTTGAAGAAACCATGAAGTTTGTGGCCAACGAGCACAATATTAAAAATGCTGGTGAGCTTCCTTTGTCTGCACAGGTAGAAGCAATGTCAGGTAATAAATCGCGCTTCTTTAAAATTTATATGTTTTGCAATGCAATGACAGTAGCACAGATGCTTGAATACAGTGACGCATACTCCGCTTATTTGCCCTGCCGTGTTAGTCTGGTTGAAGATAAGCAGGGCAAGCTCTGGTTATATTCATTGAATATGGACGCTATGATTTATGGCGGTAAACCTTTGCCTCCAGCATTAAAAGAAGAGGCATTAGGTGTTAAGAAAATTATTTTAGAAATTATGAATCGGGGCGCCAAAGGCGACTTCTAATGACAGAGAAAAAAGAGACAGACAAGCAACCTATAAAGGAAGGTGTTGCTTCCAAAAGCACGGTCAAAAAGACGAGTACTGCCAGCACTAAAAAAGAACCTGCCGCACCAGTAGCTAAATCCACAGCCACTGAAGGTACCGCTAGCAAGGTTACAGCGGGTAATAAGGCTATAAGCGCTGCAACCGCTGCAACTGCAAAGGCGGCAGCCTCGAAAGAGGCTGACATAAAAGCGGCAGCAAAAAAGATAAGTGAAGTAGATAAAGTAACGGCTAATAATTCTGTTAAATCCAGGAAAAGCGTTGAGGAATTAAAATTACGTGCGCACGAAGCGAAACAACGTGCGCAAAAAAAGATACTGGAGAAAGCTTATGTCAGCGATAAGCCGTCAGATCCACTCGAACGCTTAGCCAATACCTTTGATAACAGTGCCAGGCGCTGGGAGATGGTGGTTTATCCATCCTTGTTTGCTTTTGTATTATTAGCAGGTTACGGTTTCTTTTTGATTTATCGATTAACCCATGATATTGCAGTATTGTCGCAATCTGTTACGCATATGGCGGTGATTGTGTCTGATGTAATGCCTCGTATGTCTAATGATTTAACCAGGATGACAGGTAGCGTTGATAATATGACTGGCAATATTGCTGGAATGTCAGGTGATATAGGTGGTATGACAACCGAAATTAGTTCTATGTCAGGGCAAATGAATACTTTAACGCCAATGAGCAATAACATTGAGAGCATGACGAATAATTTAGGCAGTATGAATCGCTCTGTATATGGCATGCAACGTGATATGCATGGTATGAATCGTACAGTTTCCAGTGGGCCATTTGGTATGATGAATGACGTGATGCCGTTTAGTTCAGATACAAATGTTCCGCCACCAATAGCGCCACAACCCGTCTGGCCGTCCTATAACCCAGTGCCTCAGCGTCCCTATTCAAATCCATATGCGCGACCACCTCAAATCCCGCAACAAATCGCGCCTCAGAGCAGAGCTAAAGCTACGTCTAAAACAAAGCCAGTTCAGCAGGCGAGTAATAAGAAAAACATCGATCAGAAAGATTTGGCTCAGAAAAACCGGGCTCAGGATAATTTAAAAACGAAAGTGGATATGCCAGGTGCAAGCCCGGTTTCACTTAAAGAACCATCAATTAATTAAGGGGAAATAGTCTGAAATGTTAAATCGCCCTGATAAATCGATTCGAGAACGCTTAACGAAACTGGAAACACATTTAAATAATGAAAACCCGTTATTACTTGACGTGGTTTCACGATTTAAAAAACTCGATACAGTGGCTTATAAAATGGGTTTGCTGGATACTGCAGAATCCTATGCAACAAGTATTCCGTGGTGGCCTCTGGTTTCTGTGCTGGGTACTTTTTCCGCAGGTAAGTCATCGTTTATTAATAGTTTCCTGGGTGATAAATTACAGCGCACCGGTAATCAGGCAGTAGACGACAAATTTACTGTTGTTACCTACAGTAGCAGTAAAGAAAACCGTGTATTGCCCGGTGTGGCGTTAAATTCTGACCCGCGTTTTCCGTTTTATCAAATGAGTGATGAAATTGATAAAGTCGCTAGTGGAGAAGGGCGGCGGATTGATGCTTATTTACAAATGAAAACATCCCATTCGGATAAAGTAAGCGGCAAGATTATTATAGATTCTCCAGGGTTTGATGCTGATGATCAACGTAATGCAATATTACGATTAACTGATCATATTGTTGATTTATCTGATTTAGTGCTGGTGTTTTTCGATGCCCGGCATCCAGAACCCGGAGCAATGCACGACACGCTAGATCATCTGGTCGGCAATACCATTACTCGCAGTGATTCAGAAAAATTTTTATATATCCTGAATCAAATTGATACCGCAGCAGGGGAAGATAATCCTGAAGCCGTGGTGGCGGCATGGCAGCGTGCGTTGGCCGCAAAAGGTCTAACCGCAGGGCGTTTTTATACTATTTATAATAATGACCTGGCTGTACCCATTGAAGACGAGGCTATACGCAGGCGTTTCGAAAGAAAATGTGAACAGGATAAAGCTGCAATTTTTGAGCGCATCCATCAGGTAGAAGTTGAGCGCTCATACCGAATTGTCGGTGCATTAGAAACCATCGCCAGTGATATCGAACATCAGGTTGTGCCAATGGTAAAAGATGCAATGAGGCAGTGGTTAAAAATGGTATTAATGCTGGACGCTGTTGCAGTGGGTTTTTTTGTTATTGTGATGTTTGTGTTGGCACAATGGTTTGATTCATGGGCACTGTTTTCTTACGATTTTGCTAATGCAGATATTGTGTCGTCAATCAAATTAGGCCTTGTCATCTTCGGTTTTGGCATTGTGCATTTTTCTGCACGTAGATTTTCAGCAAAAGTTATTGCCAGGAGAATTATTAACAAAGTAGTTATTGATAAAAGCCTGGCGGGTAAACACCGTGAGGCCAGGACACTTGCTGGAAATATACAACAGGCTTTTCTGAAAAACACACAACCTTTACGTAGTATATTTAGTCCTATGCCAGTTGGCTGGTCGAGGCGATCAAAACGTGTAATGGAAGAAGTTGTTGCTGATGCCAGTGGCTTTATTCAAACCATGAATGATCGTTTTACCAAACCCTCAGGTAATGAAACACAGTTGGAAGATGGTAGTCAGGATGCAGCGGCTGAAACCTTGCAACCGGTTAAGTCGGAAAGTAGTTAATTGTCCACAGATGGACGCAGATGAACACAGATAACGAATTTTATATTATGAGAGCTTTGCACGATGTAGATTTTTCGCCGTGGCAAGGCAAAAATGGTCAAAAAAGCGCAGTTTACACGTAGTAAATGAGCATTTTGAGGACATTTTTAACGCCGCGCCATGGCGGAAAAAATGCTTCATGCAAAGCTCTCATTATGTATTTCTTTTTATACTGTCTTGACTGAAACTATATCGTAGTAATATCTTTTTTTATCAAGCATCCTTTCTGTATTATCTTTAGTGTCGTTAATACCGTTCAGTACGCAAGTAACACTACCAATATATAATCCTAAAAAAATCAGTTGAACCTACTGCGAACGTCCAATGCACTGAATCTACAAGACTTTCTCGAACATTTTGAACTCACGCTCTTATGCATCCTGCATCCGCGATATAACAGCATCCCTGCTGAAAATCGTATGGGTAATACGCTTACGCTCAAAATAACCGATAAAATATTGTATATTCAGCACCTTGATCGCTCTCGCTACAACCACCATGGATGGTGAAAGTGCCGATTTTGCATATGTCCAGGGATATACGGTAGTAAGACAACGCCGGAGCACTTGTCGAGGAGCAGTGCACCGGTCGATTCAACTGATTTATTTAGGATAATGTAAAAAACTAAATGTTTTATCTGTGTTCATCTGTGGACTTACTTATCTTTTGGTGTTGCCAGACACTGGCCGAGTTTGATTTCGGCTTCAGCAGTCATGTTTTCATCTATTTTCATTTGATCTGTTGCTAAAATGATAACCGTTGAACCTAAATTAAAACGTCCCATTTCTTCGCCGCGTTTAAGCATGATATTTTCATTGCTGTAATCAAATCGTTTAACTTTTTTTGCTTTGCCTGTAATTAGTCCGTGCCAGACAGTTTCTATGGCAGAAACATTAATGGCTCCAACCAATATCATTGCCATGGGGCCCTGCCGTGTTTCAAAGTAACAGATGCAGCGTTCATTGCGCGCAAATAAACCAGGAATATGATTCACCGTAAATGGGGCAACACTAAACAGGCGGCCGGGGACGTATTGCATATGTTCAAGTGTGCCAGTCGTTGGCATGTGGATGCGGTGGTAGTCTCGTGGTGACAAATACAGGGTGGCGAATGTTCCGTCACTGAAAATCCTTTCCAGTTCTTTATCGCCACCGAGCAGCTCTAACAAGCTGTAATCATGGCCTTTTGCCTGAAAAATACGGCCCTCTTTTATGTCCTGAGCCTGACTTACCGAACCATCAACCGGGCACAGCCAATTTTTTTCATTTTCATCGAAAGGTCGGCATTCAGGTTTTAGTGCTCGTGTAAAAAAAGCATTGAGTGATTCATAAGCAAACATGTTTTCTTCAATGGCTTCATGCATTTTAACCGGATTTAAATTGGCATAAATTTGAATAATTAAATTTTTCAGCGGCACCCATTGTATACGCGCGCTTTTGAACATTATCCAGCTAATGGCGTGATGCGGAAGAATATAATAAAGAGAAGCAAGCAGTTTTTGTTTCATCGGGGCTTGTACATTAATTGTAATGTGCTTTTTTAACTGGAACAGTAACTATTTTGATCTTATTGTTTTTTGTGGTCAGTTTAATGTTTACGGTGTTACCTACCTTTAATCGTTTTGACGGGTTGAATAACATCATATGGGGGCCGCCGGACTTTAATTCAAGCTTGTTGTTTGCGGGGATGTTTAAATTATCATGCCGCACCATTCTGGCCATACCGTTTTCGTGTATTGTTTCATGAAATTCGATGCTGCTGTATACGTCAGATTCTGCATGAATAATTTCAATAGTCTCTTTGCCTGTGTTATTAATCGACATATAAGCAACCATTACCTTACTTACCGGTGGTGCTTCAGCGATCCATGCGTCTTTAATGACCAGGTGCTTCTCATCGTTTGTCTCATGATTTACCTCATCAGCATAAACTGGATAGTTAAAATTTGATAATAAGATAAGTGTAACCAGAGTTTTAATTTTCATTACAGGGACGTGTTGTGTTGTAGTGGAAAGGTAGTGCGAATTATAAACGCTTACCGATAGGCATGGAAGCAGGCTTTTTGTGTAGAATATAGTCATGTTAAATAAACGTGAAATTGCTAATGATTTAATTACTCTGCGTGACTTGATCCGCTGGGGGACCAGCCAGTTTAATGCGGCTGAGCTGAGTTTTGCTCAAGGTATGCCAACTGCAATCGATGAAGCGGTCTATTTATGTTTAAGTGCTTTGCATTTGCCGCCGGATTTCAGCGTTGAGTACTTCGATTGTGTGCTTACTGTTGATGAGCGATTGCATGTGCTGAATCTTTTCCAGCAACGTATTGAAGAACACAAACCTTCGGCTTATATTACCAATGAAGCCTGGTTTTCAGGATTGAGTTTTTATGTTGACCAGCGGGTGTTAATTCCACGCTCGCCAATGGCGGAAATTATCCAGCAGCAATTTTCATTATGGATATCAGCTGAACAGGTAAATAATATTTTAGATCTTTGTACTGGCAGTGGCTGTATAGCAATTGCCTGCGCTTATGCTTTTGAGCAGGCGCAAGTAGATGCCAGCGATGTTTCCAGTGACGCGCTGGCAGTGGCAGAAATTAATCGCCGTAATCATGCTCTGGAAGATCGGCTTACTTTAATAAAATCCGACCTGTTTGAGTCTATTTCTGCTAAACGTTACGACGTCATCATAAGTAATCCGCCGTATGTGCCCGCGCAGGAAATGCATCAATTGCCTGCTGAGTTTGATTTTGAACCGGGATCTCTGGCATTGGCTGCAGGTGAAACAGGCATGGATATCGTACTGCCGATGCTGCAACAGGCAGCAGATTATTTAACCGACGAAGGCATTCTGATTATTGAGGTGGGATATTCAAAATCGGTCTTAGAGCAGATTTTGCCAGAAGTACCGTTTTTCTGGGTTGATTTTGAATTTGGTGGTGAAGGCGTATTTGTATTGACCGCCTCGCAGTTACGTGAATACCAGTTACCGTTTAAGCAGGCTCATAAAGCAATTAGTTAGTATTCTTTTAGCCGTAAAGGACGCTTTTTGTATGTTAATATTTAAACAATAACGTTACAGCAAACAAAATATTATGTCAGGAAATACAATAGGAAAACTGTTTAGCTTAACCACCGCAGGCGAGTCGCACGGTGCCGGACTGGTTGGTATCATTGATGGCTGTCCACCAGGTATCGAGCTAACGGAAGAAGATTTACAGGTAGATCTGGATCGACGTAAACCCGGTACTTCGCGCCATACTACGCAGCGCCGTGAAGACGATAAAGTGAAAATATTTTCAGGCGTATTTGAAGGCAAAACCACCGGAACCAGTATTGCTTTGTTGATTGAAAATACTGACCAGCGCTCAAAAGATTACGGCAATATTAAGGACCGTTTCCGCCCCGGTCATGCCGATTATACTTACCAGCAAAAGTATGGCATTCGGGATTATCGTGGAGGTGGCCGTTCATCTGCACGTGAAACCGCGATGCGTGTCGCTGGTGGCGGAATCGCCAAAAAATTTCTTAAAGATCGTTATGCTATAGAAATTTATGGTTATATGTCACAACTTGGCCCGATTAAAATGCCCATGCTGGATAAAAATGAAATTAATAATAATGCATTTTTCTGTGGTGATGTTTCGCTGATTTCAGAGCTTGAAGCTTATATGGATGCACTTCGCAAACAGGGTAATTCGGTCGGTGGAAAAATTACTGTGGTTGCACAGGGTGTTCCGCCGGGTTTGGGTGAACCGGTGTTTGACCGCCTCGATGCCGATATCGCACATGCCATGATGGGCATAAATGCGGCTAAAGGTATTGAAATCGGTGATGGTTTTGGCTGTGTTGAGGCCAAAGGCACCGAGTTTCGTGATGAAATCAGCCCGCAAGGTTTTAAATCCAATCATGCTGGTGGGGTATTAGGCGGTATTTCTTCAGGTCAGGATATTGTTGTCCATACCGCATTCAAACCAACCTCCAGTATTCGTCTTTCCGGAGACACCGTGGATGTATCGGGTCATGCTATCGATGTTGTAACGCACGGTCGCCATGATCCCTGTGTGGCAATTCGTGCAACACCCATTTGCGAAGCCATGCTGGCAATTGTATTGTGTGACCATCTATTGCGTCAACGCGGACAAAATATGGATGTGCATTCGCAGACACCTGTTGTTCCAGCACATAACTAGGAAGCTTCCGATTAAGTTATGACCTCGTATCATGTGCCCAGAATATTCAGCTTCGACTTCGACATTGCAAATCTTCGCAATAACTTGCTATTACTAACAAGACAAATGAAAAGGATACCCATTGTTCAAGAAACACTGTAAATTCGTCCATGTAGGCTCGACATCCGCATCATGCGGCTGACGTTCTTGAACGATGGGTATCCTTTTATTCCGCTTCGGTAGTATGTGCAATTTTCGCCTTGAATCTGAACTTTCTGGATCGCAATCTACTTCGTCCAGAGTTAATCAGGGATTTCCTGTTTTTAATAAAAAATGCTTAAGTCAGGTGTTCCTTACTGGCGGCTCAGTGGGTTTTATTTCTTTTATTTTGCCTCACTGGGTGTACTGATTCCATACTGGAGTCTGTACCTGAAATCACTCGGTTATAACAGTCTGGCCATCGGTGGTCTGGTTGCAATTTTACCTGCGACCAAACTTATTGCGCCTTATATCTGGGGCTGGCTTGCTGATCATACTCGGCGCTCGATGTTTATTATTCGCGTAGCCAGTGTTCTGGCTGTACTCAGTTTTTCACTGGTATTTGTTAGTCAACAGCTTGGCTGGCTTATCTTTGTTATGTTGCTGTTCAGTTTTTTCTGGAATGCAACTTTGCCGCAATTTGAAGCCATGACACTAAATCACCTCGGTAATGATACGCACCGCTACAGCATGATTCGGTTGTGGGGTTCACTGGGTTTTATTGTTATTGCCGTATTAATTGGTGATCTGCTGCAAAGTTATGAAGCAGAGATTATTCCACTGGTTGTTTTGTTCACCTTTGCTGTTATTTCTTTTACCAGTTTCATTGTGCCGGAAAAATTAAATACACCGCATGCTGAACATTCACCTATCTGGCATGTTATTAAACAACCAAAGGTGTTAGCGTTTCTGCTGGTGTGTTTTTTAATGTTGTGTAGCCACGGGCCATATTACACTTTTTATACCATCTATCTGCAAGAGCTGGGTTACAGTTCACACATGATCGGTGTGCTGTGGGCAGTCGGCGTGCTTGCTGAAGTCATCATTTTTCTGCTGATGCATCGTTTACTGCCTGTTTTCGGTGCTCGAAAATTGCTTATTTTTACCCTGTTGTTGACCACAGCACGTTGGTTAATTATTGGTTTTTTTGCCGAAAATTTATCGATGTTGTTCATTGCGCAGTTGATCCATGCTTTTTCCTTTGGCGTGTTTCATTCAGTCGGTATCTCGCTGGTGCATGACTATTTCACTGGCAGTCACCAGGGCAGAGGCCAGGCTTTGTATGCCAGTGTGAGTTTTGGCGCAGGCGTAGCTGTCGGTAGTCTGGTCAGTGGCCTGCTGTGGGATCAGTGGCATGCGAGTGCGCTATTTGTGTTTGCTTCGTGTTGCACGCTTTTAGCACTGCTTATCGTCTGGAAGTTTGTTTATCCTGTTGCAGGTGTTTCAAGTCAACAGTAATGGGCTGGCTCGTAAAGATGTTATATAAAAAGGTCACTGCTGTCTCGCTAAAAAAAAACATTTAAACAGGCTGATGTAGCAGGCCTGGATAAGGCTTGCACTAATTCGAGACATGAAACGGACGCAGCCACCATCCGTGGTGGTGGTACCAGGACAACGCATATATACAGGACGTACGGTATTAGGGCAATGCATATGTCCATGGATGGACGGTAGTAGGGCAACGCATATGTCCATGGACGGACGGTAGTAGGACAACGCAGGAGCAGTTGTCGAGGAGCAGTTGCCGAGGAGCTATTGCCGAGGAGCTATTGCCGAGGAGCTATTGCCGAGGGTCAATATTTGACCGCCCATCCATGGATATGTGCATTTTCCGCACTTCTCGCGTCCATGTGGATCGTATTTCTCCAGCAACTGCATTCCTTTGAAATATCCGAGCCAGGCTTTTCTATCGCGCAATGTGACTCTATAAAAATATTGCATTTTAAAATCACATTCTTATAATTATTCTAATCGTCACTGTACACGATTGGTACGCGGTAATTAACAGGCCGGTCGCGATACTAGCGAGGGAGGGCTGGCATGTTCCATTTGTACGGTTGCTTGATTTTTTTTAACTTTAACTTCATCAAGGTAATCAAATACTTATTGGTTCCCTATTTAATACTTTTGTTTGTCTATTCTACTGTTTTCGCTGTCGATATTGATGAGCTTAGGGTCACTGAAGACGATGGTATTTATCAAATTAAGGTTTCAGCGCAGATCGCCGCAACAGAAAAATATGTAAGGCGGGTGATTACGGATTATGCACACGCTTACCGTATTAATCGCTCTATCATTGAAAGTGAAGTGCTTGAATCATCGATTGCCGGAAACGTACAGGTACGGGCACGTGTGCTTGCCTGTGTCCCTTTGTTCTGCCGGGAAGCCGAACGTGTTGATGAGGTTAGTACGCTCAGTTCCGGTAACATAAAGGCGGTGATTGTACCGGAGAAAAGTGATTTTCATTCAGGTGAGGCGTTATGGAAAATCATACCTGATGGCAATACAACGAAACTTATTTATCTGGCAAGCATAGAACCGAGTTTTTTTATTCCACCTGTAATCGGTACACAATTGGTTATTGATAATATGCGTGAGCAATTCACTGCTACCTTTTCTCGAATTGAACAGGTTGCTTGCATCAAGCAGGAGCGAGAATGGAATGATAATTATGATGTTAATACTGTCGCGAGTCTCGTAGAAAATAAATCCTGTAAAGCCAGGGTTGATGCAGCACAGCAATAATGAAATACCAAAAGAGCATTTTGCTGACACTGATACCGTTTGTTTCATTTTGTGCTTTTCAACAGGTGAGTTACCAGAGTGATATTGCGCCTATCATCAATAATAAATGTATCAAATGCCACACCTCACCGAGCGGAAATGGTTATCGTGCGACCGGTTTAATGATGGACTCTTATGATGCTTTGATGCAAGGCTCGGTGTATGGTCCAATCGTCATTGCGGGTGATAGCCAGCGCAGCATACTTAATATGCAGGTTGAGGGTCGTGCAGGTGATGTGCGGCGCAATTTGCATAATAGTGGCAATGCTTTAACGAATGATGAAATAGAAGCATTCAGAATGTGGGTTGAACAGGGCGCACTGAATAACTGATGATTGTGTTCTCTGTGCCTCGACAACGGCTTCTCGTTAATTGCTCCTTTATTCCGTTTCAGTAATATGTGTTGTCCTACTTACGGGCTTCCTGCCCTATCTGTGGTGAGTAGTCTTTTATATTATTGACCGCCAGAAAATAGGTGAACTATCCAGATGAAGCTGATTTTTTGAGTATTTCCAGCAATGCATTAGCAGAACTCGACAGGGTTCTTGATTGATGCAGTAACAGGCCCAGATGCCTGTCCATTTTTATGCCTTTAATTTTTAATTTGTGAAGTGAATCATCAATCATGGATTCCGGTAGTACGCCCCAGCCTAAACCGTTCTGAATCATTGCTTTGATGGTTTCAAGATAATTTGATTCCATGATTATTTTTGTGTTTGCATCCAGTTTTAAAGTCTGATCAATGATGTCTCGTGTATGTGTGCTGTGTGACTGTAATATTACGCCGTATTGAGACAGGTGTTTTGTGGTGACATTTTTCTGTTTTGTTAAGGCATGATCATTGGCAATAACACAATGCATATGATCTGTCCACACGACTATTGTTGTTAATGGTTTTTCAATATTATCGGGTAGTGTGACTAATGCCAGTTCGATACTGCCTTTTAAAATTAATGCGGCGGCCTGTTCAGAATCCATAAACTGTATATCCAGTTCGACATCAGGGTATTGTCTGGTGTAGTGCCGCAGTATCGGCGGTAGTCGGTGCAGGCCGATATGATGGCTAGTACCGAATTTTAGATGTCCGCTTACCTGCGTTCTCAGAGTACTGATGATGCGTTGCGCTTCATCCATTTCAGCCAGTACACGTTGATAACTGGGTATGATGGCAATGCCAGCCTGGGTGAGTTGCACGTTTTTCCCCAGGCGGTCAAACAACTTACAATCGAGAGCAAATTCCAGTGTGGCTATGCGTTTGCTGGTAGCAGGTTGTGTGATGAATAGTTTCTCTGCAGCACGGGAGAATGAGCCGGTTTCAGCTACCATTAAGAATGCGCGAATGTTTTGTATGTCCATCGTTAATTGGCTAAATTGATTTCGTAATAGGGGGAGTTATTATATTCTATATATAACTAATAGTAATCGATAATATAAAAATTATGAATTTGTTTTATATGTAAAATAGCCGTATTCTTAGAATACAAAATTAATTGAACAGAATGCTGATGCGCGTCCAGAATTAACAGGTTTCTTTTTAAACAGTCATGTTATTGCTAAAGCAAGCATCATGGCATACTACGGTCGTTAAGCACGGTATATAGTTTTATTATGAGCAATGATTATGAGCCACAAATTATGAGCCACGAAGTATGAGTAACGCAAAAACCCTATACGACAAATTATGGGATGACCACGTAGTGCGTAGCGAAGAAGACGGTACCGCTTTATTGTATATCGACCGTCATCTGGTGCACGAAGTGACTTCGCCTCAGGCATTTGAAGGTTTGCGTATTGCAGGTCGCCAGCCATGGCGTAGCGGCTCCATTGTTGCAGTGCCTGATCACAATGTGCCAACCACTGACCGCAGTTTGGGAATTGTTGATCCAGTGGCAAGATTGCAGGTCGAAACGCTGGGCAATAACTGTAAAGAATTTGGTTTAACTGAATTTGATATGTCGGATATTCGTCAGGGTATTGTGCATGTTATTGGTCCTGAGCAGGGTGCGACATTGCCTGGTATGACCGTGGTATGCGGTGATTCACATACCTCAACACATGGTGCTTTTGGTGCATTAGCTTTTGGTATCGGTACTTCCGAAGTTGAACATGTACTAGCTACGCAATGCCTTATGCAAAATAAAAGTCTGAACATGCTGGTATCGGTTGATGGTCAGGTGCAAGCCGGTGTCACTGCAAAAGATATTGTATTAGCCATAATTGGTAAAATTGGTACTGCAGGCGGCACCGGTTATGCCATTGAGTTTGGCGGTGAGGCAATCAGTGTTTTGTCCATTGAAGGCCGTATGACAGTCTGTAATATGGCGATTGAAGCAGGCGCGCGTGCCGGGATGGTGGCTGTTGATGATACCACGATAGATTATGTGAAGGGGCGTCCTTACTCGCCGACTGGTGAAACTTTGGATAAAGCAGAAGCTTACTGGTCTACTTTACACAGCGATGACGGTGCGCACTTTGATAAGGTCGTATCTCTTAATGCAGCAGAGATCAAACCCCAGGTTACCTGGGGCACTTCACCGGAAATGGTGGTTGCGATTGATGCTGTAGTGCCCAACCCTGATGATGAAAGCGATAAGGTAAAAGCCGATGGTATGCGTAAAGCGCTGGTCTATATGGAGCTTGAAGCCGGTACGCCGATCAAAGAAATAAACGTGGATAAGGTGTTTATTGGCTCATGTACTAACTCACGTATAGAAGATTTACGTGCAGCAGCACAGGTTGCACAAGGTAAAAAAGTGGCGAGTAATATAAAACTTGCCATGGTAGTGCCGGGTTCAGGTTTAGTAAAAAAACAGGCAGAAGCTGAAGGTCTGGATCAAATTTTTATAAATGCCGGTTTTGAATGGCGTGAACCGGGTTGTTCCATGTGTCTGGCGATGAATGCAGATCGTCTGGAGCCAGGAGAGCGTTGTGCTTCAACCTCAAACCGTAATTTTGAAGGCCGGCAGGGACAGGGCGGTCGTACCCATTTGGTCAGTCCGGCGATGGCGGCTGCGGCAGCAATTAATGGGCATTTTGTGGATATAACATGATAAGGGCATTAACAGTGAAATATATAATTCGATTATTAGTAGTATTGAGTGTGCTGGTGTTGAGTGCCTGTAGCAATACATGGGAAGGAATTAAAAAAGACTCCAGTGAAGCAGGTAAGGCTATAGGTGAAGCAACAGAGGACGCCGGAAAAACAATAAAAGAGGCCGCTGAATAATGCAGGCTTTTACACAACATACCGGCATTGTTGCACCACTGGATCGGCCTAACGTGGATACCGATGCTATCATTCCAAAACAGTTTTTAAAATCGATAAAACGTTCAGGTTTTGGGCCGAATGCTTTTGATGACTGGCGTTATCTTGATCAAGGTGGCCCGGAAACTGATAATGCAGGTCGCAAAATAAATATAGAGTTTGTTTTAAATCTACCAGCGTTTAATCAAGCAACGATTTTACTAACACGTGAAAATTTTGGTTGTGGTTCATCTCGCGAACATGCGGTATGGGCATTGCATGACTTTGGCTTTCGCGCGGTAATTGCACCAAGTTTTGCTGATATTTTTTTCAACAATAGCTTTAAAAATGGTTTGTTACCGATTGTCCTTGATGCAGACATTGTTGATGACTTATTTAACCGTGTGGCGGCAAGTCCTGGTTTGCAAATATCAATTGATCTTGAGTCTCAAACAGTAAGTGTAGATGGCGAAAATATCGCGAGTTTTGAAATTGATGCGTTTCGTAAACACTGCATGTTGAATGGTCTGGATGATATTGCCTTAACCTTGCAGTACGCAGATGAAATAAAAACTTACGAAGAAAAAAGAAAACAAACTGCGCCCTGGTTATTTTAAAACGAAAGCTTAAACCACAAAGGCACAGAGTACACAGAGAAAAACTTGTTAATGTCGTTTGTGGAAGCACGAGTAATAAAAACCTCTGTGTACTCTGTGCATCTTGGTGAAAAACGGTTTTGATTTTAGAGTCAAGTTATAAAGTAGCGTATAATAAATATCTATTTTTTTGGGTCCCGTTTTAAGCGGGTTTTATTTTTTAGAGAGAAACATGAGTTTAAAAATTGCGGTGATGCCGGGTGACGGCATTGGCATCGAAATTGTTGCAGAAGCGGTCAAGATTTTAAATCACTATAAAAAAAGTGGTCGTCTTGATGTTGAAATGAACGAAGCCCCTGTCGGTGGTGCCGGTTATGATGCTGCGGGAAAACCACTGCCAGATGAAACTCTGGCGCTTGCAAAAGCTTCTGATGCGATTTTATTTGGTGCTATCGGTGGTCCCGAATATGATGGACTGGCACGAGAACTTCGCCCCGAACGTGGCTTGCTTGCATTGCGCTCTGAACTTGAATTGTTTGCCAATTTACGCCCTGCGATTTTATATCCACAGCTGGCAGAAGCTTCTTCTTTAAAACCTGAAGTTGTCACTGGTCTGGATATTATGATTGTACGTGAATTAACCGGCGGTATTTATTTTGGTGAACCACGTGGCATCGAAACCGATGCTTCTGGTGAGCGTAAAGGTTTTAATACACTGGTCTATAAAGAAAGCGAAATTGATCGCATAAGTCGTGTTGCGTTTGATATTGCAATGAAACGCGGCAAACGATTGTGTTCAGTGGATAAAGCAAACGTTCTGGAAGTGTCAGAATTGTGGCGTGAAGTGGTGACGAAAAATGCCAGCGATTATCCAGAGGTTGAACTAAGTCATATGTACGTTGATAACGCAGCCATGCAGTTAGTGAAATGGCCAAAACAGTTTGATGTTTTGGTTACCACAAATATGTTTGGTGATATTTTATCGGACGCGGCCGCGATGTTAACTGGCTCGATAGGCATGTTGCCGTCAGCATCATTAGACGCCGATTCAAAAGGCATGTATGAGCCCATTCATGGCTCGGCTCCAGATATTGCAGGTAAAGGTGTAGCCAATCCTTTAGCAACAATCTTATCGCTAGCAATGATGTTGCGTTATAGTCTGAATCACGCAGATCTCGCTGATGAAATTGATGCTGCAGTTGGTAAGGTGTTAGATAAAGGCTTACGCACGGCAGATATTATGGCAAAAGGTTGTAAAGAAGTAGGTACAGTAGAAATGGGTGAAGCAGTCCTGGCTGAGTTGTAGTAAAAAAACATTTTTTCACCACAGAGACACGGAGCACACAGAGAAAAACTTATTTAAGTTGTTTGTGCGAAGCACAAACAATAAAAAATCGCTGTGCCCTCTGCGCCTCTGTGGTGAAAAGTTTTTAATATTTAGATTTTTAATGAAGTAAAAAAGTTATGAGTAAAAAATACGATGTTGCAGTAGTAGGTGCGACCGGTGCCGTTGGTGAAACCATGTTGTCTATTCTGGCAGAGCGTAAGTTTCCTGTGGCTGAAGCTTACGCCCTGGCCAGTAGCCGCTCAGCCGGAAAACGTGTTGAGTTTGGCGACAAAACTCTGGTGGTACAGGATTTAGACAAATTTGATTTTTCAAAAGTGCAAATTGGTCTGTTCTCTGCAGGCGCATCTATTTCTGAAAAATATGCGCCAATTGCCGCTGCTGCAGGCTGCGTAGTAATCGATAATACCTCGCAGTTTCGTTATGATGATGATATACCGTTAGTGGTACCAGAAGTAAATCCACACGCTATTGCCAATTACACAAAACGAGGCATTATTGCCAATCCTAATTGTTCCACTATTCAAATGCTGGTTGCGCTGAAACCGATTTATGACGCTGTTGGTATAAAACGGATTAATGTCGCTACCTATCAGGCGGTATCCGGTACCGGCAAAGAGGCCATTGAAGAACTGGCTGGTCAAACCGCGCGCTTGCTCAATGCTAAACCGATAAAGTGTGAAGTTTATGCAAAACAAATTGCGTTTAATGTTTTGCCGCAGATTGATGTGTTTATGGACAATGGCTACACTAAGGAAGAAATGAAAATGGTGTGGGAAACGCGTAAGATTTTCGAAGATGATGCTATAATGGTTAATCCAACTGCCGTTCGCGTCCCGGTTTTTTATGGCCATTCTGAAGCCGTGCACATTGAAACAAAAGAAAAAATTACGGCACAAAAAGCCAGGGAATTATTATCCAAAGCCGATGGCGTTGAGGTACTGGATGACAGAGTAGACGGAGGTTATCCAACGGCGGTTACTGAAGGTGCAAATCATGATGCTACTTATGTCGGCCGAATTCGTGAAGACATTTCTTTTGAAAAAGGGCTGGATATGTGGGTGGTTTCCGACAATGTGCGCAAAGGGGCTGCATTAAATAGCGTACAAATTGCTGAGATTTTGATAAAACAGTATTTATAACCTATAGTTATATCTGCATGCTTTAAGTGTGTTATTAATTATGGGCTTTAGCAGGTCGCTTTGTATTGAATTTGTTCGTGAAATTTGTCAGGTTTGAGGGAATATGTGCCCAACTATCGGCAGTTGAACGAGTAAAAGCCCTGCGTAGAAGCTGAAAAATAAAAATAAATCATGATTGATGCCTGTTTTTGATGATTCTGATTTGAAACAAGTAGACAGGTATCGATGAGATGAATAGGGGACTCACCAGTGCGTAAATTGCCAGTTCAACAGCGGCCAACTCGTAAATTACTTGGGGCCATCATAGCCGCGGCGTTATTTATACCTGAAACAGGATATACCCTGGGTTTAGGAGAAATCGAAGTTAATTCAGCCTTAAATCAAAAATTAAAGGCAGATATAGAACTATTATCTGCAGTACCAGAAGATACCGAAACTATCATCGTTAAACTGGCTTCGCGAAAAGAGTTTGCACGTGCCGGTTTAGATCGTCCATATTTACTCAATGATTTACGTTTTAAATCAGTAGTAATCAATGGTGTGCCTTACATCAACGTTTCTTCAGGTAGTCCAATTCGTGAACCATTTTTAAATTTCCTGGTTGAAATTGACTGGCCAAAAGGCCATCTCTTGCGTGAATACACGGTATTGCTGGATCCGCCCGTCTTTATGACAGAACATAACAGCACTGCAGCAAATGTAACACCTGCAGGTTCAGATAATTCCAGCTTTCGTCCTGGTTTAAGTGGCAGTAATAATACTGTACCAGTATTTACACCGGGTACGTCTGTATCATCCAGACCGGCATCAACAGCTCAGGATCAACCTAATACTGTGGGTCAGGTAACGTCCACTGACCAGGCAAGCTGGATTCCGGCACCTGTCATACAACAACAGAGCGCAATAAACCAGGCTGCAGGCAGCTATAAAGTTAAAACAGGTGATACCGCCTGGAGCCTGGCCGATGCCATGCGGCCGGATCAAAGCATCACTGTGCCACAAATGATGCTCGCAATGCTGCGGGCGAACCCGGAGTCTTTTATTAATGAAAACATTAATGGTTTAAAACGCGGTTACATTTTACGGGTACCGGATTACGATCAAATCGCTTCGATCAGTAATGCGGAGGCAATAGCGCTGGTTCGTGAGCAGGCAGCTTTATGGCGCCAGTACCAGCAGTCGCAGGCGGGTGGCCAACCGGTTTCTGCAATGGAGGCTGATGATACCGGTGCGTCTGCAGGTATGACGGTAGACAGTGCTGCTAGCAGTGACGATGGTGCTTATTTAGAGATAGTTAGTGCCGGCTCTGGCAGTTCAACCACAAGCGGGAAAGATGCTACTGAAATGACAGCGCAGGAGCTTCGTGCTGAGCTCGCCCTGGCAAGAGAAAGAGTTGAAACAGAGCTTGTTGAAAAAGAAGCGCTGCAACAAAGAATTGATAGCCTGCAGCAAAGTGTCGAAAAAATGAAAGGTATGTTATCTATTGAAGACGCAGAGCTTGCTGGAGTGCAGTCACTTAATATACCAGCAGGAGGCGAACCAGCAGAAGAGGCAATAGGAGAAGAAGCAATAATTGATGAGCCTGTAATGGAAGACTCGGATGTTAACGTTATAGATGAAGATTTAGCTGACATGTCTGCTGAGGCTGTTCTGGATGAAGCTGCTGCACTGGATGAAGCTGAAGCATTGTATGAAGAAGCGGAACTTGCAGAAGAAGGTGCTGGTGAAGATGCTGTTTTTGTCGATGAGGCTTCAACAGAAGATGTAAGCATAACAGAAATGCCAGAACAGGTAGCGCCAGCAATAGATGATTTCGTTGCGGCTCAACCACAGGTTGTTGATCGCGAACCGGCTGATCCATTAACACAATTGTTAAATAATCCAATGATGCTTGCTGCTGCAGGTGGCGGCTTATTGCTGATCGTCGCACTGATTGGATTGATTATCAAACGTCGTAAAGCAGCAGAAACAACAGCGCCAATAATAACGAGTGGCTTCGATGATCTTGAAAGCCTGGCTGATGATGTAGCTAGTGAAGGTGAAAACACGCAAGAAGTGGGGCAGGGATCACCAGCAGCTGACGAAGAAAGTATTGATGATTCTGATACCGCAAAAGATGCTGTTAGTGCAAAATCGGATGTTTCCGCTGAAGTTGACGAAGATGAGCCTCGTGATGATGTTATCGCAGAAGCTGATGTTTATCTAGCATATGGTATATATCAACAGGCCGAAGAGTTGCTTACACAAGCCATCGCTGATAATCCAGAGCGTGATGATTACCGTGTGAAACTAGCTGAAACACATTATGCCGGTAAAAATGCTGACGCGTTTGTTGAAATTGCAAGTGACATTAAGCAACGTGTGGATGATGCTTCACCTGCATGGAAAAAAGTTTTAACTATGGGGCAGGATCTGTGCGCAGATAATTCTATGTTCCAGGGTGCACTAGTCGGTAGTCCTGATGTTGACTCGCTGTCTCCGGACTCCCCTGAAATAGACTTTGATTTAGGTACGGATGAAGCGGTAAGTGAAGTGTCAGATAAAGCGCCTGATTCTGATTTAAGTCTGGATGAAGAATCGTCAGGTCTGAATGAACAGTCGCTGGAGATGTCGGAACTAGAGGCTGATGCGAAATCGATAGCATCCGTAGATGAACTGGAATTTGATTTAAGTGATACCGGGGCGGTCGAAGAAGCCACGGATACAGAGGATGCATTCTCACTTGATATTGATGCGTCAGAACTGGGCATTGATGTAAAAGCAGAAGGCTTAGATTTAACGGATGATATTGAAGAAAGCCTCGACTTGACTGATATTGATATTGGTCTGGATGAAGTGACTGACAACAGTAAAACTGATGTCGTTGAAGCAGATATCGTTGAAGATGTCGCTGATGTAGACATCGATTTTGGTCTTGATGGTGCGGACACTGATTTGGAGGCAGCAGTAGCTGACGAAGATGTTGCTATCGATCTGACAGAAGAAGCTGAATCGCTGGATCTGGATCTGGATCTGGGTGAAGATGCAGATGATGAAATAAAAATAGTTGAAGCTGCGCTAGTCGCCAGGAATGATTTTGGCGATGAAGAAGATTTTGATTTATCCAGTCTGGATGACGTTGATGAAATCAGTACCAAGCTGGATCTGGCACGTGCCTACCATGATATGGGTGACCATGAAGGCACAAAAGGCATTTTGGAAGAAGTTCTTGCCGATGGAGACGATGAGCAAAAACACGAAGCCAGAGAGTTAATGGGAAAATTGGGTTAAGACCTTTAAATTTCTGTAAAATATTAGCGCCAGCCCGAATACAGGCTGGCGCTTTTTATTGTAGTGACTAATTTTACGGTTTAGAGGGAAGTGCTTACAAAGTTCAATTTTTTTAGGTTTGTTACAAATTGTCCGTATCTTCTCGGCAACTGCTCCTCGACAACTGCTCCTGCGTTGTCCTACTACCGTCCGTCCATGGACATATGCGTTGCCCTACTACATGCCATCAATGGCAGTACCGAAGATCGCAGGCCGCTCCATGACTCCTGTCATTGCGGCACTTGAACATCCTTGTGCTTCGCTTGGAAAAACTATTACCACTCACTTGGTGAAAGGTACAAACGCAATTCCTGCGCCACCTATTAATCAAATAGCAAATCAGCCTGGCTAATCAACTGATTCAGAGATTCCCTATGACAAATAAAAGAATCGCTCTAGGCATTGAATATAATGGAAGTTTATTCAGTGGCTACCAGATGCAATCGAAAGGAACCCGTACGGTACAGGAAGAGCTGGAAAAAGCACTGTCTAAAGTAGCCAATGAGCCTGTTAGATTAACCTGTGCGGGCCGAACTGATACCGGTGTCCACGCCACCGGACAGGTGGTGCACTTTGATACAGCGAAACAGCGAGAATTAAAAGCCTGGATGCTGGGCGGTAATACCAATTTGCCACGAGATGTTTCCATTCACTGGGTGCGACAGGTCAGTGAGCAGTTTAATGCTCGTTTTAGTGCTGTCTCACGTAGTTATCGTTATATCCTGCTTAACCGAAAAATCAGACCGGCTATTTTTCAGCATAATGTAGCGTGGTCATTTGAGCGCCTTAATGAAAGTGAGATGAATATGGCCGCGCAGCATTTAATGGGTGAACATGATTTTTCTGCTTTTCGTGCATCGCAATGTCAGGCAAAACACGCCGTTCGTGAGATGCAAAATATTAGCGTCAAACGAACAGGTGACTACATAATTTTAGATATTAAAGCCAATGCGTTTCTGCACCACATGGTAAGAAATATTATGGGTAGTCTGATGGTCATTGGACGCGGCGAGCAAAAAAATCAATGGATGCAGGAATTACTGCAAGGGCAAGACAGGAAAAAAGCCGGCATGACAGCATCGGCCACCGGTTTGTATCTGGTTAATGTAGAATACCCGGCAGAACATGGCTTACCAGACAGTGGCTGGCTGCCTGATATTTACTGATATTGAGAACTTTGCACTAAGCATTCTTTCTAACATGGCAGCGTTAAATGGTCTCAAAATGCGGGGTACGTAGTAAACACGGTGTAAACTTCGCTTTTTCGACATTTGTCTTGCCATGATGATCGGTCTACATCGTTTCATACTCTCTATTCATTGAGGCTTATAATCATTTATGCGCACTCGTGTTAAAATTTGTGGCATTACCCGCTGTGAAGATGCGCAGCTTGTTGTTGATGCAGGTGTTGATGCTATCGGACTGGTTTTTTATGAAAAAAGCTCGCGTTTTGTAAGTAACATGCGGGCTGCAGAGATCAGCCAGATTATTCCGGCATTCGTTAGTCGTGTGGCGTTATTTAAAGATGCAGACGAACAAACGGTCCATTCAGTGTTGGCAGAAGTAGAAATAGATCTCATTCAGTTTCATGGCAGTGAAACGGGTGATTTTTGTGAACAGTTCAATCTGCCTTATATTAAGGCGCTGGGCATGAAAGGCACTGAACACGATGTAAACTTTTTGCTTGCCAACGTGGAAAAATATAGGTCTGCAAAAGCCCTTCTGCTGGATGGTCATGCACCTGGAGAAGCGGGTGGTACGGGGGAGGCTTTTGACTGGTCATCGATTACTACAGTCGCGAAACCCATCGTGCTGGCGGGTGGTTTAACCCCTGATAACGTAAAACATGCGATAGATCTGGTCCATCCATTTGCTGTTGATGTGAGCAGCGGTGTGGAAAGCTCACCGGGAATTAAAGATAAAGATAAAGTTGCTGCCTTTATGAAACAGGTCGGCACTTAGTTAATGAAGGGCACCTCTATTAATTGCTTGTGCCCTCTGGCTTTACGACCAGTTCAGAATCAAGACGTGCTTTTGAAGCCATGCTTATTGCCTGTCGAAAAAGCGCAACGCAGAGTCTGGGCTGGTCGTAAAGCCCCGTAGGGCGCGGCCTGAAGCATGCATCTGCTGCGTTGTGAGCCTTGAGAATGGAATAACCATTCTGCTGCGGCTCACGCCTTGCAGCTACACGCTTCAGGTCACGCAGAGGACATAAGCAATTAATAGAGGTGCCCTTAAGTAGGCAACTACCCAGTGAGTTTGAATGTAAGGGTATAGCTTGTTGATTTATAAGGACGTGTGAAAACATCCATGTAAGCTCTGCTGCAACATCCTGTTGCAGAAGCCTGGTAAATCAACAAACTATGCCCTCAGAGATTATGCGCTGAGTAGTTATAAGTAGTTATTTAGCAGATATAAATAAAATTATTGTTATGACACAGTTAATTGATAAATCGGTAAAACAAAAACCAGAGTCTGTAGATTATTCATCGATGCCTGATGAACGCGGACACTTTGGCGTATACGGCGGCATTTTTGCCTCGGAAACATTAATGCAGGCACTGGAAGAACTGCGTGATGCATATGAAAAAGTTAAAACGGATGCAAAATTTCAGGCACAGTTTGATACTGACCTCGCACAATATGTCGGCCGTCCCAGTCCATTGTACTTTGCCGAGCGCTTAACGCAGCAGGTTGGCGGCGCACAAATATTTCTTAAACGTGAAGATTTAAACCACACCGGTGCGCATAAAATAAATAATACCATTGGTCAGGGTTTAGTGGCCAAAATGATGGGCAAAAAACGGGTCATTGCAGAAACAGGTGCCGGTCAGCATGGCGTGGCTACTGCAACGGTAGCAGCGCGATTTGGCATGGAATGCGTCGTTTATATGGGCGCTGAAGATATTGTTCGCCAGGCGCCAAATGTATATCGCATGAAACTTCTGGGTGCTAAAGTCGTTGCCGTAGAGTCAGGCTCAAAAACCCTTAAAGATGCCTTAAACGAGGCGATGCGTGACTGGGTAACGAATGTTGATGATACTTTTTATATTATTGGCACTGTAGCTGGTCCACATCCATATCCCGCGATGGTTCGTGATTTTCAAACCGTTATAGGCCGCGAAGCCAAATTACAAATGCAGGAACAGTGCGGTTGTTTACCCGATGCGCTGGTTGCCTGCGTTGGTGGTGGTTCTAATGCGATTGGTTTATTTCATCCCTTTCTTGAAGATGAAAGTGTTGCCATGTATGGCGTCGAAGGCGGTGGTTTAGGTGTTGATAGCGGTAAACATTCTGCACCACTGTGTGCGGGTAGCCCGGGTGTGTTGCACGGTAACCGAACCTATTTAATGGAAGATGAAAATGGTCAGATTATTGAAACGCATTCTGTTTCAGCTGGTCTGGATTATCCCGGCGTGGGTCCAGAACATTCCTGGCTAAAAGATATTGGTCGGGTTGACTATGTTGCAGCGACCGATGAGGAAGCCCTTGAAGCGTTTCATACCTTAACCCAGATTGAAGGCATCATTCCTGCCCTGGAATCCAGTCATGCAGTAGCCTATGCCATGAAACTGGCCAAGACCATGAAACCTGAGCAGCGTATTATAATTAATCTGTCAGGCCGTGGTGATAAAGACATTAATACCATTGCCAAGATCGAAGGTATTCAGTTGTGAGTCGATTAGTTGCTCGTTTTGCTGAGCTTAAAGCAAATGAAAAAACCGCTTTAATCCCTTATGTGATGACAGGCGACCCTTCGCCAGAAATTACCTTGCCATTGATGCATGCCATGGTTACAGCCGGTGCTGACATTATCGAGCTGGGCGTGCCGTTTTCCGATCCGATGGCTGATGGCCCGGTGATACAGGCGGCGGCAGAAAGATCTTTAGCACACAATACCAGCCTGCATGATGTGTTTTCAGTGGTAACTGAGTTTCGCAAAA
Source organism: uncultured Gammaproteobacteria bacterium (assembly GCA_963759005.1). Classification (GTDB taxonomy): domain Bacteria; phylum Pseudomonadota; class Gammaproteobacteria; order SZUA-229; family SZUA-229. The sequence goes on from CAVWXQ010000049.1 coordinate 28,255, forward strand.
CAGACGATAAAACACCGATCGTGATGATGGGTTATCTCAACCCGATTGAAGTCATGGGTTATGAATCATTTGCGCAGCAGGCATCGGCTTGCGGTATCGATGGCGTGATAACCGTAGATATGCCGCCGGTTGAAGCTGGTGAGTATGTGCCCGCGTTAAAATCACAGGGACTGGATGCCGTGTTTTTACTGGCACCAACAAGTACTGAAGAACGTATAAAAAAGCTGGCAAATGTCGCCAGTGGTTTTGTTTATTATGTTTCACTTAAAGGCGTGACCGGCGCGGCGACGCTGGATGTGAGTAGTGTTGCAGAAAAAGTTGCACAAATTAGACAATATTTAGATTTACCGATTGGTGTTGGTTTTGGAATTGGTGATGCTGAATCAGCCGCAAAAGTAGCCCGCTGCTCAGACGCAGTAGTTGTTGGTAGTGCTATCGTTAAAAAAATGACCTTAAATAGTGGAAAAACGGAAGCAGAAAGGTCTATAATTATCAAAGAAATCAGTGATATACTATCGACAATGCGCAGTGCGCTAGATAGTCTTTAAGTTTTACAGAATAGAGAGTTTTAGACAAAGCTCTCAGAAAATCAGAAAATAGTCAGGCATAATTTATAGGTATGAGCATATGAGTTTAAGCTGGTTTGAAAAATTAATGCCCACAAGCATTCGAACCGATAGCAGTACAAAACGCGGTGTACCGGAAGGCTTATGGACTAAATGTACGTCATGTAATGCGGTTTTATATCGTGCAGAACTGGAACGTAATCTAGATGTCTGTCCCAAGTGTAATAATCACATGCGTATTTTTGGGCGGCGGAGACTTGAAATATTTCTTGATGATTCGCCTACCGAAGAAATTGCTGCGAATCTGATTCCATTTGATAAATATAAATTTAAAGACACTAAAAAATATAAAGACCGTTTACTACAAGCGCAAAAAAACACCGGCGAAAAAGATGCACTGATTGTTTTAAAAGGTAAAGTGAAAGGTGTGCCTGTGGTTGCTGCGGCATTTGATTTTCGCTTTATGGGTGGATCAATGGGGGCAGTTGTTGGCGAGCGTTTTCTTAAAGCTGCGACCACCGCATTAGAAGAAAAGATTCCGTTTATCTGTTTCTCCGCTTCCGGCGGTGCGCGTATGCAGGAAGCATTATTCTCATTAATGCAAATGGCAAAAACCAGCGCTGTACTAACTAAACTGGCTAAAAATAAAATCCCTTATATTTCTGTATTAACAGATCCAACGATGGGTGGTGTGTCCGCCAGTTTTGCGATGTTGGGCGATGTTCATATTGCAGAACCCAATGCGCTTATTGGTTTTGCCGGTCCACGTGTGATAGAACAGACCGTTGGAGAAAAATTACCGGAAGGATTTCAGCGCAGTGAATTTTTACTGGAGCATGGTGCGATCGATATGGTCGTTGATCGTCGTGACTTGCGCGACCGTATTGCCAGTTTGGTGTTAATGCTATCGAATAAACCTGCAACGCAGACGGCTTAAAATCTTTTCAATAAGGCTGTGTCATTTTCACGAATGATTGCTATCGACACTTTGCGGACAGTCATAAACATTAAAAGTATTTTTCCGCAAATGAACGCAAATACACGCATATTAAAAATATTTAAGTCACAGATGAAAGCAGATAAACTCAGATAAGAGCGTTTTTTAGTTTTTAAACATCAGTGTTCATCTGCGTTCATCTGTGGATAATTTGTTTTTTTCTTTTTAAAAAATTTGCGATTCATTTGCGTTTCTTTGCGGAAGAAAATTGATTTTGTTGAATGTAGCACTAATGGCCGTAAACGGCAATTCGCAATCAATATATATTATTCTAATCTGACAAACTTTAGTTGCACTAAATGCGATTTGATAACCTTAGCGACTGGCTTAGCTGGCAGGAAAGTCTCAATCCCAAAGAAATTGATTTAGGCCTTAGTCGTGTCTCTGCGGTACTAAAACAGGCAGGGTTATCTAGTACATTCAATTGCCCATTAATCACGGTTGCCGGCACTAACGGTAAAGGTTCCGTTGTTGCCATGCTTGAAGCGATGGCGATGTCAGCTGGGTTAAATGTTTGCAGTTACACCTCACCACATTTGTTTAAGTATAACGAACGAATTAAAATTAATGCACAGCCGGTTGATGACAATATCTTGTGTGAAGCATTTGAGCTCATAGACCAGGCACGTGGCGGCAGTCAGCTAACTTATTTTGAGTTCGGCACACTTGCTGCAATTGAGTTGTTTTTCAAGCAACAGCCTGATCTGGTTATACTGGAAGTTGGCCTTGGTGGTCGACTGGATGCGGTGAATATCATGGATGCAGATGTTTGTGTATTAACATCTGTGGCAATTGATCATGTTGACTGGCTGGGTGAGGACAGAGAATCTATTGGTTATGAAAAAGCCGGTGTTTTTCGCCAGGGCAGGCCAGTTATTTGTGGTGAACGTGATGTACCTGTCAGCGTTGTTCGACACGCGGAAAAATTGCAATGTGAATTAATCCAGGCGGGTCGTGATTATGAGGTGCAGATAAATCACTCAGATGATTGTTGGAATCTGAAAAGTTGTTATGCAGATTTATCCGATTTGCCAAAACCCTGTTTGACTGGAAACTTTCAATATTTAAATGCGGCCACCGCGATACTGGCTTTACAAGCTCTGCAGGCAAAAAAGAAGCTACCTTGCTTGCCCGATTTGCAATCAACGAAACCATTTAGAATGGTAATAAGCAGGGCATTAACGCAAATAAAGTTATCGGGCCGTTTTCAGCAAATACATTCAAAACCGCTGGTTTATGTCGATGTAGCGCATAACCTGCAAGCCGCGCAGGCCCTGGCGGCACAATTAAAATCAAGTTCCGTTGATAATGCCAGCGGGCAGTCCAGAACCTGGGCCATAGTGGCGATGCTGTCAGATAAGGACATTAAAGGCGTTATAGAAAGTGTTTCAGCAGAAATCGATGACTGGTGTTTTGCCGGACTGGAAAACATTTCACGTGGTGCTTCTGTGCAGGCGATGATAGAAAACCTGCCTGATGTTTTTATTAAGACAACAAACCAGGAAAATCAGTGTAAAATATTGTCCGGTATAGTGCTGTCAGCAAAATCGGTGAAACAGGCCTGTGCACTGGTACTGTCAAAAGCGAATAAAAATGACCGTATTGTTATTTTTGGTTCGTTTTACACTGTTGCTGAAGCCATGCAATTTTTTTCGTAACTACACAGCTCACCACTGGAACACGCCAGACCTGCGTTAAAAAATGGTCATTTACAACCCACATGGATGTGGGAAGTGAGGAAAATGCAAGGAGCTTTTTTTTCCACTTGTAAACTTACGTTTATGTCCATGGATGGACGGACAGATATTTGCTCCTCGGCAATTGCTCCTCGGCAACAGCTCCTGCGTTGCCCTAATAAGTTACATCCGTGTAACGATGCAATATCTGCACTTCCACCATTAGTGGTGGTCGTATTTCGCAAGGACTCAGGAAGGCGATGCGATTTCCGCCTTAATCTGATGCATTTTAACGGCAATCTGAGCAGTTACAATTTAATCGCTGAAAAGTTACTTTTTTCTAAGGTAAATGATAATTTTGTGGAGTCTATAAAATAAATGGAAGTGCAATTCCAGCAACGTATTGTAGGGGCTATTGTCCTGGTCACCCTGGGTGTTATTTTTATACCGGCCCTGTTAGATGGCTCCGGTTATAAATCCAGGCAGGTTCAGGATATTGAAATCAAGGATAAGCCTGAATTTCCACCGTTACAACAAAAAAAGCTTAAGCCCATTGTAACGCCTTTAGAAAAAATCAAAACACAGCAGCATAAAGCACTTGAGTCTGACCCGAAAGAACCGCACAAAAAAGTGATTAAATCTTTTGCTTTGCAGGTTGGCACTTTCAGGAGCAACGAGAATGCGGAAAAATTACGTGATACATTGAGAAAATCAGGTTATACCACCTTTGTCGAAAAGTCGCAGTATAAGGGAAAAACCAGTTATAAGGTAAGAGTGGGGCCGGAAATTGAGATGAGTGTCCTGAATAAATGGAAAAAAGAGCTCAGTAAGTCGCATAAAATAGATGCTTACGTTGTCAATCATCCGTAGTGAAACTAAAACTATGTTATTTCATTACATTTTCAGACGGCATACAAAAGCGTATAATATCCTTTTAGAAAAACACATGTGATCTTCATGACCGTCGTAGATATCATCGTAATATTTATAATTTTCCTGTCAGCTTTATTTAGTTTGCTCCGGGGATTTGTTAAAGAAGCTATCTCACTGGCCACCTGGATAATTGCCATCTGGGTGGCAGCCACATTTGCTCCTCAATTAGCTGACGCTTTACCCAGTAATATTGAATCAGAAGCCGTGCGCCAGGCCATCGGTTTTGGTGTGTTATTTGTACTCACGCTGATGGTGGGTGCTTTAGTGAATATGCTGGTGTCTCAGGTAGTGAAAAAAACCGGCCTGTCAAGCGCAGACCGTATTTTTGGTGTGGCATTTGGCATATTACGTGGTGGTTTAATCATTGTTGTTTTTGTTGTTATCGGTGGCATGACACACTTGCCTGAGATGGACTGGTGGCAGTCATCAACACTATTGCGATGGTTTGAAAGCACGGCTATTGTTATTCAGGAGTACATTCCTGAAGATCTGAATCTCTCTTATCAACCAGCTCCCTAAAGAGTTCTCTTATGTGTGGTATTGCCGGTATTGTTGCGCATAGCGCAGTGAATCTTGATTTATACGAGTCATTGTCTGTTTTGCAACACCGCGGTCAGGACGCAGCGGGTATAACAACGTGTGAAAACGGCCGTTTTTATATGCGCAAAAGCAATGGACTGGTGCGTGATGTATTTTATAAAAAACACATGGAAAATTTACCGGGAAAAATGGGTATTGCCCATGTCCGTTATCCTACTGCAGGCACCTCGTCGTCGGCAGAGTCGCAACCTTTGTATGTAAACTCGCCTTATGGCATTGCGCTGGCACATAATGGCAACCTCACCAATGCTGATGAACTTAAAGAGCAGCTGTTTCTGTCTGACTTACGTCATCTAAATACCGATTCAGATACGGAAGCGCTGCTAAATATTTTTGCTCATGAATTACAGATAATTGCTAAGCCGGACTTTGATCACGAAGATATTTTTACCGCTGTCTCTGCTATTCATCGTCGTTGTCGTGGCGGTTATGCGGTGGTTGCCATGGTCGCAGGTAAGGGCGTTTTAGCAATGCGTGACCCCAATGGTATTCGACCGCTGGTTTATGGTGTTCGCGAAACTGCGCAGGGCACTGACTATATGGTGGCATCCGAAAGTGTTGCATTACAGGCTCAGGGTTTTGAGCTGGTGCGTGACATTACACCGGGCGAGGCAGTTTTTATTAGTGAACAAGGTGAATTCTTTAGCAAACAATGTGCAAAAAATTCCAGGCTATCGCCGTGTATATTTGAATATGTCTATTTCGCACGGCCGGATTCACTTATGGATGGTGTTTCGGTATATAAATCACGCTTACGCATGGGGAAAACACTGGTACAGAAAATCCTGCGCGAAATGCCCGATCATGATATCGATGTAGTTATTCCCATTCCGGATACAAGCCGTAGTACGGCGCTGGAAGTTGCCTATCATCTAAACGTGAAGTATCGTGAGGGTTTTATCAAAAACCGTTACATCGGTCGTACTTTTATCATGCCGGGGCAAAAGGAACGCAAAAAGTCGGTGCGCCAAAAGCTCAATCCTATCGAACTGGAATTTGCCGGTAAAAATGTATTACTGGTTGATGACTCTATTGTGCGTGGCACTACCTCCAAGCAAATTGTACAGATGGCACGGGAAGCCGGTGCAAAAAAAGTGTATATGGCGTCAGCGGCGCCTCCAGTGCGTTATCCAAATGTTTATGGTATTGATATGGCATCACATGCTGAATTTGTTGCCCACAACAGAACGGTTGAAGAGATTACCAAAATCATTGGTGCCGACTGGTTGGTCTATCAGGACCTGGATGATTTAATCGCAGCTGTGCGTAAAGGTAATAACAAAATAACCGCTTTCGATAGCTCCTGTTTTGATGGTATCTATGTGACGCAAGATGTTGATGAGGCATATTTTGAGCGCTTATCAAATCAGCGTAATGATGTAGCGAAACAGAACAAGAGCAAAAACAAGAACAAAAACAAAAACAAAAACAAAAACAAAAACAAAAACAAAAACAAAAACAAAAACCATAAAGTCGCCGTTCAAATATAAGTATGGAAGTCCCTGATTTCCCTCTTGTTGGCTAAAGTTTTATCAACAAGTACTTTATAGTAATGAATACTTTTGCGATTAGTGCTTTGTATGCAGGGCGAAGGCCTAGATACGGCAGCTGCGTTCTGGCATCGTTTAATGTTTCACTAAGGAAGGTCTGAATAAGTCCATCCTGGGTATCTCAGGCCACGAAAATTAAAATTCGATTTTGTTCTTTATTTTCAATGGCTTGCAGTCATCGAAAATGGCGGCGCATCCATGTGCCGCGAAAGCTCTGACTTAATCAGAGCTTTCCTAAGACACTCGAGACTGAATTCATTTATATAATTACCGAAATCGAACTTAAGTTTGATATCAATAACATCTGGCAGCCATTATTTTTTAAAATCATTTCAGTAGTATTAAATAATTGCCAGTATCTTCGATTTTTTTATCCACAATGATTTACCAGGTGCTATTGCCCTAACTAAAACCAACAGGCTTCTAGGAGATAAGCAGCCCCATTGACTCAGCCAGTAATCCCATCGCTAACATTAGCCAGGAAACAGCACCAAGAATGATCAATACAATGTTCCACACACTGTATTTGTGATTTAAATAGCCGAGCATATCATTGTTTATTCGATTGACGGTGGCCTGAACTTTGGCCAGTGGATAGGCGCTAAATAAGAATAAAACTATCGATGTGATAATGTATGTATTGTTTGCCATGCTTTGAACCGTGTCGGTACTCATTGAAAAACGGTTTATAACATTACTGACTACGATAGCTGCGACAAAAAAGGTGGCAAGTACATTGGCATTGAATTTATGTTGTTGTGGTAAATGAACAGCTTGTTGGTCGATACGTTTAAATAATGAGTGGGTGAAAAATATTAAGAAAATAGCACGCCATACCGGCTAGATTTTTTTATCCATCATTGGCTGCTGTCGTTTCCAGTTTTGATGAAACCAGTAAATACCATATAAACCTAAATAAATCAGTTGAACCTACTGCGAACGCCCAATGCACTGAATCTACAAGACTTTCTCGAACATTTTGAACTCACGCTCTTATGCATCCTGCATCCGCGATATAACAGCATCCTTGCTGAAAACCGTATGGGTAATACGTTTTCGCTCAAAATAACCGATAAAGTATCGTATATTCAACACCTTGATCGCTCTCGCTACGATTCAACTGATTAATTTAGGATAAACCAAAACTTAATATGTATAGTGTGATGAGCTTGCCTTCTGAAACCGGAAAGAAAGGTGTTTCGTTTTCATCTGGCGGTCTCGTCTAAATATCAGATTGATCGAGATCTGTTTCAGTTGTTGTATCAGGTTCATTCATTAGTCTATTCCATCGTGTTTTCCAGAGCCCTTAGATTTTAGGGTATTCTAACTAATTATCATAAAGTTCTGTGGGCTATTGATTATCGTTTCAACTGTGTGATACTTTGAGTTAAGGTCGCAAGCAATTAATAGAGGTGCCAATAACGGGTAACGATGTGAATTCAATAAACATTAATGTAACACAACAGCAGCTAAAGCTGTTTGATGAAGATGGAAACCTTCTTCAGCAATATCCCGTATCGACTTCCAGATATGGTCCGGGCAACCAAAATGGAAGTGAACAAACCCCGTTGGGTCTGCATCGTATTAAAGACAAACTAGGCGGTGCTATGCCAGTTAATGAAGTTTTTATCGGTAGGGTGCCACATGGCAATCTTGAAGAATGTATAAAGCGGGGAGTGGATTTACCCGATGATGTAATAATGAGCCGTATTATGTGGCTGGAAGGAATGGAGCCAGGTCGTAATCAGGGCGGTTATGTGGACAGCTATCAACGCTATATTTATATTCATGGTACCAATCATGAGGATACCATCGGAACACCTGCTTCTATCGGTTGTATTCGAATGTGTAATCAGGATGTGGTTGATTTGTTTCGACTGGTTGAGGTTGGCAGTGAAGTGCTCATAGAAGAATAGTTCGGGAAGAATAGTTAAAGGGGTTATAGAATGACAAATAAAGATAATAAGATTGATACATCCGGCTTAAGTTTTGCAACACGTGCAGTACGTGAAGGACAGGTACGCACGAATGAAAATGAACACAGTGAACCAATATTCCCCACCTCCAGTTATGTGTTTGCATCAGCAGCAGAAGCTGCCGCGAGGTTTTCTGGTGAAAAACCGGGCAATATTTACTCGCGTTTTACAAACCCGACAGTAAGAACGTTTGAAAAACGACTGGCATCGCTGGAAATAGCTGAATGTTGTGTGGCCACTGCATCAGGTATGGCTGCCATTACCGCAACAATTTTTGGATTACTGAAAACGGGAGACCATATTGTTTCGTCTCGCAGCATTTTCGGAACAACCACCGTTCTGTTGACCAATATAGTTGCCAGGTTTGGTATAGATACAACGTTCGTAGAGCTGTCAGAACTATCAGCATGGGAAAAAGCAATAAAACCAGAAACAAAACTTCTGTTCCTGGAAACGCCGTCAAATCCACTGACGGAATTAGTTGACATAACTGCTTTGGCTGAAATTGCGCATAAACATGGTTGCCTGTTAGCAGTGGACAATTGTTTGTGTACACCTGCTTTACAACAACCAATACTCTTAGGTGCCGATATTGTTATTCATTCTGCAACTAAATATATAGACGGCCAGGGCCGCTGTATGGGCGGCGCGGTATGTGGTACTAACGATGTGGTAGGTGAAGGTGTATTTGGTTTTTTACGCAGCGCGGGTCCTACTATGAGTACCTTTAATGCCTGGGTGTTTCTAAAGGGTCTGGAGACATTGAAGTTACGTATGCAGGCGCATTCTGCGGCCGCACAGGAACTTGCAGAATGGTTAGAACAGCTGCCTGAGGTGAAAAGAGTATTTTATCCCGGACTTGAAAGTCATCCGCAGCATGCGCTGGCTAAAACACAGCAATCTGATTTTGGCGGTTTGTTATCATTTGAATTAAACGGCGGCAAAGAAGAAGGTTGGCGCCTGATAGATGCGACCGAACTGCTTTCGATTACTGCTAATCTGGGCGACACCAAGACAACCATTACCCACCCGGCCACAACCACGCACGGACGTTTAACACCAGAGCAGCGTAGCGAGGCAGGCATATCAGATGGTTTAATTCGTATTGCAGTAGGATTGGAAGATATTGACGACATTAAGGCAGACCTGTTACGTGGCATGCGTTGATAAGAATAAAAAGCTTTATTACTACTGAAACGAAATAAAAGGATAGCTGTTATTCAAGACCGTTAGCCGCAGGGAAGCATATGAGCGCCCCCTTGTGGTTGAATAGTTATTTTTTTTTATGATCGAAGCCTAAAACTGCATAAATAGGGCAGAAGGCAGCAATACCTGATATTAACGGGATTAAGCCTAACCAGCCCAAACGCCATAAACTCATCCACTCGAAGCTCAATAGCGATGTTTGAGGGCCAAACCAGGCGAGAGCGAGAAGAATAATCCCGAGGATGATTCTTAACAGTTGACTAAAAATACTTAAATTACACATTGATAAACCACGTAGCAAATAAAAACAATATGCTTTAATTGTAATCTATTAGTCTGTTACCTTGTTTGATAAACATCACAATTAACATAAAAGACACAATACCACCGTTCTGGCATGGCAGTGGAGCGGTATCTTTGTGAAAATTTTACTTGGTTTCGCAGATTTTCAAGTCAAAAATGAGTGTGAGCAGGGCAAAACTTGAAAATCCCGGTAGCTAAAGGTACAACGCCTATCCAGCCCAGACGATCGATTCCGCCAACGTTATACATAATAGTGCTCTTGTTGGATTACAGTATGTGTTTATACTATATATTTGCAATTAGTGTGTCAGTGACAAAGTCACATTATGCTAAAAAATCAGTCGAGCGCGAAGATGTGGCATATTAGGGTTAAGCTCGGGTAGTTGCCGAGGAGCTATGGACGATTTTAACAAGCCTAATATAAGTGGACTTGATTATAGTTTCCCTATCTACCAGTATATTTTATTTCGGGGGTATACAGCATTGATGATGCTATTCGGTCAAGCCCTAATGGTCTGCAAAGTAAAAAACCTTGTAGCTGATCACAGCCTGTATCACGCATAAACCAGAACTGTTCATTGCTTTCTATGCCTTCGGCAACAACTTGCATGTTTAACTCTTTTATCATATTGACCAGTGAGCGAATGATAATTTCACAGCGTTTTGAATTACCGATGCCATGAATAAAGCAGTGATCAATTTTTACTGTGTTTGCCGGCAGCAGGTTTAAGTTAACTAAAGGCGACTGTCCAGTTCCAAAATCGTCCAGACTAAATTCAGCGCCATAACTTTTTAATGTTTCACAAAATGAAACAACTTTTCGAATATCACGAACGTGGGTATTTTCAGTAATCTCAAATTCAAAATCGGATAAAAGCACGTCGTGCTTTTTGCTGATTTCAATAATTTTTTGAGCGTAATAAATACTCTCGCAGGTAAGGACTGAAAGATTGATAGCTATTTTAGTATGCGGATTAATGGTTGTTTGCATGCGCTTTAAGTCTTTACAGCAACGCTCAAACACCCATAAATCGAGTGAAAATATCAAACCATTTTCTTCTGCATCTGGAATAAAAACACCCGGATAATATCGCCCTACACCGGGTCGGTGCCAACGAACAAGTGCTTCGAGAGTATCGGCTTTACCCGTTATTGCATGAAAACGAGGTTGATAATGAAGACTTAGTTCATCATTGTCAATCGCATGCCTGAGATTGGAAATAAACGTATTGTGCTGGTCTTCAGAATTCCTTTTCTCCTGTGAAGCAGCGCTATGCTCCGTGGAAGGAATTTTATTTTTCATAGTATTTTTCTACGTATTTAGTGGCATATGCCGCCAGCTTCAAGAAACAGAATAAACATTTTGTTAATTATGAGACACCATCTGATGCCTATCATGTAATAGTGTACCATCAGTTGCATTTTTAGGGAATATCCTGCCTATAATTCAGGTAATTAAGATAAAACATAAGGGTTTATCTATATGTTAATCTTATCTTATTGAAATATTTAGTAATAAGTATATTTCATTGACGTGTTGTTGCTGAATGTCAGGCTTCATTAATCTTGCAGGTGGATACAGCCTGAAACTCCAGAATAAGAAAGATGAATATGGAGTAATTTTTGTTAGAAAACTTCTAATTTACTTAATCAGAGACTCCTAAAATCTGAATCATTTTAGACGACCAGGTATAAGTGAATTTAATCAGAGATTATCTGATTGTATTTTAGCTGCTGCTTATACTCTGTAATGCAGGTATATTATTGTTTATTTTAATTTTGCCACGAGTGATTCAATATGTTCTTTATCTTTTAATTGTCGGCTAATTACTTCGCGGGCAGCAGTATTTTGATGTGTTGATATTAGTATGTTGTTTTCATCGCGTTGCTCGTGCAGGTGTTTTGCCAGGCGTACATTGAGTTTTCCAAAAGCGACTTCTTCTACCAGGGTTATCAATTCACTTAAATGAGATGAGAAAGCAGAAAAAACCATTTCTCGAAAAGTTTCAGAATTTTTCAGTCGTCATTAAATTGATTTACCGGTATCGCTAATGCGGTTACTTCTGTTTCTTTCTGTCTGTCCCTCGGCCGGGTAGTTATTATGGCCAAATTAACAGGACGTGGTTATTACGCAGGAATCACCCTGAAATAAACGATACAGTAAAATCTCTCGACCATTCTCTGTGCGCGTAAAAATTTTTACCTTACCATTTAAAATGATGAGGTAATTGTTACAGGCATCACCTTGATGAAATACCGTACTGGTTTCTTTTTAATGAAATAATTTTTGACGAATCAAGTAACCGACATGTTATTTCATCTGCAGACTTATCTAATTCAGGTAAAACGCTACGCCAGTTGGGTATCATATGGATACAGTACTGGTCATGACTGATACCAATGCTCCTGTAAGGCGGTCAGTACTTTATTGCTATAAACTTTTGATCCACGGCTACCATTGTACCTTGCCAGTGCTTTGTGCAGGTCATGGCTTTCCATTTCCATGTAATATTTTAATATGGTGCATCCCATGCGCAGATTTGTTCTTATATTAATCAGGTTGTCATCGGGATGTCCGATTTCATCTAACCAGAAGGGCATTATCTGCATCATGCCCTGAGCACCGGATTTTGAAATGGCGTAGCTATCGAAATGACTTTCAACTTCGATGAGTGCCAACACCAGTTCTGGTTGTAATTTAACGCGTGTCGCTTCCTGATGGATATGTTTAAGCATGAATAGCCGTGTTTTTTCATCTTTAATGAAACGTTTCAGGCGATTAGACATATCTAATAACCAGACTTCGGCATGAAAGCGGTCTTCAAAACTTTCTGATGAGTTGATTGCTTCGGTGAGTAACTGGCGGAGTTTCGGATCGACAGGCTGATTGGCTGCCTGTACTTGTGTGATAACAAGGGCATTGAATAAAAATAGTGTACAGATTAAGCGTTTAAGCATGTTTTAAATATATACAATAAAGATACATTTTTCCGCAAATCAACACAAATAAAAAACTTAAAAGCTTATAGTCCACAGATGAACGCAGATAGACACAGATAAATTTTTTTGGTTTTAAAATATCTGTGTGCATCAGCGTTCATCTGTGGACTAATAGTATTATTATTGGTGTTTATTCGTGGGTTTGTTTTTTAGTTAAAAAACCAACTATGTCATCAACGGCTATGTTCTGACTTTCTTCAGCATCACGTTTTTTATATTCCACATTATTCTCTTTCAGGCCGCGATCTCCAATGACGATACGGTGAGGTATGCCAATTAAATCAAGATCCGCCAGCATACCGCCTAAACGGGCTTTTTCATCATAGAGTAAAACATCCAGTCCCGCAGCGGTGAGTTCATCATGCAATTTGATTGCAGCATTGCTTACGTCTTCAGACTTTTGCATATTAATCGGTGCAATAGCGACATCAAATGGCGCAATACTCTCCGGCCAGATAATGCCGTTATCATCATGGTTTTGTTCAATGGCAGCGGCAACCGTTCGTGTTACACCGATGCCGTAACAGCCCATGGTCATAGTGGTGGCTTTTCCGTTTTCATCCAGCACCGTGGCGTTCATCGCTGTGGAATATTTTTTGCCAAGCTGGAAGATATGGCCAACTTCGATACCACGTACAATAGACAGAGTACCTTTGCCATCAGGGCTGGCATCACCTTCAACAATGTTTCTTATATCGGCCGCTTCAGGTAAGACGCAGTCACGTTCCCAGTTCACTCCGGTTAAATGTTTGCCGTCTTCATTGGCACCACAGACAAAATTAGCACATTGCAATGCTGCATAATCTGCAATGACTGTAATTTTTAAATTGACCGGCCCCAACGATCCCGCCGAACAACCAGCAGCCTGTTTGATTTGCTTTTCACTGGCAAAACACAGTGGCTCTGCAACGGCTTTAAGGTGAGAGGCTTTAACTTCATTTAGTTCGTGGTCACCACGTAATACCAGTGCAACGACGGTATTTTCTTCACTGCCTTCAACCAGTAAAGTTTTAAGACAATGGCTTGCTGGCACCGAAAGGAACTGGCTGACCTCTTCAATGCTATGTTGATTTGGTGTATCAATACTAGTCATAACAGCAGTTGCTGCCGGGCGAGGTTCGGTTGGCGGTAGTATCTCTGCTTTTTCTACATTAGCAGCGTAATCGCTTTCACTGGAAAAAGCGATGGCGTCTTCGCCTGAGTCGGCTAGCACGTGAAACTCGTGTGAGCTGTTACCGCCAATAGCGCCACTGTCTGCCATTACTGCGCGAAATTTAAGGCCCAGACGGGTAAAGATATTGCTGTAAGTCTGGTACATCACCTCATAGCTTGCCTGCAGGCTATCCTGGCTGGTGTGAAATGAATAAGCATCTTTCATGATAAATTCGCGCGCACGCATCACGCCAAAACGCGGGCGTACTTCATCACGGAACTTGGTTTGAATCTGGTAAGTACGTTACCGGCAACTGTTTATAACTGGAGAGCTCCTTGCGTGCTATATCGGTAATAATTTCTTCATGCGTTGGGCCAAAACAAAATTCACGGCCATGGCGGTCTTTTAAGCGTAACAGCTCAGGGCCATAAAACTCCCAGCGCCCTGATTCCTGCCATAATTCACTGGGTTGTATCGCAGGCATAAGCACTTCCAGTGCGCCACTGTTTTCCATTTCTTCACGAACGATTTTTTCGACTTTACGCATTACGCGCAAACCTAGTGGCAGCCAGCTATAAAGTCCAGAAGCAAGTTTTCGAATCAGTCCGGCACGCAGCATTAACTGATGGCTGCTAATCTCTGCGTCGGATGGATTTTCTTTTAAAGTGGTTAATTGAAATTTGGATAAATACATATTGTTTATACTCTGTAGAATGAAAACTTATAAAGTGTTTGTATATGTCTGAATGCCAGCTTTAGGTCAACAACAGACCTTTTCAACGCTAGCGGTAACTGGCTCCGAGCAACGCGAGGCGTCCTAGTGAGCGAAAGCGAGCGATGTTGACCTCCTTGTTATGTGCCGTACTCACTTTGGGATCACACCCGACCACAAATCATGCGCCATTCTTATAGCGGTTTCACGCCCTTTATAGTAGCCAGGAATACGCTGGATGACTCTATAGCCCAGTGATTTGTAGAATTCTCTCGCGGTGTCATTGGACAACCGAGTTTCCAGGTACACTACGCCATTACCATTAATTGTTGCGGCTTCCTCCAACCATTTGATCATTCGCTTTCCGATGCCCTTGCGTCTGTGCTTTGGATGAACTGCAAATAAATTGAGTCTCGCTTCATTATCCAAATACCTCATAACAGCGAACCCTATGAGTTCGCTCCCTTCGACGGTTACGATTACATTAGCGTTCTTTGCCTTTATCTCTCTGACTACGCGCAATGGCGTCCAGGACCATCCCAACCCAGATTCGATTAAATTTTTAGACATTTCTGCGATGCGGTGCGCATCGTGAAAGCTGGCTAGTCGGATTTCCTCACTGCGGATCATGACTTTTCTGCACATAACAGTTTAATTAACGAGACCCCGTGTCTCGTTATACATTTTTAGGCGACACCAGTATCACCGAATACGATAACCTGAATGACAGGTAACACAGGCAGATGAGACCTCCGAAAGCGCTTTGTAAGCTGGCAATGCTTCTCCTTCTTGGGCTTTAAGTGCGAAACGGCTTGCTGCTCTGTGCATACTAGTACCAGCCTGGCGCATACCTTCTGGCATAAACTTGGCCATATGGCTCGCCCCATGTGATTCCAGTGAGCTCATGCCAAGGCGTGATTCAGCAACTTCTGCGGCTTTCTCCGGTTCACCATTTGCCATATTTATTAATATTTCATTTATAGCAACGAGATGATCACGCATATTTGACATCATGTGTTGTTGCATCATTTCTGGCAACTGAACTAACAGCCTCGTCTCTTCTGCCGCTATTGATGCGCTGTTGAACAATAAAATTACTGATGCGGCTGCATTTATTGGCTTGTTCATAATTTTCTTTTAATTACGCCTAACAGTTTATTTAACGAGACCAGGTGTCTCGTTATACATTTTTATACGTTGACATGGGTGTTTAACCTCGCTATAGCGCATGCAATTTAAATCATCTTGTGAAAGCAGCCTGCCTTGTTGTACCAATATGGCAACTCTTTGTGAGTAGTACACATCAGGAATGCCATTAACTTTATTTCGAAGGGCGTTCATAGTTATGCTGACAATCCTTGAAACTTTGCGCCAATGCTCACCAGCTGATGCCAACAATGTTTGATCTATGCTCTCGATTTGATCCTCAGTTAAGTCCTTAATTAAAGAAAGTTGTTCTGATGTGAGTTCTAATTCGTCCATTTCTATTTTTCGATAACTTGTCTGTGTTTGTTCTCATTGCTTATACTCGGCTATCAGTTTAATTAACGAGACACCGTTTCTCGTTACACATTTTACAGGTAGACCTCGATGATATATTAATTTTTGATAGATAATTAATAATTTATCATACTTCTGTCTCGTTATACTTTCCTGATAAACGAGACACTGACAAAACTATTGATTGTGAGTTGGATTAGCGTATGTTTTCAGGGATGATTTACTATAAATTAGTGAGGATCAGCTATGCGGTGCAGACAAACTGATGAAATACCTACCGTGACCGGCTGGTATTGGGCGAATTTTCCCTGTCGACTCATTATCTCGAATGCGAATATACGGCCGATAGCAGATACTCAACGATTAATTACACGGGATTTTGTGAAGCGCCTTGTTAAGTATGTGGCAGCTCATTCTTGCTCTGTGGGTTGAGAAACGCCAGTAAACTTAAAAATAAGTTTGCTAATGAATCTATCAGTTGGGCGAAAAACATAAGATGCTGCTGCAGGCATTAACCCATAGAAAAACCTTTCTTCGTTATCCTGAGCGACAAATAGTACTAATACAACGACAATGACAATGGTCATTAGTGTATAAATAGTCCATGCCATTTTAGTATAGTAAATATACTTATCATTTTGATTGTCTGTCATCTTCTTTATATGTCCTTTATGGGTCGTTAGCGCCATATCAACGTTTAAGGCTGATCCAGCCCAATTTTAGAGCAATTCTTAGGTTGTTAATAATTGCGACAGTCCGATTTGGGTCGAACGGTCATTCATATACTGATTTGATACCACCAACTGCCAACTTAAAACGTTTTTCCGTCCCAGCCCCACATATGCCGTGCAGGATTGAAAAATTCTATATAAATACGTGCGCTGTTTATATTGAGTTGCGAGCTAATGAAAGAACATATTTTTTCTGAGAAATAGACTGTACTATCTTCAGCTAAGCCCAGGCTTTTTAATTTAATGTGAGCTGCAGGTTCATTATTTCCAGCAAAAATCAGTGTCTGTTCAGGCATGATTTTTATCATAACGTAACTTTCAGGTTTATTTAATAGCTCGGCGATTAGCTTTGATGCCTGTTCTGCAACGCCCTGGCTGTTATTGACTGCTGTGTTGGTGGTGATCTCTAATAATGGCATGGTGCACCCTGTTAGTTGTATTACCGGCAAAATTCACGTTGTTTTTTTCTGGCAGCAGAAAGTCGTTTCTGGCGTTGTTGCTCCGTTAAATAAACGTATTCTCCTTTATTATTGATTTCGCGCATTCGACCACGGCTGCTAATAGATGCAATGTCATTTGTGGCTTCATTACAAAGTTGGCGTTTTTCTTTTTTCGATATTTTTGGTACTTCCGGTTCAGCAGGTACTTCGGCTTGCTGGTCTGTCTCTTCTTCAGCTTTATTGATGGGGCGTGGTTTTGTTGTTTCATGCTGGCGAATAATAACTTTTTCAGCACCAGTATTACCGGGCTGTTCGCCATAATGCACCTGACCGCTCTCATCCACCCATTTGTAAACGCTGGCATGCAGCGGTGATAAAACAAATAAACAGAGTGATGCTGTAATAATGCTGGAATATGAGTTTTTCATTGCTCATGATTTGTATTTTACCTATTGATTAGCCTGTGGTGTTAAAATAGCTGTTAATGTACGTAAAATCAACATTGATGTGGTATCTAATAAAACAATTTATGCCAGTTTCTTTATGATATTGAGCATATAAATAATGGCTGATCGTCGACTAAAAATATTTCACACAGTGGCACGCCTGCTTAATTTTACTAAAGCAGGTGAGCAGCTGCATATGACGCAGCCAGCGGTAACTTTTCAGATACGTCAGTTAGAAGACCAGTTTAATACCCGATTATTCGACCGCACACATAATAAAGTGTCTCTTACTGAAGCAGGCAAACAGGTTTATATGTACGCTGATCGTATTTTGAAGTTATATGACGATATGACTCACAGCATTACCGAGATGACCGGTGATGTAAGTGGTGGGGTGTCGCTAGGTGCGAGCACGACTATTGCTGAATACATGCTGCCGTTGTTGATAGGTGAGTTTAAAGTTAAGTACCCTGAGGTGAATATCAGTTTGAAGGAATCTAACTCTGAAGACATTATTGCTATGGTGGAAAATAATGTTGTTGATTTAGCTATTGTAGAAGGGTCGGTCAATAACAAAAATTTAATTGTTGAACAGTGCCGGGTTGATCAGCTGCTGGTGATTATGCCTAATAATCATAAGTTGGCGAAAGAAAATACACTGCATGTCAGAGACATTATCGGTCACCCGTTTATCTGTCGCGAAAGTGGTTCAGGAACCCAGGAAGCCATTACTAACTATGTTGAACAACATAGTCCGGACAGTCGGTTGAATGTGTGTTTCGAGTTAAGTAGCCCGGAAGCGATTAAAGGCGCGGTAGAAGCAGGTATGGGAATTTCAATCGTATCTCGTGCCAGCATCGATAAAGAATTACGGCTTGGTACCTTAACTGCTGTAGAGTTATCCCCCAAACTGGAGAGACCTTTTTCATTCGTTCGTCAGCGTTATAAATTTAAATCACGTGCCGCGGATGAGCTGTTAGGTTTTGCTCAGGAATTCTGTAAAAATATGGCCTAGTCCAGATATTTGCAAATATTATATCACCAGCCTGTTCTCACAGGTCTGTTATTTCAAGAAACGAATAATGAATAAAATTAAAAGTAGTCAGGATCTAATTGATCTTTACGAAGCAATGGATGACAACCGCAGGAAAAGTTTGTCTGACTTTGCTGATTTTTTGTATGCACAGGCGGGACCGGTTTCAAAAGAAATACAACCGCCGGCTAATATTCCCCGTCCTGAACAGGAAACGGTGGTGGGCGCAATAAAACGCCTTAAAACGACCTATTTTATGATTGAAAGTATGTCAGTTTTTTCTGAGGCTTCGTCTTTAATGACAGATCATATGGTGAAAGGCCGTGATGTGGCAGAAGTCATCGATGAAATGGAAGTTTTATTTGAGGATGCTTACAAAAAGTTAGTACAGGAAAGCAGTAAGAATAGTGAGCAGCAAGGATAATGATTGACGTAATTAAAGGCTGGTTTGAAAAACACTTTTCTGATCCACAAGCCATTATACTTGTTAGTATTCTGCTGCTGGGTGCCATACTGGTATTGTACTGGGGCCGTATTCTCACGCCGGTTTTAGCCGGCATTGTTATTGCGTATGTTTTAGAGGGCCTGGTTTGTCGACTTAATCATCTTGGCATACCACGATTTGTAGCATTTATACTCAGTTTTACCCTGTTTGTTACTGCACTTGCACTGATCTTATTTGGTTTGGTGCCATTGGTTATAAGTCAGTTAACACAACTAATTACCGACTTTCCGAAAATTTTAGGCAAGCTACAGCAACTGATACTCACTATTCCTGAGCAGTATCCAATATTTGCCGATCAGGAAATTGAACAAATGCTGGGTAGCTTTTCAACAGAACTGGTTAGTGTAGGACAGAAACTGGTTTCAGTATCGCTGTCATCAGTCGTTGATGTTTTTACGGTACTGGTTTATCTGGTGGTGGTTCCATTACTGGTGTTTTTTCTACTCAAAGATAAAGCTGAGATATTAGGCTGGTTCAGACGTTTTTTGCCTGAAAATCGAGGCCTTGCTTATTCCGTATGGAAAGAAGTTGATGTAAAAATGGGTAACTACATTCGTGGTAAATTACTGGAAGTTGTGATCGTTGGTGTAGCAACCTTTATTCCTCTGAAAGTCATGGGCATGAACTACGCCGCCACCATGAGTTTGCTGGTCGGACTGTCTGTTATTATTCCATACGTCGGTGCAGTTGCGGTAACAATACCAGTGGCGCTGATCGCATGGTTCCAGTGGGGCGCCAGCAGTGACTTTGTTTATTTAATGGCTGCGTATCTTGTGGTGCAGTTTATGGATGGCAATATTCTTGTACCCTTACTGTTTTCTGAAGTTGTAAATATGCATCCGGCGGCAATAATTATTGCGGTATTGTTTTTTGGTGGACTCTGGGGCGTGTGGGGTGTGTTTTTTGCGATACCGCTGGCCACTTTAATTCAGGCAGTGATTCATTCCTGGCCATCGATTCAGTCGGCTAATTGAATTTTTACCACGAAGAAGGCAAAAAAATTAATTTCTATTGTCGTCTCTAACTTCGATGGTGTTTCTGGTAATGCTTTTTCTTACGCATTTTTCGGCGGCGACTGTTCCATACCCATAACCCACTTAACGATAACCAGAGCAGGGCGATGGCAGCTGCGTCCATCAGGTAAACACCGTAGTTGCCAAAAAATCGGCCGCTATGAAGGTCGAGTATGACGCGTTCCAGTTTAAGGCCATTACCGCGGTAGGCAACCAGTAATGCTTCACGTTCGTCGTTATTAAGTACGTGTCGTTCAGTCCATTCAATGCCTTCGTTGGTGATGACGTCCCAATCCAGAATATGCTCATCGGCCATGTAGTACAGCGGTTCGCTGGTCTCTATGACCGGGCGCTTGTATTTCATACCTAATCGCTGGATGTTACTGAAGCTGATGCCTGTGGAAACCCGTTCGATAAATTCGCCTTCATTTGATAAAAGAATTATTTCATTATCAAGTGCGATGACGATGAACTGTTCTGCGCCCATGGCACCATGCATAGTCTGCTCAAGGTTGATGATAGCGGTGTCATCAAAAAAAAGCTGATTATTCCATGCGCTGATTAGATGACTTTGTGTGCCTCTTTCTATGCGAAAGGAAACCGGTTCATCTTTTGGTTCGATGCCATACCAGTTGAGTAATAACGAATTGTTTATGAAAGTGTTGTCGAGATTTAGTCTTTCGGTATGATTCAACATGATGCCGGTAATGGCAAGAATAATAACCAGTACCAGTGCGAATAAACCGACGCGGCGATGCCATAAAAAAGCGGTGAATCGTTTAGGTTTTCGATTGGTCATAATCGTTAAATACTAGTATTTACTCTGTGGCTTCATGTTGTAAGTGATGGTCAAGTAATAATGCGATCTGTGCAAGTTTTCTTAGCGCACGAACAGACAGTGTGGCACCGGATATATTGTCAATGTGTTTATCAAGTTGATGATTATCCTTGAGTTTAGCCTGTTTAAATTGATCGGTAAAAAAATCATGGCGTACTTCCCAGCCACGGCTTTCTCTAAAAACCAGTACTTTTACCTGCTCGATTTGACCATTATTAATAACAAAACCTGCGGTAATTAGTTTTTCTTTGCCAATTTCGTCCAGTATCCATGCAGACTTTTTCCCCTGAGACCAGTAACGTACGCGCAGGCCTTTGTATTTGTGATCAAGAATTTCAACAATCTGTTGTTTTAGCTCTTTGTTCAGCCATAACACGTCAGCTTTTGGTGGATTGTTGTCAAAAACCTCATTAATAAAATCAGCCGGTTCCTGATAAACGCCGCCGGCAACTGTAACAGAACTGAACATCAGGCTAAGCAGGAAGAGGGCAGTGATTTTTAAATACATTTTCATAACGGCGAATTTTACATTATAAAGACAAAAAGGGACGCAGATGAATATCAGATTCACGGGCGTCCCTGTAACCTGGTCCTAAGGCGCCTTTAGAACTGGTAACCAACACCCAGGTTGAAGCCGTCAAAGTCACCAGCGATGTTATTTTGTGCCTGATAGTCGGCTTTTAATACTACGTTTTCATGTGGCCAGTAGTTAAAACCAATATCAGTCTGTGATTTTTTAGTGTCACCAATGCCGCCATTGTCCCACTGGTTCTGGCGAACAAAAACACCAAATTTAGGATTAACTTTGTATGAGGCCTCGACATAAGCGCCTTCTTGAATATCTGTTTGTTCGCTTGAAGCGCCATCGCCATCAATGTCCCAACGTGCATATAAACCAGTAAGCGTGAAATCAGCTATTCCCCAGATAGCGTGCGTTTCAATTAATGTTGCGCTACCAATAGTATCGCTGCTGTCCTGCGTCATATCATCTTGATACTGAACAGTGCCCGCCAGTTCCAGGCCGCGAACCCCTGTGTATTTTACTCGTGCTGTCCCCGCCAGGTTGTTTGCTACGGCATTCGATACTTTTTGACGACCACCGCGGATATTTGTACCGCCATCCAGGCCACTGCTTATTGCTATGTCGTAACTGAAACCGGAGTCA
This sequence comes from uncultured Gammaproteobacteria bacterium, assembly GCA_963759005.1. Taxonomy (GTDB): domain Bacteria; phylum Pseudomonadota; class Gammaproteobacteria; order SZUA-229; family SZUA-229. Next base: position 50,598 of record CAVWXQ010000049.1, read on the forward strand.
TAGTGACCGGATAACATGGCACCGCCTTCACGCCAGGTGGTTGGAATAATCCTTGTTTCAACAGGATTACGTTCAACACCATAAAAAGTGGTGGGTTCGTGGGTTTCATTGATAATGCCTACGGGCACTAAAAATATACCGGCATTGGCTTTAGTCTGTTCGCTTAAGTCAAACTGGACATAGGCCTGTTCAATAGACACAGAGCCGTTGCTGGAACCATCGTCGGTATCTTCAATATGAGCGTGTTCTAATTCAAATTCAGTGAATAAGCGTATGTTCAGTATTGAATTCATGGTTCACGAAAAGCACAAATCGGTGAAAATCGATCTCTTTTTTGTCAGTGCCCTGACCGTTACTTAAATTGTTGTAATGCAGCTCGCCATAACCGCCAATCGTGGTATCACTGCCACTGCTCTGGCTGTTTTCGTCAACCTGATCAGCCAACTGGTTAAATTGTTCCTTTAATTCATTAAATTCTTCGTCTGTTACCGCAAAGGCTGATTGCGTCAGGGAGAAGGTAATCGCTCCAAATAATGCGCTTTTTGCTAGAGATCTGTGTTTCACGTTTTGCTCCAAAAATAGTAAATCTTAGGGATTAGTAATGATGAGACTCGCATTATACAGATTGTTAATGCTAATGCAAATGATTCTCATTTAGATTAGCGAATGAATTTATGGCTGTATGGTGTCAACAAAATGGATAGAGAGACCATATCAATGCTTCTAAGCAACAAAAGAAAAGGTATAATTTCACAAAATTTTAAGGAGTAATAAATGAGTAAACTGATTCATATTCTGGGCGCTACATCTTTGCTAATTAGTTCAAATGTAGTGGTAGCGGGAACCATCATTGAGATAAAAAATAATAATGAAATAATCACGGTTTTAACGGATGGGAAACAGGCGCGGATGAACACAGGCGGCTCAGATTATGTCATTGTTGATTATAAAAACAACAGTATGAAAAACGTTGACAGGAAAAATCGCCAGGTAATGTTGTTGGATACTGATAACATGCCAAAAACGGGAAATGCACCCAGAGTTCAACTATCGATTAAAAACCTGGGCGCAGGTTCTTCTATTGCAGGTTACAAAACACAGAAATTTAGCTATGCCGTGAATGGTAAAGCCTGTGGTGTTGTCTATGGCTCAAAAGATGCCTATCAGCATAAGGACGTAAATGCGTTGTTTGATACAATAAAAACCATGATGCAAAAACAGCTGGCGATGTTGGGCGGTTTTGCGAGTATGGTGGATGACTGTACTTTGGCCGATGTAGAGATTAGTAATCATGTAGCGACAATCGGTGCGCCGATGCGAATAGAAAAAAAAGGTAGCGTTGATATTGAAGTAAAAAGTATAAAACTTGATGTGCCTTTGCCGGCAAATACCTTTGTTATTCCTGTCTCATATAAAACAGTAAGCATAAATGGTGAAACTCAGCAAATTGCAAAAAGACATGACAAAGGTGCAGCGACAGATTTCTCAAAATCAGCAACCACAAATGCAGCAAATGATGCTGCAGAGGCAACAGTCGGGGCAAATGCTTCCTGGAGCAATGGAAAGAATACGCCGTGCTCAGCAACAGATGTACCAATACCCACAGCCGGGTTATTAATTTATCGCATCATGTGTAGTAACTTAATCCTAAGCTGACCGTCAAAAACTAAAATGCATTTCACCGCAGAGACAAAGAGGACACAGAGTTTTTTTTGTTAACCCAAGTTTGCCATTTTCACCTGAAACAGCCTCAAAAATGAGCGCAAGTCATTGATTTATTATTTTTCAAAAACACATAGTTATTATAAAACAATGAGATATAAATTCAGAAACCTGAATGTGCTGCCATAATCGTTATAGCGTATCTTGACTTTATGTAAAAAACCAAGCACGCTTTGCGGATGTTTATTCGTCGCACCACAATCAAAGCCCGTGCCTCAGGAGAGGGCTACTACACCTACCGTCTGGTTGAATCAGAGCGTGTGGGCCACAAGGTAAAACAACACATCCTGATCAACCTCGGTCGCGGTTTTTCTGTTCCACGGGAGCACTGGAAGGATTTGTGCGCACGCATCACGCAGTTGATCGACTTCCAGGCAGCCATCATTCCGGTTGAGTTGCCCGTTTCACTGGAGAAAGAGGCTCAACGCTATGTGGCTCAAATCCTTGCTGATCGGAGCGCAGAGATGGTTAACTCTTCTGGCAATTTCGAGGAAGTGGATGTGGACAGCCTCGAACTTGTGCGCCCCCGCTCGGTCGGAGTCGAACATCTGGCGCTCCATGCGGCAGAGCAGCTTGGACTCACGGAAATTCTGCAGGAATTAGGTTTTAATCGACATGAAAGAGCCGCTGCTCTGGGCAACATCATTGGTCGTATGACGGAACCTGGCAGCGAAGCAGCCACCCATGACTGGCTGCAAAAAAGCAGTGGGCTTGGGGAGCTGATCGATTATGATTTTGAAGGAATGGCCGCAAAACGACTATACCGCGCATCAGATCAACTCTGGCAGCACCGTGCAGCACTGCAAGAGCGTCTGTACTGCAGCGAGAAAAATCTGTTCGGTTTTGAAGAGACTATTACCCTGTATGATCTCACTAACACCTACTTCGAAGGCGGCTCCAAAGCCAGCCCCCTGACCCAGCGGGGACGTTCCAAAGAGAAGCGTAGCGACGCCCCACTGGTCACACTCGGTCTTGTGCTTGACGGCAGTGGCTTCCCCCGTTCCAGCCAGATCTTTTCCGGCAATGCATCCGAACCCGCCACGCTCAAAACGATGTTAACGGATCTGGACGCCGGTCAAGGTACCATCGTGGTGCTCGATGCCGGGATCGCATCGGAAGAGAACATCACCTGGCTCAAAGAAAATAGCTACCACTACCTCGTCGTTAGTCGAAAACGAAAGCGGCAATTTGACGAAACAAAAGCGGTTCTCGTCAAACAAACGCCCGATCAAAAAGTACAGATCGAAAAGGTCTTCAACCAGGAAGCTGAAGAGCTTGAGCTCTACTGTCACTCCGAAGCACGAGAACAAAAAGAACACGCCATGCAAGACCGTTTTGCCGAACGCTTCGAACAGAAACTCCAGTACCTGGCTGACGGTCTTCACAAAAAAGGGCGGATGAAAGATCACGACAAGATCCTTATGCGCATAGGACGTCTCACTGAAAAATACGCCCGAGCCGCCCAGCACTATGATATTGATATAACAAAAGATCCCGACAGCAATAAGGCCATCAAGATTTCCTGGAAACGAAACAATAAAGCGGGCAGCCAGGCAACGCATCCTGGCGTCTACTGCCTGCGCACCGACCTCACCGATTGGAGTGAGAAAGAGCTATGGCATACTTACACCATGCTCACCGATCTGGAAGCGGTATTTCGAAGTCTCAAGTCCGAGCTGGGGCTACGCCCCATCTACCACCAGAAAACAGACCGCATCAGCGGACACCTCTTCATCAGTCTGTTGGCCTATCATCTGGTGCACACCCTGCGGGTACAGCTCAAGTCGAAGGGTGACCACAGTAGCTGGGAGCAGTTACGCAACACTGTCAAAAATCGCAGTCGCATAACGGTCTCCATGCAGACCAGAGCAGGCAGCACGATCCACATCCGAAAATCTACCCGTGCTGAACCACACCAGCTACCCATCTACGATGCATTGGGTCTTTCTGCACTAGCAGGAGCAGCACAACGTACCACCATATGAATCACAAAAGGAAAGTTTGTAGTGCCATAAGAGAAGATTGAAAATTATAACCTACTGTTTTTATTG
>CAVWXQ010000050.1:0-84147 GCA_963759005.1 uncultured Gammaproteobacteria bacterium
TTTTGAGTCATTCATCTCAGAAGTAAATACTCAGATCAATCATTCAGATCTATAATAATGCCATTTTGTAATGTGGCAGATAAAGTCTGAACTACTACAACTCAAGCATGTTCCACCTGGTGTTCGATTAACGATCTGTCAAGATCCTTCGGCAACTGCTCCTGCGTTGCCCTACTAACCTACGTCCATTTAGGGGTCACTACCGTTCAGGATGACAGCCTTTCTCGGCGATTAAGCTTTCAACGCTTTTGAATTCGTTACTTTAATATTTTCAAACTCAGACTGCAGCCATCGAAACATCATTTTCCTGGCGTAGGGTTCGGCACGATCATCCTCTGACTCAGAATCACGTCGCATCATAGTAAGAACAAGTTCTATTTTTACGCTGTCCGGTGTGTAATATTTTGCCAGTAGCTCTATTGCATCAGGCTGATTTGGACGAATTCTCGGCAGCGCAAAGGCCAATGTTTGAATTGATTGAAACTGCACTGATGAAAAAATCGGTCGAAGTTTTGACTGAATGGTTTCACGTGCAAGTTTTGACACCAGCCACGCAACCTGCTCAGCTGAAATTATTAAATTAGTATCGACATTACTCAGCGTTTTAAAAAACTCTATTGCGGGGTAATATCCCGTCTTATTTTCTTTTACGTATTCATCCGCAATCTTGGCTAAAGTTTGGCCGATGATATTGGCTGAACATGGCAAGTATTGTTGCAAATCTTCTGCTTTCAGCTGTACATCAATAGTCATTAAAACTTTATCGAAACGCATAATTATTACTGAAATAGAGTAAAAGGATACATCTTGTTCAAGTCCGTCAGCCGCAGAAATGCGGTGCCGAGCCTATATAGATGGTTTTACGGTGTGTCCTGGAGAAGGAGTATAATTTCATCTTCCTCGTTAGTAATATGATGGTATGGTATATGTTAAATCCTGTGTTTTCTAGCTACGTAAAATCTTTAACTGCTCAAACACAGGATCAGTAAACGGTTTGATTTTTTTACGCATGACAGTACCAATAGCGTCAGAACGTGAAAAGATAGGATTAACCAGCTTCACACTCAGACAGGCCAGTATAGTTATAGCGCGAAGATATTGTTGACTATTCTCTACCGTTTCATTTAGTGCTGAAACAACCTCTTTTATATCTTCATTATTGCTACATAGTAACTCTGCTTGCTTACAGATCAACTCAATATCGTCTTCAGCAAACTGTTGCGGAATAATCGTTTCGAAATATTTTGCAATCGCATCCAGCAATGAAACCACGACATCCTGATTACCGGGTTTTCTTAGTGCATCTTCAATGGTTTTAAGCGTTGCCTGCCCTTTTGCACTTAACACTTTCTCCAGCATTAATGCATAAGAATTATTTTTCTCCAATAACAATGCTAACTGCTGTTTAATCGTTTCATGATGAGGATGCGCTTCAAGCTTTATCGGTAAATCGTCTGCTGTCGCATGCAAAAAACCAACATAAAAACTTCGTTTTGTTTTTGTTTTCGACCACAGCTTTTCTTTTTCCTGCTGACTTATAAGACCTGTCTGCAATACCAGACGAACAGATTCAATTATGTCACTCTGCTCTTCCTCAAACGGCAAAAACTCAATTAAAAATTCTGCCAGCTCCTTACCGGTCTCACCTTCTGCAACCGCCTGCTTTTCTAACATCTTTCGTGCGTTTTCAGCAGTGGGCATCGCCCACCAGGCACGTGCCGCCAACTCATCGGTTAAACCAGAAGCATGAACCGCAGCAACGACAGCTTCAGGTTCACCAAGCAATAATAACTGTGCAAGACTTTCAGTACGCGCCTGTCCCATCCGTGTCCAGCGTTTTAAATACACCGGATAACCACCAGGGGACCCCATGACATGCGTACTAAACAGTGCTTTAACTTCTTTAATATAGGCTTCGTCTTTGCCGATGGCATGTAACGGAACTTTGGCTTCACCTTTAGCGGTTAATGCAAAAACCACCATTTTTGATTCATCAATACGCACGGCATGAAGCTCCTGCGCAAGCAAAACATTTAGACGTAAATTATCTTCTGCTGAAAGTACCATGTTAGAAGTTTACTTATTAATGATAAATAAAAAAGAAAATACATTATTCCGCAAATGAACAAAAAAAACGTTAATAAAATATTAATTAATTATTAAAAGATTTGCGTTTATTAGCGTTCATTTGCGGAATAGATAAAGTAGTATGTTATATTTCATAACCTCTTACACAAACAATCACTAATTTAACTGAACCCTGACACCAAACGGTACCTTTTCCTTACCTTTAACTAACCAGGTAACGGGAAAATTAGGCTCAACTTCCGGGAAAACACCTTCGGCATCGGTAAAATAAACCAGTAAATCCGGAGCTCTATCCTGTTTTTCCACCCATTCAAATACCGGTTTAAAATTAGTACCGCCACCACCACGTATTTCAATGTCAAATTGAAATTGATCCCAGGCTTCAAATATCCACGGGCAGCCGTGATTTAGTTTTGAATCACAGGTAAGCAATGTGACGCTGGCACGTACCTGACTTTTAATGGCATCAATCTCAGAAATGAATTCCTGAATTTCTTCCTGGTCTATCGAGCCGCTGGTATCAACGGCAACTACGATATTCGTTTCATGGCTGCGCATACTGGGATAAACCGCAGGGTCTCCACGACGTGATGATGGCCGTGAATAACTATAATCTTCTCTTGCTGTTGCTGACATGTATCTTGCTAGCAACATGCGCCAGGGCAGCCTGGGTTGCAGCAAGTGGTCAACCATTCTTGCCATCTCACCTTCTAACTTACCTGACTGTAATGCCTGTTGCGCAGCGCCGGCCAGTCGCTGCTCCCACTGCAAACTTAAATCGTCTTCTTCCTGTTGTGACATACCAGCAGGTTGTGGTGCCAGGCCTCCCTTACCAGCATCATCCTGATCTTTATCCTGCTCGCCCTGACCTTCGCTTTGTTCGTCGTTTTCTTTTTCCTTCTCTTTGCCACCACCACTGTTATCCTGACGTGATTGCTGATCATCACTATCGGCTTCATCCGATTTTTTTTGGTTCTCTAAATCACGCTCACCGTCATTGTCATTATCTTCAAGGCAGGGATATATTTCCTCTGCGGTCATGCCTTCGTATTCACGCAAGTGCATCGCATCGGGTGTCGGCTTCAAACCATCGTTAATCAATAGTGGATTTACCGCGTAATCACAGGCTAAATCCCATCGAAGTTTAATGCGATGACCACGACGATGAAAATGCGAAAGTGCGCAATGCAAGGCTTCATGTGAAAGTGAAAACTGAGTTTGTTCCTGATCTAATGCATCGATGTAATCAATATTGTAATAAAACGTTTTACCATCACTAAATGTGGTTTCACACCACTTAGGATCAGCTGCAACCATAGGCAAACGTAAAACCAGCGCGCCGAGAAATGGCTTGTCCAGAATTAAACGTGTTCTGGCTGTGGCGAGTTTTTTTTCAACGTCGGGGTAATTACTCATATTTTTCAGTGTAATAGAGAAAAAACTTTTTGCCGCGAAGAACGCTAAAGACACAAATTGTTAAAAACAGGCTAATGCTTTTTTCTTCGCGATCTTTGCGTCCTTCGCGGCTAAATTAATTTTTTAATACAACATCAAATCAGCAATCTTGTCTGCCCAACTGGCAAACTCGGGCACGGTAAAAATATCCTGGCCGATTGCACGGTGCATATCCGAAACCATCATCACGCCCATTTCACGCTGCGGAAAACAATTCGCATAATTTAAAATATTGCCGTGTACTTTTTTAGCCTGGTCGGTATCTTTTGCACGAATAGCACGACCAACTAAAGCGGTTGCTACTGCATACTGTAAATCAATCTCTTTTGGCGTATCAACATCTTCACCATTTATAATAGCATCAAGGTCTGGCATCTGGTCCAGGCTTGCTATAAAAGCGGCTAATTCAATCCCGGCGGCTTTACCGACACAGGCCTGTAACGCACCAGAGAATAATTCAGGATGATCTTCAAATTTATGTAAGGCACGGTGGGCAAATTCCCATGATCGCGGTGATGGGAAAGCGATCGGATTTTGCGATGCATCAAACTCAAATAATAAATCCTGACGAAAACGCAAAAACGCGATTACACGTTCATCAATGCCGTTAGCGTAGGCCCAGGCAACCCAGTCATCAAGATTAATATCCACTTCATAATGTGAAAAACGGTTAGCCAATGGTGCAGGCATACTGTAGGTCACACCACGATCACCCTGCCTGTTACCTGCGGCAATAATTGCCCAGCCAGCAGGCACTTCATATTCGCCCAGTTTTCTATCAAGAATTAGCTGGTAGGCAGCGGCCGAGACACTCGGTGGTGCTGAGGTTATTTCATCAAGGAATAAAATACCATTTTCACCATGACGTTTGACGTCAGGTAACATGGCAGGCACCGCCCACTCCACAGTATTGCCTACTTTAAACGGAATGCCACGTAAATCACTGGGTTCCATTTGTGACAGACGAATATCAATTAAGGGTGTATTTTGTTTTTCAGCAACCTGTGCCACCATTTGTGATTTACCTACTCCAGGTGCACCCCACAGCATCACCGGTGTGTGATAACCACTTTGCGTACTGATAAATTCTTTTTCTACAACGGTTAATAAATTGGCTGGACGCATAATTCTATATATCTTCTAATTATTCTTTATATTATTAAATTCTAATAGCTACTTAAAAGCAGCCGTTACTACAGCTGCATGTCATCAAAGCCGGCAAGTTTATATAGTCTTTTCGCTTCTTCCGGATTTTTCTTCACACCGTTACCTTCCTGGTACATCATGGCTAGTGTCGTGAGCGAACCAACCAGACCCTGCTCACCTGCTTTGGTGAACCACTTTACTGCCTGTTCTGCGTTTTTTTCTACGCACTCGCCTTCCATGTACATAAAACCCAATCCATGCTGTGCTATAGCATGGCCCTGTTCAGCAGCCGCACGCATATATTCAGCCGCTTTAGCTTCATTCGCGACCAGACCTAGACCATTCTGATACATAATTGCACAGCGGTGTTGTGATTCAGCATCTCCAGCTTCTGCAAGCGGAGCTAAAAATTGTAGTGACTGCTTGAAGTTCTTTGCTTCAAAAGCCGCAATACCACTGGAGAAGCTGGCATCAATGTCACTCACCTCAATTGACTCCTTGCTGTTATCGTTTGTTGATTCTTCAATCATGACTGTTCTCACCTCGGTGGCCAATTAGCGACAATAAAAAAAGATATAGTTTATCACGGCTATATTCTTCGCATATACCGATATGGTCAGGAAGTACGGTATTAGGGCAATACGCATGTACAGGATGGACGGTATGTCGTGGTGCCATGGATGGCAAGAAGCGACGCATGTACAGGATGTACTCAGCAGGATAACGCATGTTACACGGATGTCGAGGAGCAGTTATCGAGGAGCAGCGAAGCGGTGTGCCGAGGAGCAATTAGCGACTGTATCTATAAAACAGCCTGTTCAAACTGATATGAATTTTGCATATATTCATAATTTTTTTAATACTACCTGGAAAAAATCCATTCTATTTATTATTTAGGGGTAATTACAGCTTTTTCATCTGCAAAGAATCGAATCTCAATACAAAACATAACAGCATCACAACGACAAAAAATTACCTAATATTAATATCTAATTTATTGTTTTGTATAAGTCCTCAACAGAATAGCTACTTTTAACTTACAAATATTATTGTTTTATTTCAATATCTTAAGAGATTAATTTAATCTTAATTATATAATATTGTGCTATTTTTATAGCACAATAACCTGATTATTTAACTAATTAGCGTCAGTACAATTAACACGACTCCCTCTAAAGAGATATCAACCACGCATTCCAAAATCAACTCACACTAGGTATAATCTGCGTCCATTAATCGACTAAGCTTTAATTAGCTCAGTCGAAAAGAATCGAAGTTGTTGCCACTGCGGTTGCAACGATACATACCATTAGAAGCCCTAGAGGAAACTAAGATGAATCAAGATTACTACAATGCTGTAACTAAAATGGAAGAAGCTGGTGTTGATCCAGAATACATCCTTGGCTGGGAAGGCGGTTATGTTTTAAACCCACCTCGTGAAGAACAGCGCGTGACTGAAGCGTATGAAGCTGGTTACGAAGACGGTAAAGAGAAAAATGCTGATAACTTCAGCAGCTGGACTAAATAAGCCACGGAAACTTTCCAGCCTGTCTAGTTCCATAAAAAAGCCGGTATGGGTAAAAACCTGTACCGGCTTTTTTTGTACACGAAGCAAAAAGCAACGAGATTGAACCTCGACACACAGAAAGCACAGAGTTTTGTTTTGTTAATTGGCCATAAGCGCAGTTAACAACATAAAACTTTCCTCTGCGTCCCTGTACGACGTGCATGGATGCACTAATGTCACAGGTGTACGGATACACCAGAGCGACCTCTGTAGTTAACGCTCTTTTTTTATTTAAAGCACGCCCCGTGTAACCCGTTTAAATGCTTTCATGGCATCCGGTATTTCAATATCCATCACCTGATCCGGTATCCATTTATTGTCCTTCTCTCCCATCACATCACGCACATGTTCGCCGACACGACGGCGCACCTGAAACCCCGGTTGATTACCTTCATCAAAGGTAAAGCTACTGTATTCGTTCATCCGTTCGTTCATTAACGTTATATACTCAGCACGAAAATCTGTTTCCTTATCATCAGAAACATCACGGCGGTTATCATGCATGGTTTTTGCCAGATTTAATGCCAGAGCGGTAATAAGTGCCTGTCGATCTTCCGCAGAATAATCTTTTGAAGAAATCACACGATCGACCACATGTACAAGAAACGCAGTAAATTCAGCGATCACATCCAGGCGCATAAAATGCGTATCGGTTTGAAAACCCTCATTTTCCATGTGCATAACATTCGCACTTGCGACTTTCCAGAAGTTAAAGCTCAAAACACTGCCGATTTCCTCAGGCGTGCGCACTTTATCTCTGTCATTCCACTTGTTTTTAACTCGAATTTTCATAATAACCTCAAGACATACATATGAACTTTTATGCGCTGAATAGTATACTGTATAGCAACTCTTGATAACTACGTTCCTTGAATGAATATACAACAACTTATCAATAATGTGCAGCTAAATTGCCACATTTCAGATGCCAGGCATGCCGGCAACTACACGCTTTGCGTCTATTTATTAAAAATGCGCGAATTCTACCGCTGGGAGCACCAGTATTCATTTAGCGAAAAACTGTCTACAGATGACATTGGCACCTGGCTAACAGGACGAGAAGCGTTATGGAATGAAATAGAAAGTGAAGATTACCAGTTAATCAAAACTGACACCGCGAACTATGAACCTTTTGATTCTCAGGCCATCAACCAGGAGCTGGTGAATAATAACCTGGTTTACAGCGGCGGATATGGCATAAAAGACAAACCACATTTCTTTTTGGCTGAGCTAGAAAATAAAAAAAGCATTAATGACTACACCATCTACATTAGTGGCAAAGAATACGCACGTGATCTCACCTCACCGCCAGCGATGAGCCATAATAAAACCATATATATTCGACGCGAATCTTTCAAACGCCTGATTTGGGAACGCACTGATGAATGGCGCTGGAATAAACCTGAAAATGCAATGGCGAGGGCAATCCGTTGTTATGATTTTGATAATGATCTTGAAAACGCATTATCCAAAATGACTGATAACGAAATCGACGCCGCCATATTACATGAAATAGGTGAAATACAGGCTGGCGAACATCTTACCGGTTGGCATCAGATGATGTCGGACATAACTTTTACAACAGCAGAAATCATGGCACGCGCGGTTCGCGACCACTATGCAGACACCTTACACACGCTACCAACAATAATTAAAAATAATAACCAGGCATCTATTCATTTTTATTTCGCCAATTTAACCAATATGCGCAAACATATTTTCCCTTCACTGATCGACGCCTATAATCAATGGTGTGAAAACAAAAACATTGATACCATAGAAAAAACAAGTAAAAATGCTGTTAATCACTGGCAGAACATGGCAATGCAGATGTTAACTCTGCACCAGAAAAATGCTAAACAATGCAGCCATGAAATAGAATTATTGGTCAATCAAAATCATATTTAATTTATTTCAATTAATTTACTTCGTTAATATCAAAATTATGAATGCAATGCAGAAGACTATTATAGAAGCAAAACCCAACAGCTTTATCTTTGAAAAAAAAAATGCATTACCTTTAGACATCTGTCAGGAAATGATCCGTCGTTTTGAAGAAGATACAGAAAACCAGTATCAGGGTCGCATTGGGCAAACAATCATTGAAGAGCAAAGCATCAAGCGCTCAACTGATCTTGTCACCAGCGGAAAAGAAAACTGGAAAGATCTTGATAATGAACTGTTTCGTTCATTGGGCCTTGCAATAAAAGAGTTTCGCGAAACCTATCCCTTTTTTAAAGGCCCGTTTAAAGACAATGGTTATGCCATACAACGCACAAATCCGGGGGAATTTTATCACTGGCATATAGATGGTGGCAGTCATGAGTTTGCTGTGCGTCAGTTAGTTGCAGTATGGTATTTGAATGACGTTGAAGGCCCCGGCGGTGAAACCGAGTTTTCTTATCAACAGGTTAAAGTAAAACCTCAAGCTGGAAAATTATGCTTATTTCCGCCTTTCTGGACACATGAACATCGAGGTGTCACGCTGGAAAAAGGTGTGAAATATATCGCTACTACCTGGGTGGTATTTGCCTGATTTGTTAAGCAGAGAAAGAATTACGTATTGATGCACTGTAACATGCTCAAAACTTATTAAATGACTGAAGAAGCAATAACATTAAATTTAATCTAAGAGACTGTGTGTTTCACTATCAAACAACCTGAAACCGAAGAAGCGTTTAAACACTACTATCACCTTCGCTGGCAACTACTTCGATCCCCCTGGAATCAACCTGAGGGCTCGGAAGTTGATGACATGGAAGATTTATGCTTTCATCTCATGGCTGTCGACAATAGTAATCAGATCATTGGTGTTGCTCGCCTGCAATTAAATTCAGACAACGAAGCACAAATCCGATATATGGCGGTCGCCAAACCATACCAGGTAAAAGGTATTGGTCGTGAATTAGTTAAGGTAATGGAGCAGCGCGTACAACATTCTTCCTGTAAAAATATTGTGCTGGATGCAAGAGAGTCAGCTGTTGGTTTCTATCAAAAGCTGGGATACAGAATAGTAGAAAAAAGTTATTTATTGTTTGATGAGATACAGCATTTCCGAATGATAAAAGAACTGGACACTATTATATAAGTATATCTACCCACATTTTTCGATTACCACAATCAAAAAAACCGCACTGTTAAATGAACTGGTGAATCCGTTGAAGGCAACAATTAAAAAGAAATTCCATTGCAAAGAGCTCTATACAGACGAGAAATGTTTCATCACTGAATTATCCAGAACGCCTGACGACCCGGATTTACCAATCGCACAGGCAAGAGTTTAGCCCGGCGTTTCTACTCGCTGGCATCGACTAAAAGGGACCATTGAGCGATATTGCATTATCAGTGGCAGCGGTCGAGTAGAAATTGGTGATCTACCACCCCAGAATGTAAATGCAGGTGACATTGTGTTAATTCCACCAATGTGCCGGCAACGCATCACAATATCGGTTCTGATGATCTACTCTTCCTGGCCATTTGTACACCCCGGTTCTTGAGATCGTCTTATGAAGAAATCGACTAGCATCCTGTATAAGAATTAAATTAGATGATAGACATCAAAGCATAGAGATTCTTCTGTATGATATAAACAAGTCATAAACAATTCACCACAGAGAAAAAGAGGAAGAATGTTATTGTTAGCTGGCCACAGGCGCAGCTAACAATAAATCTATATGTTTTTCTCTGTGTCCTCTGTGCGACGTGCATGGATGCACTAATGTCGCAGGTGTATGGATACACAAGAGCGACCTCTGTGGTAATAGTGCTTTTAATGTTTTTGGCTGTACAAATAGGGTCGACTTTGTATTTATCCTTATGTGAAATACGCGCTATTAATCCACATATGAGTATAGATACTGGCGATATAACCAGCAGCAATGGCCGGAGTCCATTTGAGGTGACCGAAGAAGGTGTATTTACCACGAGCCTGTCCCATCAGTGCCACACCTGCTGCTGAACCTATGGAGAGCAATGAACCACCGACGCCAGCGGTCAGTGTGACTAGCAGCCACTGCCCTGTTGACATGTCTGGATTCATGGTAAGCACGGCGAACATCACCGGAATGTTATCAACGATAGCCGAGAGTACTCCGACAGCGATATTGGCATTGGTCGCACCCCAGCCGGTATACATCATTTCAGAAGCCAGGCTTAAATACCCGAGGAAGCCAAGACCACCAACACAGAGCACCACACCGTAGAAAAAGAACAGCGTATCCCACTCTGCTTTCGCCACCGGGGAGAACACATCGAACGGTACTGCTGAACCCATTTCGCCGTCATGTTCAGCGTTATCCGGTACCCCTTTATGATCTTTATGTGTTGTCTTTTTCAGAAAATAGCCAAATATTTGCAGATAACTAAGGCCGGTCAACATGCCTATCACCGGCGGCAGATGCAAAAAGTTATGGAACGAGACGGCTGTGCCAATGGTGGCAAGAAACAAAAAGATAATTCGTTTTGCCCCACGTTGCATCGCTATCGGCTCACCGGAGGCATCGGGTTTAACATCGGGCACGGCAAAATGCATGATCGCTGCCGGCACTAGAAAATTTATCACCGATGGTACAAACAGGGCGAAAAAGGTCCAAAATTCTACCATACCTTTTTGCCAGACCATTAGCGTGGTGATGTCACCAAATGGCGAGAATGCACCACCAGCATTGGCAGCAACCACAATATTGATACAGGCTAGCGTCACAAAGCGACTATTGTCACCCCCCACTGCCAGCACCACCGCGCACATCAACAGTGCCGTAGTCAGGTTGTCGGCCACTGGCGAGATAAAAAATGCCAGGATACCGGTTATCCAGAATAGTGAACGAAAACCAAAACCGCTGCGGATCAACAAGGCGCGTAGCGCATCGAAGATTCGCCTTTCTTCCATGGCGTTAATATATGTCATCGCCACCAGCAGGAACAACATAAGTTCTGCATATTCCAGCAGGTTATGGCGTACAGCGTGTTCTGCTGCGTCAGGTAACCCATTGCTGGCATAAAACCAGCCAATGATGCCCCAGATGATGCCGGCAGCAAGAATCACCGGTTTTGATTTACGCAGATGAGTAAATTCTTCGGCCATCACAAACAAATAAGCCAGAACAAATATACCGATAGAAAGGAACCCTATCCAGTGACTGGTCAACTCCATGTGGTTTGCCGCATGAGTTGCAATTTGCTCTGCCGCCATTACCCCACCAGGTAAAACACCCAGCAATAACAGAGCCGTCCATTTTATCATTGACCGTAGAATCATTATTAATAGTCCTCTGCTAAAAGACCAGGGACATCATCACCATCATCACCACTAAAAACAGGATGCTCATAACACCACCTGCTTTCATGAAGTCCGTCACCCGATAACCGCCCGGTCCCATAATCAAAGCATTAACCTGATGTGTTGGAATGAAGAAAGAGTTTGAGGTAGCAATCGCCACAGTCAGTGCGAAAACCGCTGGATTAGCACCTGCGCCAATCGCGATATTGACTGCCAGCGGCACCAGTAAAACCGTTGCACCTACATTGGACATAACCAGGGTAAAGAAAGTAGCCAGTACCGCTACCGCGCTCTGGATCACCCAAACTGGCATATCACCAACCACTAACAAAACCTGTTCTGCAATCCATTTCGCGGTGCCTGAGGTCTCTACCGCCAGACCCAGCGGTATCAATGAGGCCAGCAAAAACACGGTCTTCCAGCTTACCGCCTGATAGGCTTCTTCTATATTTAATACGCCTGTTAAAATCATGCCTACAGCACCGGTCAGTAAGGCGACAGAAAGCCGGATGTCGGTAAACAGCACCATAAAAAGTGCGATAGCAAAGAAAATAATGGCAGGTAGAATTTTGTTTGGACGCATTTTCTCCTCATGCGGATATTCAGTTGTTACCACCACAAAATCACGGTCCTGTTCAATTCGCTCCAGTGCGTTCCACGCGGTGTGTACCACCAGCGTATCACCAGCGATGAAAGGCATACTACGGATATCATCTCCCTCACGCATGGTCTCGCCATTACGATGCAGGCCAATCAGGGCAAGACCATAGGTTTTGCGCATCCAGACATCGCGAGCACTTTTACCAATCAGGCTGGAACCCGGAGGAATGACCACTTCAGCGATACCTGCTTTAGAAGCGGACAGTGATTCGGCAAAACTACGCAAATGACTACGTTTTATCAAATTATATTTATCCACAAAGTGTTTAAGATTACGCGGGTCGGCCACTACGCCCAATAACATGCCTTCCTGGATCTCTGTGTCACGGGCCAGGGTACCGGGACCAATTCGGGTTTCTTTACCAAGTTGTTTGTTGGCGATGACCCGTATCCGGTAGCTTGTCTCTACTTCATCCAGTTTTTGTCCGATCAATTCGCTGCCTTCAGGTACCACCAGTTCATTAAGAGTGTAATCCACACCATAAACATCATGGAAATAGGTCATAGGATCGGACCCCATAGTGCTGCTTTCACTTTTGGTTTTTGGCAACACATAACGCCCGGCGAGAACAAAATAAAGAATCCCGGAAACAATCAATGCAGCACCTACCGGCGTGACCGAAAACAAACCCCATGTATCCATTTGCTGTTCGGCGGGAAGCGCCTTATTAGAGGTAAGGATCAAATCGTTGAGCAAAATCAATGGACTTGAGCCGACCATGGTCATGGTACCACCAAGAATTGCGGTGAACCCCATCGGCATAAGCAAGCGTGACATCGGCAGTCCAGAACGCGCTGATATACGTGAAACCACTGGCAGGAACAGTGCCGCTGCCCCCACATTCTGCATAAATGATGAAATAAAACCTACGGTCGCAGAGATAATAGGAATAATACGTGTCTCGGTGGTGCCGCCAATTTTCAGGATAAAGGCAGCCACCTTACTCATGATGCCCGTCCTGTCGAGACCTGCTCCAATAATCATTACCGCGATGATAGACATCACCGCGTTAGAGGCGAAACCGTCAAACAGATGTTTGTTATCCACCAGTCCCTGTTCCAGCCCCATAAACGGAGCCAATAGTGAGGTCAATCCCAGCAACACCATAATAGACACAGCGGCCACATCAACACCGACCACCTCAAAGGAAAAAAGGTAAATGGTCAGCATCAAAATAGCACTTACCCAGGCAATTTGAATGCTCGGTACAATAGTGGATAAAAATACAGAAATGGCTGCAAAAACAATTGCACCAATGATCTGTTTTATGGAGATAATTCCCGGCTTTGCGATAGTTTGCTCTTCGTCTGCAAGTGTAGTCATAGTGTTCTCTTCTTAAATAAAATTAAATTTTCAGATGTAGCTCTTCATTGCAAACAGTAAGGCCTTATGAAAATTTGAAGCTCTTCTATGAAAATAGGCCCTTACCTGTTTGATATCAAACACGAATAAATATGCACTAACTTTTCATAGGCCCCTGGGGGCAGATGAAAAGTAAACCGCTATTCAGGACACGCCGTAAATCGATTCATATAAACTCGACACCCACATCCCTGCGGCTAACGGTCGTCAACAAGCAGTATGCTTTTATTCCGTTTCAGTAATAACGACAATGTTAATGTTCACTGAATGATATTGAATCAGCCGAAATTGAACCGTACAAAGGCAGCCCTATTAATATTAAGTTCGTGAAAATATCTTGTGTGCAAAATTTCAGATAACTGGGTCGTAAAGTACCTGTAATAGAAAGACTATTACCAATACATGGCGCCTAAATCTCGAAAATTGTGAATCTCAAACTGGCTCACCCAGCCAGAATTAATAATATAAAGTGCCCTAATGACTATCACCTAAAAAGCATTTCAATTATCAGCAAAATTACGTCGTGATCCATCTGACTAAGTCTTTTTTTAATACGCAGGCAGGCAAAATCGGGCGAGTGAATTATATACGAAATTGCTTATATTCGCGAACGATATTATCACTATTTTTTTAAGGTAATAGTATATCAATACACTACTTGATCTGAATCATGATAATTGATCATCAGCAACATGATAAGTTGGGTCTTCCATCACATTTACCTCAACCAGATCACCCGCTTTGGTCAATAACACTGCACACTCCGGGCTAAGATGACGCAGGTGTAATTTCTTGCCTGCTTTAATATATTTTTCAGCGAGATTATCAATGGCTTCAATGGCAGAATGATCGGCTACGCGTGAATTCTGGAACTCGATAATGACATCATCTGGATCATCAGCAGGTGAAAACAGCTCAAGAAAATTTTTCACCGAGCCAAAAAACAACGGCCCGTTTAATTCATATACCCTGGAACCATCTTCATGGTCATAACTTTTTACATTAATATGACTGGCATGCTCCCAGGCAAAAAACAATGCTGAGACAATGACACCTACTACAACCGCAACCGCCAGATCAGTAAATACGGTAACTGCCGATACCAGCACCAGCACGAAAGCATCGTTTTTGGGAATTTTGCCTATAATGCGCAAACTGGACCATTCAAAGGTACCAAAAACAACAATAAACATCACCCCGACTAGCGCCGCCATTGGAATTATTTCGATCAGGCTGGAAGCAAACATAATAAATATCAACAAAAACAGGGCCGCCGCGATGCCAGATAAACGCTGGTGCCCGCCAGAATTCACATTAATCATACTCTGTCCGATCATGGCACAGCCACCCATGCCACCAAACATACCAGTGACTGAATTGGCAATACCCTGACCGATGCATTCGCGATTACCACGACCACGGGTAGCGGTAAGATCATCAATCAGACTCATTGTTAATAATGATTCAATCAAACCCACTGCCGCCAGAATGATTGAATAAGGCAATATGATTTTTAATGTCTCCAGATTAAAGGCGACTTCTGGAAGATGGAATGACGGAAAACCACCCTTAATGGAGGCAAGATCACCCACAGTATTGGTGTCCACGTCCAGCCCTATAACCACCAGTGAAACAACAATAATCGCTGCTAACGCTGACGGGAAAGCCGTGGTTAGTTTGGGCAGAAAATAAATGATCGCCATGGTCAGCACAGTAAGGCCGCCAAAAATCATCAAGTCCTGCCCTGCCAGCCATTCACCATTGCTGCCGGGAACCTGAAAATGCGGTACCTGGGCAAGAAAAATCACAATTGCCAGACCGTTAACAAAACCTAACATTACCGGATGCGGTACGATACGAATGTATTTACCGAGGCGTAAGATACCTGCCAGAATTTGAATTGCCCCCGTTAATATTACTGCGGCAAACAGATATTCCACCCCGTGCTCTGCCACCAGCGCCACCATCACCACCGCCATGGCACCGGTTGCTCCTGAAATCATGCCGGGGCGCCCACCAAAAATAGACGCCAGCAAGCCGACCATGAAAGCGGCATATAAACCAACCAGTGGTTCCACGCCAGCAACAAAAGCAAATGCCACAGCCTCAGGCACTAACGCCAAAGCAACGGTCAAACCAGATAGAATTTCATTTTGGAAACAAACACGGTTTTGGCAACCCAGCTGGAACATGAAGACCTCAAAAAGTCTATGGAGATTGAAAAGCCGAAAATCATATCAAATCGGCAATCACTAATATATACCACTAATGGTCATGCCCCTATCAGCGACTAAGACAGTCGATGAGAAGAAGGTGAAGAATGCCAATCAAACCTTACTCGTCTACTGGCACATCAGATTGAATCTTAGGTGGTACATCAAATTGACGCTTAAGCGGACAAACAGTGCCTATGGCATCCAGTTCCAGGCGTTTGTAAATCTCATCTAAAGCGATATCTTCATCAATAAATATATTTTGCTCACCGATTAGCTCAAATAAATGAGTCGCCTGCAAAACCTCCAGGATCTGACGTTTTAAACCGCTGAACACAACGGTGACTTCATTCTCATTTAGTCGCTCAACTAAATGGTGCAAAACTTCTTCTCCTGACGCATCTATCTGGTTGATAGCATCGCCCACAACCAATAAAAACTTTGCATCGGGATAACTCGAAACGGCTTTTAACATGGTATCTTCAAAATAAGAAACATTTGCAAAATACAATGAGCCATCAAAACGTACTGCGACGATATTCTTGTCAGTAGGAATACCTTTATTGATATCTATATCACGCAAAGCTCCATCTTTATATCTTCCTAACACTGAGACACGTGGTCGCATAGAACGATAGAGATACAAAACCACAGCTAATGCAGCCCCTAAGACAATACCATGATCAAGTTTGGGTGCCGAAATAATGGTAGCAAAAAAAGTAACCATTGCCGCAATACCATCATGCTTATTCGCAACCCAGATATGTTTGATTGAACTAAAATTAATCAAACCAAACACTGCCATAATAACAACGGCAGCCAGGGTCGCCTTAGGTAGGTGATACAACAGGGGGGTAAGGTACAATAAAGTGATAACAACAATAATTGCCGTTACAACTGAAGAAAAACCCGTCTTTGCACCTGCATTAAAGTTCACAGCAGAGCGTGAAAATGAACCCGAAGCAGGATACGATTGAAAGAAACTACCGGCAATATTAGCCATACCCTGACCGATGAGCTCCTGATTAGGATCGACACGGTCTTTAGATTTAGCCGCCATCGCTTTAGCAATTGAGATGGCTTCCATAAAACCGACCATCGCAATAATGATAGCGCTGATAAAAAGATCGTATAACATTTCAAAATTAAACGCAGGCAAAATAAAACCGGGCAGTCCTTCAGGAATATCACCCACCACTTTGCCTCCCATACCTTCGAAATCGATATTGTAACTACCGATTGTTGTGACCACCACCGCCACTAAAACGCCAGGTATTTTCGGTATAAAACGTTTTATTATAATCATAATCGCAAACGCCGAGACACCCATAAGCAAGGTTGCCGTATGCGTATCAGATAAATTATCAAACACACCCAATACTCGAACCGTTAAAAAATGATCTCCCGCACCACCAGGCATCTCAACACCAAAAATTTTTGATACTTGCGTTAAACCGATAAACAGAGCTGCCGCATTAGTAAAACCTACAATGACAGGGTGAGATAAAAAATTAACAATTGCACCAAGACGAAACAGACCCAATGCTAGTTGAAACAGACCAACCAATAGCGTCAAGAACATTGCCGTTGGAATATACAGGGCCAGGTATTCTTCCTGAGTATAATCAGACCCAAGCAATGGAATGACGACTGGTGTTAGCATGGTCGCCGTCATCGTCGAAACAACAGCTACCGGACCTGTACCCAGCTGACGTGACGAACCCCAGAGCGCGGCAACAAAAACAGGAACAAAAGAGATATACAGGCCATAAACTTCAGGCAGACCTGCAAGCGTTGCATACGCCATCGACTGCGGGATCAATACCAGTGCGACTGTAAGGCCGGCAATCATGTCTGCACGAAGAATACGAGGATCTTTTAACTCATCAATCCAGTTTAAAAAGGGGAAAAATTTATTGAGCATATCACTTCAGTCCCGTTTATATAAAATTTATTACCTGTAAAGGTTGACGTAGCTAGCTTACGCCTGGTTTGCTTTAATCCGAGACATGAATCGGTCGCAACCACCACCGACACGCCTTAAAACGACCTACATGGATGTTGGAAATGCAGATATTGCATCGTTACACGGATGTAACTTATTAGGGCAATGCAGGAGCTATTGCCGAGGAGCAAAAAACCTGCCATGCGGGTGATGGTCGTTGATAGCTACCCCAATTTATGCCTCTAACTGTTAACGGGGCCGCAGTGAATATATATAACTTTTATTACTATAAAGTCGATTCTTTATCGCTAAGTTATTGCCCAGACTCCAGGAATCAAATGCGCTCTGATATTAACCATAAAAGATCAAAAATAAAGACTGTTCATGATACACTTATCAAACTTATTATCAATAAATACAACACTCTATATTCTATCGACTTTAGTCTGTGATTAACTTGAATAGCTAAGTTGATTAAAATAGGAGTACAGCAAACTGTTAATTTAAAAAAGGCTTAAGATTAACCGCAGCAAAACAGAGCATAACGATGAAAAAAGGTTTCGATAGATTACGCGGTCTTGCCGCAGCAAGTGCAATGGGTTTGGGCTTAATCGGTGCAGGCAGTGCTCGAGCTGCTAGCACAGCCTTACCCATCGCTAATTTAACGCGTGGCACTGCCATCTGGAAAACGATACAAAATCAGTCTCCATTATTTAGCGGTACGTTTGGTACAATTGTAACTGATACCACTCTTTCCACATCGCTAAGATTCTCTCATTTTGCAGGCTCCTCCTTGACAGCATTTGCTATTGCTGATGTAAATGCCTCAGGTTTTTCTGAAGCGTTTAACAATGTTCTGCACCTTGCGGTTAACGGTGTTTTGTTTGTTAATCCTGACCTAAACGTTGATCTAACGGGTGATACAGTAAGCTCCGATACACTAACGCTGGCGGGTGTTGAAACAGAAATTCAATATTATTTTCACCCTACTCGTCCTGTTGTCAGAGCTATGTATAGCTTTGAAAATACCTCAACAGCAGAGATATCAATCAAGGCACTTATTGCTGGCGCATTATCATCAGACTTGACTACCACAATACAGGCAACAAGCACCGCTGATACCATCAATAGTATACCCGTACTAGATGATACCCTGGACCTATGGCGTGTCAGCAATGACCAGACCAGTTTAGACACAGATTCACTCACCGATCCTGCTATTACCCTGACACGATTTGGCACGGGTGCATCGGTTATACCAGTTAGCGTTCTCACTTTAGGTGATGGTTCTTTCAATACAGGTGGTCCTGATAACTTTGGTGAACGCTATGATCTGACCATTGCTGCGGGTGAAACCGCACGAATTCTAGTCTTTGTTGAAATCAATAAAACTATAGAAGAGGCAAAAAACTGCGCCGTTGATTTTGCCAGCCTGGATGCCGCTTCCAAAGCGGATATGTTAACCGGGCTATTAGTGGAAGAAGTAAACGAAGTGGTTAATTACGGTGCTTTGGGTGATATTGCAGCGCCAGCTACAACCTGTAGCAAAGTCATAACGACAACACTGCCTGATACTGATACTGGCACGACAACACCTGATGACGAAGACCTGAGCACCGGTGCACTGAACCTTGCAGGTTTAACGACTCTATTAGGTTTACTTGCACTTGTACGTGTGGGTCGAAATAAAAAAGCATAATAATTTTCTACTCATGCATGTCAAAAACTTTTCAAAAAGCAGAAATTCTTGCGCTATTAAATGCCGGACAATATGATTTAGCCCTGCAGCAGGCACTGGCATGGTTGAAATATTCAGCCGATAGTTGCGATGCTTTATATGTCTCCGCTTTAGCTTATTTATTTACCGAGCAATTTGAAAAAAGCATTTATTATCTCCAGCAGGCGCTTAAGACAAAAGCCGAATAATGCAGTTTATATTGCCAATTTAGGCATCGCCTTTTTACGCTCTGGCGACATTAATTCTGCCATCAACAATCTAAAACAGGCGATTATTAAGCAGCCCGATTATGAGCAGGCACACTACAACCTGGGCAGTGCTTACATAAAAAACCGGCAAGCTAAGCTGGCCATAACACCCTACAAATGGCTAACAAAAAAACACCCCGATAATGCTGAATATTTGTGTGCACTGGCCGATGCTATCCGCGAAACCGGGCAATGGTTATCGTCCATCAAATTATATAAAAAAGTTTTACAACTAGATAAAAACCATATCCGGGCGCATAGCAACATGGGCCCATTAATGATGCACCTGGGTCAACTGGACGCTGCAGTTAAACATTGCAAACGCGCTATCGACCTTTCCCCTGAACAGATTTATGCCAGAAAAAACCTGGGCGATTGTTATCTGCAAATGGAACAACTCGACAATGCCATGGAAGCCTATGCCGACGCCTATGAAATAGATAACAACAACGTCGAAGTTTGTGTCGCTATCGGCAATGTCTGGCTAGAAACCGCCGAACACGCAGAAGCGTCATCCTGGTACCTGAAAGCAAATCAAATCGATGAAGAAAACATTGCTGCACTGTGTGGACTGGCGAAAATCGAACGTGAAATAAACAATCTGCCACAGGCACTGACATTACTGCAATCACTACACGAAAAAGAGCCGGAAAATATTGACGTATTACTTAGCCTGTCTGACACCCTGTGGGATGATGGCGATGCACAGGCGGCTCTGCAGCATCTGAATACGGTACAGAAACTGCAACCACAACGCACAGCAGTACATACAAAAATCGGATACATTCTGGCCTCTGCTGGTGATATTAAGGCGGCATTGCAACAATACCAGACAGCCTTAGAACAAAATCCGTTTTGCGTGCCGGCACTTAATGGCCTTGCAACCACACAACGCGGCAAACTTGAAAACAGATACATCACATCAATACAGGCGCTACTGGATAATCAAACCACATCAGCAGATGCCAGACCCGTGAAGTTCAAATCCAGGAATTTAAAAACCAGAGCATTAAAACCCGGGGCATTAAAACCCGGCACACTGGCAGCTTTACATAATGGTATGGCGTTTTATTTTGACGGTTGCACACAATACGAAAAAGCCGCATTTCATATGCAACAGGCCAACCACTTTCAATGGCAACACAAAAGCATCCGCGGCTGGCAATACGATACCAATAAACATGAAGATTACATTTCCAGCTTAATCGAAACCTTCAACGCCGAATATTTCAGGCATTTTGCTTACATAGAAAACGACAGTGTCAACAATAATAGTGGGGTTCCGGTTTTTATTGTTGGCATGCCGCGCTCCGGTACTACTTTAAGCGAACAGATCCTGGCGTCACATAAAAATGTATTAGGCATTGGTGAACGTAATTTTGCAGCGCAGTCGTTCAATCAAATAAAACATAATCAGCAAACAGGCAGGCAGGCAAATAATTTTGAGTTTTTGACCCGCTTAACTGAGGCTGATATTAAATCAATTAGTCAGACTTACCTGGACAAACTTGAAGATTTGACCAGGCGGGCCGATAAACCCGATGTATCTCGTGTTGTGGATAAAATGCCGGATAATTACAGTCAACTGGGCTGGATATTGACCCTGTTCCCAAAAGCCAAAATCATTCATCTGCGCCGTGACCCGCAGGCGGTCGCACTGTCATGCTGGATGACGCAGTTTGCTTCGATTCGCTGGGCCTGCCACAAAGAACACCTGATCCATCGCATACAGCAGTACCAGCGCATTATGCGGCACTGGCGCAATGTTATTCCGGACCGGTTCATCGAAATCAGCTACGAACAACTGGTAGAAAATCAACAACAAGAATCCAGACGATTGATTGAGTATATCGGTCTGGAATGGGATAAAAACTGTTTGCAGTTCTACCAGTCAGATCGACTCATACGTACCGCCAGCATCACCCAGGTTCGCCAGCCCATCTACAAAAATTCCGTTTCTCACTGGAAAGCATACCAGCCCTATCTTTCTGATTTATTCAGTCCTTTCAGAACAAGCTAAAAACAAGGTTAAACCTAAATAAATCAGTTGAACCTACTGTGAACGACCAATGCACTGAATCAACAAGACTTTCTCGAACATTTTGAACTCACCGTATAGGTGATACGTTTTCGCTCAAAATAACCGATAAAGTATCGTATATTCAACACCTTGATCGCTCTCGCTACGATTCAACTGATTTATTTAGGTTAAACAGACTGAGAAGCGGTCTTTCAATAGTAGATAGCCTATAGTAATTTCCATAAACGTTCAGCATTTCCATGAGCAATTTTAGGGTTATCGAATGCGAAGATAAACCGATCAGGATCGGTTATAAAAAAAGGTTTTTCAGGATTCTTCTAAATAATATCCAGGCAGAGAAAATAGTTTGACCCACGGTTACCTGGAGTCCTTAATGGTTACTGGATCAGTATAAAAGTAAGAAAATAGACATCAGGATGGTCTTCAATCAGCTCCGTACCTGTTGATGGCTTAACTGCCCACTAAGGTGATGTAATCTGGACTTTTATGTATGCGCTTCAGCAGGTAATGTGTAGTGTGCAATTTCTTGTTGTTTATTGGGATCTTTCAGACCCATTTTGAAGAATACCAGAATCTTCTGAGCCATCTCACTACCTGGGTTCATCACATAGGCTCTGTGCTCCACATTAGACAGAAAAACTTCATTCTGAATCAACATAGCCATCAACGTTTTCAATTCTTTCTTATCATCAACGACGTCGAACGGTATACCCACACCACGAGGATCATCAGCCAGTTGTAAGGGCTCGATATGACTGATCAAATTTTGCAGTGGTTCGATGGCATCCTGGTCTTCTCTCGCTGAAAATAAACTTCCCGCCATCACATAGGTAGCAAAAGATTGCATTTCAGATGAGTTGAGAGACGTGCCGAGACTCTCATGCTGTAGCCCCTGATTATATTTTTGAAGCGCATCTTTTTTGATGTAACCCAGACGAATAATAAAGGTCACAAACCCTGCAATAGAATCGTAAATGGCGGTTAAAATCGAATAATCAGGTCGTAAAATATAATAACGAATAATACCCATGAATAGCGCCAGCAAATCAAATACGGCTGCCCAGACAATGCTCACCACCAACTGGACCGAATAGGCGTCCCGATCCATAATGATACCCATCGCGGTTTCAACCGGACTTACAATAACGGCCAGTTTGCTTTGCGAAATATCAGTCACAATTTGCCTGGCTTCGTCTGTAATCACCACTGCTTTAAGGCGTGAAAGAAGTAGAATCAGCTTTTCGCGTTGACCATCAGATTTCTGAGCTAATGCGCTACCCAATTCAGCATAAATAATTTTAGCTTCTTCATGTTTACGTTTCTGAGCCTCAAAACGAACTTCATCTGCCTGCAACATTTCCATCTTCTGGTAATACTCAGGTCCTTTGCCGGCACCCAGTCCAGAGCGATGCCCCCTGAGTGCTTCCTCTTCAGCCTGTCGATTTAAATAAGCCAGCTGTTCAGTTTTACTGTCGATAAAAGCCTGGTCGGCCAGAATAACTTCACTCAATTGATCTGCGACACGTGCCTTAAGTTGCACATTAACCGAGGTACTATCACCCAGAGTGCCGGGTAAACCTGAGTTATAAATGAAAGTGTATGCAGACAATGTTGACAGGGTTAACGCTGCGAAATACACCACTAGTAATACAATTTTACCCAAACCTTTTACATAAGGTAAGGCAATAAGACTTATCGCTATGGAAAATTGAACGGCTACTGCAAATAAAATGGCAAACAGCATTTCTTTAATAAACAGATGGGCACCTGAATAAGTAAAGATACCGTTAATGGCGGCTAATACGAAAATGACAACACTAATAATTCCGGCAATTCGTTTGCCGTGAGCAGATTCCTGAGAGGATGTTGTCATATCAAAATAGTGGTTCGAAAAATTGAACTCAGTGTATTAGAAGTCGCTAATGAAGTCAAGTTTTGACAGGATGAGGCTAAGCAGCTCCTATTCAGGATACTCTGATTAATTCAACCATAAATTTATCAGAGCAAGAAAATGATAAAATCACATTCTTGGTTTTCGTGGTCTGAGATGTCCAGGATGGACTTATTCAGACCTTCCTTAAGCAACTACGATGCGACAAAAGACAATGACTCAAGATCTTTGGAGCACTTAATTTCCGCTGCGAATTCATGTCCGGCCGGGAATGTCTGGGAAACAATCCAGATTTGGCTGAGCGCATAACTTAGTTCATTCAGAGCCAGCAAAGCATGTTTGGTGCGTTCTTCATCAAAAAATGCGAAAGGCTCATCCAGAAATGCGAACTGCTTGCCTTTCACCGCCCGTGCCATCAACTTCTGTGACAGGGCAAGGCGTAATGCGAGCATGATCTGGCGCTGGGTGCCACTGGAAATCTCTTCCAGATCGAGAAAATCTCGTTTATCACTTGAGAAAACCCGTACGCCAAGATCCGGTTCCACCTGCAAATGCTCATAACGTCCCTGGGTAAACACCGGCAGGGTACTGGACATGAGGTCTCGAATATTGCGATTAAATTTATTGGAAAAATGTGTCATTGCTCCTGCCAGTAACTCAATGGCTTTTTCCCACAAGCCCAGTTTAATGGAGAGCGCTTTCGACTTACTCCGTAGACTGGAGTCCACCTCTTGCAAATGCTCGAACTGCCGCACGCGCGCCAACTCCTGATCCACTTCCTCGCTCATCTGGCTGAACCTTTCTTCTCTAAGCGTTACCTGCTCAGCCAGCCACTGCTGCTCGATTTCTGTATAGCGGGCCACATCATTTCCGGCAGCTTTGGCCGACTCTACTTTTGCTAGCAGTACTGCATAGTCTGCGGCATCATAACGCATGGCATGAGCGGTCAGAGTGATATCAGGATCCTGATCTTCATCATCAGAAATCTCAGCCGTTTCGGGCACCACGACATATTCTGCCACAGACTGTACTTTGGCCATGACTGTAGCAAGTTCTGCTGACTCTCCATGCAAAGCCTTTACACGACTTTTGTGTAATGCTGAACGAGTCCAGTAAAACAGGAAAAGAACAACAAACACCGCTGCTGCAATGCCGATGTAATTGATGTAACTATCCTGCCAGTCTGGAATATTCTGTTTCAGCATTTCCAGTAGCTTTACTGATTGAGACAACTCGCTCTTTTGTGTAATCAAAGCCCATGCGCCGCCTGTTACCAGTGCCAGTAGCAGGCTAAGCAGAGACCAGAAACGAGCACGCCTGCTTTTTCCACCAGCCTTCCTTATTTTTTCTTCGTTAGCTAAATAAGTATCAGAACCGGCGTTCAGATCAACAACCAGCACACGGGTATATTCCAGGTCCGCTTCCAGCTTGATCTTTTCGTCATCCAGAGTAGTCAGATAACCTTCCTCAAACTCCAGCTCTTCCAGTTCAGCCTGCAAAGATTCGTTTTCGGCCTGCAGCTCTTCCAGCATTTTTCTTTGCTGAATAACATCTTGTTCGTAGCCCATGGACACCTGTTCAAGAGCACCCACGCCAGCCATGGCCTTTACTGCAAAACTGTGAGGATGATGAGAAATTATTTCCCGCTGCGCCAGATAAAAGGACTCAATAAATTCCTCGAATTCATAACCCAGAATAGTAGCGATCGACACAGCCACGTCTTGCGGACTGCGAGCCAGAGGAGCATCTTCATGTCCCACCACTGACAGACTGGCAGAATGATTGCCGTTTTTGTCAAGGTAGCGATACAGACTGTATTCCTGCTCTTCCACCTTGAAGGTCAGCGTCACTGCACAATTTTCTTCGCCCCAGCGAATGATTTTCACCAGCTCTTCAGGATTCAGGGAAAAAGTTCTGCCAAACAGTGCAAAACACACGGTTTCACCAATTGCACTTTTTCCGGACTCATTGTGGCCACTGACTGCAATAATTCCTTTTTCAGGCAAATTTTCCAATTGTAACTCAGCATACTTGAGTACGTTCTGTGCCTTGACTGCGGTGATGATCATGCCATCTCCTCTGCTTCCAGTAACCTTAGTTTTGTCATCACCAGCTCCATAGCTTCACGGTAAGCGGCTATGTCGAAATCTTCACCTGAATTAAGTCTTCTTTCGAACTCTGCCTCACAATAAACAGCAAATTCTACAGAAGGGATCACCTTCGTCCCTACCGGGAGCTTTATAAAATCAGTTTCCAGAGCCATAAACTTCCCCAACTAAATAAAGTAATTTGACCAACAGGATCACAGACCTAACGGCAGTTTCCGCTGGCCAGCGGATTGTTCCGGCATACCCTGCACTCCCGGCTTCCGGCCGGTTCATGCGTGTCCCCGCACATCCCCTACATGATAATAGAAGCGCCATTCGAATTGCAATACGTGGAAGTAAACTGCCCGTCCCGGAATAGCCACTTCCCGCAACTTAAGCTGCATATCATCTTTACACCGTATTTTGGTTGCCAACGACAACTGACTACTCTGAGGACAGTATACCTATTTGCCGGTAGTAGATACACAACCATCAGGATAAAATTTGAGGTCAGACTAAAGACTATCAAGCAGCTATAACGGGGTGGTTATGACCTACAGGTATTTAATAGTCACATTTACAGCTCAGGGGTCGCTAAGCGACCATTAGTTTTCCTAGCAGATAAAACTTTTTTCAGCAAATACACACACATAAACGCAAATTAAAATCATCTTTTCTTCTTTATGCAGGGCGGGATGTAGGGCAGGCACTGCCCACCGAAATGCTAACGGGCAAATCAGGGTTAACAGTCATTCAAATTTAGCCCAGCTTATGTTTCCATAGCAGTCATAAGTTGGCCAAAACGGACTAAACTACGGGTTCGTGCACTAATGGCGGATTAACTAAAAGATAGGGCCTAACGGGCGGACAGACTCATGCTCCATGATGATATCGGTTTCATTCATATCGCCGGTAACATCAATATTAATTGACTTAACCCCTGGCATAGTATGTAAAATATATGCAGCCATCATCATCAGTAATTTTTCATTATCCGTCTCGATAGCCGTTAATATTCTGTCTGCTGCAATTTGACAGCGCTGCTCAGCATCTGGCTTTTCAACCCAGTCACGGCTCATTTGCCAGCCTTTGTCCATATCATTATCTATTTTTTCGAAAAAGTCTTTAGCTTCGATAAGAAGGTTATCTGGCACTTCAAACGCGTTTGCACGGCCATCTACAATTATATTCAGTTTCATTTTATTAAACTCTGTTAAAATTCGTGTAATTATACTTCAACTTATCTGGGTGAGAGCTTTTCACGATGTGAATTTTTTCGTTAATGTAAGGCGAAAATAATTATAAAAAGCGGAGTTTACACCTAGTCTGTCACTAGGTGACCCCGCATTTTAAATTATTTTTAGCGCGGCAATAACGAAAAAGATGCGTCGTGCAAAGCTCTCAAAAATTATGCTTGTTACTATTCCTAACGTACTAAATCAAGAAGACATTAGTGTTATTCAGGACCTGATGGCTACCGCTAACTTTCACCAGGGCACGACTTCAGCCGGCAGCGAAGCCAGGCGTGTAAAAAATAATCACGAAATGTTTATTTCTGAGATAGAAACCCAGCGACTGAACAATTTAGTAATGGGCAAGCTGGTGCAAAACCCGACTTATATTGCTACCGCATTCGCAGCAAAAATTGCTGCGCCCTATTACGCCAAATATAGCGAAGGTATGCACTATGGCAACCATATTGACGACCCGATAATGGGGCCTGCCAACCAGCGTTATCGCTCGGATATTTCCATCACTATTTTTCTCAACGAACCCGAGGCTTACGATGGTGGTGAGTTGATAATCAGCACCGCTTTTGGTCAGCAAAAAGTTAAACTGAATGCGGGGGATGCGGTACTCTACCCCTCATCAAGCACACATCAGGTGGCCCAGGTGACTCGGGGTGAGCGCCTGGTGGCAGTCACCTGGTTACAGAGCACGGTACGCGATCCGGCCAGGCGTGAAATTTTATACAATCTGAGCCAGGCGCGAGAAAGCTTAATTCAGAAAGCACCCGACTCAAAAGAGCTTGAGCAGCTAAGTAATGGTTACGTTAATTTGTTGCGGATGTGGTCAGACTTATAACTTTAGCTCTCTTTATTTCGGTTAACTAAGCAGAAATTACTGCACAGTAAACCGAAAACCGAATTATGAGTAAATTGTTAACGTCACAGTATCCCGCTGTTATTTGCCGTAGAATAAAAGCCCCCTGAAAGACAGCCACTGGCAGCAAAATTTGATCATCAACGCCTAAAACGATTACATACATCTCAAATCATTTACATTGCCAATATCTCATTAATTTTTAATTAGATAAGCATTGCAACTACCTCTTTTGTAAAATATTTTGTTAACTTAACTCCATATCAGCAAAAGCTTTACACCTTCTCTAACAACCATCCAGTAAAAAGAACCGTATTCATATTCTCCAGAATTCAAAAATCTTCAATAACATAACCAAGTAAAATATAAACATCATCCTTCAATATATCCTGGCTAGATGTCGCTGCTCTCTACCAATAACACAGCGACCGCTGGGCCTCTTCACTGTTGTATAACTATGCGGATGCCAATGACCTGAAGAATACCGGCACAGTTTATCAGGGTACTCATATCTACTCGAGTACAGTGGCGGCATCCCACTACTTCATGCGCAATGTTAAAGGTGTGTTCGAGCTGAATTATGACCTGCTGGATACAAAATCGAAGACAGGAACATTCAATACGGGCCACCTTACCGGCGAGAATTACAGCCTGGTCGGTATCGATGCGGCTTTTTGATACAGGACGTCGCTGGAAGGTATTCGTGCAGTGGGCCTGAAACAGGCCCACGCTCAGAAATGAATAACGTGCCGTTACCGTGGTCGCTGGCAAGGATTACCGGGGTCGGTTGATCTCCTTCAGGTCGCCGTGCGGTAAACGTTTGTGAGCCACCCCAGCTGATCAGCTTGCTGCCGGGGCGCACACTACAACAGCGGCGCAAAGCCGCGTGTTGAAAGTCCCGGGCCCTAGCTTGAACTTTTCATCGCCAGTTCCGCCTCGGTCTTCAGGCCGAACTTCTTCATCAGCCAGCTTGGCGGGCAAAAGCCGGTGAACGAGCTCTGGAAGCAGTTGAAGCCGATGAACAGGGTGAACCAGGTCCAGTACGGGTGGTGAAACAGGGCCAGCAGCGATGTTGCCATGACCATGGTGCCGCCGAAGGCGAACAGGGTGCGCTCAACAGACATTGACATAGGGTAGACCTCCTGAAAATTAAATAAGCGAAAATTATACGCTAATTCGGCCTGATAAGTGTGATTTGCTGCGCCCAGCACACCAACAAATATCTGTGCAGTACGCACCTCACCGGTACTCGCATTGACCACGGGCACGCTAGGGCCGCAGTAGTCAACAAAGGCTTTTTAACCGGCCTTATGGGTTTGGCGCATGGAACGTTTTTGTTGACCGTAGCTGTGGCGATAACAATCACAGACTGGTTTGTCCAGCGACCACGATGTTGTATGCGCCTGGCGTGAAAGACAAACAATCAGGCCGTAGCAATTAGTAAATTACTAGCATAGCGTTTTGAAGCCAGGAACAGATCTTTTGTAGCTTTTCAAAGAAGATCTGTTCTTTTTTTGGCACAAAAAAACCGCGACTTAAGTCGCGGCTTTTTTGTGCCTTAAAACTCGGCTTTGTTTTAAGTCATTTGTGTCAATGCTTAAGGTTAAGCCTTATCTCTCAGATCCCGCTTCATCGTGAGCCAGATCAACAACTTTATTGGCTAGCTCCTGATATTTTGCACGGTAGCCGTCAAATTCAGAACCCGGCTCAGGTGTAAAATATTCCTGTGGATCAACACCGTTTGCCTGCTCATAGCTAGAAAATTTCTTTTGCATTGCTAGCATTTCTTTAATCATCTCAGCTTTACTGCTCATATCTCTCACCTTTGTATGTGTGAACGGGTCATTTGTACCCGATAAATTCTTTTTTCAAACGAAACTATTAATAAACTAATTTTAGCCTGCGCTATATCTTACCCATATATCTACTAATGGGAAGAAAAAACAGGCTATTTATACTTAGTAACCGCCTTTACGAGTACTCTGTGGGCAACCACCAATTTTCAGGCCTTGCTTCGATGGCATACCAGGGAACATTTCGTACATTTCTTTAGAGGAAACTTTACGGCCCCATTTTTTACCCATGGCTTTCATAATACCACGCTCATTAGGCTCATTACCGTCTAAAACTTCCTGACGAACGTATCGAACAGTGTCCCAATGCTCTTCTGTAGGATCTATTTCTTCTTCAACAAAAATTTCTGCTGCTATTTCTTCGTTCCAGTCAGCTATGTTTTCCAAATAACCGTTTGCGGTTCTATCAACTGAGTCTAGTGCTGCCATGATTCTCACCTTTATAGTTAAATAATGTAAAATTTCGGCGCGGATGATAGCTGAATAATCTGCTTATTTCCAGTATTTCTAATGGGGTAGTTTCTTATACATCAGCACAAGCTTGCCCAGCCCTGTACTTACAATTAACATTAAGAATATGTTTTAACTACCTGAAAAATGTGATTTATCTTCCGTCTCTCCGACTGCTTTTATACCTTTATGCGGAACAAAGATCCCACAACCAAAATGTCGGTGAGGACCTATACCAACTTCCTGCAACGCCACTGAAGAAGACTTATCGAGATCCGCAATCATCAAACTTCTGGTTTCAATTTTTTCACCATTTACTTCAAATGTATGCCCCATGCCACACAATAGCTTGCGCACCACCAGGTCTCGCGACTTCAAATCATCGACAACCCATTGCAAAAAATCATCCTCATTCATACCGCCTGAAACAACGATATAACGAGCAAAAATCGTTGGAAACGGGTCAATTTGTTTCGTCGTCATGTTGCCAACTACAACAGCGTGGCCGGCAATATCCAGTGTTTTATCCACCAGTTCACTGGCATCGCCAATACGCGAAGCTGGCACACGTAGTTGCATACGCGTACGCTTGGAGAGGTGGATCAGCTCACCATCAGCCGGTCGCTCCCAGCCGTTTCCTGATGTAGCACCATGAATCTGATGAATACCAACTTCCGGTTCATTTTTTATCCAGGGCAAAGCCTCATACAAAGCTTGTGACAACTCCCCGGCATGGCAGGTTGGGATTTGTTTACAGTCAATCTTGTAATGCAAATCAACAACCTTATCCGAGGTGCTAATATCATTTTTTTTATCGTCTTCTTGCCAGTACATCTAATGCTCGCCTGCCTTTATAATCTGAAATTACAGTTTTGATGTAAATGCCGCTTCCAGCTTGTCTTCCCAGTCAGCAGGGGTATCACCAAACTGTGGTTTTACATCCATACGGAAAAATAGCTCACCCGCAGCCGCGCGCTTTTTAAGCTCTTCCTTAAGTTGCTCAAAATTTTCCATATCCGGATTTTGAATCATCACTTCACTTAACCACAACATCTATAAACCCTCATTAAACAAGTTTTAAGTTACAAGTTTTAAGTTGTAAGCTTAAAACTTAAAACTTTCAACTGCTTCAAAATATCTTGCACGGTACATCAGGCGCTTTTGGTTTTCGCTGTCGCTAAAACCACTGCGATTATGCAACACGTTATTACATATGATGCCCTGACCTGCTTTTAGTGCTATTTTGAGCACATTATTTTCATCTGCCAGGATGCTATTTATCATCGCTACCGCCTCAATTGTTTGCGGCGTTTCTCGCCAGATAATATTGCGCTTTCGCGCCGAAAAACGCATATGTAAACGCCCCGCTTTTAACCCAGTTACGGGTTTTATAATAAACACCGGTCCGCTTTGCGCTGCACGAATCACCTTACCAGCTTCAATATTATCCGGAATCGTCATTGCTTCAGGGTGCATTAATGCTTCTATATAAGCCGAGCTCTCATCTCTAAGCGTTATATACACATTTTCCGGATTGAGCAGTGAATTCACGCCACCTTCTGCCGACGGTCTCACACAATGCATAATGATGCCAAAAATCTGTTTATCAAGGGTGTTATAATAACCGTCAGTGTGCCAGCTTAATGCTTTATTTGTGTAGGGAATATACTGATTGCCGGCTTGTGCACGCACTTCAAGGCTACTCACACTATCTTCATCAGCACGTAAATTTGCATCCAGATTTTCCATGCCCAGTTGCCTGGCCAAAACATGCACCAGTGATTTATCCTGACTAGCAGGATTGTTCAGCTGATAGATAGCCATATTGGAATTTTCACAGCGTTCGACTATTGCCATCTTTTCATCAATAGACAGCCGGTAAGGATCCTTTATCCGCACCAGCAAATCGCTTAAGGCAGGTTTTTTGTATTTCAACTTTTCCTCACGCCACTGCAAATAAGCAGCGTTATTATTTAGAGAAAAGGGGCTATCCAATACAATGGGATGGTTCGCTTGCTGTGACATGTGATATCTCATTTAAACTCATCTTAGAATAATACTGATCCATGGAGTGTGAAAGCTTGCCGAAAAATGTCTAATTCCACAATATCACTATCAGCAGTTCGTGTTTATCTTTTTATACACTGTGTATATGAGCAAAATATACAAGACATGGCAGCAACCGCTAAATAAACCCTAAATAACTGATTTTAAAAGTATTGTCAGCGAACAATTAGACCGGAAGCAAATCTCGCTATCCCATAGTGGATAAGTCATATTTTACATAACCCTCCCATGCGTAGGATTCTACAGTATGGCCACGCCACCTAAACTGCGTCTCACAAATTCAAATGTTCCAGTGATGGAAAAATTACACTATTAAGAGATCTTGTTAAAAAATAAGATTGGTACTAGAATCTGCATCCCTAGTACACAATCGATCAGTACTTTAACTGACATAACCATATCGGCAGACAGGAGATATTCCATGGCCAAGAAGATTTATGAAACACCCATGCTCGACGAGCTTGAAAACGGCCCATGGCCGAGTTTTATTTCAGGCATCAAGAAACTACGTGATGATCATCCTGATGAGCGCATCCAGAATGTAACCAGTAGCTTACTTGGTCAACTTGAGCATTCTTACGAAACCCGTAAAGGTTACTGGAAAGGCGGTACCGTCTCTGTATTTGGTTACGGTGGTGGTATTATTCCTCGTTTCTCTGAGGTTGGTTCTGCTTTCCCTGAATCAAAAGAATTCCACACTATTCGTGTACAACCACCTGCTGGTAACCACTACACCACGGACATGCTTCGTCAACTGGGTGATAGCTGGGAGAAATATGGTTCTGGTCTGCAAACATTCCATGGTCAGACTGGTAATATTATGTTTATCGGTACAACCACTGAAGACACGCAGCATTTCTTTGATGAAATCAATAGTTACGGTTTTGACTTAGGTGGTGCTGGTCCCTGTGTACGTACTGCTATGTCATGTGTCGGTGCATCGCGTTGTGAAATGTCCTGTGCAAACGAGCACGGTATTCACCGTCACCTGGTAAACAACTTTACTGATGACGTTCACCGTCCTGCTCTGCCATACAAATTTAAATTCAAAGTATCTGGTTGTCCTAACGACTGTCAAAATGCTATCGAACGTGCTGATATGGCCATTATCGGTACCTGGCGCGATGACATGAAAGTTGACCAGGAAGAAGTTAAGAATTACATCAACCAAAAAAGGTGAAAACGGTCGTCAATACTACATTGATAACATGACTTCACGTTGCCCAACCAATGCACTTTCTATCACTGAGGACAACACATTAGTAGTAGACAACCGTAACTGTGTACGCTGCATGCATTGCCTGAACGTTATGCCGAAAGCGCTTCACCCAGGTGATGACCACGGTGTAACGGTACTGGTCGGTGGTAAACGTACGCTGAAAATCGGTGACCTGATGGGTACAGTTGTTATCCCGTTCAAGAAAATGGAAACCGAAGAAGATTACGAAAGCCTGATTGAACTGGCTGAAGAAATGATCGATTTCTGGGCTGAGAATGGTCTTGAGCACGAACGAACAGGTGAAATGATCGAGCGTATTGGTCTGGTTAACTACCTGGAAGGTATCGGTCTTGAAGTTGACCCGAACATGGTCGGCAGTCCTCGTCAGAGCTCATACATCCGTATGGATGGTTGGGACGAAGAAGCTGAGAAATGGTTCCAGCGTAAAGCGGAAGCAAGCGCTTAATACAAACATAGTCTGATTTCAAAGGGGACTTTATGTAGTCCCCTTCTAACAAATATTGAATTTTTGAGGAATTAAAAATGAGTGACACTAAACCTCGTTCTCCAATTGAATCTGGTTGCCCAGATGGCTTCCAGTATATGCATCCAGTAATGCGCAAAAATTACGGCGCATGGAAATTCCATGACCATCCAAAGCCAGGTGTACTTCGCCACGTAGGCTATAGCGGCGACGAAATCTGGACTGTACGTGTTGGCACACAACGTATCCTGGATATTTTTACTTTACGTAAATTGTGTGATCTTGGTGACGAGTATGCTGACGGCTATATCCACTTTACTATTCGTAGTAACGTTGAATACATGGTTTCTGACCCGTCGAAAGTAGAGCCATTAATCAAAGCGGTTACCGATGCGGGTTTCATCGTTGGTGGTACCAAGAACTCTGTAGCCATGCTTTCTCACACACAGGGCTGGTTGCACTGTGATATTCCCGGTACTGATGCATCAGGTGTTGTGAAATCGATGATGGATGAGTTAATCGACGAGTTCCGTGAATGTAACATGCCTAACCGCGTGCATATCACAACTTCCTGCTGTCAGATTAACTGTGGTGGCCAGGGCGATATCGCGATTAACATTCAGCACACTAAACCACCTAAAATCAATCACGACCTGGTATCTAACGTATGTGAGCGTCCATCAGTTGTGGCGCGTTGTCCTGTTGCTGCGATTCGCCCTGCAATGGTCAACGGCAAACCTTCGCTGGAAGTTGATGAGAAGAAATGCATCTGTTGTGGTGCCTGCTTCCCACCTTGCCCGCCAATGCAAATCAATGATGCGGAGCATTCTAAACTGGCAGTATGGGTTGGTGGTAATCACTCAAATGCACGTAGCAAACCTACTTTCCAGAAACTGGTTGCTGCTGGCATCCCTAACAATCCACCACGCTGGCCTGAAGCAACCGCTATCGTGAAAAACATTCTTAAAGCATATAAAAATGATGCGAAAGACTGGGAACGTATTAATGACTGGATTGAGCGTATCGGCTGGCCTCGCTTCTTTGAAGTGACCAACCTGCCTTTCACCAAGTATCACATTGATAACTGGCGTGGCTCTCGTAACAGTCTGAATGCTTCTACTCACATTCGTTTCTAAGGAGCTATTGTGAAATTTAGTATTCAAGTTAACGAAGGCCCATACCAGCACCAGGCATCTGATACTGCGTATCAGTTTACTAAAGCTGCTATCGCTGCTGGACATGAAATATTTCGAGTTTTCTTCTATCACGATGGTGTTAATAATGCGACACGTCTTGCGGTTCCACCGCAGGATGATCGTAATATAGGCGCACTATGGACTGCATTGTCTTTAGAAAATGACCTGGATATGGTCGTTTGTATCGCTGCCGCTCAACGTCGCGGTTTGATGGATGCTGACGAAGCAAAGCGTCAGGGTCTTGATGCAGACAACATCGCTGAGGGCTTCCGTATCTCTGGTTTAGGCCAGTTGATTGAAGCCGGTATTGAATCTGACCGTCTGGTCGTGTTTGGGGCTTAAAAATATGGCAGTTAAAAAATTCATGTACGTCAACCGCAAACCTCCATACGGCACAGTTTATGCCCTGGAATCTTTAGAGGTTGTATTAATTGGCGCAGCGTTTGATCAGGACGTTAGTCTGGCATTCATCGGTGACGGTGTTTACGAACTGACTAAAGGTCAAAACACGGAAGCGATTGGTCAGAAAAATTTCTCGCCAACTTACGCTGCTTTAGGTGATTATGAAGTAACTAAAATTTACATTGAAAAAGAATCACTGGAAGAACGCGGTTTAACATTGGACGATCTTCAGCACCTGGTCTGGGAAGATGAAGATGATGACTATGCTGAAAAAGACTCTATCCGTCTGCTAAGTCGCGCCGAGTTAGCTGACGTTATGGCTGAACAAGAAATAATCCTGAGCTTCTAGGTCAATATAAATTTAAGAGACAATCATGGGACTATTACACACAGTAAACAAATCTCCATTCGAATCTAATACATTCGATGCCTGCTTAGGTTATGCAAAAGATGGTGCTACCGTCCTGCTGATCGAAGACGGTGTTTATGCTGCAACTACTGGCACCAGTGCTGCAGATAAAATCAAAAATGCCAGCGGAGTTTCATTCGCTGTACTCGGCCCTGACCTCCAGGCTCGTGGCCTGGAAGGTAAGCTGGCTGATGGTATTAAAGTCGTCGATTATGAAGGCTTTGTCAATTTAGTGGCCGAGTCAGACTCCGTTCAATCTTGGCTTTAAATAATTTTTTAATATTACGCTCTCTACGAGGAAATCAACATGTCATCAATCGAAGTAAACGGCAAATCATTTGAAGTCGATGAAGAAGGTTACTTAGCTAACTTAAACGAATGGGAACCAGCAGTAGGTGAAGCTATGGCTGCTGCAGAAGACCAGCCTTTAACTCAGGAACACTGGGATATCATTAACTTCCTTCGTGAATATTACGAAGAATACCAGATTGCCCCTGCAGTACGCGTACTGACTAAAGCAGTTGGTAAACGTCTTGGTAAAGAAAAAGGCAATAGCAAGTACCTTTACGAGTTGTTCCCATACGGTCCGGGTAAACAAGCATGTAAATATGCTGGTCTTCCTAAGCCAACAGGTTGTGTATAAGACCTATAAATATTTTTGACGCTATAAAAAGTCAAGGATTATTAAGTTCGGGGGCAGCGGTATCCGCTCCCGCAGCTTTAAATAAGACACATTTGGAATTATCTTTATGTGTTTTATTTAAAGGTTAATAAATAAATTTTTGTTAGAGAGCTCTGCACGAAGTATATTTTTCGTCAGGGCAAGGTAAAAGTGAGCGAAAAAGCACAGCTTACACATAAGTAAGTGAGCATTTTGAGGTCGCTTTTAACGCAGACATGGCTGAAAAGATGCTTTGTGCGGAGCTCTCTATTCACTTAACGAGATATTTTAATGAGCGCACTTAGTATTTTGTACGTCTTACTTTTTTATGTGGCAATGATCACATTAGTTGCTGGCATCACTAACAAGATATTACAGTACAAGCGAGTTCCCGCACCGTTAAAAATCGCCGTAACGCCAGCGCCACTAACTCATACTGGCGTCGTTTACCGATTCTTTACAGAAGTTGTTTTCTTTAACAGCCTGTTCCGCGCAACGAAATGGACCTGGATATTTGGCTTCATGTTCCACCTGTCTCTGTTGCTCGCATTTTTCCGTCACTTACGTTATGTGATTTCACCTGATTCGATTTTATGGCCATTAGTGAACAACATGGTTGTGCAAAGTTTTGGTCACTATGCTGGTTTTGCAATGGTTGTGGGTCTGTTTGGTTTATTAGGCCGCCGCATCTTTGTTGATCGTGTACGTTATATATCTTCACCGTCTGATTATTTAATGCTGTTACTGATTATAGGTATTGCTGTCAGCGGTTTAATGATGGCTTATGTTACACATACTGATATCGTTCAACTTAAAGCATTCATCATGGGTCTGTTCCTGTTCGACTGGCAGAACTTACCAACGGATATTGTTTTATTAGCACACCTGACAATGGTGCTGTTTTTAATGGTCATTTTCCCTATTAGTAAACTGTTACACGCGCCGGGCTTGTTTATGTCACCAACGCGTTATCAGATTGATAACCCACGTGAGAAGCGTCATCTGTCTCCATGGGGCGCTGAAATTGAAGCAAAAGATGGCCGTAACGCATAAAGCGGCATAATAGTTAGTTAACTGGAAATATAAGAATGGCTGATTACGAAATACCAGAAACGCACGAATTCCCCATCATACCTTCCATAATGGTAGGTGCGATGGCTCACAGCTCGCCTTTTATTGCCGGCGAAGAATTCCAGACTGCCATGGGTTTCCCTTCTGCAGACGAAAAAGGTCTTGTTGATGGCTGGAAAGAAATCTTTCTTGCACAGTTAAAAGAAAAGCTCAGTAAATACCGCTCTTTACTTGTATTTATGGACACCTGCGTAAAATGTGGTGCCTGCACCGATAAATGTCACTACTTTATTGGTACCGCTGACCCTAAAAATATGCCTGTCGCACGTCAAGATTTACTGCGCAAGGTTTACCGCCGTTACTTTACCTTCGCCGGTAAATATTTCCCTAAACTGGTTGGTGCTATTGATTTGACCGAGGAAGCGGTTAAAGATATGTACGACTACTATCACCAGTGTTCTGAGTGCCGCCGCTGCGCAGTCTTCTGCCCTTTCGGTATCGATACTGCTGAAGTCACCATGGCTGCTCGTGACATGCTGGCGCATATTGGTATGGGACAGAAATACTCTAACCAGATTATTCCTAAAGTACACAAAATTGGTAACAACCTGGGTCTGCCTGAGCCTGCTCTGGTTGATACACTGGAAGGTCTGGAAGAAGAAGTCGAAGATGATATCGAAATAAAAGTACGCTTCCCGCTGGATGAGAAAGGCGCAGAGATCTTACTGGTTACACCTTCTGCTGATTTCTTTGCTGAGCCACACATCGATGGTTTAATCGGTTACGCTAAAGTATTCCACGCGGCTGGTGTTACCTGGACACTGAGCTCTAAAGCATCAGAAGCCGCTAACTTTGGTCTGTTCATCGGTAATTACGAGCACATGCGTGAGATTTCACTGCGTATCCGTGATGCAGCAAAAGAGCTGGGTGTTAAGCGACTTATCTTCGGTGAGTGTGGACACGCATGGCGCGTTGCATACAACCATTTAAATACACTGGCAGGACCATGGGATTTCTTAGATCAGAACTACCCTATTCCACAGCACATCTTAGAATTTACTAAAGACTGCCTGGATCGCAATATATTAAATATTGATAAGTCTGAAAACGATCACATGACATTGACCTTCCATGATTCCTGTAACATCGCGCGTGCTTCACGTATCGGTGAGACACCGGGAAGTCAGTTCACCACGCCTCGTCAGGTAATTAAGGCGGTATGTAATAACTTCCACGATATGTCTGCTGACACAATTCATGACCAGACATTCTGCTGTGGTGGCGGTGGCGGACTATTAACAGATGACCTCATGGAATTACGTATCAAAGGTGCGCAGCCTCGTATGGAAGCACTGAAAAACGTCACTAAAGATTATGGGGTAACACATATGGCTGCTATTTGCGCCATCTGTAAATCTCAGTTTACAAAAGTCCTGCCTTATTACGGCATGACCATGGACCAGATTGTGAGTATTCACCAGTTAGTGAGCAACGCAATTATTTTAGAAGGACAGGGTGAAGAAGCTACTGATGGCGACGACACTGAAGCAGCGGCTTAAGGTAAAATTGTTGGCAGGAAAAAAGTATAAACAAATTAATAACACATATTTATTGACACACGCCTGGGACAACGTCCTATGGTTTAAGCAACAGGAGAGCTGGCATGGCCACTTCGAAACAAGATATGCAAGACAATAAGTTAACCTTCAGAAAATTTAAAGATGGCGATTTCATCAATAAAGACTTCGGCAAACAAATTTTCAACGAAGACACCACATTCAAGTGTCCTACTTATGTACACCGTACGCCGCCTTGTCAGGGCAGTTGCCCGTCAGGCGAAGATATTCGTGGCTGGTTAG
Organism: uncultured Gammaproteobacteria bacterium; assembly: GCA_963759005.1. Classification (GTDB taxonomy): domain Bacteria; phylum Pseudomonadota; class Gammaproteobacteria; order SZUA-229; family SZUA-229. Next base: position 39,495 of record CAVWXQ010000050.1, read on the forward strand.
ACATCGTCCGTGGTATTGAATTACCTCCCGAAGGTGTGTCAATGCAGGAATATGCTTTCCGTCGCTCCACTGATGCAAACCCGTTCCCGTCTATGATGGGTCGTGTCTGTCCTGCGCCCTGTGAGACAGGCTGTAACCGTAATAACGTAGAAGACTTTGTTGGTATTAACTCTGTTGAGCAATACATCGGCGACACGGCTTTTGCTGAAGGTTTCAAATTTGATAACAGCGCTAAGATGACCGGCAAGAAAGTCGCGATTATCGGCGGTGGTCCTGCTGGAATGGCGGCAGCTTACCAACTACGTCGTAAAGGTATTGCTTCTACCATTTTTGACGATCATGCAGAGCTTGGCGGTATGATGCGCTACGGCATTCCTGGTTATCGTACACCTCGTGATTTCCTTGATAACGAATGCCAGCGTATTTTAGACATGGGCAACATCGAAACTCGCATGAATACACGAGTTGGACGTGACGTAAGCCTGGAAGAGGTAGAAAAAGAGTTTGATGCTGTTTTATGGGCATTAGGTTGCTGGACTGGTCGTGGCGTTCCTGTGGAAGGTTGGGAGGAAACACCTAACTGTGTTTCTGCGGTTAAATTCCTTGAGCAATTTAACAAAGGTGAAATGAAATACACAGGCAAAAAAGTGCTGTGTATTGGTGGTGGTGATACCTCTATCGATGTTGTCTCTGTATCACGTCGTATTGGTACCCTGGCTGACTACAACGAAAAGCCTGAAACCGTTATTAATGGTGATTCTTCACACCTTGGTCATGACTCATCTAAAAACGTTCCCTGCGAACTGGTAACACTAACTGCGTTATTCAAGAAAGAAGAAATGACCGCAGCACAGCACGAGGTTGAAGAAGCTACCATCGAAGGCGTTAACATCATGAATGAAATCATGCCTGTTGAGCTCATTCGCGATGCCAACGGCCGTGCTACCGGCATGAAATTCGTAGACTGTAAATGGGAAAACAATGCCCCTGTCGCTGTTGAAGGCGGTAAAGAATACACCGTTGAAGCTGACATCATCGTTGCCGCGATTGGTCAGGGCGGTAACCTTGACGGTGTTGAAGATTTAAATAATGGCCGTAATCTGATGGACGCAGACAACCTGTATCGTGTACCAGGTAAAGCGAATCACTATGTGTGCGGTGACATAGTTCGCCCCCACCTGTTAACTACTGCTATCGGTCAGGCTTACATCGTTTCTGAAACCATCGAAAACGACTTTAACAATGTTGTCGTTAAAAAACGTCCTAAAGTTGACGTTCACCACTTCGATCTGACTGACAAATTAGTTGAAGCCGGTTTAAATGTTGAGTCTTATGATGCCAACGAACACAAAGAAGATGGCCAGCGTGGTACTGATACAAACAACTATGCGATCCATAACTATGAAGACCGTTCTGAGCAGGAAATCATCACCGCTGATGAGTTATTCCTTGGCCACTTCGACTACGAAGAACGTAATCATCGCGACACCGACGTGCCTTCTTCTGACGAAGTATTGGGTCATTTTGCAGAACGTGTAATCAGCCTGGAAGAAGCGAAAGCAGTTGCAGAAGCAGGTCGCTGCATGAGTTGCGGTATGTGTTTCGAGTGTGACAACTGTGTTATTTACTGTCCACAGGATGCTGTCTTCCGTGTTAAGAAGGACAGCAAAACCTTAGGTCGCTATGTAGATACTGACTACACTAAATGTATCGGTTGTCATATCTGCTCTGATGTATGCCCTACTGGCTACATTGATATGGCACTAGGTGTCTCTTAAATAACGGTTAACCTGTCGCAGTGGAATTTATTTTGCTGCGACAGACAAAACAATCACCGTTTAAACCATGTGTATAAAAGCGGGTACATATAAAAAAACAGGTAATCTGATGACAAGATTTTTACGACAAGTTGCAGTTTTAGTTTATGCATTGATAGGCTTCACGCTGCTGTCGGCTTCGGCACTGGCTGAGACGCCTTTTCCTACGATTCATGAACCTTCAGATGAAAGCGCAAAATGTATTCATGACGAAGATGAAATGCGTAGAAATCACATGAACTATATCTTGCACGAACGTGATGAAACCATGTACGAAGGAATTCGTGACGAGCCGGCAAGTCTTGCAAACTGTATAAACTGTCATGTAGAACCAGATGATAAAGGTGAGATTGCTGGCATCGACAGCGAACAACACTTCTGCAATGCATGTCATCAATATGCAGCCGTGCAGATTGACTGCTTCCAGTGTCATGCTGATCGTCCACAAAAATATATTAAACGTAGTTCGCATACCTCATCATTAAAACAGCAGTTACTACAAACTCTTGCTGCCAGCGACACAATTGAATCTATGGCTGCAAAGGGAGTTAACCAGTAATGAACAAGACTGAGAACAAAACGATTAATATCTCAAGACGCGACTTTTTATCGAAAGCGGCTATCGCTGGTACCGTAACGATTGCGCCGGGGGTCCTGTTACACCAGACCGCCAATGCAGCTGATGCAGATACAGTCAATAAAAATACATCGGTGTCAACAAGACCACTGGATCAGGATGTTAGCAGCAAAAATCGCTGGGGCATGTTAATTGATACCGCTAAGTGCGCTAATGGCTGTACAGACTGTGTTGATGCCTGTAATGAAGAAAACGGCCTGGTTGGTAATAATAGACCAGAAACCGATACTCAGTATATTCGCAAAGTTACATTAAAGAACAAATCAACAGGCAATGAACTGTCATTACCGCTAATGTGCCAGCATTGTGAAACCGCACCCTGTGTAGACGTATGCCCTACCGGTGCATCGTTTGTTCGTGCAGACGGTATCGCACTGGTAGACAAACACATCTGTATCGGTTGTCGTTATTGCATGATGGCCTGTCCTTACAAAGCACGCTCTTTCGTACATGAAGATGTTAAAAATCAAAAACTGTCAGCACCACGCGGTAAAGGTACGGTTGAATCCTGCACGATGTGTGTTACCCGTGTTGATAATGGCGGTATACCTGCCTGTGTTGAAGCCTGTAGCGCTGAAAACCATAATGCAATGATATTCGGCGATCTCAACGATGCTGACAGCCCGATATCTGTTGAGCTGAAAAAGCACGGCGGCAAACAACTTCGTCCTGACCTGGCACTAAATACAGGCGTTCGTTACCAAAATTTATGAACCAAATGAAACGCGGTAATTATAAGAGAAAATAATGAGTAAAATAGAATACACCTCTTTAGAAGGCAAAAGCCCAGCTTATTTCGCTTTGCTTGGCGGTTTAGGTTTTATCATGCTGCTGGCGTTGGTTTCAGTATATTATATGGAACATGAAGGCCATCATGTAACAGGAATGACCAACCAGATAGTTTGGGGCATGCCACATGTATTTGCTATTTTCCTTATCGTAGCCGCCTCTGGCGCATTAAACGTTGCTTCGATTGCATCGGTATTCAGGAAAAAAATATACGAGTCAATGGCGCGTTTATCGGCACTGCTGGCTATAGCCTTACTAACCGGCGGTCTGGTTGTATTGTTGCTTGATTTAGGTCGACCTGATCGTTTGATCATAGCCATGACCTATTACAACTTCAAATCAATCTTTGCCTGGAATATTCTTTTATACACTGGCTTCTTTGGTTTTGTTGGTGCTTATCTGTGGACCATGATGGATCATAATGTATACCGGTTTAAACCTTATGCTGGTTTCTCTGCTTTCATATGGCGTTTGATCCTTACCACTGGTACCGGTTCAATCTTTGGTTTTCTGGTAGCACGTTCAGCTTATGATGCTGCCCTGATGGCACCGATGTTCATCATCATGTCCTTCTCTTTCGGTCTGGCTATTTTCATCCTGGTACTAATGGCTTCTTACAAATGGACTGGCATGGAACTGGGTGATGTTGTTGTCAATCGCTTACGTAACCTGCTGGGTATCTTTGTGGCTTCTGTACTATATTTCACAGCTGTTTATCACCTGACCAACCTGTATGCTACACAACACCATGACGTTGAAAAATTTCTATTACTTGAAGGCGGTATATATACCAGCGTATTTTGGGTTGGTGAAATCATCGTCGGTGGTTTAATTCCCCTTATATTGATTTACGCACCCGGTGTTAAAAATTGCCGAACCACTTTAGGTTTAGTTTGTACCATGGTTATAATCGGTGGCCTGTCTAAAATTTACACTATCTTAATTGCAGGTCAGGCTTATCCACTGGAAATTTTCCCTGGCTATGAAGTAAGCAGCTCTTTCTATGACGGTGTTATCAGTAGTTACACTCCCTCTCTACCTGAAATACTTTTAGGTTTAGGCGGCATTGCCTTGTCACTTTTTGTTGTGGTATTTGCACTTAAGGTATTACGCTTCCTGCCTGCTTCACTTGCTGATAGCGTTGCAGACCCTCATTCTGCTAAATAGAGTTAAACTATAGAAAAAAAACACAAAACCCTTTTGCCGCGAACAACGCAAAGGCGCAAAGAAAAGCTTTTTTGGCTTTAAAAATTTGCGTCTTTGCGTTGTTCGCGGTAAAGATTTATTTATTCTACTGATAACTACTGTAATCTGTAGCTATGTCGCGAATTTTCATTTCTGCCGCTCTTAAGTCTTCTGGCAAAACCACTGTCAGCATCGGTCTGTGTGCAGCTTTAAAACAACGTGGTCTTGTAGTACAAAGTTTTAAAAAAGGCCCTGATTACATTGATCCCTACTGGTTAGCGCTGGCGACTGATCGTGATTGTTATAACCTCGATTTTTATACCATGGAGCGCGACGAAATTCTTTCGCTGCTGCAAAACAAGTCGAGCGATGCAGACATCAGCCTGATCGAAGGCAACAAAGGCCTGTATGACGGTCTTGATCTTGATGGCAGCAACAGTAATGCCGCGCTGGCAACATTAACTTCAACTCCCGTGATACTGGTACTCAATGCCCGTGGCATGACCCGTGGCATTGCACCATTAATACTGGGATATCAGGCCTTTGATAAAAATGTTTCGATTAGAGGCGTCATTCTCAATCGCCTTGGCGGCTCGCGTCATGAAAGCAAATTACGCAATGTCATCGAACATTACACCGACGTTGAAGTGGTTGGTGCCATACATAATGATCATCGATTCGATATTGATGAACGCCACCTGGGACTGGTGCCCGGACACGAAGATCCATTTTGTACACAGAAAATCGATCTCCTGGCTGATGCCATTAACGATCAGGTTAATCTGGACGCGGTTCTTAGCGTTGCAAATCAGGCTGCGGAATTACCGTCTGTTGAGATAACAGCTAAAATTCAGACCTGCAAACAAAGCAAAGATATTAAACTGGGACTGGTTCGATGTTCTGCTTTTGGTTTTTATTACCCGGACGACCTGCATGCGCTGCAGAATGCGGGCGCTGAATTAATCGAAATTGACCCCTGTCATCAAACTGAATTACCTGAAATTGATGCACTGTTCATTGGTGGTGGATTTCCAGAAACCCATATGAATGAACTGGAAGCCAATAAAAGCTTACGAACAGCGATAAAATCAGCCATTGACAATGGCCTGCCGACCTACGCCGAATGCGGAGGATTAATGTATCTGGCACGCTCCATCCAGTGGAATAAAGAAATATGCCAGATGGTTGGTTGCATTGAAGCCGACATTATTATGGAAAAAAGCCCACAGGGCCGTGGTTATGTGCAGTTAGAAGAGACTAAAAACAGCCCATGGCCCGGACCGAAATACTGGACAGGCGAAAATAAAATCAATCCCCATATCATTAACGCCCACGAGTTTCATTATTCACGTTTCAAAATTATAAATAAAAATGTACAATTTGCCTTCAGTGTCAAACGCGGCACAGGAATCAATGGTGAATCGGATGGTTATATTTATAAAAACCTGTTGGCAAACTATACCCATCAACGAAACACCTGGAATAATCCATGGGCACAGCGGTTTATAGACTTTGCCAGAAGCCATAAAACTAACTAGAAACTTAATACTATGATTACAGTAACTCCAGCTGCGGCTACACAAATTAAACTTTCTGCTGAACAGGGAAAAACTGAAGGCATGTCGTTACGCATCGCTGCTTCTCGCAACGACGATAACAGTATCCACTATGGCATGGGTTTTGATGATAGTAAAGAAGATGATGTAACTGTAAACGCAGATGATATCGAAATCATCATATCAGCATCCAGTGCAGAACTATTGAAAAATACAACGATTGATTTTGTTGAACTGGAACCCGATAAATTTCAGTTCATCTTTATGAATCCAAACGATCCAGATTATAAACCACCCACAGAATAATCTCTGAAAGAATAAAATCGAATATTCTGCATCACTAACCCGGTTACTTCACAACATCACTCAAGTCTGGATTTATGGGCATAATTATTCAGAAAAAATTTAGTATATCTGGAAATTACACGTTGAAAGATTGCTCCTCGACAACTGCTCCTGCGTTGTCCTACTACCGTCCATCCGTGGACAATTCCATCGCGTGGTGGTCCAATATCTGCCGTCCATCCATGGCACTATATGCAGTTTTGGGGAAAGCCTGCATTGTTATGAAATATCCGGGCTAATCCATGGCTGACAAATCATCATTTGAATGTAGTCATTCATCGCTTGTCCTGCTGTATCGTGTTACCAGCGCCTTAAACTCGGTCAATGAAAACGAGCAGAGTCTTCATGATTTCCTCATTTTATTAAAACAACATTTTTCTGTAGCTGCAGGCTCAATTCAGTTAATTACCGATGATGGCTTAATGGATCTAATATCCTATTTTGGTTTTACTAAAGAACAGGCCAATAGCATTCAACACGCACCCATTAATGGGCATCTATTCAGTTTTGAAACAGATGTAATTGATGACATACAGATCCATGAAAATAAACTGGGTATTGATAAACTGCCACCTAAACAGCTTTGTATTCCTGTACGATATAAAATTCAAACGCTTGGTGTCATTAATCTTTTTGTTGAAAACGACATTTGCTTAACTGAAGAACTTGCTTATTTATTGCTTTCAATCGGTGCCCATCTCGGTGAATTTATTGAACGCTCTAACATTGAGCAAAGAAATCGTCGCCAGCTTATAGAGGAGGAACGTAATATTATTGCTAACGAATTACATGACTCCTTAGCGCAGACCCTGGCATCACTTCGCTTTCAGGTTCGCATCCTCGATCAGTCGCTACAACCTGTCGGTGATTTCAATACATTCAAAACCATCGAATCAGTAGAACATGCACTTGATGAAGCTAGTACAGACCTGCGCGAGCTCATCGCCCATTGTCGTGTCCCTATTGAACAACAGGGCCTGGTTCCTGCAGTCAAACGCGCCGTTGAAAAATTCCGTAAAGATACCGGTATACATATTTTGTTACAGTGTGACGAACAGATTTTACCTTTGCCATCCAATATAGAGCTAAATGCCTATCGCATCGTTCAGGAAGCACTTACCAATATAAAAAAACACGCCAATGCCTACATCGTACGCGTATTATTAAGCAGTGATGCCGCGGGTAATATCAGTATTTTGATTGAAAATGACGGTAAAGGCTTCGACCAGAACAAGATAAAGAGCTCTGAAGGTGAACACCTGGGTTTAACCATAATGAAAGAAAGAGCAAAACATCTTGGTGGTGAATTAAAAATCGAGAGCGAGCCTGATGAAGGCACCCGTGTTGAGCTTCGTTTCAGATATAAGGACACTTCCGTTGATTCGTGATAAATTCCCTATTCATACTAATTTAAAGGGTGATTAGTATATAATTTGGCTGATTGTGTTCCCTGCATTTTCCGCACTCCTGCATCTGGTCTCCATGGATACAGGAGTGCAGTAGGATTGCAGGAACAAATCTTGCTATGCAGGTCGATGAAAATTCACTTTCTGACGGAAATAATATGCGCGTAATAATTATAGATGACCATGCACTATTTCGAGACGGCCTCAAAGGTCTGCTAGAGCTACGTAATATTGATGTTGCCGGTGTTGCTGCTGACGGTCAAGAAGGTATTGAACTGGCTAAAAACATTCAGCCCGACATTATTCTGCTGGACTTGCGTATGCCAAATATGGGAGGCCTGGAGACACTGCCAATATTACGCAAAGAGCTGCCGACAATACCAGTGGTTATGCTCACCACCAGCAATGATGAAAGTGACTTAATCAAAGCGCTGCGCACTGGTGCGCAGGGTTACCTGCTAAAAGATATGGAACCCGAAGAGCTAGTCGGCGCCTTACGCGATATTGAAAAAGGCAAAAGTGTGGTCGCCGCAGACCTGACCGATGCACTCGCCAGAATGGTACAGGGTGAAACCAGCACCGACAATGACGATGGCCCTTTTTCAGAACTGACACCGCGTGAAACAGAAATTCTTTGCCTGCTTGCAGAAGGACAGAGCAATAAACTTATTGCCAGAAATCTGGGCATATCTGATGGCACCGTTAAATTACATGTAAAAGCCATTCTCAGGAAACTAAACATTCATTCACGCGTAGAAGCAGCAGTAATGGCCGTTGAACATGGTTTGCGCCAGAAAAACAAAGAAAAAGATTAAAAACATACTTTGCCACAGATGAAGGCAGATAAAGCAGTAAAACGTTTTAATAAAGTTTTAAAATCTTCATCTTTGCGTTTTATTTGCGTTCATCTGTGGACTAAATTATTTTTTTATTTCAAAACTAAAGATTAATCATGAAAACATTTGCACAAATTGCTGCTGAAATCGCCCCGCAAATTACCGAAATGATGCCCTGGGACATTGAGGAATATCTCGAATCACATCCGGAAACACTGATTGTTGATATTCGGGAAACGCATGAGTATGACACCATGCATATTCCTGATTCGATAAATGTACCCCGGGGCATTCTGGAAAATGCCTGTGAATGGGACTTCGAGGAAACAGAACCGGAATTGGTAACAGCCAGAAAAAAGCCGGTTGTGCTGGTTTGCCGGTCGGGGAATCGTACGGTACTGGCGGCCTATACATTGCAGCAGATGGGATATGAAAATGTCATATCTCTGAAGACTGGTTTGCGTGGCTGGAGTGACTATGAGCTGCCGATGGTTGATATCGAAGAAAAACCGGTTGATCTTGAAGACGCAGACCATTATTTCGCTAACAAGATTCTCCCTGAACAGAAAAACCCAGCCACAAAAGATTAGAGAGTATGCTGATAACTGGGCCCGGATCTAGTCGAAACTGACCCATGTTATATTATTTTTCATTCGCGTTCACTTTGTGAAAAAAGTCAGTCTAGCCCTTTTATGTAATGCTTATGATCCTTACGACGCCTGCCCGCCTTCTGTGTAATCACTCCCTGGATCACTTCCTGCCCGCTGATCTCTACCGTATCGTATAAATCATTTAACGGTTGCAGATAATACTTTTCATCGATGATACGTAACTGACGAAAAATATACTCATTATTGACCTCGGCCATGACGTAACAGCCATCACGAATTGCACCGGCCGGGTCAATAATAATAATCGCACCCTCGGCAAATTCAGGCAACATACTGTCACCCAACACCCGTAAAGCAAACGGCTCACTCGCCGCGCAACCACCACCAGATTCCATAAAATCACCTACTGTAAATTAGCTATCATAAAACGACACTATTATACCCCCGACTAAAACTATATTAGTCCACGGATGAACGCAAATGAGAGTTTTTTAATGTTTTTATCTGTGTTCATTTGCGTTCATCTTTGGACAATTTTTCTTTTAATCTTATAAGTTGATACCGCGTGTCACCTGTAAACTGCCTTAGAAACGTGTAAAATATGCGCTTTATTTCTCAGCCATATTAACGATTCCATGTCAGATAAAATCACCAAGAACAAATTTGTTTCTCTCACCTACACCATCACCGATGAAAACGATAATATTCTGGAACGTATCGATATGCCTGTTCAGTACATCCAGGGCGTAAAAAGCCAGGTTATAGAGAAAATCGAAACCGCACTTACCGGTCATAAGACAGGTGACCTGGTGCATGTCAAATTAAACCCTGATGAAGGTTTTGGTCCACATCAACCCGAACTTACCTTTTCAGATGATATCAGCAATGTACCGCCACAATTTCATTCAATCGGCGCTGAAGTCGAATTCCAGAATGAACAGGGTGAAAGTAAAATCTTCCGCGTGACCCATATTGATGAAAACAAATTAACCGTCGATGGTAATCATCCCTTTGCTGGTAAAACCATTACCTATAACATCACTGTGAAAGAAGTACGTGACGCCACCGCCAGTGAATTGAAAAACGGCGTAGAAAACATGAATGCATTGCACTAGGCCTTAATTACCTTGTTTTATAAGGCTATTTTGGGATACATGCCTATTTAGGGGCTGAAATTTGTAGTAATTTAAGGTATTCTCGCCAGCCAAGAAAAAAACCAGGTCCAGTCTTAATGTCAACAATTAAAGATATTACTGATACTGAACAATGGGCAGTTAGCTCAACGTTAAAACAACGTTGGCCGAATCGAGATGTTGAAATACAGCTGGCTGATGTTGAAATAAAACTGTTTCCACATGATCGGGAATTAACAACATGCCCGGCATTGTTCTGGCAAGTTGATGAAACCAGTTTCATCATTGTTAAAGTTGGCGAACGCACTTATCGCAGTCAATTTTATTACAGAGGCTATCAACAATACGGCACCGGAAAATCAGAATTTGATGAAATTGCCGATTGCGTCACAACCTTATTACAGGTTCATGCCGATAAAGAAACAGATTTACGAAAAAGAACAAGAACAAGAACAAGAACAAAATTAAAACACTTACCACAGAGGCACAGAGAACACAGAGAAAAAAACTTATTTATTGCTAATTTGCGTATAGTGCAAACAATAAATACTCTGTGTACTCTGTGACTCTGTGGTGAACAATTAAAAATTAATATAACTTCTGGGGAATATTATGAGCAAAATGAACGCGTTTTATGCACAATCTGGTGGTGTAACCGCAGTTATCAATGCATCAGCATGTGGTGTAATTGAAACTGCACGTAACCATAAAGATAAAATCGGAAAAGTTTATGCTGGCAGTAGCGGCATCATCGGTGCTTTAACCGAAGAACTCATTGATACCAGCAAAGAAACAAAAGCAACCATCGCTGGTTTGCGTAATACACCATCGGGTGCTTTTGGTTCATGTCGTTTCAAACTAAAAAGTCTGGAAGATAACAAAGCTGAATACGAACGCTTAATTGAAGTGTTCAAAGCACATAACATTGGTTATTTCTTCTACAACGGTGGCGGTGACTCTGCTGACACCTGTTTGAAAATTTCTCAAATCGGTAAAAAAATGGGCTACCCTATCACTGCGGTTCATGTTCCAAAAACCGTTGATAACGATTTACCTATCACTGATAACTGCCCGGGCTTTGGTTCAGTTGCCAAATACATCGCCGTTTCAACACTGGAAGCAAGTTACGACGTAGCATCCATGTGCAAAACATCAACAAAAGTATTTGTCCTTGAAGTAATGGGTCGCCACGCTGGCTGGATTGCTGCTGCAGGCGCAATGGCTTCTACTGAAGAGCATGAAATTCCTATCGTGGTTTTATTCCCGGAAGTTACCTTTGACCAGAAAGCATTCCTGAAAAACGTTGACGAAAAAGTTAAAAAATTCGGTTATTGTTCAGTTGTTGTTTCTGAAGGTGTTGCCTGGCCGGACGGTAAATTCCTTGCTGAAACTGGTTTAAAAGATGCCTTTGGTCACAGTCAATTAGGTGGCGCAGCACCTGTTGTTGCCGGCATGATTCAGGAAAAACTAGGCTATAAATATCATTGGGCTGTTGCTGATTACCTGCAACGTGCAGCACGTCACATCGCCTCTAAATCAGATGTTGAGCAAGCTTATGCCACTGGTAAAGCGGCTGTTGAATACGCGATTAAAGGCCATAATTCTGTTATGCCAGCCATTAAACGTACCAGCAACAAACCATATCGCTGGAAAATTGAAATGGCTCCACTTAGCAGGGTTGCTAACGTTGAAAAAATGATGCCTAAAAGCTTTATTTCAAGAGATGGTTTCGGTATTACCAAAAAATGTCGTGACTATTTAGAGCCTTTAATCAGAGGTGAAGAGTATCCTGCATACAATAAAAATGGTTTGCCAAAATACGTCCAGTTGAAAAAAGTGATGGTCGCTAAAAAGTGTCCTGACTTTAAATTAAAATAAAGTATAGAAGTAAGCCAGGCCATGACACTAGAAAAAGCACATGAACTGATTGCCATGCACTCCAGTCTTGGCAGTGGCTACAACCGAAATGCCGCAAGAATGGTATTAGGTGAAGTCATGCGTGACTTTGGCCAGGAAACAGTTGATGCACTAATTCGGGAATATGATCTGGAAAAACAGTGGGAAATTAAACCCGGCACAAAGTTTGAAAGTGCCTTTAAAAGCTAAAAATAATGTCTGCTTCATGTTTACATGAGCAGGCATTATTTTACATAAAACTTAAAGAGTGTTTTGTACGATGTAGATTTTTCGAAAGAGCAAGGCAAAAATTGTCGCAAAAGCGCAGCTTACATTTAGTAAGTGAGCATTTTAAGATGATTTTCAACGCAGCTATTTCGGAAAAGATACGTCGTACAAAACACTCGTAAACTAGAGAAGAAATATGAAATTAATCTTATTAGGCGGTCCTGGTGCAGGTAAAGGCACTCAGGCAGGCTACATCACAAAAAAATATAACATCCCTCAAATCTCAACCGGTGACATGTTACGTGCTGCAGTTAAAGCCGGTACCCCAATGGGTCTTGAAGCAAAAAAAGTAATGGATGCAGGCGGTCTGGTGACTGATGAAATCATTCTTGGTCTGGTGAAAGATCGTATTGCAGAAGATGATTGCAAGAACGGTTTTTTGTTTGACGGCTTTCCTCGGACTCTGCCCCAGGCTGATGCATTAAAATCTCAGGGCGTAGAAATCGACGGTGTTGTAGAAATTGATGTTGATGATGCAGAAATCGTCAAACGCATGTCTGGTCGTCGTGTGCACCTGGCATCAGGTCGCACTTACCACGTTGTTTTCAATCCACCTAAAGTAGAAGGTAAAGATGATGAAACCGGTGAAGACCTGATACAGCGAGATGATGATCAGGAAGAAACCGTTAAGAAAAGACTTGATGTATATCATGACCAGACTGAACCGCTTATCGCATACTACACCAATTGGTCGAATTCGGGCGAAGCAAATGCACCAAAATATCACCACATTACCGGCATTGGTAGTGTGGAAGATATTCGTGATGCAATTTTCAATGCTCTGGATAGCTAATTATTGATTTTTTACAAAAGCCCTGATGACCAGGGCTTTTGTATATAAAGCTTAAATTTCATAACTTTTTTATTTGGAGACTTAAATATGTCTACTGAACTTTTACTTGCCCTGGCCGCTTCCCTCATCGGTATTGGTTATGGCATTTTTACAATTTACCACGTACTTTCAAAACCCATGGGTAATGAAGAAATGGTACGCATACAATCAGCAATTCAGGAAGGCGCATCTGCTTATCTGAAGCGCCAGTACACTGCTATCGGCCTGGTTGGCGTAGTTGTCTTTATCGTCATCATGTTTGCACTGAATGCAACCACTGCCATCGGCTTTGCCATTGGTGCAATATTCTCCGGCCTGGCTGGTTTTATTGGCATGAACGTCTCTGTGCGTTCCAACTCCCGTACTGCCGAAGCCGCACGTGACGGTATCGCACCGGCACTGGATATTGCTTTTAAAGGCGGTGCTATTACCGGTATGCTGGTTGTTGGCCTTGCCCTGTTAGGTGTTGCTGGCTACTACGGTATTTTAATGATGATGGGTTTTGAAATGGAAGCAGCCCTGCATTCTATGGTTGGCCTGGCATTTGGTGGTTCTTTAATTTCTATTTTCGCTCGATTAGGCGGCGGTATTTTTACCAAAGGTGCAGATGTTGGCGCAGATATCGTCGGTAAAGTTGAAGCAGGCATTCCTGAAGATGACATACGTAACCCTGCGGTTATCGCTGATAACGTTGGTGACAACGTTGGCGACTGTGCAGGTATGGCGGCTGACCTGTTTGAAACCTACGCGGTAACACTGATTGCCACTATGTTATTAGGCGGCCTGTTACTTAAAGACGCAGGTGAACTTGCGGTTACCTACCCGTTAATGCTGGGTGGTATTTCAATTATCACTTCTATCATCGGTACATTTTTTGTAAAAACAACGGATGGTGGAAAAATCATGAATGCACTTTATAAAGGCACATTCATTTCAGCTGTTCTTTCAGCCATTGCCTTCTATTTCGTCACCACTGGAATGATGTCCGAGGTTTCGATTTCTGGGGTTGCCGGTTACTCCTCGATGAATTTATTCTATGCTTCACTGATTGGCCTTGGTCTAACCATGGCAATGATTGTTATTACCGAATACTACACAGCGACTGAATACGCGCCTGTTAAACGTATCGCTGCAGCATCAACCACTGGTGATGGCACTAACGTTATTGCTGGTCTTGGCATTTCAATGAAATCAACTGCTGCACCTGTCATTGTTATATGTGCTTCTATCTGGGGTGCTTACGAACTTGCTGGTTTATATGGAATCGCAATTGCAGCAACGTCTATGTTGTCAATGACAGGCATTATTGTTGCCCTGGATGCCTATGGTCCAATTACTGATAATGCGGGTGGCATTGCAGAAATGGCAGAACTGCCTGAAGACGTTCGCGTTACAACCGATGCACTTGACGCAGTTGGTAATACTACAAAAGCGGTAACTAAAGGTTATGCCATCGGTTCTGCCGGTCTGGCGACACTGGTATTATTTGCTGATTACACTAATACACTGGAAGCTGCTAATAAAGTTGCATCATTCGATTTATCAAACCATATGGTCATCATCGGTTTGTTTATTGGCGGTTTGATTCCCTACCTTTTTGGTGCAATGGCGATGGAAGCCGTAGGTCGTGCAGCAGGTGGTATCGTTAATGAAGTACGCCGTCAATTTAAAGAAATGCCTGGCATCATGGATAAAACCCAAAAACCTGATTATTCAACAGCGGTGGACATGCTAACAAAAGCGGCGATCAAAGAAATGATGATTCCTTCATTATTACCTATTGCTGCTCCAATCGTGGTTGGTTTAACACTGGGCGCAGAAGCATTAGGCGGAATGTTAATTGGTACTATCATTACGGGTATATTTGTCGCTATCTCAATGACCACCGGTGGTGGTGCATGGGATAACGCCAAGAAATACATCGAAGATGGTAATCATGGCGGTAAAGGTTCAGATGCGCATAAAGCAGCGGTTACCGGTGATACTGTAGGCGACCCGTACAAAGATACTGCAGGACCTGCAATTAATCCGTTGATCAAAATTATCAACATTGTTGCATTGATGATGGTGCCCCTGCTTTAACAGTAGCGGCTGTAATTTAATAATTACAGTACAAACAAAAAAAGCCGAGCCATTTTGTGGCCCGGCTTTTTTATGCCCATGGATGGGTGGTATATCACAAGGAGCCAGGGATGGCGGTGTGAATATGCCCATGGATGGGTGGGCTGAAAATTGCTCCCTGCATTTTCCGCACTTCCACCCTCCCTGGTGGTCGTATGTCTCAATGAGCCAGGGATGGCGATGAGACGAATGCCCATTCATGGGCGGACAGATATATGCTCCTCGGCAATAGCTCCTCGACAACTGCTTCCTCGACAACAGCTCCTCGGTAACCGCTCCTGCGTTACCCTACTACCGTACATCCTGTACATATGCGTTGCCCTAATAAGTTACATCCATGTAACGATGCAATATCTGCACTTGCACCAACAATGGTGATCGACGGGATTGCTTATCTACAACACGTGGTGCATTAGTATCGCTAAATGCAATGGTAATAAATTAATGAATTCCCATACGTTTAAGTTTCCGATATATAGTACGTTCACTGATCCCCAGTGCGGCAGCCACCTTCCTACGGTTACCATTATAACGATCAAGTAAATCTCTTATGTGTTTTTCCTCAATGTTTTTTAAGGATACGGGTTCTTCCTGACCATGACTCAAATCTGCAGTTAATGGTAAGTGTGATGCAACCTGGCTCATCTGGTTAATTTCGTTGAGTGCAACTTCATTACAATGTGGTAAATTATTTAGTACGTTTTTAATTAAAGCGGCATCAATCTCGCGGTTGCGGCTATGCGTTGCAGCAATAAATAAAATATTACGCAACTCGCGCACATTACCAGGATATTGATAACTTTTTAAACACTCAAAAACATCAGGCATCAGATGATAGCTGCAACGCATCGAACGATTAATTCCTTCAATTAAACTGCGCGCTAAAAGTGGTATATCATTGATACGTTCCCGTAAACCTGGCAAACGGATGTTCAGGCAGGCGATTCTATAATACAGGTCCTCACGGAAGGTACCGGCAAGCACTGACTCCCATAAATGCTTGTTAGTCGCGCAAATGATGCGCACATTGGCCTTGCGCATGTGTTTCCCGCCGACACGCCTGTACTGCCCCGACTCCAGCACTCGTAGCAGCTTCTCCTGCAGTGATGCGGGCATATCAACGATTTCATCGAGAAAAATAGTACCGCCGTCTGCGAGCTCAAACAGTCCCTGCTTGTCGCCTACACTACCGGTATACACCCCACTGGCATGCCCAAACATCTCTGCATCAAACAGGTTTTCTGTTAATACTGTGCTGTCAACGATCTGAAAAGGTTTCATGTTACGCGGTGAGTGTGTATGAATGAACTCAGCGGCAAGCTCCTTGCCAGTACCTGTTTCGCCCTGTAACAGCACCGGTGCATCTGAACTGGCAGCTATATTCAATTGATCAACACATGCTGTAAATTCGGCTGAGTCACCTACCATTTGGTTTGAGCCATACTGGCTTTTTATATCAGGCGAGATTTCTTCAATACGCGCCCCTAAAAACAATTCATTATTAGAGCCCTTTAACGGAAAGGCAAAAATTTTTACCTGATGCATCCGATGCTCAGAATCACAATGTATATGCGCACAGATTTTTGCTTCACCCGTGTTAAAAATATGCTCATGAGGGCACTCCTCGCCTTCATCACTGCATGGACCATCTTTTCCATGACTGACCTGGTAACACATTTTTCCGACCGCACTCTCACTTGTTGCACCATAGTGCAGCTCATAGGCTTTGTTCACCGCCATAATTCGATAATTCTTATCGATGACAACAAAAGGTTTGTCATGGCTGTTTACCATTGAGTTCAGATCAATTGTCGCTTTATTTTCAACTCTTTTGTCCATGTTATCCCCTGCCAAACACTGGCAAATAACAGCATGACGGAGTGACATGCCGATACATAATTTGTCAGAATAACACGACACTAATGTCATACTTATGATATATATCAAAAACCTTAAAAAATAAATAATCTTTAAATTCAATACTTTATAAAGTAGATTGTAATGGCATAAACCTTGTTATATATTTACTTTTTATCCTCTTAACGATCCGCCACTATTACAGATGATTAAAAAGTATGTTAAAAAGTAATGAAGCAACAAAAATGAAAAAATTGATACGGGCAACGCTACTGGCGTTACTATGCTCTTTATTGAGTGCTTTTTATCTCAGCATGCTTCAGACAGTAGATGCTACTCATGATGAGATTTACTCAGACCGGTGAAGCCGATAATTTAAATCATCGAACAACTGCGATAATGCCACTGAGGTGTTATGCAGCTATTCAGACGACTAGCGTCAGGCGACTAACCAAAGTGTGAATCGGCTTCAGCCTGTTAGCTGATATCCTGTTTTTTATTTATTAAACGTTGTCTTTTATAATAATTGATCAAACCATTGGTAGAACTATCGTGGGCATCCGTTGGATCATTATCATCCAGTTCCTGCAAAACGCCTGATGCCAGCTGTTTGCCAAGCTCAACACCCCACTGGTCAAATGAATTGATGTTCCAGATAATGCCCTGAACAAAAATCTTATGCTCATACAGCGCGATAAGTGAACCCAGTGTTGCCGGATCCAGGCTGTTAAACAGAAAAGTACTGGTTGGCCGGTTGCCCGGGAAAATCTTATTTGGCAGCAATGCTTTTATCGCATTCTCATCGAGACCTGATGCTTTGAGTTCGGCGTAGGCTTCCTGCTCTGTTCTGCCTTTCATCAACGCTTCTGCCTGCGCAAATACGTTAGACATCAACGCCCTGTGATGCCTGGCGATACAATGTAAATTTGATACCGGTGCCAGGATATCTGCCGGCACCAGCTTTGTACCCTGGTGCAGCAGCTGAAAGAAAGCATGCTGACCGGCTATACCGATTTCACCGAACAATACTGGCCCGGTGGTGTAATCAACCACCTGACCCTGGCGATTTACGCCTTTGCCGTTGCTTTCCATATCTGCCTGTTGCAGGTATGACGGAAATTTATGTAGATGCTGATCATATGGCAAAACAGCAGTGGCTTGCGCGCCAAAAAAATTGTTATACCAGATGCCGAGCAGCGCCATGGTGACCGGGATGTTTTTTTCTAGCGGTGCATTTTTAAAATGCTGATCCGCTTCATGAGCGCCCTGTAAAAGCTCATCAAAATTTTCCTGGCCGATTGCGATGACAATAGGAAGACTGATCGCTGACCACAGTGAATAACGTCCGCCGACCCAGTCCCACATCTGGAAAACATTTTTTTCGTCGATGCCAAATGTTTTGGCGGCTTTTACATTCGAACTGACCGCTGCAAAATGCTTATCAATCTGGCTATCATCACCTGCTTTATTTATATACCATTGCCTGGCCGTTTCAGCATTAACCATGGTGTCCTGGGTGGTGAAACTTTTTGAAGCGATAATGAAAAACGTGGTCGCAGGGTTCAGCTTCTCCAGAGTGTCATTGATGTGGTTCTCATCGATGTTGGAAACATAATGAATATTCAAGTCATGAAGTGAGTATGGCCTCAGTGCTTCAGTAACCATCAGCGGGCCAAGATGCGAGCCCCCTATTCCTATGTTGACCACATCGGTAATCGGCTGATTATAATAACCCCGCCATGAACGTGTGCGTATCGCTTCAGCCAGTTTTTTTACACGTTGCTGTTCTTCACGAACGGCAGGCATAACGTCTTCACCATTAACCAGCACTGGCTGTTCACTTTTGTTTCTTAACGCGGTATGCAAAACCGCTCTGTTTTCTGACTGGTTGATCGGCTCACCATCGAACATCCTGTTGATCCATGAACTGACATCACAGTCATCGGCGAGATGATATAATAATTCCAGTGTCTGACTATTGATAATATTTTTTGAATAGTCGAACAGTATGTCATTCAGTTTTAGCGTAAACTTGTCAAACCGCTGAGGATCTTCAGCAAACATATCACGCATGTGTGACTGGCTTATCTCTTTAAAATGTTCTTCTAGTGCTTTCCAGGTGGTCGATTGTGTTAATTTAGACATAGATAATTTAGACATATTTAGTTTTTTATGATTTTGTAATAAGATTTTAACAAATTTGATTTAAAGTGTTCTATTAACTGCTATATACAACAGTTACCGGCAAGCACTGTCTTAGTTTTCAGTGCGAGTTTGCCATGCACCATGTACTGGACTATTGACTTGTATCAACATCGCTTTCCTAAATATAGTTAACATTTACCAATAAATCATCAGTAACGAATTATCATACAATCGAGAAGGGTTGAGTATGATAAATAATACGTACAATGATGGTACTAATAATTATTAATAATAAAATCTTAAGACATCTAAAAATCCTGGAGAAATATTAAATGACAGCTACTGCTACTGCTACTGCTACAGCCAAAACCACATCCTATACCTATTCATTTAAGGAGGGTGACGGCAAAAACAAAAAACTACTGGGGGGAAAAGGTGCCAACCTTTGCGAGATGACCCAGATCGGCATCAACGTGCCACCTGGTTTTGTTATCAGCACTGAAGCCTGCCTCAGTTATCTCGCCACTGAAAGTGCTGAGCTGCCTAATGAACTGATGGCTCAGGTACATGAGCAGGTCAAAGCTCTTGAACAGGACACCGGCAAAGGTTTTGGTGATGCCGACAACATGTTGCTGTTATCTGTACGTTCGGGTTCGGCACTGTCGATGCCCGGCATGATGGATACCATTCTCAATCTGGGACTGAACTCGGTCACTCTTCCGGGCCTGATTAAACAGACCGGCAATGAACGTTTTGCCTGGGACGCCTACCGTCGATTTATACAACTGTTCGGCAAAGTCGCGCTCGGTATTGCGGATGAAAAATTCGACAAACCATTCGATGCCATCAAAAAGCGCGAAAGTGCTACTGCAGACACAGATCTTTCTGCTGAACATTTTCGTGAGATCAGTGAAATATTTCTTGACGTGGTGCTAAGTGAAACCGGCAAGCCCTTCCCCGAAGATGTTTACCAGCAGCTACTGCTTTCCATTAAAGCCGTGTTCAAATCGTGGTTGGGAAAACGCGCCATAGATTATCGCCGGGAATTTAAAATTACCGCTGATATGGCCAATGGTACCGCAGTAAATATTCAGACCATGGTGTTTGGCAACATGGGTGATAACTGTGCAACCGGTGTTGGCTTTACCCGTAATCCGGGTACCGGTGAAAACGTGATGTTTGGCGAATTTCTTATTAATGCCCAGGGTGAAGATGTGGTTGCCGGTATTCGCACGCCTAAGCCGGTACATGAACTGGCAAATGAAATGCCGCAAATGTACAAAGAACTGGTGGCACTGCGCGACCGGCTAGAAAACCATTATCACGAAGTGCAGGATTACGAATACACCATCGAAAATGGCGTGCTCTATTGCCTGCAAACACGCGATGGAAAAATGAATGCCACAGCGCGTGTGCGCACCTCTCTGGAAATGACCAAAGAAGGTCTGATCACGCGCAACGAAGCATTGTTGCGCATCAATCCCGAAGAACTGGAACAATTACTGCATCCCCGCCTTGATCCTGAATCAAAACAGATGCCGATCGCCCATGGTTTACCAGCCTCTCCTGGTGCATCATCAGGTTACATCGTGTTTGACGCAGACAGTGCAGAGCTGGCACGCGATGCAGGGGATAAGGTTATCCTGGTCCGCGAAGAAACCAAACCCGAAGATATCCACGGATTTTTTGCTGCTGAAGGCGTGCTCACCAGCCGTGGCGGCAAAACCTCGCATGCTGCCGTGGTCGCACGCGGTATGGGTAAACCCTGTGTTGCAGGCGCCGAAGGTATCGATGTCGATGTAGAAAAACACATCGCAAAGGTAGGCAATACCGTATTGCATGAAGGTGATGTCATTACCATCGATGGCGGTAACGGCAATGTATACCTTGGTGAGATCGACACGGTACCACCAACGTTTTCAGATGAATTACGCACACTGCTCGGCTGGGCAGACGAAATCGCCGATCTGAAAATCATGAGTAACGCTGACACCATTGACGCAGCCACTAAGGCATCAGATTATGGTGCCATGGGAATTGGCCTGTGCCGAACAGAAAGAATGTTTAACGGACAGGACCGGTTGCCGCTGGTCATCGACATGATACTGGCAAAAGACAAAGCAAACCGCCAGCAAGCACTGAACGTTTTACGTCCAATACAACGAGGCGACTTCAGAGATCTGTTTAAAGTTATGTCACCCCGGCCGGTGACCATACGTTTGCTAGATCCCCCTATTCACGAATTTTTACCCAACGAAAAGCAGCTTGAACAGGAAATCGAACATCTTAAATTTCTACGCGACACGGTTAGTGGTGTTAATGATTTAATGAACTCCATGCAGCTGCTAAAACGCAAGGCTGACGTAAAAGATCTGCCCATACCTTTTGCCCCCGGCGGTCGAGAACTGGTGGAATCTGCTATCGCTAAAAAACAGCAGATGCTGACAAAAGTGCGTGAACTGTTTGAGGTAAATCCGATGCTCGGTCATCGTGGTGTGCGTCTCGGCATCACCTATCCTGAAATTTATGAGATGCAGGTGCGCGCCATACTCGAAGCCGCCGCCGAGTGTAACAAGGAAGGTTTTGATGTGTGTCCAGAAATCATGGTGCCACAGGTATGCACTCGCAAGGAGCTGTTATGGGTTAGAGAGATTGTTGATGAGGTGCACGCAGATGTCGAGGCCGAATATAATATTAAACTGAAGTTCAAATTCGGCTCCATGATCGAAGTGGTGCGCGCCTGTATGCGTGCAGGCAGACTGGCAGAAATCGCCCAGTTCTTCTCCTTTGGCACCAATGACCTGACGCAATCAACTTTCTCCTTTTCACGTGAAGATGCCGAGAACAAGTTTCTGCCGCTATATGAAGAAAATAATATTCTTCATGACAATCCATTTGAAACACTCGATGTTAAAGGTGTTGGTCGTCTGATGGAAATCGCTGTCGACTGGGGCCGTAAAACCAACCCTGATTTAAAGGTTGGCATCTGCGGTGAACAGGGCGGCCATCCTGAGTCGATTCGTTTCTGTCATCATATAGGATTGACATACGTTTCCTGTTCGGCACCACGGGTACCAATTGCAAGGCTGGCTGCTGCACAGGCCAAATTGACTGAAACGAGTTATACGCTTGAATAGTAACTGACAGGCTAGCGGCGAAAACATGGGTTACAGCCATTTTTTCGCCTGAGCCCTGAAGGATGAGGCATATGGGAATGCCGAATAATTCAATAAAACATGTTTAATCAGTTAGATACGGATGAAAGTTAAACTGCGTGTTACTGGGTCTGAGTCACTATGATACGATTGTAATTATAAACGCTACGGTTGATAAAATTGACTCCAGTACACAACACACTTAGCTAATGAATCTGCAGCCACTTATTAAATAAAATAATATTAATCAATTAGATACAATCGAAAGGTAAAAGGTAAAATATAATTAAATATGTAAGAGATAGGGTTTAAGGTGTCGGAGTCAAAATAGCCGCTCCAGCAGACGATGAAGGATCAGCTGTTTACGATAAGTCATCAGCGTTGATAGTGCTGTGGATTAAGAAAGCGGTGATATTAACAAAACTACATGACTCTCACAGCAGGCTGTAGACAATTTAGGCTGTTGTAGGGTCTTTATTTAGGGCAAAGAGATTTAAGTCGGAAACAAAACTATGAACAAAGTCGAGAAGTTAGAGAATACTCAGGTCGAACCAACATCGAAAACCGGAAACACAGGTAAAGAGCCAGAAAACAGCGAATCGAAAAAAACCAGCAAATACCCGGGTGTAGAGACCGTTATTCATGGAAATGGTGCGGTTGCGCACGTCATGGGGCATGTCTGTGGTGGTGTCATCGGTTACCCGATAACACCTTCAACTGAAATCTCTGAAATGTTTGAGGCGTTTCGTGCCAGGGGTGGTTGCAATGTCTGGGGCAAACATCCTTTTTTCTTTGAACCCGAGGGTGAGCACTCTGCGCAGAGCGGCGCTATGGGCGCAACCTTAACCGGCGGGCGCTTTATCTCTAACGCCTCTTCCAGCCAGGGTATTCTCTACGGACTGGAGTCGCATTATGTCACCGTCGGCAAAAAGGTCGGCGGTTTCGTGTTGCAGGTGGCCGCACGCGCTGTATCAAAACACTCATTAAATGTCATGGCCGGGCATGATGATGTTTATGCCCTGCTGCCTTCTGGTTACACCATTCTGTTTGGCAGCAATCCGCAGGAAGCGGCTGATTTAGCGGCTATTTCATACCGTGTCAGCTCTCTATCGATGATACCGGTAACCAATGCAATGGACGGTTTTGCGACCAGCCACATGCAATGTGAGACCCTGCTGCCTGAACCTGAACTACTGAAAGAATTTCTTGGTGATCCTTCGGGCCGGATAAAGTCACCCACCGTTGCCCAGGAAATGTTGTATGGTGCCAAAGGACGTGTTTATCAGCTACAACAGTATCTTGGCAGGCACGGTGGTGGCATTCAGGCAGACAGCCTGGCTGCCCTTAAAGGTTTCCTCGAAACCCGTGCTGATGAAGTAGAAGCAGATAATGCTGGTGAGTTGCTGCCAGATACCATGTCATGGATTCCACAGGAACTACACGGCCAATGGCGTAGGCAGTGGCTCAATGCCTTTGAGAAAGGCACAAGACAACTGGTTCCTGCCATGGTCGATGTGAATAACCCGGGTCTTACTGGTGGTGTACAGAACCAGCCGGATTTTCAGGCAGGCCTGGTCGATCATAAAACCCACTTTGCCAATGAAATCCCGAAATTCGTCAGGCAGGCAATGGATGAATACGGCGAACTTACCGGTCGTCTTTACAACCCGGTGCAAACTTTTATGGCCGACGACGCAGAGCATGTGATTGTTGGCCTGGGATCGGTAACCGATGATGCCGAGGCCGTTGCTACCTACCTGCGCGGTAAAGGAAAAAAAGTGGGTGTGGTTTCAATTAAACTGCTGCAACCCTTTCCGGAAGGTGAACTTGTTGCCGCACTAGATGGCAAAAAAGCCGTTACCGTTATGGAACGCTCGGAAATTAACGCGCTCACTAACCTGGTAACACAATCGCTGTTCAAAGCACGGGAGAATAATGACCTGATCCGTCATCAGGGTATCCCGCCGATCGATAGTCTGCCAAAAATCAGCACCGGTATCTTTGGTATTGGCGGACATGACCTGCAGCCCCGCCACCTGATAGCAACCTACAGAAACATGGAAAGTTCACTCAATGTGCCTTTCTTTTATCTGGGCACACAGTTTTTTGAGAAGAATCCGTCTCCAGGCAATGCTGAACTACAGCAGCGTCTGAAACAGGCTTATCCAGAAACTGAATTCATGGCGCTGGAAACAGAGGAAAATCCCTCTTTGTTGCCGAAGGATGCATTCCGCATCCGCTTCCATTCAGTCGGTGGCTATGGCACCATCGCTTCCGGTAAATTACTGACCGATATACTCGCCGGCGTATTGGGACTGCATTCTAAATCTGCGCCTAAATATGGTTCAGAAAAAAGCGGTGCGCCAACTAACTTCTATATAACCCTTAGTCCGGAACCCATTAAAATCACCAATGCGGAACTGGAGGATGTCGAAATCGTGGTCTCCCCCGACCACAAGGTGTTCAGCCATGCCAATCCATTACTCGGTCTGGTCGAAGCTGGCACCTTAATCATTCAGTCCCATCATACGCCAATCGAAGTCTGGAAAGAACTACCGGCCTTTGCGCGAAAAGTTATTCGTGAGAAAAACATTAATCTATACGTGGTCGATGCTTTTGGCGTCGCGAAAAAACATGCGCCGGTACCAGAGCTGGAAATACGCATGATGGGCATCGCTTTCATCGGCGCCATTTGCGGCAATGTGGACAGGATTGCGGCCGGCAGATCTGAAGAAGCAATCCTGCAAAAAATCGAGCAACAGGTAAGCAAAAAGTTTGGCGCCAAGGGTAAGGCCGTTGTCGACAGCAACATGAATGTAGTAAGAGACGGATTGAAAGCCGCCTACAAAATCGACTACAGTACCGATGAGTTCAAGCAGTCTGAAAAACTTGTCACTGTGCAAAAGAGTCCGGGCGTCGAGATCTCTGCGGCGATGTCCAGAGCTGCCGGAAGTACCGTAACTAACGGTGTATTCGACAAGAAATATTACGATAACATTCTGTCTGATCGTATTAAGGACGGCAGCATAGGTGAGGCGCCGGTAATGCCCGGTACTGGCCTGTTCATGCCGGTAGCAACGGCTGCCTGGAAGGACAAAGGCATGTTCCGCCTAAACGTACCTAAATATACCGCCCATCTGTGTACTGGTTGCATGGAATGTGCAGTAGTCTGTCCAGATGCCGCCATTCCCAATACCGTTCATAATATTCATGATCTGCTGCTCACAGCAATTGGCAAACTGGGTGTGACCGAACAGCACAAATCTCAGATGTCGAGCCAGGTCTTCCCCCTGACTAACGTTGTTCGCGATACTTACCGCAACCAGATTGGCAAAGATGAAACCTCATTCAGTGAAATTGTAAGACAGTCACTTTCCAGCCTGGAAACAGACGACGCCACCCTGAAACGGGATTTCGAGAAAATGGTTGAGGTTCTTGAGTGCTTTCCAGTGGCCAGAACCCGCCCTTTCTTCGACGCGATGGAAAAAAATGCACCCGGCTCAGGCGGTCTCTATTCTGTCAACATTGATCCCTGGAAATGCACCGGTTGCGGGGAATGCGTCGACGTCTGCGGACCGGGCGCATTAAGCGCGGAAAAACAGAGCAGTAAGCTCCAGGCCGAGATGAGCCGCAACTTCGAGTTTCTCAGTAAGGTACCAAATACTGCGGCTCGATTTACTGAAAATGCTATCAAGCCGGGAGGTGATAGTAAACGCCTGATTCTTGATCACGACAATTACTATGCCATGACCGGTGGACATGGTGCCTGTCGCGGCTGTGGTGAGGTTACTGCGATTCGCATGCTCACCGCAACCAACAAGGCGATACACGAGAAAAAACGCAAAACACATATCATTGAACTGGAAGAACTGATTAGCAGACTCAACGCTAAACTGGAAAATATACCAGCTGATGAAAATGATCCGGATAGAGTGCAGCGTATAGAGAAAACCATCACTACTCTGGAAAAACGTCTCTACCTGTTTGAGAGTGGCCCCACCGGAAACGGTCCGTCGTTTGCAACTTTCGCCAATGCAACCGGCTGCAGCAGTGTCTATGCATCAACCTTCCCTGCTAATCCCTATAAAGACCCCTGGGTGAACAGCCTGTTTCAGGATACCCCGGCAGTGGCCAAGGGGATTTTTGAAGGTTTCTGCGCAACCGCGGTGGATGACTTCACGGCACTGCGCACCGCTAAACTGGATCTGGCGGACCTGTACGATCCAAAAGTACACGATAGTCTTTTCAGGTGTTTTAACTGGCATTATTTTTCCGAAGATGAGTTCTCCATGCTGCCTGCTGTTATTAGTATGGGTGGAGATGGCGCGACTTATGACATCGGTTTCGGTGCATTGTCGCGTGTTCTCGTCTCAGAAACACCGATCAAAGTTGTGGTACTCAACACCGGTGCATATTCAAATACCGGCGGTCAAACCTCAACTGCCAGTTATACTGCGCAGGATTCAGATCTGACCCGTGTTGGTGGTGCCCATAGCGGTAAACGTGAAGACCGAAAGGAACTGGGGATGATCGCTGCTTTTCATCCTAATGTGCTGGTAATACAGACCAACGCGGCACTACAGAGTCACTTCATGAAAAATGTCATGGACTTTCTCACCTATAACAAATCATCGGCAGTGTTCGACACCTATACTACCTGTCAGCCCGAGCACGGAATTGCAGACGATGCTGGCAGCAGGCGCGCAACGCTGGCTGTTGAAAGCCGTATGAGTCCTGTTTTTGTACATGATCCACGTCGTGGCGATACACTTGCCGAACGCTTCTCTCTCGAAGGTAACCCGGAAATTGGCAAAGACTGGATGACGAAGACCCTGGATTACATCGATGATGAAGGTAATGCTGCTTTGCTGGAAATACCCTTCACCGCAGCAGATTTTGCAGTACACGAAGGTCGATTCAAAAAACATTTCCACCCCGTCAGCCAGGATGATGATCCGCTGCTAATTGCTGAATACATTGATCTAAGCAAGAGCGACCGTTATGGCAAGGTGCCATTTATCTGGTCTACCAATGCAGACGGCAAATTGATCAAACTCACCATGTCTTCAGCAATAGTCGAACTGACCGAAGAACGCCTTAGAAACTGGCGCATGCTGGAATATCTCGGTGGTCTGCACATTGAACGTATGGAAGCAGGTCATCGTCAGGAACTTGAAAGCTGGCAGCAGAAATATCATCAGTCCAGTGTCGCCAGGGAGTCCTCCATTGATTCTATCGCCAGAGGTATGGCTGAGTTGGCCAGCCTGTCTGGTGCACCCGCTGCAACTGCCGAAAAGACAATACCGGTCAAAGTGGCTAAAGCAGAATCAACCTTAAAAGAACCGGTAAGCACTGAGTCTGCAGATCTTGTCGAGATCCCCGAGGCTGACATGGTCAAATGTACTAACTGCAAAACCTGTTATCAGGATCTGAGCGAACTGTTCGAAAAGACAAAGATTGTGGTCGGTGGTTCAGCCAAAGAAGTGAGTCGGGTGATACCGGGAATCTTTGACAGGATTGAGATCACCCCGGAACTGGTACAGCGTGCTTCAAGGGTAGCAGATGACTGTGATGTAGAAATCATCCGCTTTCATCCACCTACGTAGGTAAGATAAAAATCTTGCTAATCATAAAAAATTAGTAATAATAAATAAAGACACTACAGGTATCAGCAGAAGGTGTCGCAGCAGAAAACAGGCGACTGCGACACCACTAAAAGTCAGCATTTTTTACAGTAAGTTAGTAACGAAATAACTTATCGACGCTGAAACCTGCATTAATAAAGAGGCACACTATGTCACAACATATCGACGATCAGCAGCAGCAGCCAGTAAATTTAAGTGCTAATGAAGAATATTCCCATAACTATGGTGATGTAGAGCGCTACCTTCAGGCCAATCTTGAAATTGAGAACAACCGGCAATTTATAGAACACAACAGGGAACAGATCGCTGACCTGGAAAGCAGTACAGCCGTTGACCTGTTCCAGAAACAGGTAGGACTGCTGCAGAAACGCCTGGTAAGTGATCCAAAGTTTTTTCAGGAAGTGTTCATTAGCGAAGGAACCAGTGCCATTACCTGGCAGTTTCAGCAGGATGAGCTGAGTGAAAAGTTCACCCATACATTTTGGAATCTTCTGCTTAGAAATGATGACATGAGCAGCCTGCTGCTGCGTTTTATCTGGAACCTGCCGCTTAAGCAAAAACGTAAATTCGTGCGTGCTATCGACAGACATCTCTCCAGCCGTTACCCCATGTTCAAAGGACTCTCCGAAGGCTGGCCAGGTGCAAACAATATTTCCCCCTATATACGTCCACCCGCAGAGCGCAACCAGGACTTCGACCTGGTGAACCAGGGTTATATCGGTTATATGGGACAGGGTTACAGTTTCCGTGAAGTTGAAATGCTGGTTTGGCTGGAGGTTCTGCGAGACAAACAATGCGACGATAAACCCTGTGAAATTGGTGTTCCGCCTGACGATGATAGCAGCAATGGTGGCGAAGTGGATGGCGGCTGCCCGGTCAAGATTCATATACCGGAGATGCTCCACCTGATAGGCGAAGGAAAATTCAAACAGGCATTTGATCTGATCAAAGAGTCCAATCCCCTGCCTAATGTCACAGGTCGGGTCTGCCCTCAGGAGATTCAGTGCCAGGGAGTCTGCACATTAACCGAACGGCCTATCGAAATCGGACAAGTTGAGTGGTACTTGCCGCAGAGCGAGAAAATGCTCAATACAGATGCCAATTTCAGGATAGAAAATTTCGAAAATCCATGGGCAAAAGCAGAAAAACCACCTGTCGCTATAGTCGGTTCCGGCCCCGCAGGTATGATCAATGCGTACCTGCTGGCAAAAGAAGGTTACCCCGTTACCGTTTTCGAGGCATTCCATGAACTTGGCGGTGTACTTCGCTACGGTATTCCCGAATTCCGTCTGCCTAACGAGCTAATCGACGATGTAGAAAAGAAAATAACTAACCTGGGTGGCAAGTTTGTTACCAACTTTATCGTAGGTAAAACCACCACGCTTGAAGCACTGAAACGTGCTGGTTTCTGGAAGATATTTATTGGTACCGGTGCCGGTCTGCCACGTTTCATGAATGTACCTGGTGAGCATCAAAACGGCATCCTCTCTGCCAATGAATTTCTTACCCGCGTCAACCTGATGAAAGCTCACCTGGAAGACTATGAAACACCACTACCAAAAGTCAGAGGCAAACAGGTCATCGTCATCGGTGGCGGCAATACCGCGATGGATGCTGCCCGTACCGCACGTCGGCTTGGGGGCAACGTTACCATCGTTTACCGCCGTACCCAGGACGAGATGCCTGTACGTGTTGAAGAACTGCACCATGCCACAGAAGAAGACATAAACCTGAAAGTACTACGAGCACCCCGTGAGTTTATTGGCAACGACAAGACCCATTTTGTGACCCATACCATTCTCGATGTAATGGAACTGGGTGAGCCGGACGCCTCTGGACGCCGCCGTCCGGTAGTTACCGGAGAGACCGAGGAGATGCAGGTTGATCTTGTCATCATGGCACTCGGTAATGCCTCAAACCCTATCGTCAAAGATGCAGAACCCGAACTTAAAACCAGCAAATGGGGAACCATCGAGGTTCGCACTGATTCTCAGGAAACCTCAATGGATAATGTCTATACCGGTGGTGATGCCAATCGCGGCGGCTCCACTGCCATCAAGGCAGCGGGTGACGGTATGAATGCAGCGAAAGAGATAGCCGGTGACATTCCATTCTCTGCAAGCGAGATCAAGTCTCTGGTAGCAACGGCTGAAGCTTATACCCAACAAGGTCAGGCACCACAGAGAATTCTGGAGAAAATCGAGTTAGCTGAAGGTATCGTTGAACTGGTGGTCTATGCACCGCTAATCGCAAAAGCGGCCCGCGCCGGGCAGTTCGTGCGCGTACTGGCCTGGGCTAAAGGCGAACTGGTTCCCATGACCCTGGCCGACTGGGATGCAGAACAGGGCACCATCGTTCTGGTCGTGCAAGGCTTAGGAAGCAGCTCAATGAAGATCAACCAGATGGAAGTGGGTGATGCGTTCGCAGGCATCGCCGGCCCACTTGGCCTGCAAAGCAATCTGCACCGTTACGAGAATGGCGAGACAGTCGTGTTTACTGCCGGTGGCGTTGGACTGCCACCCGTTTATCCGATCATGCGCGAGCATCTACGTATGGGTAATCATGTTACCCTGATTGCCGGCTTCCGTGATAAAGACCTGATGTTCTGGGATGCGCCGGATGGGCGTATCGGCCTGTTACAGGCTGAGTATCCCGATCTGCTGGATGTGATCTATACCACCAATGACGGCAGCTTCGGCATCAAGGACTTTGTCACCGGCCCACTTAAAGAGATGCTGGATAAGATGCAGGATGGTAATGGCCGCACTGTCGGCGAAGTGGTCACTATCGGTCCACCGTTGATGATGCGCGCAGTCAGCGACCTCAGCAAACCCTACGGTGTAAAAACCGTGGCAAGCCTTAACTCTATAATGGTAGACGCAACCGGTATGTGCGGTGCATGCATGGTGCCGGTAACCATCGACGGTAAGATGGTACGCAAACATGCCTGTATCGATGGTCCGGAACTGGATGCTCATATTATCGACTGGGACAAATTTCTGCCAAGGTTCATGCAATTTAAAAAGCAGGAAGATGAAAGTAAAGTCCGACACGGCTTTGCGTGAGGCTACGACTTATCTGCAATGGAATGCCCTGCAGGTTACATCATCTATACATTGATGAATAAATTCACCTTCACCTGAGCAAAGACAATCAATCATCTCAATCAGAGAGCTAGTAAACAAGCAGGACAAACGTCATCTTTTTTTTATAATTTTTCACATAAGAAAAAAAACATGATGTTCTATTGCTTATAGTTTAAAATCACGCAAGATCACATTTAAAATATAATAACGAGAGAAATCATGGCCACAAAGAAAAAGAGCACTACAAAAACTGCGTCTAAACCAGCGAGCAACGTAACCGCTACGAAAAAGAAAGTTGTTAAGAAGGCAGCGGTTAAAAAGCAAGCAGTCAAAAAGGTAACTAACAAAAAGTCACCATCTAATAGCGGCAAAATTAAAGTCACGCTTGAACAGCATCACAAAATGATCTGCGAAGCAGCCTACTACATTTCGCTAGAAAAAAATTATGAAACCGTCAATCCTACTGAAGACTGGTTACAGGCAGAGGCGGCTATTAACCAAATCTGTACTGTGCACAGCAAATAACTAAAAAATGCTTCCATAAACCTAAATAGAAAATTTTTCTATTGATTGCAGGGCAAGTTGTGCTACTGTTGTAGCACAACACTAAGCTTTGTAGAGGTGGCATAAATGAAAGACGAATCAGTCAGAAAAATTTCGACGGCAATTTGTTTACTAGTGACCAGTTTATCTGCAGCCCCGCCGGCACTTGCTACCTGGTATATAAATGATCAGTCAGAAGGTTATTATAATCCGCAAGAATATCACAATGAAAGATTTGGCGATTTCCCTCCAGCAGATATTGACCAAAAACTATTCGGCCACCTGAACACTGAAAACGAAGTGGAAGAAAGCAAGTCTGTAAATGACAATACTTCTCTCTCTACTACCACCAGTAACCAGCCAGTATCTAGCAGTAATCAGCAACTTTCAAATCCAGCACAGAACTACTCAGAGCAGAATTACCAGCAACCTGCTGCTTATGGCAGCAATGACCGGGGAAGAAATTACGTTTCACCCGGCCTGGAAAGACATATCCGAAAACGTAATGAGCATTTAAGCGAAACACGGAATAATCGTGGATCAAGCTTTAGCGGACCATGGAACAACCGTGGATCAAGCTTTAGCGGACCATGGAACAACCGTGGATCAAGCTTTAGCGGACCATGGAACAACCGCGGGTCAAGCTTTAGCGGACCATGGAACAACCGCGGGTCAAGCTTTAGCGGCCCATGGGATAACAACGGCTCAAACTTCAGTGCTCCCTGGGGCAATAATAGCGGATCAAATTTCAATCCGATGGGGCGTGGCGGCGGCTGGGGCTGGTAAAATCAAAATAGCCGACACCAATGAATTAGTGTAGCGTCGATAAGAGAAAAGCTCTTACTTAGTATGTGCCTTAACTTGTGCGTATTTTTACCAACTATGAACACCAAATTTTACCTGGTGTGAACACTTATTTTTATCCAACTGTGAACACTTTTACCCCCTGTAAAATTCTGTTTATGGTGACCAGAGTCATTACTCACAACCAGTAAAACACCTCTCCCTCTTGCAGGTAAAAGCGTTGCCTTTAACCTGTATTCCTTTTGTTGCACACATGAGGAATACCATGACCACAAAGAGGATTACCATGAATAAACTGAAAGAAATGCTGCGCATGAATTACGAAGCGCAGCTGTCCCTACGGCAAATAGCCTTGTGCCTAAGCCTGTCGATTGGCGTGATCTCCAAATTTTAAAACGTGCTGATAGGGCCGGTATTGTTTGGCCATTGCCAGAAGGCATAAGCGATAGTGCATTAGAGCGACCATTACAACCGGTAAAGAAGAACGTTGTGTCACTGTCCATGGCAGAACCTGACTTTACCGACATAGTACAGGAACTGACGCAAAAAGATAATACACTTAACTGAGGTGTACCAATCTATTAGACCACATCACTTTCATCGTAACTGTAAGAGTTATGTAGGTCCGCCCCTGATATAGCATGATGCTATTGTGAATATTCAGATAAGCTCGACTTAATTATAAAAGATTCGTCAGAGTGAATAAGAGACCATAATGATTTCAGTTATTACCTAGAATTCTTCAATAGAAAATTTCTTAAGTGCGATATCTTCTTTTTCATTACGCAAATAAATTTGGGTTAGCTTCTTAGGCATCTTCGGATCAAACTCTAGCTGCAAAGGCTGCTGATCACTTCCAAGGCGAGAGAAAGCCTCAAACATTTCTGCTTGATCAAAATGGATAATGTAAAGATACTTTTTCCCCTGACCATTAATTGCATAACTAAACTGTATTTTGTCAGGTACTGGGTGCGTAGTTATAGTGAAGTCATGCTCATAAGGAAAACTAAACCGGCTTGATTCGCCATTATAGAAATTCATTCCAAAACTTTGAGGAGGGTGAGTGACGGTAAAAGTTGGTGTCCAATGATATTGTGTGCGAAACCGTGCCCACTGATCAAAAGGAATGCCGTTTTTTTGTATATCGGCTAACACTTCGGCGCCAACCGTATCCTCAATTTCTTCCCTAACAAACTCTTCTCTGTCTTCAAGATCTATTTCAATCGCCTTTCCCCAGTTTATATCCGCTTCTTGTGCTTGCCCAAAAAAAACTTCTTTGACGCCTTCATTCATTACCCTGACCGCTACTGAACCGCCAGGCGCAACCCCAACCATAATACGAAAATCTGTTGGCTCCCCCTTATTATCAGCAACCCCCTTTCTGAACAAGCGGAGTATTTTTTCATAGGGCAAATCAAAACTGCCCTGATAAAATTTATTTTCGGCAAAAGAAAAATAGGTAATATCCAGTTTATCGGGGAGAGGCTTTAAATCAGGCCCCACATTATGAGAGGATCGCATGATCCCCCACCCTTCATAAAGCGCGGCACCACTAGGGACATATAAACCATCGCCTCCAGGGTCACCATGATAACGAAAAGCACCATCGATAATTTGCATTAGGTATTTTTCCGGACCGCTTTCGGTAGCTTTCCAGTCAAATTTTGTATCGTTGTTGCTCATAGTGGTATTACAACCCGCCAGCAATAGAAGAAAAGTAACCAAGCGAGCACGCCTGTGGAATTTAGTCGTCGAATTCATACTTTTGCCCCTGGAAAGATATAACAAAAAGCAAAAAATATGGGCAGAAGTTAGTACTACATAGCCTATTTGGAGGCTTATTTGATCCGGTTTCACTTAAGCAAGATCAATAATAAGTTGGAGATATAGACCCAAAACCATTAATCAAAAACCAGTTTCTCCGCCCTGCTTTAGTTATAATTTTTAATATAATTAGTCAATTTTTTCGATAACATATTTCTTCAGGATGACATTTTCTTTTTCGTTTCGCAAGTGGACTTGCGTTAGATTAATTGGCATCTGCAGATCAAACTCCAGTTTCAATTTCTGCTGATTGGCTCCCAAACGCTCAAATACTTCGAGCGCCTCTGCTTCATCAAAATGAATATTATAAAGATACGACCAACCCTTGGGGCTTTGGTATACGAAATTCATTTGCTTTGGTACAGGGCGTGTAGCGGCAGCAATGGAATCATTTAACGGATAAATAAGATAATCCTGCTCACCATTCAAATAAAATATAGCGCTTATTTTTTTTGGCGGGTTTTCAACCGCAAATACAGGCACCCACTGGTATTGCGTACGAAACCGGGTAGACCAATTAGTAAAGGATATTCCATTTTTTCGCATAGACTCTAACGCGTCGCGTTCTATTGAATCCTCATTTTCTATTTCCATTTTTACTAGTTCTGGCGGGATAATTTCATTTAATTTTTCACTAGCTTCAATTTTATTTGCCTTCCCAGTAAAAACTTCGGTGATTTTATCAATGCCAAGGAGCCATACAACCACTGTACCACCCGGTGCGATTCCACACATAATGTTGTCATATGTCGCATGCCCATTTTCTCGTTGTGAAAAATAACCCGCATTAAACAGCTCAAGGATTTTCTCATATGGTAAATCAAA
Organism: uncultured Gammaproteobacteria bacterium; assembly: GCA_963759005.1. Taxonomy (GTDB): domain Bacteria; phylum Pseudomonadota; class Gammaproteobacteria; order SZUA-229; family SZUA-229. Next base: position 74,831 of record CAVWXQ010000050.1, read on the forward strand.
CTTTCCACGGTAAAACTGATTCTCCGTGTAAGAAAAAAACGTGATAGCCAGACGATCTGGTAGTGGTTTTAGATCATCACCCACAACATGAGATGAAATACCTTTACCCCAGCCATGATGAATAGTACTTTTATTCGGTACATAAAGAGAACCACTGCCATCTTGATAGAATAAACTTCCTGATATTATCTCCATAGGAAAATTTTTCGGCGCACTTTCGGTCGCCTGCAACTCAAACTTATTCATATTTACTCCTAAACTCGCTGCCTGACAGCAAGTGAGTGAAAAAAATAATAACGCCCAACCTACCCACTTATAACAATCAGCCACCATACTCCCCTCGTTGGCGTTTACCATTTATATAACGCGGGCCATTGCCAATCTCAAGGCGTGCAGAAAAATGAAAATAGCGATATCGTAAATCACGCAACCATTTCCTTTTGTTATCATGCCAGTCTTCTGCGTTTGAACTATACGCGCCTTTACCTTCATGTTTGCCAACGTAACCAAGTATTTCCTGCTGCACCGTAGATAGCTCAGGTGGAACATTTTCAACTTTTTCAAGTTTGCTTTTAATCATGATTTTGTTTTTACGTGCATACTTTGCCATGATATGTAACGGTATCCGGCTATAGTGATTACTAATACCACTTCGTGTAGCATGTAGGTTCGTTTCCCTAACTTTATGCTTGCCGCCCCGAACATGAGAAGATTGCTTTATAGTAAGTTCAACTGGCTTATACCATCCAGCGGTTTCAAGATCCATTTTTTGCTTTTTCGCTTTTTCTTCACCTTGTGGACTCATCGTCCAGTAAATATCGTGATCTTCGCGTGCCCCTTCTCGATAACTACCTCCTATATCAGAATGAACCCCAGGCAGAAAAATCTGTATACCTGTTTTTGCACTTTCAATATTAGTTAACGAAAAATTTTCTCTATGTTCATCAGCAGCAGCCAGGTGCACTGCCTTTTTAGCATGTGAAACAGCATCCAAATTGAGTGCGCTAGTGTCGTTTGAAAAAGAAAGCCCATGAGAAGAAACGGTATCGTAAAGCCCTGCAAAACACATCTCAACTTCACCAACTTGATAGCCTTTATCCTTCAGTTGTTGTTTCACACATTTAGCATCAAGCAACGCTTCGTGAATAAAATTCCGTGCAGCTGCTGCGCCACGACTAAAACCAAACACATCCAACGTTAGCTTTTGGATCATGACCTCTTTAGTCATATGATTCATGCTAACTTTTTTCACGACATCAATTCGCCCTTTCTTTACTTTTGTTTTTACACCGGATATCCCCACACCTATAGCATAACCAAGCGTTTTATCATTCTTTTTGTCTCTGGTACCAGGTCCTTCGATATAGGACTTCAGCACATATTCATATTCTGAGTCTGAGGAAACATCAGTTTCCATGTTGCGTTCCATTTTGATTATATTGGTATAACCGTTCTCATAACTTCCGACGCCCTCAAATTTTTTGTATATACCCTTAGCTTTCTTTATTTCATCTAGTGTCATTTCCTTTTTCAGTTCAGAAGCTGTCTTACGTTCTTCTTCAGTCAGGTCTTCATCTTTTACAGAAACTAAACGTTGATCAATATTGCTACGATTATTTAAAGTACCATCAAAAAAGACACTAAAACGGATCTTTATTTTTTTCTGTTCAGCCTTTGCTTCTTCGGGATCTGGTTGAGCTACAAAAGCTGTTTCACCTACTTGCGACATAATTGCATCTCCTTCACGTCATCGATATCCGAGGTAATTTTTCTACCCTCACGGCGGCGCGCGGTGCACCATCTGAGGAACTATAGACCAGGTGTGTAGCCAGGCCTGACTGATTAAGTAAGTCATCTGCGGCTAATCCAATGAGTATAGGTCCAGTTGCAGCACCCAAATCACCGTAACAATCGGCTGGGTGCTCTATTTTGACGGTATCGCTAAAACTTTTTTTATTGCGCATATACGCCACACCATACTCTTTTGCCCAGTGGTTTTCACCATTCATGCTTGCGTAAATTGTGTCTATGGCTTTGCCAGTATAATCCTTTAACGCTTGTTTAAAAGCCTGATCCAGACCATCACCTTTGTATGGTTCCACACTAGACAGATGCCCCGGCTCCTGACTACAACCAGACGATGATAAACTAATAATATGATGATCACGAACCATAGCCCGTTCAGGGTGCCGTGTAAGTAAAAGAAAACCAGCACCCTCACCAGGGGCAAAACTATCCTGACTGACTGGCGTAAGCACACGATTATCCTTATCTAATTCGCTTAAACGAGGATATGCCCAGTAACTATCACTACCACCTAATAATACATAGTCTTCACCTTGATCAAAGAGGTAACGTTGCGCTAGATCTAAGCCTTCTATACCGGCAGCCCGACCAGTTCGAATGTATCGCACCAGATTATTGTGTAATGGCAAATCTTTTTGATTAAGTAAATTAGCCTGCAGTGCATCTGGCGTTATGTAAGTAACCTGTGGTAAATCTTCGGGCATGGCAAGTATAAGAGGAACAGGTTGCGTAATTACCTGGTTAGACACAGCTTCTCTCAATGCAAGAATTGCCATCTTGATGATATTGTCATATTGCCCGCTGTAATAACTGCCTTCATCGATGTCTACCTGCATCGAATCAAGTAGTTCACGCGGAACTCTTGTCATGGTAATGGGCTGTTTCGTTTGCTGAGTATAGTAATCAGTTGATTGATAACCAGTGACTCCCGCTCGTACCGATGCAGCGGTCATGGCGGTATTTGCACCAATCGCGGTAACCATACCTATTCCTGCGATATAAATTTTTGGTGTATCACTCATGCCGATATCCTTGCGCGGGTGTTGAAGAGTGGTGTTTCACCTGACAAAGCGAGTTCTAATGCGGCGGCGTGGCGCTGACGTTGAGTACCGGTGGCGAGTTTTTGCTTAAGCCAGTCGGCGGTGATGGGTTTGCCTAAAAAATAGCGTTGCCCAACCATGAATTGCTGTCCTTGATTTCGCCATAACCCTGTTACTTTCGCTACATCTGGCCAGGGCAGGTTTTCGTCTTCATCGAGTCCAACATCGTCATCTGTTGCATCATCGTTTGGCAATTGCATTTGATCGGTTGGCGTTTCTACAAATAGCGCATTCTGTATAAGGTCAACACCGGTAATTTGTGTAAAGGCTTCTGCTGCTAGTCGTGCCAGTTTGGAATCAGCCATTTTTGTTATCAGCCAGTTCACTGCATGAGGATCGCCGAGGATACCGGTGGCTTTTATTACGATACGTGCCTGTGTGTCGTTTTTTGCCAGTGAGGATATCCACGCCCGTGCAGTTTCTACTGGCAGTATGCGAAATGCTAGTTGTGCAGCGCAAAACTGATGTGCTCCTGTGTTAAATACAAATGGCTGTAATACGGTAACCACCGATTTATGCCCAAGCATGATTGCTGACCATGCTGACCAGAACTGGATATCGGGATTTTCTGAAGTTTGCGCTGCCTGCAGGTTTGGCATTAAATCTTGTCGTCGCAATTCGCCAACCAATCGTAAAGCACGTGTATATAGCGGGTGATTTTGTTGACAGTCTTCCCTGTTTAATATCTTTACCAATATTGCACCTGGATCTTCTCGGCGGACACTGGCCGCAGCGACAGCAAGATATTTATGGCGTAGGTCCTTACTTGCCATGAATTTCTCTATCCAGGGACGTGCCAAACCTGCTGAAAGCCAACCAAAAGCGGAAACTAAACCTTGTGTTGCACGTGGATTCGATAAACCCACTTCGACTGCTTTTTGAATTTTTGCCGGATCATGACTGCGCACCGCGATAACGGTTGCGGTAAAAACTTCGCCTGCATCTTCGAATAAAAGTGCGGCTTCGCAAGCTTGCCAACCTTGCTCCATTGATGTCATTAAGCCACTCAGGTGCGCTTCGATGCGTTGTTCTAATTCGGCAACGTCGTCGGCATTATAATGCGGTTGTTCAACGGCAATAGAACGTAAAATCCACAGGAATGAGGCATCATCTACATATCGTTCGTAGATTTCCTGATAAGCGGAAGCGCTTGAAACCGGTTTTGTTTCGGTTTTTTCCATTACAGCCGTCAAGTGCTTTTAACCCATGATATTTTTTTTGTTGTGAAATAAAGGATCACCCAAACGACAAACATTTTTGCCTTCAAATTTCACATCAAATGAATACATCATAAATTCACACACGCCTTTGGTGGTACTACTAATAATACCTTTATGTGTACCTGGTTCATCGCCGGTGCTTGTGCTGTATTGCGCACCTTTAACCATTGGCATTTTACCATCGGTTTTTACTGATTTAGGCCCCTTACTCGTGTCGGCGGCCTTGCCCATATTGGGATAAGGAATTGGTATAATAGGTGGTCCACATTGTGTCTTACAGACATCAGGAAAAACCACACTCATACCACCACTGCCCTTATGAGCAATTCCTCGACTATTTGAAAATGTTGTTTGTGCCATAATTTTTACCTGCGCTTATTATCTTGTCAGATTAACTTTTATGTTACTTATTTTCAGTGCTTTTTTGTCGCATTGTACTGCCGCGCGCCACACCATACTGAGTTTTAATTCGTTGGGCTCAATAATTAATGTTTCTAAATTAAACTGCGGTTGCACCGAATCTTCAGCCATGGATACCACCGTATTTAACCTGACATGGGGCAAGCTGAATTCAAGTGTACCATGAGGATTCATATTCTTGATTTCGACTGGTTCGCCGCCAGAAAGAAACCCCGGATAAACCAGATCTGTGTGCGCCATGTTAAAAAAACGCCTGTCAAAATCTTCTGGTAAGTACGGTGCTCGTTGCGTTTGCCAGATTTCATCATAGGTACCTGCATGGGCAAAGCGAGGCTTCCAATGAGGCGCACTGACGGCAAAACAGGCGGGATTGGGTTGCTGTTTGATATCAGTAATCAAGTTATTGGGATCTTCTAAATTAGGCAATAACACACCATTCATTTCTTCTACTTTGCGCTGCCCGGCAAACCCCTGGCCAACAGGGTTACGGTCTTCTACTGCGGTGGAGACACCATCCTTAATGTATTCACCACCAAAGGCTTTTTCATAAACCATTGGCATCGTTTTAAATGTTTTTGGTGATGTGATGCGGCCGTTGTGCCACTGACGATCACCGAAAACACGAACTGTTTTATGCACCTGACCAACACTGAGGCTAACGTCTAGTTGTTTAACTTCCTGACCGTTGGGCGCACACGCATGACCTACCATAATGATGTCACTACTGGGTTTACCGGTGTGATGGTCTGAACCATATTTGACACTGGATTCGCCCGGCTCTGTCCAGTACTCATCAGCAACCATCGGGGGTATTTGCTCATCCGCAAGCGACCATTGTTTACCGATATTAAATGTCGCCCTGACTAATAGGTATAGCGTATCGACGGCCTGTTCATTCGGAAACAGGGCCATGGTTGCAGCGAAAGGTGTGTTATTTTGAATTTGTAACATAAGCAAATAAATTTAGTTCACTTGCACCGAACCGCCCATAATACGATTCACCCCGGTTGAGCGGTTTAATAAATATTTGCCGCGAATAAGAATCTTGCCGGCTTTTGTTAACGTAATACTTGCTTCGCCACATTTGAGGACGACTTCTTCCTTGCCTTCAAGCACTATCCGCTTACCATCGAGCAGTACATCTTCCATTACCGATGTTTTGGCATTACCATTCGAACTTGACGTCTCTTCTTTATTATCTTCTTCGACAACGACTTCGAAATTCTCAAGCATTACATCCAAAGCACTGTGTATTAATCCCATGATGACCGGCTTAGATAAATTGCCCTCAGCAAACAGCAAAGCAACCTGCCGACCAATTTGCCGTGAACTAAATTCAATGGTAGAAATCGCAGGAATCGGTGACGCAACCAGGTTATCCTGAAAATTAACAAGTGCCTGGCCCTGTTGGTTAATTCCCGTTAAAACACCAATAACAATTTCACCTGGTGATAATACATTGGCAACAGGTTCCGTTATTTCTTGTTCCCTCGTCTGCTCCAGCTCTTCTTGCTTCACGGTTATGAATTACTATTGGTTCAGCTAGTTAGTTGTAACTTTGCTGCCCTTAAGAACAACATTGCTAGAAGCTTTGACATTAACGTTAGAGGAACCTTGTACTGTAATGTTGTTACCTTTAATCGTTATATCACCATTTTTTTTCATGGTAATTGAAGCTGAACCTGTTTTTAACGTAATCTGATCACCTGCGGTGATACTAAGATTTTTACCAATATCTTCTGTCAGATCATCACCCACTTGAAGCTTCATGTCCTTACCAATTGATTCGGTATGACTGGCACCTATATCCAAAGTTTTATCTTTAGCAATTGATTCTGCGTGGTTAGCGCCAACATCAATGGTTTTATCTTTACCGATACTTTCACTCTGATTTTCACCCACACTCTTATCGCGATTTTTACCTATGGTGGATGTTTCATTATCACCAATAGTTTTAGCCCGGTTGTGATCGACGGTATGGGTCTCGTCGTTTTCAACCATGCTATCCAGGTTTTTCTCAGCATGCAGATAAATCTGTTCACCATCTTTTTTATCTTCGAACCTTAATTCATTAAAGTTAGACGAATTGCCACTTTTGGTTGATCGTGTTTTTATACCACTTTGTGTTTTACTACTATATGGTGGCATGTTGTCTCCATTGTAAACAGAACCGGTGACCAGTGGACGATCCGGATCGCCATCGATAAAGTTAACAATTACTTCCATGCCCATTCTAGGAATGAATGATGTGCCCCAGCCTGAACCGGCCCAGGGTTGAACCACTCTTAAATAGCAGGTGCTGTTTTCATCTTTTTTGCCTTCTCTATCCCAGAAAAACTGCACTTTGATGCGGCCATATTTGTCTATGTAAATTTCTTCTCCAGCAGGCCCAACCACTACCGCTGATTGCGGACCCGGCATGACTGGTTTTATATGGGTTAAAGGCGGACGAAAGTGCACTGCCTCTGGAATACAGGCAAAATCGTTGCCATATTCAGACTCACTTTCGTGACCAGCCAGGTAGCTATTATCGATAGCACGGTGTTTTATTACTGTAATAATATAACTGCCCTGCTCTGAGCTGACCGCATGTTTACTAAGTTTAAACTTACCACCGGCATAAAAACTGCTGCAATCACTTGATGCTTCGATGAAATTCATTGGTGTTTCTTCAGCTTCTATGCGTTTTTTTGTTAAATCTTTAATACCACTAAAGTCATGGTACGGCGAGTATTCATAATGTTCATACTCTTTCGCATTAGCAAATTTACTGGTAGATGCAGTTGTCTGTAACTGTGATTTTGTCGGTTGTGCAAAATCATAGTCATTTAACGACCATTTACCTTTTCTAAATTCATGATTATGTTGCCAACGTGTAAGCTGAGTATTAGGCTGATTACCTTTTGAATAGGTCAATTCGGTTTCAGCGCATGCCTGATAGGCATTTGCTTCATCCACAATTTGCAATACATGTTTGTCTTTTTTTTGCTCAAAGTAATAAGCAATGCCATCTTCTTCAAAAAGACGTGAGACAAAATTCAAATCGCTTTCATTGTATTGAACGCAATAATTACGTACCGCTGGGTTTCCTGTTGCTTTATAGTCAAAATCGTTAAAGCCCAGGTCCTTAAAGACTTGCGAGATTATATCTTTGGTGTTTTTGCCCTGAAATATACGAAAATTATTATTTTTAGACAAGAACCATAACCACGGTACCATAGTCATACGATAGCTACGTAAGTTATCGGCTTTAACTTCTCCGTAAGTAAAACTGCTTATATAACCATTGAATGACCGTTTCAGATCATTCTGGATGGTAATGGTGACGGTTTTACCAATTAGCGCTTCTGGCTGAATAGAGTGATTGCTTGATAAAACTTCAATTTGAAATTCAAACAGGTCAGAAATATATTCTGAGCCTTCAAATGAAGTTAGCAATAGCTCGTCTTTTGCTAAAGGCGATTTAATTGCTAGTAAACGTTGATCTTGAGTTAAGTTACTCATAGAGGTGCGTCCTCATGACGAGATTATCCATTCACGTCCATCTTCGACACGCGATAATGTGGAAGATAGTTTTGCCACCCTGGATAATTATCTTCTGGATAATCAAGCAGGGTGACGAATTAAAATATCGAACTTACGCGACATAGTAACTCAGTAAAGTGCCATTTTACTCACGCTGGTAGCATGAGAAAAACATTACCCTGTACTATTAACCCGGTGGTTTTATAGAGATGATATAATGCGTGCATGAAAGAAGACGCACGCAAGTTATCTCCCCAAGTTCAAGAAGAGAAACGTAAACAGGCCATCCGATTGCATTCAAAAGGTTGTCAGTACAAAGAAATTGCAGAACTTGTGGGTGTACATTTTGAAACGATAGGGAAATGGGTTCGGGCTTACAAGGCGAAAGGAAGCAAGGGAATCGCCTCTCAAGATCGAGGGCGCAAAATCGGCAGTGGCAGAGCCCTTAGGCCAGATCAGGAAAAGGAGATTCAGCGCCTTATTGCTGACAAAACACCTGACCAATTAAAGATGGTCTATGCGCTATGGACGCGCAAAGCAGTTAAGGAACTCATTGAAGATAAATTTGGCATCAAGCTTGCCATCAGAACCGTGGGTGATTATTTAGCTGGTTGGGGATTTACGCCGCAAAAACCTTTGAAGCGGGCTTATGAGCAAAGCTCAAGCAAAGTGAAGAAATGGTTGAAGGAAGAATACCCAGAGATCAAATCAAGAGCCAAGTGCGAAGATGCAGAGATCTACTGGGGGGATGAGACGGGGATAAGGTCGGATACTCAACATGGACGAAGTTATGCACCGAAGGGTCGAACGCCAGTGATTCGGTTATCAGCCAAGCGTAGCTCCAGCAATATGATTTCAGCTATAACGAATCAAGGTAAAGTGCGATTTCAGATTTATGATGGCAGCATGAATGCAAAACGACTGATTACTTTCATGAAACGATTAATAAAGGATGCCAAACGTAAAGTGTTTCTCATTCTGGATAATCTTCGCGTGCATCATGCCAAGGTGGTCAAAGCATGGTTAGTTGAACATACAGATGAAATTGAGGTGTTTTATTTACCTGCTTATTCTCCGGAGCTTAATCCAGATGAATATTTGAACTGTGATTTAAAGGCAGGCGTTCACAGTCTCGCACCTGCACGTGACAACAAACAGCTTAAGGATAAGGTTATTTCACATATGCGCATGTTACAAAAAAAACCTGCAAGAGTTGCTAAATATTTCCATCATCCAAAAATTAACT
>CAVWXQ010000051.1:0-40322 GCA_963759005.1 uncultured Gammaproteobacteria bacterium
TATTCAAGTGTTACTCACAAATAAGCTGTATAACCTTGTTTGAAGCGCATAACTGATAAAAGGTCAGGTGCTTCAGAATGCTTGGGGTTATATGGTCAAGTGAATAAGTGCACATGGTGGATGCCTTGGCGGCAACAGGCGATGAAGGACGTAGTAATCTGCGATAAGCCTAGGGGAGCTGATAAACACGCTTTGATCCTAGGATTTCCGAATGGGGAAACCCACCTAATTTATTAGGTATCTTATACTGAATACATAGGTATATGAGGCGAACCCGGGGAACTGAAACATCTAAGTACCCGGAGGAAAAGAAATCAACCGAGATTCCCTTAGTAGCGGCGAGCGAACGGGGACCAGGCCTTAAGTTGATTACGTTTTAGTGGAATGCTCTGGAAAGTGCAGCCATAGTGGGTGATAGCCCCGTACACGAAAAGACGTTTTCAATGAAATCGAGTAGGGCGGGACACGTGATATCCTGTCTGAACATGGGGGGCCCACCCTCCAAGCCTAAATACTAGTTGCCGACCGATAGTGAACCAGTACCGTGAGGGAAAGGCGAAAAGAACCCCTTTTAGGGGAGTGAAATAGAACCTGAAACCGTGTGCATACAAGCAGTAGGAGCTCTTCGTGAGTGACTGCGTACCTTTTGTATAATGGGTCAACGACTTACTTTTAGTGGCAAGCTTAACCGTATAGGGGAGGCGTAGAGAAATCGAGTCTTAATAGGGCGTCGAGTCGCTAGGAGTAGACCCGAAACCGGGCGATCTATCCATGGTCAGGTTGAAGGTGGGGTAACACCTACTGGAGGACCGAACCCACTTATGTTGAAAAATGAGGGGATGAACTGTGGATAGGAGTGAAAGGCTAATCAAGCCCGGAGATAGCTGGTTCTCCTCGAAATCTATTTAGGTAGAGCCTCGTGTATGACTGTTGGGGGTAGAGCACTGTTATGGCTAGGGGGTCATCCCGACTTACCAAACCATTGCAAACTCCGAATACCGACAAGTTTTAGCACGGGAGACAGACAGCGGGTGCTAACGTCCGTTGTCAAGAGGGAAACAACCCAGACCACCAGCTAAGGTCCCTAAATATAGCTCAGTGGGAAACGATGTGAGAAGGCACAGACAGCCAGGAGGTTGGCTTAGAAGCAGCCACCCTTTAAAGAAAGCGTAATAGCTCACTGGTCGAGTCGGCTCGCGCGGAAGATGTAACGGGGCTTAAGCTATATACCGAAGCTGTGGATTCATACTTATGTATGAGTGGTAGAGGAGCGTTCTGTAGGCCTGTGAAGGTGTTCTGTAAGGAATGCTGGAGGTATCAGAAGTGCGAATGTTGACGTGAGTAACGATAATGCGGGTGAGAAACCCGCACGCCGAAAACCCAAGGTTTCCTGCGCAACGCTAATCGGCGCAGGGTTAGTCGGTACCTAAGGCGAGGCCGAAAGGCGTAGTCGATGGTAAACAGGTTAATATTCCTGTACCGAATTTAACTGCGATGGGGGGACGGAGAAGGCTAGACTATCCGGGCGTTGGTTGTCCCGGTTTAAGTGTGTAGGCAGAGGACTTAGGTAAATCCGGGTCCTTGTTAATGCTGAGACACAATGACGTAACTCTTTTCGGAGAGCCAAGTAGTCGATGCCATGCTTCCAGGAAAAGCCCCTAAGCTTCAGGTTAAATTTGACCGTACCCCAAACCGACACAGGTGGGTGGGATGAGAATTCTAAGGCGCTTGAGAGAACACTGGTGAAGGAACTAGGCAAAATGGTACCGTAACTTCGGGAGAAGGTACGCCCCTGGCGGTGAAGGATTTACTCCGTAAGCTGTTGGGGGTTGCAATAAAATGGTGGCTGCAACTGTTTACTAAAAACATAGCACTCTGCAAACTCGCAAGAGGACGTATAGGGTGTGACGCCTGCCCGGTGCCGGAAGGTTAATTGATGGGGTTATCTTCGGAGAAGCTCTTGATCGAAGCCCCGGTAAACGGCGGCCGTAACTATAACGGTCCTAAGGTAGCGAAATTCCTTGTCGGGTAAGTTCCGACCTGCACGAATGGCGTAATGATGGCCACACTGTCTCCACCAGTGACTCAGTGAAATCGAAATAGCTGTTAAGATGCAGTTTACCCGCGGCTAGACGGAAAGACCCCGTGAACCTTTACTATAGCTTTGCACTGAACTTTGAGCCTACTTGTGTAGGATAGGTGGGAGACTTTGAAGCGGTAACGCCAGTTATCGTGGAGTCAACCTTGAAATACCACCCTGGTATGTTTGGAGTTCTAACCTAGACCCGTTATCCGGGTTGGGGACAGTGTATGGTGGGTAGTTTGACTGGGGCGGTCTCCTCCAAAAGAGTAACGGAGGAGTACGAAGGTGCACTCAGCGCGGTCGGACATCGCGCAATGAGCATAATGGTAGAAGTGCGCTTGACTGCGAGACAGACACGTCGAGCAGGTGCGAAAGCAGGTCATAGTGATCCGGTGGTTCTTAGTGGTAGGGCCATCGCTCAACGGATAAAAGGTACTCCGGGGATAACAGGCTGATACCGCCCAAGAGTTCATATCGACGGCGGTGTTTGGCACCTCGATGTCGGCTCATCACATCCTGGGGCTGAAGCAGGTCCCAAGGGTATGGCTGTTCGCCATTTAAAGTGGTACGCGAGCTGGGTTTAGAACGTCGTGAGACAGTTCGGTCCCTATCTGCCGTGGGCGTTTGAGAATTGAAGGGAGCTGCTCCTAGTACGAGAGGACCGGAGTGGACGTACCCCTGGTGTTCCGGTTGTCACGCCAGTGGCATTGCCGGGTAGCTACGTACGGAACCGATAACCGCTGAAAGCATCTAAGCGGGAAGCGGACCCTAAGATGAGTTCTCACTGGAACTTTAAGTTCCTTGTAGGTCCGTCGAAGACTACGACGTTGATAGGCAGGGTGTTGAAGCGCAGTAATGTGTGAAGCTAACCTGTACTAATTGACCGTAAGGCTTGACCATATAACCCCAAGTGTTTCCGCTGACAGTAATAGCGAACACAAAGGCGCTTATTTGGTGTGTAACACTAGAATATAATAATGTAGTTTGGCTTTCCAGTTTCGAAGAGTACGGCTAGTATTAATGAGATCCCTCGACAACCTCGGGATGGTTTCATCGCTATGCTCTTCAACCAGTTTGTCTGGCGGCAATAGCAAGTAGGAACCACCTGATCCCATCTCGAACTCAGAAGTGAAACTATTTAGCGCCGATGGTAGTGTGGGGTCTCCCCATGTGAGAGTAGGACACCGCCAGGCTTTAAATGCAAAAGCCCCTGTCGATTTTGACAGGGGCTTTTTTTATTTATAGTTTGATAATGTCCTGCTCGAAGGTAGTGGCCGATAAATGCTCCTGCATTATCGGCATACAGCACATCCATATGCATAACAAAAACGTCAGGAACGATTTTTACATGAGCGAAGTGAACCCGAAGGGTGGAGGGCAGGAAGCCCGGAGTAAAGTAGGACACCGGTTTTTGCTCCTGCAAAACCGGCATACATTACATCCATGTAAATAACCGCCAGGCTTTAATACCAAATACCCGATCAGAAATGGTCGGGTATTTTTTTTCCTGAATTAAATATTACAGAAAAGAAACTTTTGCCGCGAATTACGCAAATAGCGCAAAGAAAATTTATTTGTAGTTTGCGTCCTTCGCGGCAAAAAGTTAGTTTTTATCTTTGCTAATTTATCAATTTATTCATTGATGTTGTGCCTTTCTGTTAAGATTCCTGCCCATGATTATTTACCCCGAAATTGACCCTGTCGCACTTTCCCTCGGTCCATTAAAAGTTCACTGGTACGGTTTAATGTACCTGGTTGGTTTTGTTGGTGCCTGGTTTTACGGTGTGCAGCGCTGCAAACGTGAAGACATTAACTGGACGCGCAAGCAGGTGGAAGATGTTATTTTCTACGGTGCCCTGGGAGTAATTCTTGGCGGTCGTCTTGGTTATACCCTGTTTTATAACTTCTCATCTTTTATCGATAACCCGATTTCTATTTTTTACATCTGGCAGGGCGGAATGTCATTCCATGGCGGTATGCTAGGTGTCTTTACCGGTCTTTATTTATTTGGCCGTAAAAACGATATGACATTTTTCCAGGTATCGGATTTTATTGCACCCTGGGTTCCCATTGGTTTAGGCGCAGGTCGAATTGGTAACTTCATTAATAAGGAGTTATGGGGGCGGCAGATGGAGAACGTTATGCCCTGGGCGCTGGATTATGGGGACCACATTGCTCGCCATCCATCATCGTTATACCAGGCCTTTACAGAAGGATTATTATTGTTTCTGATTTTATGGTGGTATTCATCTAAACCACGACCGTATATGGCTGTATCGGCTGTGTTTATGATTTGTTATGGAAGTTTTCGTTTTATTACCGAATTTTTCAGAATACCCGACGCGCATTTAGGTTTTATTGCATTTGACTGGATGTCTATGGGTCAGCTTTTATCACTGCCTATGATATTATTTGGACTCATTGTTTATTATATTTCGCTGAAGAATCAAAGTAGAAAAGAGTCGTCCATGAAACAATATCTTGATTTAATGTCGTCACGTTCGTGAGAACGGTACCAAAAAAGAAGATAGAACCGGTACTGGTACGGTTTCCGTTTTTGGTTACCAGATGCGTTTTGATTTGAGTGAGGGTTTTCCCCTGATTACTACCAAAAAATGTCACCTGAAATCAATTATCCATGAGCTTCTCTGGTTTTTAAGTGGTGAAACTAACATTAAATATTTGCAGGATAATGGTGTGCGTATCTGGAATGAGTGGGCTGATGAAGACGGTAATCTGGGTCCGGTTTATGGCTACCAATGGCGTAACTGGCCGGCGGCTGATGGCAGGCATATTGATCAGATTACGCAAATCATTGATCAGATAAAGAATAACCCCGATTCACGTCGTATCATTGTTAATGCCTGGAATGTGGCTGAGATAGAAAATATGGCGTTGCCACCATGCCACATGATGTTTCAATTTTATGTCGCCGATGGAAAACTTTCCTGTCAGTTGTATCAGCGCAGTGCTGACATTTTTCTCGGCGTTCCTTTTAATATTTCATCCTATGCTTTACTGACTATGATGGTCGCTCAGGTCTGTGATCTGATGCCGGGTGATTTTGTACATACCCTGGGTGATGCACACCTGTATTCCAATCATCTGGAACAGGTGGATGAGCAGTTAAGTCGCAAACCTCTGCCACTGCCAGTGATGAAAATTAATCCAGAAGTGAAATCAATATTTGATTTTAAATTTGATGACTTCGAACTTGTCGGTTATGAAGCGCATCCCCATATTAAGGCTGTTGTTGCAGTTTAAAAATATTATTTTCCGCAGATGAACGCAAATAGACGCAAATTAAAAAGATTAAAAGCATAGTCCACGAAACACGCAAAGAACGCGAATTATTTTTAAAACTTTTGCGTATTTTGCGTTCTTCGCGTACTGTATTTTCTTTTGTTTTTATTGGCGTCTATTTGCGTTCATCTGCGGACAACAGCTTTTTGTTTTTTCAAACATTAACTAAAGTGGTTATCAAACAGTGATTATTTCAATTATCGCAGCGATGGATCGTAACCACCTGATTGGTAATAAAAACCAGCTTCCCTGGCATCTGCCGGCAGATTTTGCGCATTTTAAGTCGGTAACTATGGGGAAACCCATTGTGATGGGACGAAAAACCTTTGAGTCCATTGGTAAGCCGTTGCCGGGACGGACAAACATAGTTTTAAGCAGAAATCCTGATATCCGGTTTGATGGTGTGGTCTGCGTCAGTAGTTTTGAAGATGCTGTAGCCGCTGTGCCGGATGCGGAAGAAATAATGATAATTGGTGGTAGTACGATTTATGAAATGTTATTGCCTCAGGTAGATCGTATGTATCTTACTTATGTCGATGCCGTATTTGAAGGTGATGCCTGGTTTCCAATATTTCAAGAAAGTCAGTGGTTGGAAAAAGATACGGTAACTCGGCCGGCAGATGAAAAGAATTTATATAATTGCCGTTTTGTTACCTTAGAGAAGCGCTGATCAAGTCCAATTATTTTAGGCTTGTTAAAATCGTCCGTATCTTCCCCGAAGATCGTAGCAATAGAATAACTATTATCGCTCTCGCACATCCCTATGCTGCGCGACATAAGGCCATCCTTGACCAAAACTACTCACTTCGTGAAACATACAGCCACAATTCCTACGCCCATTTTAATAAATTTGGCTAATTAACTTAATCAGCGATTCTCTTAGAAAAAAAGTGACTACTATGTTGAACTTGGGTGATAACGGTCTGTCACAGTAAGGGCAATAGATTTATAGACTCTTGAAATGGGACACCGGTTTGGTGTCCCTTTTTTTTAACTATTTACCGGTTGGTTTCCTTGCACCCGGACAATTAAGTCGAGAATACTCAAATGGTTCCACATCTATTCTCATCGCGGTCAATGCGCCGCCCCATAAACACCCGGAATCAATGGCATAGCTATTATTTATACTCGACACACCTGCATGTGGCAGGGTGGACCAGTGACCAAAAATAATGGTGTCATGTTGGGATACTCGACCCGGCACTTCATACCACGGGTATAATTTTTTCGCCTGACTGCCAGGTGGGCCTTTTGCATTTAAAGCGGCTTTGCCCTGTTCGTCACAATAACGTAATCGGGTCAGTGTATTGGTTATATAACGGTAGCGTGACCAGCCAGATAAAGAGTCATCCCATAACAAAGGTTTGTCGCCATACATGTGTTTGTAAAAATTTTTATGTTGACTACTTTGTAAAACATGTTCTACTTCAGCAGCAAGTTTTAGCGTTTTCCTGATGCTCCAGTGCGGGTGTACACCAGCATGGAGTAGCGTAATGTTTTTTTTGTCGTCGTGGTGCGCCATCGATTGCTGACGCAACCAGTTAACTAACTCGAGTGAATCGTTAGCCTGTAACAGTTCATCAAACGTGTCATTTTTGCCGGGTTTTTTATGATTAAAGGCTGTCGCTAAAAGATGTAAATCGTGATTGCCTAAAACAGAAACGGCATTGCCTTCAAGAGATTTTACAAAACGCAGGGTTTCCAGCGATTTTGGACCACGATTAACCAGATCACCGCAAAACCAGAGTTGGTCGCAGTCAGTATTAAAATTAATTTGAGTTAAAAGCGCTTTTAGCTCGTCAAAACATCCTTGTACATCACCAATGGCGTATGTCGCCATAAATTGCTCCTGAAAAAGAAAGTTAGCAGGTTTTAGTTCGCAGTAGGCAGAAAAAACAAAGAAAAGCTATTACCTGCAAACTAACAACTGCCAACTCATAACTTTCTTAACTCTATCAGCCTGAACCAGCCTTTAGCAAGTGCGGGTTCATCATGGCTGAGGATTAATTGAGGGCAAGATTTTAATGCATCTTCAAATATCACGTCGGTGCGTGTCGCAATGTGGCGCAAAAAAATGTTAATTAATCGCCGGCCTAAGGCTAATTGTCCTGTACGAATGAATTTATCGAAGATGTAAATGCTACCGCCTGGTTTTAATACACGACATGCCTCTTTTAATGCTAGTTCTGGTTTTGGTACAACAGCGAGTATTAAATGCATCACCACGGCATCAAAACTGTTGTCTTCAAATGGTAATGCCTGGCTATCGGCTAGCTGAAATTTAATATTAATTAGGTTATCAATTGCGTGTTTATGTGCGCGATATTTGGCGCGCTTTAACATTGCTGGTGTTATGTCGGTACCAGTATAATAGCCTCCTTCAGGCAGGTAAGGTATATCCAGACCACTGCCAATACCATTGATAAGAATGTTTTTATTGTGTGTATCCTTTATCCGCGAAAGACTTATTTGACGATAAGCATCAATTGGACCTGAAACAATGCGGTCATAAACAGGCGCTAACAACGTATAGCTATGTTTTAATGCCATATGAGGATTGTTTTAATGTAGAGCGTTTGGTACCGCTAGTTGAAAGCTGGGTATTTTGGCGTCAAATTTTTCACCAGAATCAGCGATCATCTGGTAACTTCCATGCATAGTGCCATAGGGTGTATTCATGAAAGTGCCGGAGGTATATTGAAAGCCTTCGCCAGGTTTTAAGTGCGGCTGTTCACCAATGACACCTTCGCCTTTGATTTCCTGTATAAGGCCATCACCATCAGTGATCACCCAGTGGCGTGTTAATAATTTGGCTGGTGTAGATCCAATGTTGCGAATCGTAACTGTGTACGAAAACACGTAATGGTTTTTTTCTGGGTCTGATTGTTCAGCAATGAAAGCAGGCTGAACTTTAATGTCTATTTTGTTCATTTGAATACCACCGTGCTCAAGGAAAATCTGATCAAGTCCAATTATTTTAGACTGGTTAAAATAGCCCGTATTTTTTCGTCACACCGCTTCGCTGCTCCTCGGTAACTGCTCCTGCGTTACCGAGGAGCTATTGCCGAGGAGCAAATATCTGTCCGTCCATCTCTGGCAGTATCGGCACACCGCTATGCTAGGCGATATAAAGTCATTCTTGACCAAAACTTCTCACTTCGTGAAATAGTCGAATACACACCTGCGTATAATTAATCAATATGGCTGTAACTTAATCAAAGATCTCTTAATAATTTCAGGATTAGTAAATATTATACCATTAGTTGATGTAATCATTTAGCTAACTGATAAATGGTTATTAGCCATCATTTTAATAAATTAGAATGTAATAATGTTACAACTTAGAGAGAGTTATGGGTGCTCGAGTTGTACAGGTTAACGAAGTCAGTGGTTGATAATTCTTCGGCGCGTTGAGACGGTAACAAACCAGCGTTTTCTATTTGCTCTGCAGAACAATAGTTTTTGAGTGTGTTTTTTAATGTTTTACGCCTTTGTGAAAAGGCTTGTCTGACAAGTTCTTCGTATCCTGAAAAATCATCGATATGTTTTTCAAACTGGGTATTGGGTTGCAGGCGAATGATGGCGGAATCGACTTTTGGTGCCGGCTGAAATGCGTAAGGAGGCACTTCAAATAAAGCCTGGGTTGTGCAGAATGTTTGTATCATGACGCTTAACCTGCCATAAGATTTATTACCGGGTGTCGATACAATTCGGTCAACAACTTCTTTCTGTAACATAAAGTGCATATCTTGAATCAAGTGGCGATAGTTTATCAAGTGAAATAAAACAGGCGTTGAAATGTTGTAAGGCAGGTTGCCAACAATGCGGAGTTTTTTCTCAGTTAATCCTGCTGCCTGGTTTTGTTTGGCATGAAAGTCCGAAAAATCGAATTTGAGCACATCATATTCATTGACGAGAAGCTTATTTTTATTTTCTTTATCAGAAGATATGCAGTTCCTGACAAGCTTCGGTATGATGTCACGATCTAGTTCGATAACATTCAGATGATTTAATCGGGATAACAAAGGTTTTGTCATCGCGCCCAGGCCGGGACCAATTTCAATCATCAGGTCTTCAACTTGTGGCTGGATGCTATCAACAATGTGATTGATAATAGATGGATCAACCAGAAAGTTCTGCCCAAATCGTTTTTTTGCGTAGTGTTGCATGCTATATATTAAGGAGCCTCTGATCAATTATATAATATCTCTGGCTTGCAGGCGGGTTTGCAATCAAGGCTCAAGCTTGAAAGCATGCTTATTGCATGGTGAAAGCTTGTAACGCGGAGTGCGAGCCCGCCTGCAAGCCCCGCAGGGCGAGGCCTGAACCGCACATCTACTGCGTTGCACTTCTTGCAAAGGACTAAGGCCATTTGCTGCAAAGCGCGCCTTGTATCTGTGCGCTTCAGGTCTCGCAGAGATAATATATAATTGATCAGAGGCTCCTTTAGCTTTACTGGCTTAGTTCAACTGCCATGTTGATCGCTTCGATTAAACTGCTATTGCTGGCTTCGCCAGAAGCCGCTAAATCCAGAGCGGTGCCATGGTCAACCGAGGTACGTATAAAGGGCAGGCCAAGTGTGATATTAACCGCTTTACCAAAACCGCTGTATTTTAATACGGGCAGTCCCTGGTCGTGGTACATGGCAAGCACTGCATCCGCATGAGCTAAATATTTTTCTGTGAATAAAGTATCGGCTGGAAGTGGGCCTGTTAAATCCAGTCCCTGTTGTTTTAATTTTTCGATGACAGGAATAATCGTATTGATTTCTTCAGCGCCCAGGTTACCACCTTCACCTGCATGCGGATTTAAACCGCAGACCAGTATTTTAGGTTTATATATTGACGCATGTTGTATTAAAAAATTATTTAATATGGTTAATGTTTCATTTAACGATTCTATGGTGATCGCCTGGCTGACATCTTTCAAGGGCAGGTGGGTAGTTGCTAAAGCAACACGTAAACTGTTCGTTGCCAGCATCATGACAGGTTTTATTATACGTGTAGACGATGATTTTTCAGCCAGATATTCGGTATGCCCGGTGAACTTAAAGCCTGCTTCATTTATGATGCTTTTTTGTACTGGCCCGGTGACCATGGCATCGACCTTGTTTTGCAGACACAAGTGACATGCAAGATCCAGCATTTGCAATACGTAAACACTATTCGCCGGGTCAAGTTTTCCAGGCTGGCAGTTTGCCTGTAGTTTTATGGGGATGACATTAAGTTTATCACTGTCGTAAAAATGTCTTAGCTTGTTTGTATCCTGATGAATTTGAAACTTGATGCGGTTGTTAAGTTGCCTGGCTCGCTCGGTTAATAACTCCGGATCTGCGATAATATATAAGCTGGCATTTAGTGTGTCGGCAACGTTCAGTTTCGCTAAACTAAGGCATATGTCTGGACCTATGCCTGCAGGTTCACCTGAAGTGATAACGATTTTATGGTTCATTGTTGTTGCGAGGCTTGTTTTCAGCTTGTTTTTCAGGGCTGCTTTTTTGGCTTATTTAACATAGGCCTCGTCAATATATTCAACATAGGCCTCGTCGCGGATACGGCGTAACCAGAGACGAGTTTCTTCGTCGGCTTTTTGTTTTTGAATTGCGTTGCGAGCCTGATTCTCTTTATTGGTTTTTCCCTGATCATGTTGACGATGTTCCAGCACCTCTATGATGTGCCAGCCAAAAGGGGTTTTGAAAGGCTCTGAAAGCTGTTCTATCTCCAGACTGTTGGCAACATTTTCAAAGGCGGGAACAAGGTCACCAGGATTGGTCCATCCCAGGTCGCCGCCTTTAATTTTAGAGCCGGGGTCTTCAGAAAACTCACTGGCGAGCTCTGCAAAACTTTTTCCGTTTTCAATAGCTTCTCTTAATTCTAACAGTGTCTTGCGTGCCTGATCATCGCTTACTTCACTGCTGGTGCGAATTAGAATATGCCGAATGTTGGATTGCTGCACCATGACCTGATCATTGGAGCTGCTGACTAAATTGAGTATATGAAATCCACTGGCGCTTTTAACCGGTTCTGATGTCTCACCGGGATTTAGGTTTTTGACTGCGTCGAGGAATAACCTGGGTAATTCATTGGCTTTTCGTTCACCCAGATCCCCTCCCTTTAATGCATTGCGGCCACTTGAGTATTTAATGGCCATGTCTTCAAAGTTTGCACCATTAATGATTTTTTTATACACATCATCGACTTTTTGCCTGGCTTCTTCGATCTCATCAGATGATGCGGCTTCCGGCGTAGTAATCAGAATGTGTAGAATATGGTAACTGACTTTTGAAGAACTCATCATTTTCATTTTGATCGATGTACTGCAGTATTTCCTGGTCAGATACATTTATTTTGCTGGCAACAGCGCGTTGCTGAAGCTGGTTAATAATGATCTCATTACGCGTCTGTTCACGAAAGCGTGTGTAGTCCAGGCCTTCCGCTTCAATCGTGTCACGAAAAGTTTCGAGAGTCATATTATTGCTTTTTGCCAGTTGCTCCAGCATGCGGTTTAACATTAAATCATCAACTGTTATTCCAAATTGTTTTGCCTGTTGCAATTGAATGGTGTCACGGATCATTCTTTCCAGAACCTGTTTTTTAAGCGCTGCCGGGTCGATGCGTGACACCTGGCTTATCTCCAGCTGTTTTCGAAAATCAGTGATCCGGTTGTCCAGCATGGTCTGGGTGATGACGCCGTCATTAACCACAACAACAATATGGTCCAGAGGTTTTAGTTCGGCATAACAGGTAGTGCTGATACTGAATAATAGTAAACAGAATCTGTGAAAGATCTGCCGGGCTGGTAATCTGTGCTTTATCGGCTTCGGCTTATTGGAAAACATCGGTGTAGCCATAAATGGATTGCTCTAACGTATTTCGGGTTTTATTGCCGGACAAACTGCCCAGGCCTTTAAATACGAATTGTACCAGTATTGAGTTGTCGTACGTATCATCGTTGACAATAGTTGTAGTTGTGGCATTGTTTATTCGCTGCTGTGCTAATAATTGAAGAGACCAGCAGCAGCTATCGTAGGCAATTCCAGCAATAGTATCTAAAGGTTTTCTGTCTTTTAGCGAATAATTAAAGCGCGCGATGCCACTGTAGTTTGCATTAATAGCATAGACAAAAGATGTGTCAACCTGTTCAATATCAATAATGTTGTTTATTAGGCGTTTGCGATAGCCGATATTAAACAGGTGCCTTGCATCAGATTGATAATGCAGGAAATAACTGTCTTGTGAAAAGGTATTGCTTACCACATCCCATTGCACGTTTATATTGCTTTGCCAGCGTCCCCAGTTAGTATCAAGCGCTGCAACTATGTCTGATTGACTGCTGGTATCGACAGTGTTGCCAGTCAGTGAGACTTTCCTGTCTTTAAAATAATATATCTGGCCAATGCTGGCTCGAAGAATTTCACTCCCCGTGTTCGGGTTGAGTATTCTACTGGTCAGAGCCAGGGTGAGCTGGTTGGTATCACCGATACGGTCGCCGCCAATAAAGCGGTTATCTCGAAACAACTGGGCGACAGTGAAATCCGGGTTACTGGTATCAAACAACGGCGTATTACTCTGGTCTTCAAATGGCACGTTTAAATAATATAATCTGGGCTCAAGTGTTTGCTGGTAACCATTGTTCAGGGTACGTTCAAAAAACAGGCCGGCATCAATACTGCTTATTGGCAGGTTAAGATTATCGATGGGCAACGATGTGCCGGGGACCGTTGAGTTGCCTTCGGTTCCAACGTCATATTGCGTATGACTGAACTTGATTGCCGGATCGATAAACCAGGCGGCGCCAGTAAGCGGCAGGCGAAGTCCTGGACGTATAGTTAAACGTGAGCCAGTCGTTTTTAAGTTATCCTGGTGTCGAAAGTCAACGTATTCAGAATCAAGGGTAAACTGCAGCGGTGAGTGTGCTATTTCGCTATCACCAATAAAGGTTAACTGCGGCAGTCGATCATATGGACGGTCGGTTATAGATATTGACTCATCAATGGTCAGGATGTCCTGCAGCAATGCCCTCATGCGCCAGTTGCTTAAATTATAATTTAATGTGGCTGTGCGGTTTAGATGGGTCTGGCTGGAAATGTTTAGATTGTTTGCAAAGTCATTAAAATAGTCCGGGTCAGATATATCCTGTAGATCAATATCAAATAACAGATTGGGCAGGATGCTAGAATGCTGTTGATATTGAACCTGATAGCGTTCTTTCTGTGTGATGTTATCATTGGGTAGATACTGGCCTTGTAATTCGCCTTTGGTCGACTGTGTTAAATAACGATAATTGCCACCTAGTTCAAGGCCGCGTTTTTCCATATAGCGAGGCGTGATAACCGCATCCTGGTTAGGCGCGATGTTCCAGTACCAGGGGACGGCCAGCTCAACACCATTTGACGACGAGAGTCCGATTGAAGGAAATAACAGACCACTGCGGCGTTTGTCACTGATAGGGAACGCCATGTACGGTGTGTACATAAACGGAACGTTCTTGAATCGGATAACGACATCATTTGCTGTGCCGGATTCATCCTTATGATCAAGTCGAATTTCATCGGCACTGATTATCCAGTCAGGATCCAGTAAGTTACAACTGGTGATTTTGGCATTGTTCAGTGTGGAGCGTTTATCGTCACCAGAGTGAATGATATCAGCACTGCCTTTCATGTTGCTGTCCGGTATAAAAAATTTAATGTTGGTGAATTCTCCCTGTTTACTGCCTTGCTCATCTGCAGCGCCCATATTGACAGCCCCGGCTTCTGCATCTAATGACAACGCTTCGGTATCAATATGCACGTTGCCCGAAAACTTTAATGTATTCTTTGGCTTGTTATAGGCAGCATGGTCTGCAGTAACGCGTAGTAAGTCTCGCTCGACGACCACATTGCCATTAAGTGTTATTGAGCCGTCTGTGCTGGATTGAGTTGCATCGGCAGCTATCTCTGTGTTTTCTTTATTTTCTGTGGCAAAGGCACGGGGTGGAGTATATTTTGTTGCCGTTTCGCTTTCTACGGGGCAAAGGTTTATGGGGATGGATTGACCTGTGTGCTGTGCGTCAGTATCAGCTAAAACGTTCGGCGAAATAAGAGTAGAGAACAATACGCTGGTAACAAATAATAGAGTGGCATAGTGAGAAAGTTTTTCACACATGACATTTTCTGTAGGAATGCTACAGTGGTATACCGACGCCTTGCCGAGAACGAGTACGGGCAAGATGTCTGTCGGATAATCAGGGCTCGGCTTAGTGAATAACAATCGTTTATTTGGCTGGTTTTTAAGGTAACGCTGAACTAGTCTGAGTACTCAATACATATTCATGACTTGTTCGGGGCTTCCTAAGTTTAACTTAACAGTAAAAATTCAAGTAAGGCTTTTTGTGCGTGCAGGCGATTTTCAGCTTCATCCCAAACCACGCTTTGATTGCCATCGATGACATTGGCACTGACTTCTTCACCACGATGTGCAGGCAGGCAATGCATAAATAGTGCGTCAGCATTTGCCGTCTTCATTAGCTCGGTTGTAACCTGGTAATTGCTAAATGCCTGTTCGCGAATTTTTTGTTCTTCTTCCTGGCCCATGCTGGCCCAGACATCAGTCACAATTAAGTTACTGTTGTCGCAAGCTGCAGAAACATCATGTGTGATTTCGATAAAGTCATTGGTTTCGTTGATGAATTTTGGCTGAGGTTCAAAACCTTCTGGGCAGGCAATGTTTAATTTAAAGCCGAGCAGTTTTGCTGCATGCATATATGAGTGACACATATTGTTGCCGTCACCGATCCAGGTGACTATTTTTCCCTTTATGTCGCCACGTTGCTCAAAATAAGTTTGCATATCAGCGAGTAGCTGGCAGGGGTGAACATCATCGGTTAAACCGTTAATCACCGGTACCGATGAGTATTTCGCTAATAACTCCGCATTTTTATGCTCGAAAGTTCTGACCATAATACAGTCTGTCATGCTGGACAGAACTCTGGCGCTATCTTCGATGGGCTCTCCTCGACCGAGCTGGGTATCGCGAGGTGATAGAAAAATTGCGTGACCACCAAATTGTGCCATGCCGGACTCAAATGAAACGCGGGTGCGTGTTGATGATTTTTCAAAAATCATTGCCAGTACTTTGTTTTTTAGCGGTTCGAAAATCTCACCACGATGTAACATGGCTTTTAATTCTATGGCGCGATTAATTAGTTGTCTGAATTCATCAGAACTTAAATCAGTTAGCGTTAAAAAGTGCCTAATAGTATTGTTAGAGCCAGTTTTAATTGAAGTATTCATGTTTAATGTGTTTATGCTGCCGCTTCACTTTGCAGTGATGTGATGACCAGATCACTAACTGTGTTAACGATAGTGTTGGCCTGTTGCTGATTAATGATTAGTGGTGGTAATAATCGGATCACGTTACCTGCAGTTACATTTATTAGCATATGTTGTTCCAGTGCAAGTTTTACCAGTTCGGTACAATCCTGCTCCAGTTCGATGCCGATCATCAGACCCAGGCCGCGGATTTCGCGCACGCCATCAAGCTGTTCCAGTTTGTCTTTAAATGCATTAAGCATATAGGTGCCCATCTTGCTGGCATTTGACTGTAAGTTTTCAGACTTAATGATATCGATAACCGCAGATGCAGTAGCACACATTAACGGGTTGCCGCCAAAGGTGGAGCCATGGTTGCCTGGCTGAAAAACTTCACCCGCTTTTTCATTTGCCAGGCAGGCACCGATAGGTACGCCGTTACCGAGCGCTTTAGCTAGCGTCATTACATCCGGTTGAATATTGTTGTGCTGAAAGGCGAACCACTCACCAGTTCGGCCCATACCGGTCTGAATTTCATCAAGCATTAATAACCAGTTTTGCTGATCACATATTTCACGTAACTGGTTTAAATAGTTTTTATCAGGAA
The DNA here is from genome assembly GCA_963759005.1 of uncultured Gammaproteobacteria bacterium. Taxonomy (GTDB): domain Bacteria; phylum Pseudomonadota; class Gammaproteobacteria; order SZUA-229; family SZUA-229. Next base: position 16,285 of record CAVWXQ010000051.1, read on the forward strand.
TCTTAATGCCGCCTTCACCCTGTATCGGTTCGACTAAAATAGCGACCACATTATTATTATTTTCGGCAATGTTTTTAATTGCACCAATGTTGTTATAGGGTGCGCGAATAAACCCCTGTACCAGTGGTTCAAAGCCAGCCTGTACTTTACGGTTGCCGGTAGCACTTAGTGTTGCCATGGTCCTGCCATGAAAGCTGTTTTCCATAACAATGATGTTAGGGACTTTCTATATTATTTTTGTGGCCAAACAAACGTGCAATTTTAATTGCTGCTTCATTTGCCTCTGCACCTGAGTTAGAGAAAAACACACGACTCAAACCAGAAACTTCACACAGCTGATCAGCCAGATGCTGCTGTTTATCAATCTGGTAAAGATTGGATGTATGCAGTAACTTGGCAGCCTGTTCGCTGATGGTTTTTGTGATTGCAGGGTGAGCGTGACCTAATCCACAAACAGCAATTCCACACAATGCATCAAGATATTGTTGCTTGTTTGTGTCCCACAGGTAGGCGCCTTCACCGTGTTCAAATGTTATATCGAGAGGGGCATAGGTTTTCATCAGGTGTTCGTTTGTTGTCATTTTTCTGTTTTAATTAATGTAAATAGTATCGGTAAATAAATTGCATAAAAAGCAAAAGCGGCAGCCATGGCTACCGCTTTTAAAGGGCTGATTATACTCGTACTTTAGTGTAAAGCAACTATTGGCGCGGAGTTCTTGATGGTTTTGGTAGTTAGTATTTACCTGGTGCTTTTAGTTAGGCATCGCGGTTCTCGCACCGCGGGCGAGGTACTCTTTTGCTACAGCCCAAAAGAGTACCCAGAAAAGGCCGCCACGTCAGCTACGCCCCTGCAAAAGACACAGGGGTTCCCATTTAGGTAGTGCCATTATCATGCTGCGCCAGAACTCGCAAAAAATGCTCAGACATGCTGGCACAGAAAGCTCATGATAATGGCACTACCTAAATGGCTTGCTGAGGTGGATGGAAGATCAAAAGAAAAAACAAACCTAAAACCTATTAACTGACCTTTATTTAGTTATGCTGGCAGAGAAAAACCGGCCATAAGCGTACAACTAACCTTTACGCTCAGCTATTTAATCATATGTCATGAGTTATTGAGTTTTTCGTTTATGAATTCTGTTTTCAATAAATCGCCTAGCAGGCGACTGATTGCGCGCATATATACGGACACGAGATTGCATAACTGAAGACTCATTAATTAGCATTGCAAGATTTTTTGGATGTTGATGGCGTATTATTTTAGCTGTGGCATGACTTTGAGTAGTCATAAATGCTTTTTTTGGGCTGATGGGTAATGTAATGACGCACTTTGGATCATCAATGCCAGACGTGAATATACAAGGATGATCTGAGAGTAATAGTTCATATGGTGTGTCTTGAAAATCCCATAACCACCACCTCATACTAAGAATCTTGTTACCGTATATAGGGTTATCTACCAACTCATGAAAGAATGATAACCCGAAGTTTTCGATTAAACCAGGATATTGTTCTTCAGTAAATTCTTCAAGTGTTGTAGGGTCCTCATCGGAGTTAAGCTCTTCATAAGTTTTCGAATCTTCTTTTAGAGATGCCTTTAGGTGCTTTGTTGCGTCACGTTGCAACATATCAACAACATCGGGTTGACGAAACCGTAAGGACATTAAGAAACGTGTCCAATGTGCCTTATCGTCTGAAGTCAGAAGCTTTAACCCCTGACACTCCAGTTTATCACGCACGAGTGCAGCATTATTATCGAGATGCTTAAGAAATAGTTTTTCAACTGCCTGTTTATCCATTCCAGCAACAGTGTCCTTGGTAAGGGCGTATAGATTGTCATCAAATCCTGTGTATTTTGGAGTGTATCGTGATGATGGTATATGTGGTAAATCTAACCGAAATACCTCAAGTTTCCCGTCAGAGGTGTTTTCTGTCCAAGGCTTTTGAAGAAATTCGGGAACATAATGGTGGCGCATTTATATTGAATCCACCTTGTTATGTGGTTGTTTTGGATCAAATTTTCTCAATTTGATATATTTTCAAATAGTCGGTTAACAATTTTATACGGGATAAATATTTTCTTTCATCTTTACCTATTTAAAATAGGGAACACTATCGCTTAACCCGGCCTACATTACAAACTCCGTTTTTGACTTTGACCTTCAGTCCACCTCAGCAAGCCATTTAGCCAGTATCGTTATCATGGGCTTTCTGTGCCAGCATGTCTGAGCGTTTTTTGCGAGTTCTGGCGCAGCATGATAGCGGTGCTGGCTAAATGGGAACCCCTGTTTTTTAGGGGCGCAGATGACGTGGCGGCCTTTTCTGGGTACTCTTTGTGGCTGTAGACAAAGAGTACCTCGCCCGCGGTGCGAGAACCGCAATGCCTAACTATAAACACATGACTAATGTTAATAAATCAGAGCACAACAAAAAAGCGGCTTACTGTCGACACAGTAAACCGCCTTTGATAAGCCCATCCCCAATAAGGGAAGGACTAAAATTGCAGATTAAGCCAGACCGTGCGCAAAGCCAACCATACATAGCAACATCGGAATTGATAATGCAGTGTTAGTACGTGAAGCCATCAGTGCAACTTTCTTGGCCGATGCAATGGTGGCTGCATCGTGTTCTTTACCATCCAGGCCCAGTATTTTCTTCTGATTAGGCCATATCAGAACCCATACGTTAAACAGCATAATAGTGCCTAACCATGCACCCATGCCGATGATTGCCATTGGTCCCTGGAAGGAGAAATCATTGAAGGTAAACGCCAGGTGTATGCCCTTCATGCCACCGCCAACGGTTACTAACGCACTAAGACCGGTTAGCCAGGTTACCGCTGCTGCCATACGAAACCATAGTAGCGCAGTTGGTGCGATATATTTGTTGATTGCTGCCGGTTGAGGGCCATCTGGGTTAGCTAATGCTGCGCCAACACCTGGGACCTGAACGAAGTTGAAGTAGTACAATAAGCCAATCCATACCACACCGGCTAGTACGTGTATCCAGACCATAGCGGCGTATTTTAAGCCGTCAGCGCCGCTGCCCATACCAAATGCTACGGCTAGAGCAAGGATAAAACCAACTGCTAATGTGCCTTTGATTGTTAATAATGGATTCATGATATTCTCCTGAAAAATTTGTTAATAAAACGAGTTTTTTTGGGTTATTTCGCTGGGCGCTAACGATAGGGCAGTCGGGTGTATAATGCAACTCTAATTTAGAATTAATGTAATTATTCTAAATAAAAAAGGCATATCCCCTAAAATTTCAAGTGTTATTTTTCTTTATGAATGCTATCAGCCTGAGTATTTTTGCAAACCGTATAGATGCAATTTGCGGGGAAATGGGTGTCACCTTACAAAAATCAGCGTTTTCACCGAATATTCGTGACCGTCTTGATTTTTCCTGTGCAGTATTTGATGCCCAGGGTGAGCTGTGTGCACAGGCGGCTCACATTCCGGTGCATCTGGGCAGTATGGCATTTGCCATGAAAGATGTGATTTCAAAGATTAACTGGTCTGTGGGCGATATGGTGGTGCTCAATGATCCGTATAAAGGGGGTACACATTTACCGGATGTGACCGTTATTGCACCACTATTTATAGATGATGAATTGACTGGATTTGTTGTTAATCGCGCCCATCATGCTGATATTGGCTCTGATACGCCGGGATCTATGCCGTTATCGTCAAGTTTGTCAGAAGAAGGAATAATCATTGAACCATCACTGATTGTAAAAAATGGTGTGCTAGATGAGCAATATTTTTCCAGTTTGATGAAAAATATGCGAAATAAACAGGAATCCTCGGGTGATTTTATCGCACAGATTGCAGCCAACCGCCGTGGCTTAACGCGCCTGGCAGCGTTGATTGAAAAGATGGGTAGCAAAAATTACCTGCTTAGCCTTGAGTTATTAAACGATTATGCTGCAACATTGGCGAGAAAAAGTCTTGCTGATATTAAAGATGGTGAGTATTCATTCACTGATATGATGGATGATGATGGTCAGGGCAAGCAAAATATAGTCATTAATGTTTGGTAAAAATTGAGCAGGGAAATATCACGGTAGATTTTGCGGGAACTGCACAGCAGGTGATGGGCAACATTAACTGTCCTTTGTCGGTAACGGCCGCTGCGGTGTATTATGTTTTCAGGTGTTTAATGCCAGCGCAAACGCCCGCTTGTGCGGGGAGTTTTAAAAACATAAAAATTCTGGCGCCAGAAAATACGGTAGTGAATGCAAGTTTTCCTGCCGCGGTTGCTGCCGGTAATGTTGAAACCAGTAGCCGAATTGTTGATGTCATATTAGGTGCTTTGTCAAAGGTGATACCAGATCGAATACCAGCCGCCAGTCATGGCAGCATGAATAATATTGCTATGGGTTATGCAGGTGACACTGAGCACCACGCCTGGGATTATTACGAAACCATCGGTGGTGGTATGGGCGCAAGTAAATGTTCAGATGGTATTGATGCGGTGCAGACGCATATGACCAATACGTTGAATACGCCGATTGAAGCCCTGGAAATGAAATACCCTTTGCGGGTAACACGTTATCAAGTTCGGCAGGACTCGGCAGGTGCAGGTGAGTATAAAGGCGGTGAAGGTCTGATTCGAGAATATGAATTTTTAGCGCCATCGCAGGTTACAATCTTATCCGAAAGAAGAAGCCACCATCCCTGGGGGCTGGTCAACGGTGAACAGGCGGCAGCGGGTATGAACCTGTTAAATGAACAACCACTTGCCGGGAAACAGTCATTTGTTGTGAAGCGCGGCGATATTGTTTGCATAAGCTCTGCTGGCGGCGGTGGTTATGGGCAGTTCGAAGCATAGTTATTTTATTGCAGAGTTTTTATTATTATTTAACCAGTGAGTTTGCTGTATCATGAATTTCAGCACTGGAGTTGCCAGGGCCATAAACAAGTGTTGATTCGCAGGCAGAAACAACTAATTACCCTGTTCGCTGCGCTAGCGATTTTACTGATGCAGGTTGCTGCGCTGGTTCACGCGACGGAACACCCGTTCCATCAGGAAGATGCGCTATGTATTTCCCTGCAAAGCGCTGAACAGGATAAACACTATTTTCATGCTGTTTCGTATTTACTATATAGTGATGTTTTTATCAGTGATGTTGTTACACTTTTAACAAAAAGTGTTTTCCCCTCCTTATACTATTATTATTCATCAAGAGCACCTCCGGTGAACGCCATTAAACATTTATTTATGTCATGGAAGTGATTTCATGATGATTTTGATTTGAACATATTTTTTGGTGGATATTGATGAAAATTTCAGTTTTACGAAGTGCAGCTACCTGTGTGCTGTGCGCTTATTCAATAGTGGCGATTAGTGCGGCAGATGAAGCGCTAAACAAAAAACTGCAAACGCTAGAGCAGCGACTACAGATAGTTGAACAGGAAAAGGCAGGTGCATCGAATATGCAAGCTGCTGGTCAGCTAACTAATAACGGTTTTAATCCTGCGATTAGTGTGATTCTTGATGGGGTTTATGCCAGCTATAAAAATAACCCGGAAGATTATGCTTTATCAGGATACGCTTTAGGTGGTGAGGCAGGGCTTGCGTCAGAGGGCTTTTCACTTGGGCATTCGGAAATCACCTTGAGCAACAATATTGACGACAAGTTTTTCGGCCAGTTCACATTGGCAATTGCCGAGCATAACGGAGAGACCGAAATTGAACTGGAAGAAGCCTTTTTTGAAACACTGGCACTGGGGCAGGGGTTCACGCTTCGTGGTGGTCGTTTTTATTCTGGAATCGGTTATCTCAACCAGCAACATGAACATGCATGGGATTTTCAGGATGCGCCGTTAATCTATCGAGGCCTGTTCGCTAACCAGTATTTCGATGATGGCTTGCGTCTGTCATATATCATGCCAACTGATTTGTTTATCGAACTGGGCAGTGAAGTCTTTGCTGGTGGACAATATCCTGCTGGAGGTCAACACAGTGGTGTTGGTAGCTGGACGGCTTTTGTCAATTTGGGTGGCGACATCGGTGTCAGTCATAGCTGGCAAACTGGTATCAGCTACTGGTCAGCGGACAATATAGAGCGCGAGTATGGCGGTCATAACCATGGCGGTGCTGGTGAAATTCCATTGTTTACTGGCGACAGTAACATTGTCGGATTTAATGCCATCTACAAATGGGCGCCTGCTGGCAATTACCGTGAGCAGAATGTAAAGCTGCAGTTTGAATATTTTAAGCGTGACGAAGAAGGTGAGCTGACGCTATTAAATAGTATTCCGCTGGAGACGAGTACTTTGAACAGTAAGCAGAATGGCTGGTATGCACAGGCGATCTGGCAGTTTGTGCGTTCGTGGCACCTCGGTATTCGTTATGATATGGCAGATAGTGATAACACCGGTTCCGATGTGGCAGTGCTTGATGAAGCTGGACTGCTAAGTTTTGGCCACACCCCCAAACGTGCCAGCCTTATGGCGGAATGGGAGCCCAGCGAGTACAGCCGCATCCGTTTGCAATTTAACCGTGATGACTCTTACCAGGTAACAGATAATCAGCTGTTTCTGCAATACACATTTTCGATCGGTGCGCACGGTGCGCATCAGTACTAGGATGTGCCGAACTAAGCGATACCTAAGCAGGACAAGTCTATGAAAAATCGTATAAGAATAATTTTTATACTGTTGATGACGCTATTCTCACCGGTGCAGGCAACGGTAAATGTTTTTGCCTGTGAGCCAGAATGGGCAGCGTTAGCGGAGGAGCTTGGTGGTGAAAAGTTGACCATATATAGCGCCACCACGTCGATGCAGGACCCACATCACATACAGGCCAGACCCAGCCTGATTGCTAAGGCAAGACGAGCAGACTTGCTGGTCTGTTCCGGGGCGGAGCTTGAAACCGGCTGGTTGCCATTATTGTTGCGTAAATCAGGTAACGCCAATATTCAGCAAGGTCAACCGGGTAATTTTGTCGCGGCAGATTATGTTGAAAAACAGGATGTGCCTGAAAAGCTTGATCGCAGTATGGGGGATGTGCATGCGGAAGGTAATCCGCATATTCATACCAGTCCTGAAAATATCCTGCTGGTTGCAGACGCGTTATATATAAGACTCAGTGAGATTGATGTCGATAATAAAAACTATTATTCAACACGTTACAGGGCGTTTGAGAAACAATGGAAATCGTTGATGACCAGGTGGAAGAAACAAACCGATCTTTTGCAGGGTATGAACATCGTCACGCACCATAACTACTGGACCTATCTGAACCGCTGGATCGGTTTTCATGTGCTTGCAACATTGGAGCCGATTCCGGGTGTTTCGCCAAGTAGCAGTCATTTGGCAAGATTAAAAAAACAACTAAGTCAGCAGGTAATAAAAATGATAATTCATGTATCCTATGTCAGTGACCGGCCTTCGCGGTGGTTGGCAGAGCAAACGGGCGCCCCCGTTATCGCATTGCCTGCAACGGTTGATTACCAGAATGGACAGACTTTATCGCTATGGTTCGATGAAGTGATTCAGCAATTGCTTAGTGTGAAATGATGAGTGTTGATGGCATGATTGACGGTCTGGATATAAGTATATTGATGCCGGCGTTTCTGGCTGGTGTCATCGTACTGCTGACGCATATTCCACTGGGCCGTGAAGTGCTCAAACGCGGTATCATATTTATTGATCTGGCAATTGCACAGATTGCAGGACTAGGTGTGATCGTTGCATTTCAACTTGGCTGGGAAATGCATGGTCCAGAAGCACAGGTCGCAGCAGTAATGAGTGCTTTAGTCGGCGCCTGGCTGCTTCATTTTATTGAGAACAAAGCTGGTAAGCATCTTGAAGCCTTAATCGGCGTCAGTTTCGTGCTTGCGGCGACAGCGAGTTTATTATTGCTGGCAAACAACCCGCACGGTGGTGAACATTTAAAAGAGTTGCTGGTTGGTCAAATATTGTGGGTGGACTGGTCGCAAATTGTCAGTGCAGCTGTGGTATCTGTCATTGTGGTTTTTATCTGGTTTAAATATAAAAGCAAAATAGGCAATATTGGTTTTTACATATTATTTGCTGTTTCTATTACCTTGTCGGTACAGCTGATTGGCGTCTACCTTGTCTTTACCAGTTTAATCGTGCCAGCATTAGCGGTTGCTAACTATTCGAAAAAACCGGCATTATTTCTTGCCGGCTTAATTGGTGTCACGGGTTATTTCACCGGCCTGGTTGTGTCAGCATTATTTGATTTACCCAGTGGCGCAGTAATTGTATGGTGTCTGGCAATTTCGGCATTAGTCATGCCGGTGGTATTATCTGGTTTATTTGCAAATATTGAACAAAAATTAAATAATTAACTTAACTTAAAGGTTTTATATTTATATTATGTGTGGATTATGTGGTGAATTAAGGTTTGATGATTCTGTACCAGAACAGAAAGTTATAGAGCGCATGAAAGAGAAGTTGCAGAAACGAGGACCGGATTCTGATGGTGCATATATAAATGCACCGATTGCTTTAGGACATCGCCGCCTGGCGATTATTGACCTGACTGAAAAAGCGGCTCAACCGATGATTGATGAGCAGACAGGTAGTGTGCTTGTTTTTAACGGCACAATTTATAACTATCCTGACCTGCGTAAAGAGTTACAGGCTTTGGGTCATGATTTTAAATCGACCGGCGACACGGAAGTGATTCTGCGTTCTTATATAGAGTGGGGTGAAAGTTGTGTAGCAAGACTGCAGGGCATGTTTGCATTTGCCATATGGGATGAGAGAAAACAGCTTATCCTGTTAGCGCGCGACCGTAGCGGTATTAAACCGTTATATTTTTCTCAGACCCCGCAACGTTTATTGTTCGCTTCAAATACTCAGGCGTTAATACACGCCGATGATAAAATTGATACCACCATTGATTCGACTGCACTGCATCATCTATTTACCCTGCATGCAGTTGTACCTGCACCACGCACCGTTATAAATGGCATTAGAAAAGTAAAACCGGCACATTACATGCTCATTGATACCAGCGGGCGCGTACAGGAAAAACGTTACTGGTCGTTGGTTGCAAAACGTCCCGCTGAAAAAATGACTGAGCAGGACTGGATAACAGCGGTACATGATGAACTTAGACGCGCAGTAGAAAAACGCGTAAAAATTGCCGATGTGCCGGTAGGTGTTTTATTGTCGGGTGGTATCGATTCAAGTTTACTGGTGGGTTTGCTGGCAGAAGCCGGGCAGAAAGGCTTAAAAACATTTTCCGTAGGTTTTGAAGATGCACCAGAAGAAAAAGGCAACGAGTTTGAATATTCCGATGCCGTTGCGCAAAAATTTGAAACCGAGCATCACCAGTTAATGGTAGCGAACGATCAGGTGTTGCCGCGACTGCCGGAAGCGTTCGCAAATATGGCTGAGCCGATGTTTGCTCAGGACGCAGTCGCGTTTTATTTATTATCAGAAGTGGTTTCAAAAGAAGTAAAGGTAGTGCAGAGCGGGCAGGGCGCGGATGAAGTGTTCGGCGGCTACTTCTGGTATCCACGAATGCATCATTCTTTAACTCCAGGGATTAAACGTTTTTCTGATGAGTACTTTGATCGTGACCATGCGGAATATCTGGAAATGGTAAATAGTCGTTTTTTAACTGAGGATGTGACCTCACAGTTAATGCAGGACCTGCTTGATGAAGTTGAAGCGGACGAATACCTTGACCGAGTGCTGGCGGTTGATGTGACTACATTGATAGTTGATGATCCGGTAAAACGGGTTGATAACATGACCATGGCATGGGGACTGGAAGCGCGGGTTCCTTTTCTTGACACACAACTAATCGAACTGGCGGCATCGATGCCGCCCGAAATGAAATTACCCAATGGCGGTAAACATGTATTAAAAGAAATGTCGCGTGGTTTTTTACCGGACAGTGTGGTCAATCGCAGTAAAGCCTATTTTCCAATGCCGGCTCTGAAATATGTGCGGGGCGAGTTCCTTGAATTCATGAAAGAGATCCTGTTATCCAATAGAGCAAAACAGCGTGGTTTGTATAAACCTGCTTATGTCGAAAAATTGTTAAAAAATCCGGAAGATCATCTAACACGGCTGCAGGGAAGTAAGTTATGGCACCTGGCTGCACTGGAGTTGTGGTGGCAACAGAATATAGAAAAATAGTTGGGCAGTTGGCGGCTATAAAGCTTCTAAGTCTTTACTGCCTTCTGCTAACTGAGAGCTGTCAACTATTCTCAATCTCTTGAATTTTATTAATTCACCCCCATATTTATTTCACCCAGCATAGTTAGGGTTAATATTTAGCAACTCAGGGTATAATTACCCGTACAATATTGAATACAGGTATTTGAAATGGCTGATGTTTTAGAAAGAATTGATGAGCAGGTTAAAGGTAACAAGGTGATGGTCTATATGAAGGGCACACCGCAGTTTCCACAGTGTGGTTTTTCTGGTCGTACAGTAGAAGCATTGAAACAGGTGGGTAAAGAGTTTGCTTATTGTAATGTACTGGCAGACCCTGAAATTTTCCAGAATTTACCACGTTATGCTGACTGGCCAACGTTCCCCCAGGTGTATGTTAATGGTGAGTTGATTGGTGGCTGTGATATTACTCTTGAAATGTTTGAAAATGGTGATTTAAAGAAAATGATTGATGAAGCATCTGCTTGATAATTTCTACGTTTAGATCATAAAAAAGCCACTCCATGCGAGTGGCTTTTTTATGTCCATGGAAGGACGGTATAGCACAAGGAGCCAGGGATGGCGGTGTGCATATGTCCATGGAAGGACGGTATAGCACAAGGAGGCAGTGTGCATATGTCCATGGAAGGACGGTATAGCACAAAGAGCCAGGGATGGCGTGTGCATATGTCCATGGAAGGACGGTATAGCACAAGGAGCCAGGGATGGCGGGACGTAGCAGTATTTTTTACTGCTGACTACAAACTAGCAACGATTTTTAAATTAATAGGCAATGCTCCATGACGTATTACCGCGTGCCTGATCGAGTTTCCTGGTAGCCTGCCTGATCATTTCCTCGGCTGAAATAATGGCCTCGTCGCCAGGATAATAATGCACCCCGATGCAGCCGCTGACTGCTAAATTACCAATCGACGTTTTATATGCGCGGTTATCAATCATGGTGAGTATACGTTCTAACGCTGAAGGTTTGTAATCTTTGGTTTTTGTGTGGTGCATAATTATGCCAAAGATGTTGTTGTCCAGTCTTGCTACAATATCGGTTGGTCTGATCGCTCGACGTAATCGTCTATGATGGCTGATCAGTATTTCATTAGTAATGAACTCGCCATATGTGGCGTTGATATTTTCAAGCTCGCGCAGTTCGACTATCGCCAGACAAACACCGCCGCGGCGAGTAGATGCTTCCAGTAGATGTGCCTCCAGATTTTTCATTAAAAATGCTTGATTGCCAGCACCGGTCAGTTCATCTACTAGCGCCATTTTTTCCAGCCTTTTGATGGTCTGTTCCATATGACGCGAAGTTTCAAGTAAATCGTTTTGCAGTGCAGCAACGCGTGCAGCAGCATTGACGCGTGCGGCAAGTTCCTGAGGATTAGGCGGTTTGCATAAATAATCATCTACCCCGTGATCAAATGCTTTAACCAGATATTCTACACCGTCGTGTGCAGTAAATAAGATTATGGCCGTGTATGTACCTTTTTCTTCATCCATCTGTCGAATGCGATGGGTGAGTTCCAGGCCATCCATTTCAGGCATCATCCAGTCTGCCAGCACCACATCGGCACGTTGCTGTTCAATCATGGTTAATGCTTCAGTGGCACAATCTGCCATACGAACGCCATTATACCCAGCTTTTTTTAATGCGGTTTTTACTACGATACGGCTAAATTGCAGATCGTCAACGATGATGATCGAGAGGTCTTTGCTGCTCATGAAAACGCTACTTCTATCCTGTGAAGTCGATTTGGTGTATAAAAAAGGTGGTATACAATACTATAGCTAAAATTTTGAAAAAATTCCTTAATTTCTAGTGTACTTTCAATGTGATAATTGTGAGTTCAGTAAGTTCAGTAAGTTCAGTAAGTTTGTCAGCGTATATGGTAAGTGCGCGACTCGTTACGGAAAGTCACGTCAGCGCATAATCCGTAATTATCACGCTAAAAGAGTACTAGAGCAAGTCAAAACTCAGAAGTGCCTGATTTCAATATTTTACTATTGCTGGAGTCTGTCACTCCATACCGGGCCTGAAGTTTCCGCCCAGCGATTATTAATGGCGCAGAATAATCTTGCTGTCTGCTTTGCATCGTATAAAGCGGAGTGGGCTTCATCGCTGTCCCAGCTCAGTCCGGCAGCCTGTGCAGCGCGTGATAATACGGTTTGTCCGAAAGCAAGTCCAGCCAGGCTCACGGTATCAAAGGTGCTGAATGGGTGAAATGGATTGCGTGATATTTTATTGCGTTCCGCGGCTGCAAAAATAAAGTTGCGATCCAGTATGGTATTGTGGCCGATCATAATTGCGCGTTTGCATTTATGTTGTTTCATTTCTTTTTGAATGAAACGAAATAATTCACGAACACCGGTTTCTTCATCTTTTGCGATAGCTATTCGAAAAGGATGGTGTGGATCGATACCATTTACTTCCAGTGACGCGGGCTCCATATTGGCGCCCTCAAACGGATTGATATGACATTGGTATTCATTGTTGGTTGTCATTGTGCCGTTTTCATCGATTTTTAAAGTGACTGCAGCTATCTCCAGCAAGGCATCATTTTTATCATCAAAACCGCCGGTTTCAACATCAACCACCACCGGATAATAGCCGCGAAAACGGCGGGACATTAATTTAAATTCGTCATCACTCATAATTTGATTTTTCCACAGATGAACACAGATGTTTTAAAAGCCAGGCACATGTAAAGCTAAAACAGTTGCCAATATTACTTCGAAGAAGTAAATAAAAGGCTTTTATCTGTGTTCATCTGCGTTTATCTGTGGATAGTTATGTTTTATTATTTAGGCAAGTTTCCAGTTAATAGTCTGTCCTGCCAGAAAGGGCACTAGTTTATCAGCACCAAGAGGGTATTCGTCTGGTATTTGCCAGTCTTCTTTGATCAGCGTGATGGTTTTGCTGTTGCGCGGCAGCCCATAAAAGTCCGGACCGTTAAAACTGGCAAATGCTTCCAGTTTATCCAGTGCATCTTGCTGGTCAAATATCGAAGTATAAATCTCGATGGCTGCATGCGCGGAAAAAATACCGGCGCAACCGCAGGCGTTTTCTTTTTTGTTTTTAGCATGCGGAGCACTGTCTGTGCCTAAAAAGAATTTATTGCTGCCAGAACGGATGATTTTCAGTAATGCCTGTTGATGGGTATCGCGTTTTAATACCGGCAGGCAGTAGTGATGCGGGCGTAGCCCACCCTGAAACATCGCATTGCGATTATAGAGTAAATGATGAGGTGTTATGGTTGCTGCAATATTTTCGCCAGACTGCAGCACAAAATCAGCTGCCTGCTGTGTGGTGATATGTTCAAATACGATTTTTAATTCCGGAAAACGTTGTGTTAAAGGCTGTAATATTTTGTCGATAAAAATATCTTCACGGTCAAACACGTCGACCTGTGGATCAGTGACCTCACCGTGAATTAAAAGCGGCAGGCCTGCTTTCTGCATTGCTTCCAGTGTCGCGTCGCAGTTTCGAATATCAGTGACGCCGGCATCAGAGTTGGTTGTTGCGCCAGCAGGATAGAGCTTCAAACCCTTAATGAAGCAGCTTTTACGGGCAGCAATAATCTCATCGGCAGATGTATTATCGGTAAGATAAAGTGTCATCAATGGTTCAAAATTGGTGCCCTCAACAGCCGCAAGAATCCTGTCAAGATATTCCACTGCCAGCACAACAGTGGTTACAGGCGGGTTCAGATTAGGCATAATGATGGCTCGCGCGAACTGCTTTGCGGTAAACGGCGCGACAGCGTTTAAAGCCTCATCATCACGGAGATGTAAGTGCCAGTCGTCAGGTTGCGTGATTGTTATCGTGGTTTTTGTCATAATACGTATATATTGTGCTTTGCACCTACCCACTATTATGCCTTAAGTTGAGATGTCTGACCTTCAAAAATTAGTGTCATTATTGTTTTTAAAATCTGCGCCACAGGATTTAGCGTATTCATCGCGATTGACGGTGCAGTTGCTAGCAGCTTATGTGTTTTCAGCTTTTATTGTATTACAAAGCACGTTAAATCCTGATGATATGCTTGCAGGAATAGTATTGGGGTTGTTTGTACAATATGTCTTTACCTATTTGGTGTTGCAGGCTTTAGGTCGAGGTTCTCGATTTTTGCAAACGTTTAGTGCGATTTTAGGCGTAGGAATACTTTTTAATTTATTATCCTGGCCTGTGTTCTCAGTATTATCCGATGTCTCGATAAATGAAACATTGAAATCATCAATGTCATTAGCATTTTTAATGCTAATCAGCTGGGAAGTTTTAGTGAAAGCGTACATATTTAAACATGCCTTAGAAATGAAAATGTTCAGTGCCCTGGCACTATCATTTTCTTTGTTTTTTATTTCTCTCGCACTATCGCAATTATTCTTTCCCGCAGAGACAGCTGGTTGATGCAAACGACTGAAGGAGTCAAATAAAGTGAAAATCCATATCTTAGGTATTTGTGGCACATTCATGGGCGGCGTTGCTTTGCTGGCAAGGCAGGCCGGACACGAAGTTAGTGGTTGTGATGCCAATGTTTATCCGCCTATGAGTACCCAGTTAGAAGAACAGGGTATTGTTTTGTGTGAAGGTTATTTTGCTGATGATATCCCCGATGATGTCGATGAAGTGGTAATTGGCAATGCCCTGTCACGTGGTAATGAAGCTGTTGAATATGTATTAAATAAAAATATAAGCTATTCGTCTGGACCGGAATGGTTATCAAAACATGTTTTAAGTCAGCGTTGGGTTTTAGCCGTAGCAGGTACGCATGGGAAAACTACAACGTCAAGCATGCTGGCCTGGATGCTGGAATATGCCGGTTTGAACCCCGGTTTTTTAATCGGCGGCATTCCGGCTAATTTTGGTTTGTCGGCACGAATTGGTGAGGTACCGTTTTTTGTCGTTGAAGCCGATGAATATGATACCGCGTTTTTTGATAAACGCTCCAAGTTTGTTCATTACCACCCAAGAACCGCGGTATTAAATAATCTTGAGTTTGATCATGCCGATATTTTCGAAAATTTAGATGCCATCAAAAAACAGTTTCATCATTTTGTTCGTACTATTCCGGGTGATGGATTAATTGTTAAAAACGGTGAGGATGAAAATATCAATGCTGTGCTTGAACAGGGATGCTGGTCACAAACGGTAGCAATTCATAAAGACCATAATCCTGAGCACAGTGATGATGACTGGTCGATTGGAGGATCCAGTAAAGATGGTAAACAGTTTGATGTGTTATTAGATGGAAAAGTAGTTAGCAGTGTTAGCTGGTCATTGCATGGTTCACATAATCGAATGAATGCACTGGCTGCCATCGCAGCAGCGCAACATGCCGGCGTGCCGGTTGAGCTTTCCTGTGAAGCATTAAGTGAATTTAAAGGTATTAAACGACGCCTTGAAGTTGTCGGTGTGGTTAATGGCGTAACAATCTATGATGATTTTGCCCACCATCCGACCGCTATCGAAGAAACCCTGACTGCGATGAAAGAAGTGCAGGGCAAGGGGAGATTATTTGCCGTGCTTGAGCCGCGATCAAATACCATGCGTATGGGAATCCATAAAGAAAGTCTAAGTGATTCCTGGCAACAGGCTGATGAAATATGTTTGTATCAGCCTGAAGGACTGGACTGGAATCTTAACGATGTAGTCTCACAATCTAAAAAACCGGTAACAATATTTTCCAGCACCGATAAAATAATTGAACATCTGGTTTCAAAAGCAATAAGTGGAGATCATATATTGATAATGAGTAATGGTGGTTTTGAAGCGATACATCAGCGCTTGCTTGAAGCACTTGAAAAGCAGTTAATAGTGAACAGTGAACAGTGAATAGTGCACTGGAAACGTTGCCGACGATTTTCAGCATACGACCCACATGGACGTGGGAAGTGCAGTTCACATATGGAGCAGTTATCTGTCACTCCATCCATGGAGATAAATTGTGAAAAGTGAACACAAAACAAATTATTTCTTTAGCCATTACCGGCGCATCGGGTGTGCAGTATGGTTTTCGCTTGCTTGAAATACTGTTACAGAAAAACTTCACACTGTATATCTAATGGTAAGTAAAGCCGCGCAAGTGGTTATCGGTATGGAAACAGAGTTAAAGCTACCGGGTCGTTGTATAGACATGCAGCAGTTTTTAATTGAAAAGTATACTTGTGAAACCGTGTCTGAACAAAATCCGCAGTTACGAGTATTCGGTGAGGATGAATGGACCGCACCAACCGCTAGCGGTGGCGGACTGGTTGATGCCATGGTAGTGTGCCCATGTTCTATGGGTGCACTGTCTGCGATTGCCACTGGTGCAAGCAATAACCTGATCGAGCGCTCGGCTGACGTCATGCTTAAAGAACGCCGTAAATTAATTCTTGTACCCAGGGAAACGCCATACTCCGATATACACCTGGAAAATATGTTGAAGCTTTCGCGCATGGGTGCGGTTATGTTGTGTGCCAACCCTGGCTTTTATAATAAAGCAGAAACGATAGATGACCTGGTTGATTTTGTTGTCGCAAAAATTTTAGATCAGTTAAGTGTTGAACATAACTTACAGCCGCATTGGGGTGAGTAATCTGTTTACTAATGCCGTCCCGAGCGACAGGGTAACTATTTGATGACTGCAAAAAGTAACTTCTGGGGAGCAAAAACACTGGAACAAATGAATCCTGACGAATGGGACGCATTATGTGACGGCTGTGGTTTGTGTTGCCTGGTAAAAATTGAAGATGAAGACAGTGGTGAAGTATTTAATACCTCAGTAAGTTGTCGGCAACTGGATATTGAGACCTGCCGCTGCCATGATTATGAAAATCGATTAGCTAATGTTCCCATGTGTTTTCAATTATCTGTGGAAAATCTTCCGCAAATGGACTGGTTGCCCGAAACCTGTGCATATAAACGATTAAGCATGGGGCAGTCGTTACCTTCGTGGCATCCGCTCATCACAAAAAATAAAAACTCAGTTCATGAAGCCGGTTTTTCTGCCAAATGGTTTGCTCAGTCAGAAGAGTATGTTCATCCTGATCAATTAATAGATTTTATTATCCTAAATCAATCAGTTGAATCGTAGCGAGAGAGATCAAGGTGTTGAATATACGATACTTTATCGGTTATTTTGAGCGAAAACGTATCACCCATACGGTTTTCAGCAGGGATGCTGTTATATCGCGGATGCAGGATGCATAAGAGCGTGAGTTCGAAATATTCGAGAAAGTCTTGTAGACTCAGTGCATTGGTCGTTCGCAGTAGGTTCAATTGATTTATTTAGGATTATAACCTTGATGAAAAGTAGATCCGTAAATAAATTATTAAAAACGCACCAAAAGCTTGTGCATTCCGAAATGGTAAAGGTGGTTTCTCATGTGCAGCGCGACACAAAAGAGTGGATTTTAAATACTTTGATGATTGAGGGTTGCGATGTGCCGTTTAAATATAAACGAAAAAAAATGTATAAGAATATAAAAGGGCAGCGAGTGAATCTTACTTATTATCCGGCAGTGGAAACGGTTGCCGGTATAGAAATGGAGATTATGAAAGTGGTTAGAATAAAAGTTGCGTAGCAATATTTCTAATTATAGCCGTAATAAAAAGGCCGCCAGAATTTTCTAACGGCCTTTTTTAATCAAGTCTATGAAAAGAACTTTATGCGCTTGTTACGTCAACAGCCTGTAATCCTTTATCACCTTCGGTAACAGAAAAGATAACTGCCTGGCCTTCACCCAAAGAGCGGTGACCTTTGCCCTGAATAGAGCGGAAGTGTACAAAAACATCTTCACCGTTTTCACGGGTGATGAAACCAAAACCTTTTGCTGCATTAAACCATTTAACGGTACCACGCTCCTGGTCAGCAGATATTACTGTATGTGAACGGGTAGATTTTAATGAGCTAAGTTTTACTGAAAGAACTGAAGCAATAAAAATGCTGATAAAAGAAATGGCCCAGAGTTTGGCATAAGCAGGTGACATCAAAAGTGAGAAGCTTTCACTAAAACTTGTTGCAGCATGAGATTGAATACTTATGAATGAAGCGATGATTGATACAATGAGGCTTATTATTAAAATTTTTATGAATGACATTTAGGGTACTCCGAATATAGGTGATTACCGGAACGGATAAATAGTTCCGGGGTTTATCTTTGGTTCATTATAAAAAAGTTAGCGTGATGAACTGGCGTATTATAACTGAGCTGGTATAAGGCGGGAAGGTCTGAAGTGATTTAAGTTGATGTTTTTGTTTGTTATTTAGCGCTGTTCTCTGCAATGCGCCGCATAATGGCTTCAACCGACTCATTGCCGGCCAGCTGGAGATGAAATCCATGTTCTTTGAGGTTATTAAGTACGGTTTCGATATTTTCTCTGGCAAGTTTTGTCCTTGAGGTGAGCTCCAGTTCCATGGAAAATTCGACAATACCAAGTGAGTTGAAAATTTCTTTGGGTACATTATCAAACACATCCTCTTCCGCCAGATAGATATACATATCCTGTTTCAGGCTGCAGCGGTAAATAAAACATAACATGCAGATTTTCTCGGCTAGTTATAAGGTCTGTAATACTTTGGCTGCACTATCGATGGTTTTCTGTAAATCATCAATGGTATGGGCAGCAGAGACAAAACCTGCTTCATAGGCAGACGGTGCCAGATATACACCTTCATCTAACATGCCATGAAAGAAAGCCTTGAACTGTTCGACATTACAGTGTGTTGCCTGCTCAAAACTACTTATCTGCTGATCGCTGAAGAACAGGCCGAACATGCCGCCGACTCTATTACATGTCATGCTAATGCCAGCAGATTTTGCAGCATCAAGAATACCATTGGTGAGGAATTCGACTTTGTTGGCTAATTCGTCATAAAATCCCGGTACTGAAATCAGTTCCAGTGTTTTCAAGCCAGCAGTCATCGCTATCGGGTTGCCGGACAATGTTCCCGCCTGATAAACCGGCCCTAACGGCGCAATGTGTTGCATAATTTCACGTTTGCCACCAAAAGCACCTACCGGCATACCACCACCAATGACTTTACCCAGCGTGGTCAGGTCTGGAACAATACCGTAAAGGGCTTGCGCACCACCTAAGGCGACGCGAAAACCGGTCATCACTTCATCAAAAATCAGTACGATGCCGTGTTTGCTGCATGTCTCACGAACACCTTCAAGAAAACCTGCGAGCGGCGGTATGCAGTTCATATTGCCAGCAACCGGTTCGATGATGACGCAGGCAACCTGGTCGGCTATTTCTGCAACAGCGGAATTGAAGGCATCAAGATTGTTATAGGGCAGAGTGAGAGTAAGTTCTGCCAGTGCAGCCGGTACTCCGGGTGAACTCGGCTGGCCCAGCGTTAATGCGCCAGAGCCCGCTTTCACCAGTAATGAGTCGGCATGGCCATGATAGCAGCCTTCAAACTTAATCAATTTATCACGACCGGTAAAACCGCGAGCCAGTCTAATGGCGCTCATGGTTGCTTCCGTGCCCGAGCTGACCATACGAACCATGTCCATAGAAGGCACCAGTTCGCAAACCTTGTCCGCCATGCTGGTTTCAATAACGGTTGGCGCACCAAAACTGAGACCGTTATCTGCTGCCGCTTTTACCGCAGCGATCACATCAGGGTGGGTGTGGCCAAGGATCATCGGCCCCCAGGAACCGACATAATCGATATATTGTTTGCCATCCTCACCGTAGATATAAGCACCTTGTGCACGCTTGATGAAATACCGGGTCACCGCCAACGCCGGCAAAAGCGCGAACTGGTGAATTGACCCCGCCGGGGATGTGATTTTGTGCGGATGTAAATTGTTCTGACATGGTTTTACCTGAGCTTGTCGCAGTAATGCGTAGAAGTTGATGTATTTTTGTCTGGTGGGCGATTTTACCTTAATTATAAAAGTATCGCAGGCTGTGTTGCAGGACTTGGATATGACCCGATGTAGTGCTATGGTTTTATGCTTAAATTGACTAAGTGACTGAAGAGGAAATCATGAGTAAAGAGATAACGAAGTACCCTGGTAAAAAAATCAATGTCAAATGGGATGGCAGGCTTTGCATACATATCGGCGAGTGCGGTTATTCATCAGGTGATCTGTTTGTCGGGGGTCGTGATCCCTGGTGCCAGCCGGATTTAACATCGGTTGATGATGTGGTTGATGTTGTTAAACGTTGCCCGACGGGTGCCATTACATTTGAGTCTAACGATAACTCTGTGACAGAAACTGCCGATTTAGAGAATATGGTGACCGTTAGTTATCAGGGTCCTTATTTTATTCGCGGTGATCTGGAGATTGAAGGTGCTGCGGATGATATGCCGGGCATTCAGTTCAGAGCGGCCTTGTGTCGTTGCGGTGCTTCAAAGAACAAACCGTTTTGCGATAATAGTCATGAGGAAATTGGCTTTAAAGATTTCGCTGCCATCGGAGAAAAAGGCGAGGCACTTGAATCATCTGGCGGAAAATTGAAAATTACACAGATAAAAGACGGGCCGATAATGTTGAACGGCAATGTCGTTATGCGAACCGGCAGCGGACGCGTTGCATGGACAGGACAAAAAGTCGCGTTGTGTCGCTGCGGTGCGTCAAAAAACAAACCGTTTTGTGATGGCAGCCATATTGCGGCGGGTTTTAAATCAGACCAATAAAAGATGACCGGCAAATTATTATAATGTGTTGATTAATAATAATATTTTTACATGTCTACGAGTATATAATTTAATGTCAAAAATGTTTTACTAATAATGGATAATGACTATGATCATTAAAGATAATGAATTAGTTGATAAACGATTTCGTACTGTAATAGTGGATCAGTTTTAAGCAAAGTCATATGCATTGATTAATTCTGTGAGGCCTGATTTTTTATTTGTTATCACCTGAGCGTCGAGCAAAGAATTATCAGTAATGGTGTTAATGAAGGACTTTCAATGGGCCGCTCGAGTTATGGTCGATATGGCGGTGTTGGATGAGTGCCGGTTCGCGTTGCATGCTTATAATCAACGTACGCTGTTGATTGATATAGTGCGGCTTCAGTACGTAGTCTGTTTCCGAATACTCCAGCCCGGAAGAGCTAACAGTGAGAATAATGAAACAGTAGAGAAAATCCTGGCGCAGTTTCCGCCGCGTTAATTTTACTCTGCAAAAGTAAAGCTGAAGTAATCACCTAGTGCGTCCTGCATTTCTTTAACAGTGAAATTTCTGTCGGTCTGATCTGCCATACTCCTGGCACTACCATTTTTATGATGTCAGTACCTTTGTCAGAGCTCAGATAAATTTCTGTATAAAATCGCATGATTGATGGCTCTGAAACCCAGTTTCGTCCATCTTCCGTTCGAGTGATTTTGAAATCTTCCGGTTCTATTGTTCTAAGGCCAAACTTTTTTACATCGAGACGGCAATTGATGGCGTAATCATTTTTATCGTTATCGCTGACCTTTTTACCATGTTGCACAACTGCATGGGTCTTGTTATGTGGGATGCTTAGTTGTTTATTGAGTGACAGTGTTGAGCCTTCAGGAATGCTAAAAAACAGTGAGTCTGGGTCACTTGATTGTAAAGACGTGCAGGCACTGAGAGTAAAAGCTGCAAGCAGGAAAATCGATTTTTTCATGTTAGTTAATCCTCTTCTGTCAGATGCTATTTCCATATACAGGTCTGAGATAATTTCGCTATAGCAGTATTTGTTGCGTTAAAATTTTCTGTTCAGGCATAATCCTAAATAAATAAGTTGAACCTACTGCGAACGACCAATGCACTGAATCTACAAGACTTTCTCGAACATTTTAAACTCACGCTCTTACGCATCCTGTATCCGCGATATAACCGCATCCTTGCTGAAAACCGTATGGGTGATACATTTTCGCTCAAAATAACTGATAAAGTATCGTATATTCATCACCTTGATCGCTCTCGCTACGATTCAACTGATATATTTAGGATGATAACATCACTCTAGACTTTCCTGTAATTGATGATATTGTTAGTGCTGTACTTGCCTGCCGCTGAGTCTATTGGCCGAGAGCCGTGTCAAAACTATTATGCAGAACAGCTTAAGCTGTGGCAGGGTCACATCACGACCTTGCAATGCAACGTGCCAATGTTAAAAAACAATTCTCGGTGATTTCTCCAACACTGCAACTGTTATAACGGGCTGTAGATTTTGATACATCGATATGCTCTGTTTATCGATGTATTGCTGATGAATCTGTTTTTTATTCATGTTAACCTTATCGAAAAATGTTAAATCATTACTATCTGCGGTTGATGTATTGCTCTTATATAGAGAGTAGCTTGTACTGTTGAAGTGCTTGCATAGTGGACCATTTACTCAGATGTACTTAAATCCTACGAAAATCTTTTATCCGGACTAGATTTACCTGGCTGTGAAGTATGTTGGGAAAGAATAAGGTGCTGTTTTGAAGACAATCGTGTCCGTTCTGCTGGTATTGCTCTGTGTTATTGCTGCTAGTGTTTTCTACATTATTCAACCGAAATTTCACTCGGCAACACCTGTCATTTTGCGTGTAGGCATACTACCTGATGTTAGTGTGGACAGATCTTCAGCAGCGTTATGAACCCCTGTTAGATTACCTGGCAGGGGAAACCGGCATAAATTATAAGTTGGTGGTGCCTGAAGACTATGTTGATTTAATACGGTTATTTCGTGAGCATGAAGTGGACCTGGCCTATTTTGGTGGCTTTACCTTTGTTAAAGCCCAGACTTTTCATGCTGCCAGGCCATTGGTTATGCGTGAAATAGATACCCGGTTTACCAGTTCGTTCCTGGTCAGAGGGAATGATAGTGCATTGGAACTGGCTGACTTTAAAGGTAAAACACTTTCCTTTGGTAGTAAGTTGTCAACCTCGGGGCACCTCATGCCACGTCACTTTATGGCGCTGGAAAAGCAGATTGTGCCAGAACAGTTTTTCAGTGAAGTACATTATTCAGGAGCCCACGACAAGACGGCCTATCTGGTACGCGATGGTAAGGTTGATTTAGGTGTAGCCAATACCAGGATCATCATGGCCATGATTAAAGATGGTCGATTAAAGCAAGGTGAAATACGCACGCTTTGGCAGACACCTCCCTATTCTGATTACGTATGGGCAGTGCAAGATTACCTGGATGAGGATGTCACAACGCAGTTGCGTAATGCTTTCCTTAAACTTGATATAAACAATAAAGAGCAAAATAAGGTACTTTCGCGATTGGGTGCCAGAATCTTTTTGCCTGCCGTTGCCAGCGATTTTGTGCATTTGAAAATGGTTGCCGAATCATTTGGTCTGTTACGGCAGGAAAGTCGATGACTGCTACCAGCAATCTATTGACCCAGGAGGGTATCCGTCAACATATCTACCAGCTCATTTTTCTCGTAGTAATACTGGGCATAATTACCGGTGTTTATATTTTCTGGCAGAAGAGCTTAGCAGGCAACAGTCAGTCACTTGCCAGCGATTATCACCTTAAAAGCAGCAGTCATTACCTCCGGGCGATGCTGGAGCTTCGTCATATACAGAGCCACAATATGCTTGAGTTGCTAGAGAAAAGCAATGATACCTACTTGCAGAAACTCAGTGTGGAAATCCAGCATGAATACAGTGACACGGTTTCATTGTATCTGGTTCGTGATGAGCTTGATGCCGCACTGGATCTTCAGGAAAAATTTGCTGACGACCGATTCGATCCGTTGACCAGGAAATTGCAGCAGCTGTTTATTTTTGTAGAGGGTCACAACGAAGACTTCTCGCATGTCGATGAGACTACGGGTCAGACGCATTTATCGGTGAGAGAAATACTAAACACCCTTAAACAGCTGGTGCAATTGCATACTGTAGCGCGTGAAGACCTGCTCGCTGAAATAGAAGCACGCAAATATCGCC
>CAVWXQ010000052.1:0-10361 GCA_963759005.1 uncultured Gammaproteobacteria bacterium
ACCCGTTATTCACTTTGAATCACTTTGCCAGTAACGTTACTCGCCAGCTTAGCAACACATTATGGTTAACTAACATCACATTAAGAACACACTTTAGTTTCAAGAGAATGCAATGTCTTCAACAACAAATCAAAATAACAATTTATTGAGCAGGGAATCCAGCCCATACCTGCTGCAACATGCAAACAACCCTGTTCACTGGCATGCATGGAATGCAGACTCACTGCTACTGGCAAAACAATCCAATAAACCTATCCTGTTATCAATAGGTTACTCTGCCTGCCACTGGTGCCACGTCATGGCGCATGAATCATTTGAAGATATTGAAACGGCTGAAGTAATGAATGATCTGTTTATAAATATAAAAGTGGATAAAGAAGAACGACCGGATCTCGACAAGATTTATCAAAATGCGCACTCACTGCTTACCGAACGTGCCGGCGGCTGGCCACTGACCGTATTTTTAACACCCGATACCCAGATGCCGATATTTGCCGGCACCTATTTTCCAAAACAGGCTAAACATGGCTTACCTGCTTTCACCTCCATACTGCACAACATAAGTGATATCTGGCTATCACGACAGCCTGATATAAAACAACAGTCAAACGCTCTGCAATCTACCTATCAACGCATCTATGAAGCATCCAGACCAACCGATACCACTTTCAGCTATGCAGTCATTGATATCGCACGTAATCAGGTAGAGCAGCAGTTCGACCCTATAAACGGCGGTTTTAGCAGTGCGCCCAAGTTTCCACACCCTTCCATTATTGAATTCGCCATTAAACACTGGCAGCACACCAAAAAAAACCTTCAGACCGACCCACGTATATTACATATTGCTATCTACACTTTGGAAAAAATGGCCAATGGCGGCATTTTCGATCATCTCGGTGGCGGTTTCTGTCGTTATTCCACTGATGAGCTCTGGATGATTCCGCATTTTGAAAAAATGCTATACGACAACGGTCCATTATTATCTCTTTATAGTCAGGCATGGAAGATAAATTCAGACCCCTTATTTTTTGACGCCGCCATCGAAACCGCCAACTGGGTACAACGCGAAATGCAATCAGCAGAAGGTGGTTATTATTCAGCACAGGATGCCGACTCCGAAGGCAGTGAAGGCAAGTTCTTCGTCTGGTCACAGGAGGAAATTAACTCGATACTTGAAGATGCGAGCCAGAACAACGACATTAGTGGCGAAGCAATCGAATTATTTAAAAAACGTTTTGGCCTTAATTTGAGCGAAAACTTTGAAGGTTTATGGCATTTACATGGTTATGTGCCGGAATCATCACTGGCCGACAAACACTCTGCAATGGAGCTGCACCTGCAATTCAAATTAATAAGACAGCTTTTATTTCAACGACGAGAACGTAGACTACATCCTGGATACCGACACAAAAATATTATGCGCCTGGAACGGCTTATTGATTCACGGCATGGCCATTACCGGCCGCCTCCTGGAAATACCGGCGTGCACAGAGTCAGCCATGCGGGCCGCCTACTACCTGAAAAATAACTGCTGGAAGCATAACCAGCTATTTGCTAACGTCAAAGATGGTAAAGCCACACTTAACGCCTACCTCGACGATTATGCTTTTCTTCTTTATGGCCTGCTTGAGTTACTGCAAAACCAGTGGGATAACGAACTCTATAACTGGACATTGCAACTGGCTGACAAATTACTTAGCGACTTTGAAGATACCGATTATGGCGGTTTTTACTTTACCAGCCACCAGCATGAAGAGTTAATTCAACGCTTAAAAAGCTTTAGCGATGACGCCATTCCTGCTGGTAACGCTATCGCCGCACTGGCATTGAACCGACTGGGTTATCTGTCCGGCAAACCAAATTATATTGATGCTGCTAAAAATTGCCTGAAATCGGCATGGACTTCTATAAACCAGGCGCCCATCTCACACTGCGCATTATTAAATACGCTAAGCGAATATTTAACACCACCCAACATTGTTATCATCAGAAGCCCGGTTGTCAGTACGACAAACAATCCTGTTGATAATGAAAAAAACTGGCAACAACTCACTCAACAGTATTATTTGCCCGACACACTGGTATATACTATCCCCAACGATCAAACACCGCACCAGAGTCTGGCAGAAAAAAGTCCCGGCGACAACAACACCCATATCGCCTACCCCTGTAACGGCTTTTTATGCCACGATCCCATAAAAAACCTGTCCGAACTCAAAAACTACCTCAAGAATAACAGTTATCGCGTTTTGGAATAAATCGCTAAAAAGCGCCTAACGACGGCGATTCCGCTCTTTTTTTACAGGTGAAGCGAACAAAAACAACGCCTTAGTTGCTTGCAATCACTGATAGTTTAGAATATGGTTATATTCTCTGATTACAAATAATTACAAATGTCTTAAATATCGCAACTTTCTACGAGGATAACATCATGGCTGACCGTAAGCTAACCATCATCGCAACAAAGGGTACCCTGGACTGGGCATATCCTCCATTCATTCTAGCTAGTACAGCTGCGGCATTAGGCATGGAAGTCTCTATCTTTTTTACATTTTATGGCTTAAATCTTTTATTAAAAGATACCAGCGTATTAAAGATTACACCAACAGCTGCACCTGATATGCCAATGAAAATGCCATTTGGTCCAAAATGGCTGCAAAAAATCGACTTCGGCCCAAAAGTTCCTAACTTACTGTGGAATCTCCCTTTCATGGATCCAATCTGCACAAGCTTAATGAAGAAAACCATCAGCAACTGTGGCGTCGCGTCGATTGATGAACTACGTGAACTTTGCCAGGAAGCAGAATGCAAATTCCTTGCCTGCCAGATGACTGTTGAGCTATTTGGTCACGATCCTAATAAATTCATTGACGGCATTGACTTCGTTGGTGCGGCAACTTACTTCGAAGAATCAGCTGACGCAACACAGTCACTGTTCATTTAGTAATACCACGCTTTTTTATATACAAAAAGGCCGCGCCCTGAATATTCCGGGGCGCGGCCTTTTTTGTGGATATTATTTTTCCGCAAATGAACGCAAATAAAACATTAATTATTTAATAAGTAATTTAGGCTGCAGGACGTACTGTGCGCACCATGAATTAAGCGCTTGTGTTTATATTCAGGTGCGCGTGGCGCACCCTACACGGCTACAAATCACTTCTCTACGCGTCTTTTTCGTCTATTTATCTGCGTTCATTTGCGTTAATTAGCGGAAGAAATTTTCTTTTTTCCAGTATTATTTACAAAGAGCCCTAATCCGAATCCCACCAGTCCTCATCCTGCGATGGATCATCCCAGTCGTTATCATATTCTTCGACCTCGGCCACTTTAGCGTTATCAGTCTCTTTTATATCCAGCTGCTGATCCGATACGTTCAAGCTCGGCACTCAGTAACTTCTCCTGGTGTTTTACGCGGGCAGATTTTTTCAGCATCCTTTTATGTGCTTCGCCACCAATGACATAGGGCGTAATCAAAACCACGGTCTCGGTATTATTACTGGCATGCGATACACTTGAAAATAGTGCGCCAATCAACGGGATGTCGCCCAGGATAGGCACACTTTCCCTGCCCTCGGTAATATTGTTTTTAATCAGGCCACCAATAAAAACCGGCTGCCCATCACGGGTAAGAATTTCTGTTGTCACTTCTGTCGTGGTTTGTGATGGAATGCCATCAAGAGAAATCGTCCCGGTGCTGACTTCAGGGTGAATTTGCATCAACACATTACTAACCGCGTCAATACGCGGCAACACTTTCAATATCACCCCGGACTCAAGAAACTCAATACTCTCCGTGGTGACCTGATTGATTGTTGTTGTTACGCTGTAACCCTGTCTATCACCAATAATGATTTCTGCTTCCGTGTTTTCCAGGACCACAAGGTTAGGTGATGATAGCGTGCGCACATCATTTTTGGTATATAGCGCAGTTAACGCGGCCTCAAGCGTATCGGTTATCTGGTTAATAAACAGACCGGATGCTGGCGACGAAAGTCCCTGCACGCCAACAGTCGTTTCACCGCTATTGAATACCTTGCTCCAGTTGATGCCATAGGAATTATTGTCTGATAAGCTAATTTCAAGTATTTTAGCTTCTATCAAAACCTGATTAGGCGTTGCATCAACGCCTTGCAGAATCGACCTGACTCGCTTTATATACTCAGGCGTATCTTCGATGACCAGCATATTCCTGTCCTGCAAAACAGAGACATTGCCATAATCGGATAGATAGTCTTCAATGATGCCCTTAACTTTCTCCGGGTCCGAGTAACGCACATGGTATGTCATTACCTTTGTCAAACTGCTTCTATGCCTTTTGCCTACCTCATCCGGTTTAACAATATAAAACGTATTATCTATCAGCTCAGCCGCATAACCACCTGCTCGTGCAGCTGCTTTGATGATATCTTTTACCGTAAAGTCATACAGGTTAAGCGAAATTTTTCCCTGGACGCCATTATTAACAAGAATATTAACCTGCTCTTTCGCCGACAGCATCGCCATCACTTCTGCAATATCCATATCCAGTACATTAATATCGATCACTTTATTAATATCAGCAAAAGTAAGCGGTGATACCATAAACAGCATCAGCATACACAGCCAGCGGGCAAAACCCGCAGCCTTTATAATCGAGTGTTTAATCCTGTGTATACTTGTGTGTAAGACTGTTTATTCATTGTCATTTAATGTCAGCACCATCTCGTTACCACCGCGCGCCAGGGTAACGCTTGAACTCTTTATTGCAATGACGCGATAACCGGCTACTTCCTGATTTAACCGGTAAAACTCACCATCAATATTAACCAGAGAATCGTTGCCATCAATAACCGTACCGCGCAGTTTCATTTCATTTCTCGAGACTTTATTAGCGTTTGCCTGCAGTGAGTCAGACGCCATATCCGGTTGTTCAAACGGATTGTATCTGAGCAATTCCGATGCCTTAACATTGACACTAACAGCCATCAAAACCAGACAAAGCGACCTTATAAATGTTTTATATCTCATTTATCGGCAGCTCGATAAAAAACAATAGTCACGTTCATTTTTAGTGGTGTTTCATTACTTTTTCTGCCGGCCAGACTGATTTCATAATTTGAAACCAGCATAAAACCCAGCTTGTCACCTATTTTATTGAGCCAGTCATACAGATCTCTGTATTCACCGGTAACGTCTACCTTGAACGATATTTCCTCAAACTCCATAATGCGTTTTGCCTGTCCCGGCCGTACCCCGGCAAGTTCTATGCCTGCAGCCCAGGCAAGCCCCTGTAACCGCCCGACCAGATAAGCCTCCATTTCATTAACAGGCATGTCGCCAGCCTCACCATGAAGCCGCAACTGCATTTCTTTTATTTGATTGCGCTCGGTATCTATTGCATGCTGTAACTGTGCCTGGTCATCAATCTGGCTGTTCAACATTTCGAAAGAGTTACTTGTCTCGTTAAAACGCTGATACTGCGGTTTGATCATATACAGCGCTATAGCAGTAGTCACCAGCAGACTAATCAGTAACAGAATCAGCCCCAGTGACCTCGGCTCAACTTCCATCAGGCTTTCACGAATCATGAGTTTTGATACCGGCTGTTAACGGTAATAATCAGCCTGAAATCCACCACTGTTTTATCAGCAGTGGTGCGTTGTTGCGTATTCAAAATGCGTACATCACCTATCTGTGGCTGCTGTAACAGGCGGCGAACGAAACTGGACAGTGCCTCATGGTCCCTGGCTCCGCCATCAACTTCCATATGGGTCTGTATTTTCCAGGCTTCGTTTTGCTTCTTGTTAGTGCGTTCACTTTCTGGAATAACGATAAAGTAACCGGTATTAACCCCTTTTGGCTGTTCACTGGTTTTGCTGCCAGCACGATCAAAAGACCAGTTTTTGAACCAGACATTATTGCCGTCAAGCGCTCTGTCGATGGTGACAAACATGTTTTCCGCCACGGCACCGCCGCGTAACTTCTCCAAAATATTATGCTTTACCAGCAGTTTTTTATGATCTTTTTCCAGTGTCTGCAGGACATTACGCTGCTGACTTGAAATCGCTTTCTTTTGCTCAAGTTTCACAATTTCTTTTTGAAATTCATCTGCTTTATAGACCAGGGCAAAACTTATAGACGTCGAAATCGTTATTAAAACAAACATGACCAGCGCCCATCGCTGCAAAAGTTGCAGCTGCTGCAGGTAGCGCTTATAGTCTTCAGGTATCAGGTCCATCTCAAGCAAACTCCGTTAAACCATGTAGTGCCATGCCCGTTACCACGGCACCACGCGGACCTGAGTCTGCATTAAAAACCTGTGCATTTTCAAATCCTTCAAAAGGTCTCAATACACTTACCGGCACTTCAATTAAGGTATTAATAAAATTTTCAATGCCATGCCAGGTAGCAACCCGGTTGGTTAAATAAACGTGTTCAACAGGCAAACCTCTGGTTTCAGAAGCGGCATAAATAAGTGCCCGGTTAATGTCTTCAACCAGCTCCATAAACAGCGGTTTGAGCACGCTGTAAAGCGCAACGGTCACCGGCTCATTGTGATCATTTTCGCCTGTGTTCATTAGTCTTGCCTCGTTCCAGCATGGTACGAGCTTCGTGTTCATCAATATCAAGCTCCTTGCACAGCAGCTCAATTAACTGCCGTTCACCAAAATCAACATCACGCTCATAAATCAATCTGCGGCCGCTGAGTACGGTAATGTAGGTTTGAGAATCCCCCATGGAAATAGTCATCAGGTTAGCGTCGTGTTCAGTACCATGCTTGACCGAAATCAACCGGCGAACTGCAGTAGGCTCTATCTCCAGCAACTTCACTTTCAGACCGGCCTTACGCAAGTGTTCGAGGTAACTTATAACGTCATCATGATTCGATAATGCCACTAATACTGAACGTTCCTGGCCGTTTTCTGCGGCTGGTCTTACCATCATGTAATCAATGATGTAGTTCTCAATATTGCCATCAATACGTTCCGCTGCCCTTTGTACTATCAGCTCTTCATCTTTTTTATCGGTTTGATGCATAAAGCTCAGCATCAAAATTTTTACTTTTTCCGGTTGTAAACAGGTAACGATGTCTCGGCCGACAAAGCGGTTTTCTTTTAAGGTGTGTTTAATCAAAGCACGCAATAAACGGCTTGAATGTCGCTCTTCATCGCTGATAGAAATGTGAGCAGAAGCATAGAGCTCAAGTTTATTTCTATTCTTTCTAAACTGGACAAGTCGCAAGCCGTTAGGACCGAAATCAATGCCAATCGGGCCATACTGAATGCTTTCCTGTTTTTTGCGAACGATTTTATTTATACGTTCGGCAAGTGTTGCAGGTTGAGAGCCGGTCATAATGCCACTGCATCCAGTAACGAGTTAGCCACGCAGTTCAGCTGATCCCTGTTTGCATGTTTACGCGTCTTCGCCATGTACAGTGATTTATCTGCTTCCCGGTAAATGCTTTCCAGATCAATGTCACTACAAACCTTCTTCACCTCTATGACACCAATACTAACGTTGACAGCTGAACCGGCTATCGACTGATCGCGTAATTTAGCCGTAGCTTGCTGCAATGGAATTTTATAATCACTGCTTTCAAACAGAACCACAAACTCGTCACCACCAATGCGAAACACATAACTGTTTTCACCCAGTGATAGCTGAAATATTTCTGTTATTTTCTTTAAGACATCATCACCCGCAAGATGGCCGTGAACATCATTTATCTGCTTGAAATCATCAATATCCAGCAGCCCGAAATAAACATTGTGGCTTGAGCGTTCCAGCATT
Source organism: uncultured Gammaproteobacteria bacterium (assembly GCA_963759005.1). Classification (GTDB taxonomy): domain Bacteria; phylum Pseudomonadota; class Gammaproteobacteria; order SZUA-229; family SZUA-229. The sequence continues at coordinate 7,774 of CAVWXQ010000052.1, forward strand.
CTGCGTGCGACACGCTTAAATTGCACTTCAAAATAGCGGCGGTTCCAGGCGCCGGTAAGACCATCTTCGTAGGACAAACGCTCCATTTTTCGATGCGCATTTTCCAGTTCATAACGCGCCTTGATATCATCCTTTCTGACTGACACATTACGGCTCAGAATAGTTAAACTGATCATCGCGGACACCAGCATCATAAACTGCAGGACCAGCAGATTATCCGTGTTGAACCTGCCCGCAACACTTACGGTAGACAGAGTAAACACCAGGTAAATCAACGATACGATAGCCAAACCTTCACGCAATCCCCAGGGAACAATCGGAATGACCATGAACAGCACCACGACAGAGGGCAACAGTGCATTATTGAAATTGCCTTCATGGTGTGCCAGTAATACAAAGGCCATACCACTGACAATAATAAGTGTCATGCATAACAGGTAAAGCGCGTTTGTTTCTGACACCTTATGTGAAGTAAAAATAACATGAAGGCACAGCAAACCCAGCATCGTGCAGGTATAAAGGTAGAGCACACTGTATTCGAGCAGGCTATACAGGATAGCAGCACCTATTAACAGTAACAGTGTGACCAGCCCTAAAATACCGACCCCGTGGCTCACTTCTGTTTCCATGAACTGCTCCGCATAAAACGTCAGTTCATCGATTATCAAACTCAGTCGAAGACCAGAACCAGCACAGCCAGGTCTTTAAATTACGATAAAACATTTAAAAAATATTCTCTTTGAAAATCTTATACTTCAGTATAGTAGAGATCTGATGGAAGTCAGGACGAGTGCACAGGCACAGTGCTACTATCATCAGCGTCATCTTGCTTCTCCATTCATTAACTACAATCACTGATAGTTTTATCGGCGGATAACAACAAAACTTAAAACACCCGATGCCATGGTGCACCCCAGGAGTACTTGCTTCGCAGCGCGCACGGCGCCCCTACAAAGACATTAACTGTTAATTGTGCCCTACCCTCATAAGCTAATTAAATCACCATTAGGCCGCTTGATCCCGTATCGGGATCGCACTAGAATCCATTTATGAGAGTTATCGCAAAATTCATGCTAAGGATATTCTGGGAAAGTAGCCCAAAATACCGTGATGCGAAAAAACAGATGACTGAGTGGTACAACTACTGTACAAATGCACAGTGGAACTCACCCCACGAACTTAAAGCTGACTTGCGTAATGCCAGCATACTTAAAGAACAATCGTGTTGTTTTTAATGTATGCGGGAATAAATACCGAATTATTGTCTTAACTGATTACACAAGACATGGACTACTTATACGATTTGTGGGTACACATAAGCAATATGATGAAATCAAGGATATTGATAATATTTGAGGACATACAATGAAACTAAAACCGATTAAAAATAAAACCGAGTTACAGCAGGCATTAAACCGTATTGATGAACTGTGGGGCGCAAAAGGTAATACAGAAAAAGGCGATGAACTTGATATTCTATTGCTACTGGTTGAAAAGTATGAGGAAGAACATTACCCAATGCCACCGTCTGATCCTGTTGAAGCTATCAAGTTTTTGATGGAACAAAAAGCGCTGACACGAAAAGACCTGGAGCCCTACCTGGGTACGAGGGCCCGTGTTTCTGAAATACTGAACAAGAAACGCAAGCTGACATTACCAATGATCAAAAAATTACATGAAGGGCTGAATATCCCATATAGCTGTCTAATTGCCTAATATGAAAAATTAATACAAACGCCATTATAAAGTGCCATGGAGCGCGCGGCGCACCCTGCAGCAACAACACCATCGTAGGATGCGCCACGCGCACCGATACCCCCCGAGGTGCACCAATACCCGGCATTATTCACCAAATATGCAGAGCACATGCAGAGGGGGTCAGGCCTTACATTTCACATGTCGCTGAGGTCTGGCTCCCTTAACAGGCTAATTGTGAAATGTAAGGCCTGACCCCTCAATATTCTTGACCCCTCAATATTCTTTGACAATACAAAGCTGGTTGTATAAATTGAGAAAAAATTTTGTAAGGACACAAAATGGCCAGACCACTACGGATAGAATTTGCCGGTGCGTTATATCATGTTACAGCTCGGGGTAACGCTCAAAGTGATATTTATGTAAGCGACAAAGATCGCGTAAAATTTCTGTCATTACTAAGCAATACCTGCAATCGCCATAACTGGCATTGTCATGCCTATTGCCTCATGTCAAATCATTATCATTTGCTGATAGAAACACATGAAGCTACGTTATCAAAGGGAATGAAGTATCTGAATGGAACCTATACTCAATCTTTCAATCGTCAGAACAACAGGGTTGGCCATGTGCTTCAGGGTCGATATAAAGCCATACTCGTTCAGAAAGAGAGCTATTTACTAGAACTTGCACGTTATATTGTGCTCAATCCTGTGCGGGCTCGCATGGTAAAAGAAGCTAAAGACTGGCCATGGAGCAGTTATCGCGCGACCGCCGGTTTTACCTTGCCTGAATTCTGCCTAACAACTGACTGGATACTGTCATCCTATGGCAGAACCAGGAAAAAAGCTCAGCAACAATATCGGACATTCGTTCAACAGGGAAAAAATCAA
>CAVWXQ010000053.1:0-90580 GCA_963759005.1 uncultured Gammaproteobacteria bacterium
GAGAATAAACAGGGATACATTAATTATAAAAACACGGGATCAAATTTGCTAAGTTGGTGTAAATTATATTTATGGGCATGCAAAGTTAATCTCAGTGGTAGTCTGTATAAGGTTTCCTTAATAACAATCAAAACTATTGAAGCGGATATCATCTCTAAATGAATGTACAAAAAGCACTTGAAAAAAGAAAATCAGTAAGAGCCTTCCTGGATAAGGCAGTAGAAGCAGAAAAAATCAACACGATACTGAGTAGTGCTCGTCATTCACCATCTGGGGCTAATACACAACCCTGGCAAGTTGCCGTTGTTATGGGCGAAATAAAACAAAACTTACAGGAAAAAATTGAAAAAGCTTTTTGCCAGGGAGATAAAGGTAAATCAGATTACCCTTATTATCCTGAAGAATGGGTAGAACCATACAAATCACGACGCATAAAATGCGGGCTGCAGATGTACTCAACACTTAATATAAAACGTGAAGATAAAGAGAAACAATTTAACCAGTGGTTAGAAAACTATAGAGCATTTGGCGCCCCTGTTATGCTGTTATTCTTTCTGGATAAACATATGCAAACTGGCTCATACATAGACTATGGCATGTTTATACAATCAATAATGCTAGCTGCGGTTGAACAGGGCCTGGCAACCTGCGCCCAGGCGTCACTGGCAGATTATGCTGAAATCATTAAATCGACATTAGATTATGCACCTGATGATATTCTACTATGTGGTATGTCATTAGGTTATGAAGACGAAGATGCACTGGTAAACAGTTATAGAACCCCGCGTGAAGCGGTAGAGACATTTACGCGGTATTTCGAATAGCTAGTCTAATAGAGGCCAGTCAACAATACATAAGGACAGTCATTAGTTAAAAAAATATGGGATCAAATTTGCTAAGCTGGTGTCAATTATTGTTAAGCGTGCCAAATATTAGCTCTATGCCTATGCAATATATCCAACTACCTTGTATGGCTGTTAAAAAAGTAGAGGAAATTCACGCCTGATAATGTCTATTTCTTTATAAACTTCTGCAGGCAGTTTAACAGAGATGGAATCTATATTGCTTTTTAACTGTTCCATAGTAGTTGCGCCAATAAGTGTTGAAGTAACAAAGTCCTGATCATTTACAAATGCCAGTGCCATCTGGCAAGCATCCAGTTCATACTGTTTAGCCAGTTCGACATATTTTTTTATTGCTGCATCGGTTTGTGGTAAAACTCTGTGTTCCGGGCGGGTTTCTATTGTTATCCGAGCGCCTTCCGGGCGAGCACCATTCAGGTATTTTCCACTTAACATTCCTCTGCATAAGGGCGACCAGGCGAGCAGGCCGCAGTCTTCATGAATGGCAATTTCACTCAGGTCTGGCTCGAAGTGACGGCAAAGCAAAGAGTATTCATTTTGAATGGAAGCCATACGTGGCATATTATTTTGTTGGGCTATATGCAACCATTTAGTCAGCCCCCAGGCGGTTTCATTGGATAAGCCAATATGACGAATTTTTCCATCCTGAATTAACGCCTGCATAGTGTGTAACACGTCGAGGAAATTTTCTTCTTCGGCCTGTGCATCAAATTTTGGTGCGAAATCCCAAATTTGCCCAAAGTGATAAGAGCCGCGGTTCGGCCAGTGTAATTGATAGAGATCGATGTAATCTGTCTGTAATCTTTTTAGACTACCTTCTACCGCCTGTAGAATATTTTTTTTATTGATAGTGTTGTCACCCCCTCTTATCCAGGACAAACCCGGCCCGGTTATTTTTGTGGCAAGAATGACTTTGTCGCGATTTGATCGTGAAACGAACCAGTTACCAATAATCGTTTCCGTAGTACCAAAGGTTTTTTCACTCGGCGGAATGGCATACATTTCGGCAGTGTCGAAAAAGTTAATGCCTTGCTCAAGCGCGTAATCCATTTGCTCAAAACCTTGTGCTTGCGTATTTTGAAATCCCCAGGTCATAGTGCCAAGGCCAATAATGCTGATATCTAGTTCAGTTCGCCCTAATTTTCTATAGTCCACTTATTTTTCCTTTGTGATGTGTAGTAGTGTTTGCTTTTAGTAAAAAGTACATGATCATTTGATCTTTTGTGACCTTCAGGGTTCAGCGCCAGTAGTGATAGGTAAATAATTATTAATTGATTTACCAACGCTTATTTAAACCTTTAGAATGACAAACCACAATACATGTGTAACGAACCGGGTTACAAATTCAATAGTGTTCTTTTTAAGTTTAATTTTCACACCCATCTAATTATTAATTAGGTTGCTGTCAGCACCTGTAATCTGTAGAGTTTCAATACCGGATCATTGCGGTCCCGGGTACTTGCGTCATTTATAATACCAAATACAGAAGTCTGACTTATGAAATGTAACGCGGAACGCCTGATTGAGGCCTTTATTGCAATGGAAGTGATGCAAATGCAACGGCAGGAAGCAGAAAAAAAAGAAAAGCTGCGGCAAAAGGCCGAAGTCTACGTGGTTACTGTATCGCGAGATTTTGGTTCGATGGGAAAATTAGTTGCACAATTGCTTGCTGATACTCTTGATGTTCGTTGTTGTGACCGCTTCATCCTCCAGGAGGTTGCACGTCGGGCACACGTTGACGAGGAACTGGTTAAAGCATTAGATGAACAAGTCAGTAAACTAAATGGTCACTGGTGGCTGCACCTTTTGCACAAAGATGCCTTTTCTTACGAAGACTATTACCATTATCTGGTGAAGACGGTTTTAGCAATATCGCGTAGCGGTGGCGTCATCATCGGCCGAGGGGCTAACCATATACTCGGTGCAAAAAAAGCTTTTCGCGTACGTATCACCGGCAGTGTAGAGCAGTGTGCTAAACGCGTCGCCAAGCGCGAGAAAACAAGTACACAGGAAAGTATAAAACGGGTACGAGAAGTTAACAGTGAACGTGCCGAATATATAAAAATGCTATACGACACTGATATCAATAACAATGCCGAATACGACCTTATACTGAATTCCGATCGCTATAACCGTGTGCAGATGGTCGACCTGATACTGGATGCAATGGAAAAAGCAGGCTACAAATTACCTGACGAGGCACGAAAATCTCTCACTATATTGGCTGATACAAATAATAAGGAATAGGATGTATAGGCGATGAAAGGATTATTTACTAAGCATTAACTGGTCAATATTAAATTCCGTTCGCCTGGTTCTACTTTTATCCCTCAATCTCTTTAAACGACTTCGCCACCTCACTACAAAAAACTTTGTAGTCTTCTTCAGTCATATAATGTGCGGCTTCTTTCAATGCGCCATTGGCGATATCAGCATGCAGTTTTGCATTGTTTACATCACCTTGCCTGGCATGTAATAGCGCAGTGTGGATATGCGACCAGGTGCTATCTTTGAGTTTTTCGCCCATATATTGGTTGGGCGCTATTTTACTGGCAAATTTATTTTTGGGTCGGTTGAAGCCGCTTACCACCTTATTTAGCCATCCGAGCTGCTTACTGGGCTGTTTTTCACTAGATGGTTTGGCTGATTTGTTCGAAGATTCCACCGCTGCGGAGCTGGCAACAGCAGCGCTGCTCGGTTTGCTGGCTGGGGCCAGTTTATCTAAGTTATTTATCACCGATGTGGATATGTCGGGGGTATCATTGGTGCTGGTGTTGCGGTGATAGATACTCATGCGCTTAAGCAAATCTCTGTCACAGAGTTTGTAATAGAGCTTGTACAAATTATACAATAAACGATTAATTCCTTGTTTTGAGATCATCTTATTTGCCACTCCAATAATATCTAAATATAGAAGATCATAACACCATATTAATTTCCATGACCTATATCAACCTGCAGTAAATAAAAGATAAAATGGTCGGGGGCAGCGTTTGTTTGGTATTTTTACCGGCTGATCAAGGTCGTGTATCGACCACATAAGCGCTTTTGTGCTCGCCAGGCGATGGTTTTGGCTTTGTCCGATGCCTTGATCGCCTTGCGTTTTAAGTGCATGGTTTGGCGTGCGGAAAACGATAGCTCAGCAGACTCACCAGCATTCGCCGTGCATGACTATTGCCTGTGCGTGTAATACTACCTGTCGCGTTTTGATCCGGTTGTGTGTTCACTCGGCACCAGCCTAAATAAGCCATCAGCTGCTTGGTAGTCGAAGCGACTGATGTCGCTAATTCGGCCAGTAATACCATGGCTGCCAGTTTGTCGATACCGAAGGGCGATCAATGAGTCCACCACAGGCGCCATCGACCACTGGGGCAGTACACGCTCATTTGCCAGCGATATCCGTCACACGACGGTAGCCGCCTTCACGCATGATGTATTTGTTGTCTAGAAGGGGAAGGGAGGCGGTAACAAGTGAAAATTGTTCTCGTGCTGACTTAATCAGCCTTGTCTGACTTTTTTGTTCCACATGAAAGGGTTCATGCTTTACAAAACGCGCCAATGAGAAAATACTTGCTCTGTCCATTAAATTTTTTGTATGTATGATTCTCAGCTTAAATTCGACAAAGCAATTTGGCAAACGGTTTCTAGAATACCCAGGGGTCGGGTTATGAGCTACGGTGAAGTTGCAAGAGTTGCAGGTTATCCACGTCACGCGAGAATGGTTAGTAAAGCGATGAGTCGATCAGCCGAACCGTTGCCCTGGTATCGTGTTGTAAGATCTGATCGTACACTAGCCTTTGAGGTTGGTAGTGAGCCATATAATAAACAGCAGGGTTTACTCGAGAAAGAGGGCGTACAAATAATTTGTGGAAAAGTTGTGCCACTTGATTCAGATGAGGATAATGATTTGGATGAATTACTCTGGGGGCCACCAAAATAAAAATATTTTAGATTAAACTGACCTCTTTATTTTTTACGCTGAAATAGTATCAGCTGGCAGCACCAAACCAGAATGTTTCATCCTTATCCAGGAATTCCTGCCACGACATGTAATGTGAACCATCACAGGAAAATGTCAGGCTGATCATACCGTTAAAAATATTAATCGAGGCCGAACGTAAATAAAAGGTTTCGTCAGTCAGTCGTAGTTTCTTCATCGCATTCATAATCGAAGAAATACGGTGGCAAGGAATCAGCGCATTTCCTGGATAGGGGTGTGCCAGATAAAGCAGGCAGATATCAGGGTCATTAAGTGCTTCCGAATCGAGAATTCGATAACGGTATGGATCGCTCATAAACCACGCGGTCGCTCGGCTACTGGAAAAATGGATAACGCCCTGAAACATACCGCGATCAGTAATAAGTTCTTCGATTATGGCGCAGGCTACTTCGATATTATTATCCATTGGACTTTCGATACGATGCTGCAGAAAAACACCACTGCGAATGGCCGGATCCCCCTTAATCTGACGCCATTCTTCTGATTCTTCATAGAGTTCTGACGTTACGGGCAAGTCATGCAGATCGAAATCCACCCCAAGATAACCCAGCACATGATCACCACGGCGCACTACCTGCAGGGCGGTAATAGATGGTCGGTTAACACACAAACTGAGGTAGGCATCAGATAATAAGAATCCCCAGGCAGGCACTGCTTCACACATATATGGTCTGCAGGAACGGTCACGTCCATAATGTTCATGGATTATGCCTTCAGCAGTAACATTATCTGAAATTTGCAAACCGTTGGTATCTAGTGCATACACGGACAAACGGTAAGGCACAGTAGAAAAGCCATTGAGCAAGACCTTGTCTAGCGCTTCTCGATTGCTCCATAGCGGTTCACAGTTGGCGGCAAGTTTTGCCAGTGGCAGGGACAGGCGCTCAGCGAGTACAACTCTTTGTCGATGAACGGCATCTTTCCAGGTTTCTTTCATAAATATAAAGTTCCATCTGATAGTTCGACGGATTATATACAATGTTGGGTTGATAGAATAGAAAATTAATAACTTCAGATAGCCTGCATCGAGCCGTATTGGATCACATTAATTCGAACTTTAATGATTTTTTCGTTTCGTAAATTACATCTCTTTACATTTTAAATCTGCATGACATCGCCAATTTTTTGTCAGTCGCGCTACTATAAATAATACAAAGTCTCACAACCTTAAAGTGGCCTTCAGCACTAGTTAGAAAGCTGAATTGTGATTCGTTTTTTAAAAACACCGATTAGTAATATTCAAGAATGAGCATAACAAAGAGGGTTATTAACGTGGAAGCAGTCGCCAAGAAATTGACACAAAACAATAACAATAAACTATTCAGAAGCCTGGTAGGTAAAAGCCAGGTTATGCAAAATATTCAGCATGAAATAAAACAGGTCGCAACAAGTAATGCAAATGTATTGATCCTGGGTGAATCCGGTACAGGTAAAGAAGTTGTTGCTCGAAACATTCATTATTTCTCTAATCGAAATGGCAAAAACTTTGTACCGGTAAACTGTGGTGCTATTCCTCCCGATCTTCTAGAATCTGAATTGTTTGGTCACGAGAAAGGCGCATTTACTGGCGCAATTACTTCTCGATCCGGCCGTTTTTCAATGGCTGAAGGTGGCACACTCTTTCTTGATGAGATTGGTGAAATGACCATGGCAATGCAGGTAAAGCTGCTTAGAGTGCTTGAAGAACGTGTGTTTGAACGAGTGGGTGGTACCGTGACTATTACTGCAGACGTCAGAATAATTGCTGCAACTAATCGTAATCTTGAAGACATGGTTAAACAGGGAAAGTTTCGTGAAGATCTATATTTCAGGTTAGATGTTTTTCCTATTCAGTTACCAGCGCTGCGGCAGCGTATTGAAGATTTGCCACTGTTGACTAAAGAGCTGATATTAAGGCTTGAACATACTCAACAGAACACGGTTCGCTTTACAAAAAATGCAATTATCGCTATGTCAAAATATGACTGGCCTGGTAATGTTCGAGAGTTGGCTAATCTTATTGAGAGAATGTCTATCACACATTCACAAAAAGTTGTAGATGAAAGAGATTTGCCTTTAAAAATTAAAGTGAATGCATTATCTGAAAACAAAGGGATTGAATTAAAAGACCTGGATGAAAGAAGTATTCAGGCTGTTTGTAATGTACCGACAGTTATTAATGTTAATGCACCTCAAATTAACTTTCCTGCGGAAGGTTTTGATCTTAAAACCTATATTGCTAATATCGAAATAAAAATTATACAAGATGCTTTAAATAAGACTGATGGCGTTATTGCACAAGCGGCTAAAACGCTTGGTCTTCGTCGTACCACTCTTGCAGAGAAGATGCGTAAACATCATATTGTTAGAGGTTCTGATCATGAGAATTGTAGTATTTGTTGAAATTCATCAGCGCGAATTCATTTAATATTTTCCTGAGAATACGGATGTATCGTAGATGACTGAAAACGTCCGTAGATCACTTCATGGGAGCGCTTATGTGCAAAATTTGAGAACTTCCGATAGCATGTATTATGTTTAAGCGGTTAGTTACAACTATGATGTTAGTGTGAGGCTTTAGCGTTATTAATTTAACAAATAGTCGGGTAGTGAAGCATAGTGCTGTTTATTAGAGCGACTTTCAGTTCCTGTTAGTTGAGTTTTATGAGAAGTTGAATTTTTAGTTGTACGTCTGGAGCTGAAGTATATTAGTGTTCACTGATTTATTTTGCCCATCAGTTTTCGTTTATTCGTTTTCGCCCATCAGTTTTCTTATGCGATTGACATAACCGCGAGTTTCTTTGGGTAAATACTCTTTAATTTCGTTCCAGTCTTTTTCTTTTTTTCCTATACGTTTTGATGCGTTGAGAATGCGCCCATACCCGGCGTTATAACTGGCGAACGTCAGATAGAGTTTGTCCTGTGCCGGGCTGTTTTCAATTTTTCTATAAATTGAGCGATTGTAGTATATGCCTGCAGCAATATTCCATTTTGGCGAATCCAGTTTGCTGAAGTGTGGGTTGTTTCTTTTTATATCTTCAAATGTGCCGGGCATGATTTGCATTAGTCCTCGTGCGCCGACATGACTTTTGGCATCATTATTTAAAGCTGATTCGGCAATCGCCTGTGCTTTAAACCAGTGCCAGTTAAATAAAGGTCCAAAATATCGTTTGCTGTATTTTTTAAAATGGCGATCGTATTTGTCTGTCCAGTGGTCGGATTCAACGGGGTGGTCAATGAAACTTGCGAAGACATTTTGCAGGCTTAGCAGGAATATAAATGTTGCTGCATAGATGAAGTACTGAAAACGCATTAGGTTATGGCGTGTGGTTATGGTGTCAGCTAAGGCCCAGGCCAATCACCAAACCCAGTGATATGCCCAGGCCAATAAATATGCCCATGACCATCAAACCCACAGCGATATTACCCTTGCCAAGCTCATCGCTGATATTGAAACTAACCATTTTGTTAAACATGGTGCAGCTGATCTTCATAAAGAACAGCGTTAAAATACCGCCAAACACGACGTAAACGAAATTTAATATAATCGGTGGAACATCCATCATAATAAAACCTGCCTATAATTTTAGACCATACAATTTTACTGCGCTCTGTAAAAATCATTTTTTATCTCCATGGATGGAGTGTATGCTGAGAATCGTCAGGAACGATTTCAGTGCATTTTTCATTTTTCATTGTTGTCTTTGCCGCCACCAAGGCACTCCGGTGAGTCAGCTGCTTTGCCTTTTTTAAACCATTCTTCCATGGTCATAGTATGTAGAGCGAGAGCATGAATGCCGCCTTCAGACTGCTCTTTAGTCAGTTCATCTTCCAGCACTTTATTGACTAAACGATGGCGTGCGATCAGCATTTTGTCTTTAAAATCATCGCAAACAATAATAATCTTAAAGTGTGACTCCGAACCTTCTGGTACATTGTGCATAAAACTTTCGTTTATAACTTCCAGGTGCTCAGGTGCAAAGGCGTTATTTAGTTTAGTTGTAATTTTTTCTTGTATTGTCATAACTTTATAGTATCACAACGGGTGTTGGTAAAAACCGAGTTAAAATCATGTCTTTTTTGGATTAATGCGCTATTGCCATTGTTCATCAGAGTATAGCTGTAATGGTTTGAAGTTGCTTTTATAGTGCATTTTGTCATGGTTTTCGATCCAGTAACCCAAATATACATAACCCAGCCCCAGCTCTTTTGCATAGTCAATTTGTTTGAGTATGCAGTAGGTGCCTAAGCTACGTTTTTCCATTTCAGGTTCAAAAAAGCTGTAAACTGCTGAAAGTCCATCACTGACTATATCGGTTACTGCGACGGCAACGAGTTGTTTGTTTAGACGAAACTCAAGAAACCGGGTATCACTCCAGTCACAATATAAAAACTGCTTAAAATCTGCTTCACAAGGGTTTGCCATCGAGCCATCAGTATGGCGAGAGTTTAGGTAGCGTTGGTACAGCACAAAATATTCATCGCTAAAACCTGCGCTGACCGACGTGGCCTTTAAATCCTGATTATTCCTCAGACAACGCCGTTGCGAGCGACTGCTCGCAAAATCTTTCACTGCCAGACGACAGGCTATGCACGCCTGACAATTCTTACAGTGTGGACGGTAAGTGTGAGTACCGCTACGCCGAAAACCGTGTTGAATTAACTGATTGTAGAGGAACATGTTCAGCGGTAATTTGGGGTCAGGAACCAGATTGCTACTCAATCTGTCTGCAAGATAGCTGCAGGGTGATTCTGTGGTGATGTATAGATGTAGGTGGCGCGAAGTCATGCGTATAAGTTTAGCTTGTGATATTGAAAAAATAAAAACTTATCTGCGAATAACGCAATAGATGCAAAAGACGGTAAAAATTTATTTTTTTTTAAAATTTGCGTTCTTTGCATTATTAGCGGCTAACGGTTTACTTTAACATACGAACTAATGGCATAAAATGGTACAATCGCCCGTTTATTTTTATCCAGTATTAAAATTATGGCAATGAACCGAGAACAACGTATTCGTCACTTACACAATGCTTTAGAGCAACGTATCTTATTGCTTGATGGCGCCATGGGCACAATGATTCAGCGTCATAAACTCGATGAGGCCGCTTATCGTGGTGAGCGGTTTGCCCACTGGAACAGCGATTTAAAAGGCAATAATGATTTGCTGGCGATTACTCAAGCAGGCATTATTCAGGGTATTCATGAAGATTACCTGAATGCGGGCGCGGACATTATTGAAACCAATACCTTTAATTCAACGCGTGTTGCAATGGCCGATTATGACATGGAAGATCTCAGTTATGAGATTAATGTCGCTGCGACTACGCTGGCCAGGCAGGCGGCAGATAAATTCAGCACACAGGATAAACCGCGATATGTCGCGGGTGTATTAGGGCCAACCAATCGTACCTGCTCGATTTCACCCGATGTAAACGACCCCAGTTTTCGAAATATTACCTTTAACGAGCTGGCACAAGCTTACGCCGAATCGACTCGCGCTTTAATTGAAGGCGGTGCGGATATCATTTTGATTGAAACCATTTTTGATACCTTAAATGCCAAGGCTGCCATTTTTGCCGTAAAACAGGTGTTTGCCAGGACGATGTTGAACTACCAATAATGCTATCGGGTACCATTACCGATCAGTCAGGTCGTACACTGACCGGCCAGCTCACCGAAGCATTTTATAATTCATTGCGCCATGCCGAGCCCATATCCATTGGCTTGAACTGCGCACTGGGCCCGAAAGACCTGCGCCAGTATGTGGAAGAAATTTCACGTATTTCTGAATTTTATGTTTCAGCGCATCCCAATGCCGGACTGCCGAATGAAATGGGTGGTTATGATCTGGGTGCCGACGATATGGCGCTGGCGATTGCTGAATGGGCCAATAGCGGGTTCTTAAACATTGTCGGTGGCTGCTGTGGTACCACGCCGGATCATATTCGCGCCTTCGCAAATATCGTTGCTGATATAAAACCACGCGTTATTCCAGAAATACCTGTGGAATGTCGACTTTCAGGCTTAGAGCCTTTTAATATTGGTAAGGACTCGCTGTTTGTCAATGTAGGCGAACGTAACAACGTTACCGGTTCGGCTTTGTTCAAACGCCTGATTAAAGAAGATAAATATGAAGAAGCCTTAAGTGTTGCTGCCGAACAGGTAGAAAATGGTGCGCAAGTCATCGATATCAACATGGATGAAGGCATGCTGGAATCGAAGGAGGCAATGGTCAAATTTTTGAACTTGATTGCGGCTGAGCCGGATATTTCTCGCGTACCGGTGATGATCGATTCTTCCAAATGGGACATCATTGAGGCAGGTTTGCAGTGCGTTCAGGGTAAATCCATAGTGAATTCTATTTCGCTCAAAGAAGGCGAAGAAAACTTTATTAAACACGCCAGACTGGTTCGGCAATACGGCGCAGCAGTTATCGTCATGGCATTTGATGAAGACGGCCAGGCCGATACCTACGAACGTAAAATAGACATCTGTACTCGTTCGTACAAAGTGTTAACCGAAGTAGTAGGTTTTCCAGCCAGAAGATATTATTTTTGATCCGAATATTTTTGCGGTTGCAACCGGTATTGAAGAACACAATAACTACGCGGTCGATTTTATTGAAGCGACACGCACCATCAAACAAAATTTACCGCATGTTATGGTTTCAGGTGGTGTCTCTAACGTGTCATTTTCATTTCGCGGAAATAATCCGGTGCGTGAGGCAATTCATTCGGTATTTCTGTATCACGCAATTAAAGCCGGTATGGACATGGGTATTGTTAACGCCAGTCAGCTTGCGGTATATGACGATTTATCCGAAGAACTGCGTGAAGCGGTTGAAGACGTTATTCTAAATAGAAATGATCATGCCACTGATCACCTACTAGACATAGCCCCACTATATATGGGTGATGGCAGTGTAAAAGAGAATAAACAGGATTTGACATGGCGCGAGCAGTTAGTGAATGAACGACTGGCACACGCACTGGTAAAAGGTATTACTGATTTTATTGAAGAAGATACTGAAGAAGCCAGGTTACAGGCAGAGCGTCCATTGCATGTCATTGAAGGCCCGTTAATGAACGGTATGAATATCGTGGGTGATTTATTTGGTGAAGGTAAAATGTTTTTGCCGCAGGTCGTCAAGTCCGCACGGGTGATGAAAAAGGCCGTGGCGTATTTATTGCCTTATCTTGAAGCTGAAAAAGGCGGTGGAATACAGACCAATGGAAAAATCCTGATGGCCACAGTTAAAGGCGATGTGCATGATATCGGCAAAAATATCGTTGGTGTGGTGCTGCAGTGCAATAACTACGAAGTGATCGATCTGGGTGTCATGGTGCCAGCGGAGACGATTTTGACTGAGGCGAAAAAACACCATGTTGATATTATTGGTCTGTCCGGTTTAATTACCCCGTCGCTGGATGAAATGGTGCATATGGCATCAGAGATGGAGCGACTGGAACTAAATATTCCTTTGCTTATCGGCGGTGCAACCACTTCGCGTATTCATACCGCGGTAAAAATCGACCCGAAATATTCCAGTGCCGTGGTGTATGTGGCGGATGCATCACGTGCTGTTGGTGTGGCCGGTGAACTATTAAGTGATGAACGTAAAGCTGTTTATATTCAAAATGTAAAAGATGAATATGAGCTCATGCGTGAGCAGCGCATTAAGCGCACTGCCAGTAGAAAAACATTTACCCTGCAGCAGGCGCGTGATAATGCATTTAAGGCTGACTGGAAAAATTATACGCCACCAAAACCAGCGTTTTTAGGCATTAAAGTGTTTGAGGACTATTCACTGGAAGAATTAACTCACTATATAGACTGGACGCCATTTTTCCATGCCTGGGAACTCGCGGGTAAGTATCCAAAAATTTTACAGGACGAAATCATCGGTGAAGAAGCGACGAGTTTGTTTAATGATGCGCAGCGCATGTTGAAACAGATTGTTGATGAAAAATGGTTGCGGGCACGTGCGGTGATTGGCTTTTTTCCAGCGAATAGTGTGGGCTGACGATATAGAGCTTTATAGCGATGATGACCGTGTAGAAGTAAAAACCGTATTGCATCATCTGCGTCAACAAATGGCCAAGCCGTCAGACCGTGCTAACAGTTGTCTTTCAGATTTTGTTGCACCCCGTGATATCGACAACGAGGCTTCGGGTATAAAAGATTATGTGGGCGCATTTGCGGTAACCGCCGGTGTTGGCATAGATGAACATGTGGCTCGTTTTGAAGCTGATCATGATGATTATAGTAGTATCATGTTGAAGGCACTGGCAGACCGACTGGCAGAAGCATTTGCGGAGTGTATGCATGGCCATGTTCGTAAAGAGTTCTGGGGGTATGCAAAGGATGAAAAGCTTGGTAATGAAGAATTGATAAAAGAAAGCTATCAGGGTATACGCCCAGCGCCTGGTTACCCTGCCTGTCCCGATCACACCGAAAAAGCGACGCTCTGGTCATTACTTGAACCAGATAAAAATGCAGGTATGACTATTACCGAAAGTTTTGCTATGTTGCCAACAGCATCGGTTTCCGGGTTCTATTTTTCACACCCTGATGCCAAATATTTTGGTACTGGAAAAATTCAAAAAGACCAGGTGGAAGATTATGCAAAACGTAAAGGTGATGACGTCAATGTTGTCGAACGCTGGTTGGCACCGGTGCTGGATTATGATGTATGACATATTGTCGGATTATTTTATTTGTCGCTTCTACAGGGTGTGTGAATGTAACTTATTGTAACTAAAGAATAAAAACAGCTATCTCTTGCTTTATATATGGTTATCAGGTGTCAGAATGTATTACAAAGTCGCTGTGTATTTAACTTTACGGTTAGTTTGCAGTTTAATCTGCTAATTTTTACTTATTGAAATAGTCATTATTTATTAGTTGCTTATCAGGTTTTTACGGGATTTTATTGATAGTGTTCTAGCTGTTTTTTGTTTTTGGCATGGTTGATGCATAATTAATTATGTATTCAATCGATTTAGAGGTTTTTCGAAAGAGTACACTGGTTTTGGCGATTGTTTGAACGTCTAATACGTCGTCATTTTCCAATTGAGTACAACTCTCTTTTCTTTTATACCGGTGCATAGCACCGGTTTTTTTATGCCCAGGGATGGGCTGTATGTCGCAAGGAGCCATGGATGGCGGTGCGACACATGCAGGGATGGCATAGATTGTTCCAGACAATCTATTTGCATTTTCACCTTCCCTGGTGGTCATAGCAAGGGGCTTGAGCATATGTACAGGCCGTACAGACAGACTTTGCTCCTCGGCAATCGCTCCTCGACAACTGCTCCCGCGTTGACATACTACCGTCCGTCCATTGACATATGCATTGCCCTAATAAGTTACATCCATCTACTGTTTACGGGACAGCAGTGACACATTTACTGTAAAATTCGCCCATGTCTTTAATACGTCTTAGAAATATTCAGGTTAGTTTTGGTGGTCCAGCCATTCTGGAAAGTATCAGTGTTTCCATAGAAGCGGGTGAACGGCTCTGTTTGCTGGGTCGCAATGGCACTGGAAAATCAACCTTATTAAAAGTTATCTCAGGAGAAGTTAAAGCCGATAGTGGTGATCTTGAATTTAAACAAAGTATAAAGATTGCTGTGTTAGACCAGGAACCACGAGGCGACTTGCAGGGCAGCATTTTTGATGTTGTGGCTATGGGTCTGGGTAAAAACGCAAAACTGCTGCAGGACTACCATCATGCCTTGTTTAACTTTACAGAAAACCATAACGAGCAAACCACCGCGGAATTAGAGCGCGCACAGAATCAGGTGGATATCCATAATGCCTGGCAACTCAACCAGCAAGTAGAAGAAGTATTAAGTCGTATGCAGCTTGATGGTGATGCTGATTATGGTTCACTTTCAGGCGGTATGAAACGACGTGTGTTACTGGCAAAAGCCCTGGTAATAAAGCCGGATATTTTATTGCTGGATGAGCCGACTAACCATCTTGACCTAAAAGCAATTCTTTGGCTGGAAGAGCAGTTACTGAATTATAAAGGAGCATTAATGTTTATCACTCATGATCGCTCCTTCATGCGTAGATTATCAACCCGAATCATTGAGCTCGATCGCGGCTGTCTGACCAGTTATCCTGGAAATTACGATACCTACCTGCGACGAAAAGCAGAAGCATTGCATGCGGAGGAAGTAGAAAATGCACACTTTGATAAAAAACTGGCGCAGGAGGAAGTGTGGATAAGGCAGGGAATAAAGGCCCGTCGTACACGTAACGAGGGCAGGGTGCGCGCCCTGGAAAAAATGCGCAGTGAACGCCAGCAGCGGCGCCAGCAGCTGGGTAAAGTTGCAATGCAGGCAGCATCAGCTGAGCGTTCAGGCAAACTGGTGGCAGAAGCTGAAAATGTCAGTTTTGATTATGATGGCAAGCCGTTAATAACAGGACTTACCACCACTATCTTACGTGGTGACAAAATAGGCATCATTGGACCCAATGGTGCAGGTAAGACAACCTTGCTGCGATTATTACTGGGTGAGCTGAAGCCCACTACGGGTGTTATTAAAAATGGAACAAAACTTGAAATCGCCTATTTTGACCAGTTCCGTGCACAGCTGGATGAGAAGGCAAGCGTGATTGATAACCTGTCTCAGGGCAGAGATTTTGTAGAGGTCAATGGCAATAGAAAACATGTTATTGGCTATTTGCAGGATTTTCTTTTTGCACCAGAACGTGCACGTTCGCCAGTCAGCATGCTGTCGGGCGGTGAGCGAAATCGATTATTACTGGCCAAGTTGTTCTCAATTCCATCTAATATTCTGGTGCTAGATGAACCGACCAATGACCTGGATATCGAAACATTAGAGTTGCTTGAAGAGCTGGTCATGGAATACAAAGGTACCGTACTGGTGGTGAGCCATGATAGAGAATTTGTTAATAATGTTGTAACCAGCACCCTGGTGTTTGAGGGCAATGCACAGGTGAACGAGTATGTTGGTGGTTATGATGACTGGCTTAACTATTCAACACAAAGAGCTAAATCCGAGAGCCGCGAAGCGAAGCAGGCTGTAGCTGAGAAAAAAATAACAGGTCAGAATGTGAAGCAGGCTATAGCTAAAAAACTCAGTTATAACGATCAACGAGAACTGGAAGCGTTGCCTGCACAGATAGAGTCTTTCGAGGAAAAAGTTGAAGCACTGCAAAAACTGATGGCTGATAATGAATTTTACAAGCAGGAAAAAGATGAAATTCTAAAAATACAGCAGCAATTGATTGAGGCTAAAGCCAGCTTGTCACATTGTTATACACGTTGGGAAGAACTGGAATAGAGCAGTGAATAGTGCACTGGAATTGTTCCGGACGATTCCCAGCATACGACCTACATGGATGTAGGAAGTGCGGAAAATGCATATGTACAGGATGTACGGTATTAGGGCAATGCATGGAGCAATTGCCAAGGAGCAATTTTCCACCACTCCATCCATGGAGATAAATAGTGAGATTTTATAGCAGGACTCTAATTTATAAGACTGTATGTCGTAAAAATTATGATTTATAAAATATTAATACCCTTTATTGTTTTTCTGGGTTTAGCTTTTCAATCGTCCACTTTGATGGCAGAGCAGAACAAATACCGGGGTAAAGTTTTAAAATTTAACGGTGAAGTTGAAGTCGTTAATGCTAAAGGTGAAAAACGTCTTATTAAAAAAGTTGATGAACCATTAGACGAAATGGATACTATGGCAACGAAAAAAGGTGCGCATATTGTTGTGCAGTTTAATGATGGAGCATTATCGATGCTGGATGAAAAAAGTCGATTACGTGTTGAAAAAACCAGCTGGTATTCTTATTTAGGCGGCAAGGTTTACTTTTCCTTTAAAAAAATATTTGGTGAGCCGCGCCGTGTTAAAACGCGTGCTGCAACCATTGGGATTCGTGGTACAACTTTTATTATTAGTGAAAACGAAAAACAAAATGGTGAAACTGTGGCATTAAAAGAAGGTTTGTTACAGATTGTATCAACCGGTCCGGCGTTCGAAGTTCACAAGGAAAAAATCATTGACGAATTTACACAATTTAAACAGCAGCGCCAGCAGGAAATACAGGCAATGCAAAGTGAGTTTGAACAGTATAAACAACAAACCAGGCAGGAATTAGTTGAGTACCGCCACCAATTCACCTTACAGCCAAATCGTGTGGTTAATTTATCGGGTTATCGGGTTGATGAAGCAGCAATGAGCGAAGCGAATAAAGCTGATTTTGAATCGTTCGAGTCAGAAGCGGAAGAGTTGATAAAAACGTTTAGATCAAAGTCAAAAGATTAAAAAAGTACTAGTCCATCTGTGGACAATATTTCTTTTAAGTTTTTATCCCATGCAGTAACGCCCAGTCTTCTTGGTAAACAGGGGCATCCATTTCATAAAAGAGCACAATAAGTTTGACGAACAGATTCTGCCTGTTCTTTCAGGATACCTGATAATGCAATGTCGCCATTTGTTTTAGTGTGCCGGGCAAGTTTCGGTGCAAGTTCGGCAAGTGGTCCACTTAGAATGTTGGCAATCACAATATCGTATTGTGTATCAGCATGATGCTTTTGATAATCATCAGCTAACCAGGGTGTTACTTTTTCTCTAACCTTATTTGTTTCAGCATTGTTTTGACAGGCAATTAATGCCTGCGGGTCAATATCAACAGCATCGGCCCTATCTGTCCCGAGCATACAGGCAGCTATAGCTAAAATGCCTGAACCGCAACCATAATCAAGAATATTTTCCTGTGCTTTACTATTTCGACCGATGTTCTGATCTAACCACCGCAAACATAACGAAGTGGTTGGGTGGGTGCCGGTACCAAATGCCAGTCCCGGATCCAGACGTAGATTAATCGCTTCAGGCTCAGGCGGTTCGATGTGCAATGGACATACCCACAGGCGTTTTCCAAACTGCATGGCATGGAAATGTTTCATCCATGCGCGTGTCCAGTTTTGATCTTCCAGTATCTCTGTAGTGCAGCTGTAGCTAGTATCGGCCAGGTCATGGTTTATTTTATAGAGCAGGTTTTGTTGATTATTGTCGAAATTAAATAAACCGGTGACGATAACGGTATTCCATACGGGTGTCTCATTAGGGGCCGGCTCGAGAATGGGCTGATCAGCAGCATCGGTTAAGGTGACAGTCTGCGCGCCAGCGGTGAATAAACAGTCTTCGGCGAATTCTGCATAATCTTTTGTGGTGTTAATAGAAATTTGTAGCCAGCTCATATTAATATTTCCCATAATAAGAAGGTTATAGGGTTTTTATGGTGTTTTATAGTAAGTCGGTGTAGCCTAAGTGATATTGTTAATTTAGGGCACCTCTGAATAAGTATCATTAATTCTGCGGGCTTTTAAGCGTACATATTTAAGGCCTGTTTTGTAATGAATGCCCGATATTATTAATTATGGGCCTTCATAAGAAGCATAACGCAGAAGATGTGCGCTTAAAAGCCCGCCCTGTGGGGCGATGCCCAAAAGTCAGGCTCTGCGTTATTGCTTCTTACCATGCCCGCTTTAGTATGAAGCAGGCATGCTTTGACCTCCATGGATGGAGGGAATGCAGATTTTGCATCGTTACATGGATGTAACTTATTAGGGCAATGCAGGAGCTATTGCCGAGGAGCAAAAATCTGTCAAAGCAACGCCTTGATCCTGGCTTTTGGGCATCGCCAGAATTTATGATACTTAATCAGAGTTGCCCTAGTGTAAACGTTTTTCTTAAGCTGTTTGTCTATTCGGTTAAGGAATTAGTTGGAGGGGTTCCATTTATGGATACGCAAACGTATCAAAATGCAAAAAATTCACTTAAGGCGCAGGATTATAAAGCAGCCGAGCGAGATTTTAAAAAAGTTCTGGATACAATTGATGAGCATAATGAGCAATATAATAACGTATTATCTCATTATGGAATGGTGCAGACGCTAAACTCAAATAAAAATGGCTTGCTGCTGTGCCGTGATGCGGCAAGCAATGAGGTTGTTGATGGTGAAGTGTTTCTGAATTTAGCCTGTGCTGAATGGCACGATAATAATCGGAAACGAGCGGTTGATGCGATTCGTCAAGGCGTAAAGATTGATGCGGATAACCAACGGTTAAACCGTGCCTGCGCCAAACTCGACTGCCGAAAAAAATGCTGTTTTTCTTTTTTGCCACGGGGGCACAAGCTGAATCGCCTGATTGGTCGTCTGTTTCGTCGCCCCGAAAAGGAAATCACGGTTCATAGCTTGCTATATTAATTTAAGAAAATTTCACCACAGAGAGCACAGAGAAAACAATTACTAATTATTGAGTTGCGCCATAGGAACAAAGAAACAATAAAAGGTTTTCCTTTGTGCTCTCTGTGCCTCTGTGGTGAATTATTTTTTTAGTTTGTTATTACCATAATAGTGTAAAATCCTACCCGGGAGTTGGCCAGGCAATCGCCCCAGACAGTTTTGTACTGTCTGGGGAGGAAAGTCCGGGCTCCATAGGACAGAGTGCCAGGTAACGCCTGGGGGGTGAAAACCTACGGAAAGTGCAGCAGAAAATAAACCGCCAGCCTTGATTGCCCATTATTGGGTTTATTCAGGCGTTGGTAAGGGTGAAATGGTGCGGTAAGAGCGCACCGCGCAACGGGTAACCGTTTGTGGCATGGTAAACCCCACTCGGAGCAAGACCAAATAGGGGAACATAATGCGTGGTCCGCGCTGTTCCCGGGTAGGTCGCTTGAGATGCATGGTGACATGTTATCCAGATGAATGATTGTCCTCGACAGAACCCGGCTTATCGGCTGGCTCCCTTTTATTAGTTTGCGGTCCTCAGTTGGCCCAGGCTGTGTGAAAAGTATTAGTGATATTTGAAAGTGGTAAATGGAAGCCGATATTGTGCAAAAATTTCATATACTGCCATGGATGGCAGGTAGTAGGGCAATGCAGGAGCAATTGCCGAGCGTTATCGGATTCATAGTGTACTTTTCTAATATACCTGAATTTCTTATTATAATCATAGTGATCAGTGGATTAGCAGCGATCCTATGAGATATCCGGGCTAAACCTTTCATATTTAGGGCTGGCTTACCACCGGCCCAAATTTTTCCGACTTTTCGCACAAGCCTGGGCCGTTATCAGCCATGATGTATTCAATTTTCGGTCAATAATTGATCGATTCGTGCGAATGTTCTTGAAATAAACATCTATCCCTGTCCTTGATACGTCTCAAACTTAAAGTGAATTATTAGCTTTGATAATCAAGCTAATGATTTAAAAAACATATCTCGTAGAAGCTTTTCCTGATTTTCTTAAATATCTTCTAAGTTGCTGTCAGCAAACGATTTTTTTATGTTTGAAGGCATAAAAATGCTTGCAATAGGTGCTGAGAATACCTATAGTGTAATTATGTGGTGGAAAGTGGGGAATTGTGGGTTTATCGATTAATCCCATCCCTAACCTCGAAAGATCCGGCTTCGAGTGGCCGGATAGTGAAAACAGGAAACAATAATAAGAAATGTTTTTCCGCGGAATCAATAATATTGCAGTCGATGCCAAAGGCAGAATGGCCATGCCTGCACGTTATCGCGAGCGCTTGCTTGAAGCATGTGGCGGTCGTCTTATTGTGACTGTTGATCAGGATCATTGTTTACTGGTTTACCCTCTCCCGGAATGGGAGATCATTGAAACTAAATTAAATGAATTACCTAGCTTAAACAAAACAGCTCGCCTGTTGCAACGTTTATTAATCGGCCATGCAACCGAGCTGGAAATGGATGGCCAGGGCAGGATTTTATTGCCAGCCATGCTGCGTGATTTTGCGGGTTTAAATAAGAAAGCGATATTAATTGGTCAGGGTAAAAAGCTGGAAATATGGGACGAAGACACCTGGACTGACAATCAGGAAGGATGGGTGGAGGCGGTGAAAAATGATGACGGTGAACTTCCAGCTGCGCTGCAAGAGCTGTCGCTCTAGTCCGCAGTTGAATGGGCGATTTCAATCACCAGTCAGTGCTCTTGGAAGAAGCGCTGGAGTCACTGAATATGCATCCGTCAGGCATATACATTGACGCAACATTTGGCAGAGGCGGTCATAGCCGTGCCATATTGCAGCAGTTAAACGAAGATGGGCGATTGATCGCATTTGATCAGGACCCCGAGGCGGTCGCTTTCGCAAAGCAGCAGTTTGCAGGCGAGCCGCGTTTCAAGATCGAACATCGTAACTTTAACCAGGTGGCAGATGTGATAGAACAATATGGACTGAAAGGAAAAATTGATGGAGTGTTAATGGATCTTGGAGTTTCATCGCCACAGCTTGATGATGCAACTCGTGGCTTCAGTTTTTTGCGTTCAGGACCGTTGGATATGCGTATGGATACCAGTCAGGGAGAGACTGCCAGACAATGGCTGGCCAGGGTGAAAACCGATGATTTAATAAGAGTGCTCAAAAAATACGGCGAAGAAAAATTCGCCAGACGAATTGCAACCGCCATTGTGGAAACTCGCACGGCACGCGAAATAACAGAAACCGGCGACCTGGCTGAAATCATATCAAATGCGATTCCAGTAAAAGAAAAACATAAACATCCGGCAACGCGGAGCTTTCAGGCGATTCGTATTTATCTCAATGAAGAGTTGCAGGCTATAGAGCAGGGTTTAACAGGGGCGGTTTCAGTTCTGGCAAAAGGTGGCCGCTTATCGGTGATTAGTTTTCACTCGCTCGAAGATAGAATTGTAAAACGCTTTATGCGAGATGTTTCCAGCCGACCCAAATTACCGGCAGGTTTTCCTGTCATGGAAGCAGATATTGAAGTGCCTTATCGGCTGGTTGGCAAGCCGATTACTGCTGGTGCAGAAGAACTGGGTATCAATCCGAGAGCAAGAAGTGCACGTTTGCGTGTACTGGAGAGGCGATTATGAATGAAAGGCAGCGCATATTAATTGTGGTTACACTGCTATTTAGTTTGTTGCTGTCATCGGCAATATTACTGATATATAGCAAGCATCAGAGCAGAAAGCTTTTTGTGCAATTGCAGCAGCTAAAGGTTGAGGTGGATGCGTTAAATACAGAATGGAGTCAATTGCAGTTAGAGCAGAGTGCCTGGTCAGGGCACGGACGTATTGAGCGTATTGCAAGAGAGCGTTTATCAATGGTAATGCCGGAATCAGGCGATGTGGTATTTGTAAAACAGTGAAAGCGTACAGACATCATTCGCGTAAAACGCATAATCAGCGTTCTGAGTCATCAATGTTATGGCGACGTTTAACTGCAGCATTTGTGTTTATGTTGTTAGTTGCAGCGCTGTTAGTGAAAACGCTGGATATGCAAATATTACGCAGTGAGTTTTTTGAACAGCAGGGTGACGCAAGGCAATTGCGTACGGTCTCAATATCTGCGCATCGTGGTGATATTGTTGATAGAAATGGAGAGCCTTTTGCGGTAAGCGCGCCAGTGCACAGTATCTGGTTGAATCCAAAAGTGGCTAAGGACCATTTGGATGCACTGGTTAAGGTTGCCGGATTGTTATCGATTGATGTCATTAGTTTAAAAGAAAAAATCAAACGTAATAGCCATCGTGAGTTTTTGTATTTAAAGCGTCACGCCTCGCCAGAGTTGGCGGCTGAAGTGATGGCGTTAAAAGTACCGGGCGTTGCATTGCGAAACGAGTATCGTCGTTATTATCCAAGCGGTGAAGTGGCTGCACATGTTGTTGGTTTTTCTGATATTGATGATAACGGCCAGGAAGGTATCGAGTTAGCCTTCGATGAATGGCTAAAAGGGGTACCAGGTAAAAAACGCGTTATTCGTGATCGCCTGGGTCGAGCTTTTGATGATGTAGAGCGCATTAAGTCTGCGCAGCCCGGTAAACCAATTAAATTAAGTTTGGATAAAAGTCTGCAATATTTAACCTATCGAACATTGAAAGCGACGGTATTAAAACATAATGCAGTTGCTGGTTCTGCGGTGGTGCTTGATGTGCAAACCGGTGAGGTGCTGGCGATGGTGAATCAGCCTTCGTTTAATGTGAATGATAGAAAGCAGTTGCAGTCTCAGGCAACTAGAAATCGCGCGGTAACTGATGTGTTTGAGCCGGGTTCAACCATGAAGCCCATTACTGTTGCTGCAGCGCTGGAAAGTGGTCGTTGGAAACCCTTTTATAAAGTTGAAACTGCGCCGGGTTATATGAATGTAAAAGGCAATATGATACGCGACCATAAAAATTATGGTGATCTTGATGTCGGTGGTGTGCTGGAAAAATCCAGCAATGTCGGCATCAGTAAAATTGCTTTAGCGATGGATGCGGAGCAGCAATGGTCAATGTATCAAAAACTTGGGTTTGGTGCGGTAACCAGCAGTGGTTTTCCCGGTGAGTCGGGTGGTCAGCTATCGTTGAACGCATTAAAGAATGATTTTGAAAGAGCGTCGTTAGCGTTTGGTTATGGTGTCTCCGTGACTGCTTTGCAGCTTGCGCATGCATATTCTGCTATTGCTGCAGATGGTCTATTACGCCCTGTCAGCTTTTTATATGATGAAGAAAAAGAGCAGGCTCAAGTAATTGAGGGTCAACGTGTGATGTCAGTGGAGACCGCTCGTGCCGTGCGCAAAATGATGCAGCGCGTGATTTCCGATAAAGGCACAGGCCAGCGTGCGTCTGTTGCGAATTACAGTGTTGCCGGTAAAACCGGTACGGTGCATAAATTTATTGCAGGTGGTTATGCTGAAGACCGTTATCTTTCTATTTTTGCAGGTATGGTTCCAGCAGATAAGCCTGAGTTAGTAATGGTGGTGATGATTGATGAGCCAAGAAATGGTGAATATTTTGGTGGTTTGGTCGCCGCTCCGGTATTTAGTCAGGTAATGTCGGGAGCAATGCGCTTGCTGGACGTTGCGCCTGACAGGATTTCTAAAAAACAGTTAATGAATGCAGGTGCCTCTAGTTCGGTAGTGGCTAGTCAAGGTGGAAAGACATAATGATGCAAAATGATGTTGCATTAGATTTTTTGCTTGAGGGTTTCATCGATGATGCCTTGATAGAGCAGTGTCGTGATATTACGATTAATGCCATCGTGCAGGATCATCGAAAAGCACGTAGCGGTGATCTGTTTATTGCGCATCAGGGATTTAATACCCATGGTTTGCTGTATGCGCAGGATGCAGTGGCTAAAGGTGTTAGTGTTATTTTGTGGGATGGCGATCTGGACAACCGTAATGAAATTCTGGATTCAATTTCAAATAAAGTATTGTGTATTCAATGCGATGATTTGAAATCTAAAGTGGGCGCCATTGCTTCAAGGTATTATGAACAGCCTTCACTATCATTAAATGTGATCGGCGTTACCGGTACCGACGGTAAAACATCAATTGCGCATTTTCTTGCGCAGTGTCTGGATGCGTATGATGTGCATTGTGGTGTGTTAGGTACTTTGGGTAATGGTTTTATTAATGACTTGCATCCTACGGGTTTAACCACGGCTGATGCTTTGCTGGTCCAGAAAACACTGGCTGAAATAAAGCAGGCGGGTGCCAGGCATGTGGTAATGGAAGTTTCATCACATGGTCTTGATCAGGGCCGGGTAAATGGTGTTGCGTTTACTACGGCTGTATTAAGCAATGTGGCGACAGATCATCTTGATTATCATGGAACGCAGGATAATTACATCGCTGCAAAAAAACGCCTGTTTTATACACCGGGTTTAGGTGCTGCGGTTATAAATCTTGATGATGATTTTGGTCGGGTCCTGGCTAAAGAGGTGCGCGATCATGTTTGTGTCTGGGGTTACAGTATAAAAAAAGATATTTCAGCTTATAAAGATTGTGCTGATTATTTTGTTAATGCAACAGAAATAAAACCGTTCGAGCGTGGTTGTCATCTTTCAGTTTCTACGCCTAAGGGTAACGGCAGCTTTGATATTCCGTTATTAGGTCGGTTTAACGTTGCAAACGCACTGGCTGTGTTATCTACCTTGCTTGTTAGTCACATTTCGTTTGAAAAAACGATAAAAAGCCTTGCTGCAATACATTCGGTTGATGGTCGTGTAGAAATCATTGCTGAGGATGATAAACCGGCTGTG
The DNA here is from genome assembly GCA_963759005.1 of uncultured Gammaproteobacteria bacterium. GTDB lineage: Bacteria > Pseudomonadota > Gammaproteobacteria > SZUA-229 > SZUA-229. The sequence goes on from CAVWXQ010000053.1 coordinate 24,907, forward strand.
GTGGTGGATTATGCACACACTGAACAGGGTTTGATCGCGGTTTGTCAATCTATGCGTGATCACTTTAGTGGTGATGTGTGGTGTGTATTTGGGTGCGGTGGTGATCGTGACCGCAGCAAACGACCATTGATGGCAAAAGCCGCAGAAAAATATGCCGATAAAATTATTGTTACCACAGATAATCCGCGCCATGAAGATCCGCAAAGCATTATTGATGAAGTGCTAACGGGTTTTTCATCATTGGATAATGTTGAAGCGATACTTGACCGTCGTCAGGCAATTGATATCGCAATTTCAAATGCGCAGCCGGGTGATGTTGTGTTACTGGCTGGCAAGGGACATGAGACCAGTCAGATAGTGGGTGATGTACATATTGCCTTTGATGACCGTCGTGTGGCACGCGAACTTTTATCCGGCAGAGTCCCGAATGATAGCAGCAAGGGAGTCATTGCATGATGATGATGTCGCAAATCGCCGAAGTTTTGGATTCGTCATTACATGGTGATGATGTGATGATAACGGGTGTTTCTAAAGATACTCGAGATATTCATGCTGGTGATTTATACGTTGCACTTAAAGGTGAACGTTTTGACGGGCACCAGTTTGTTGCCGAAGCGAATTTATCCGGCGCAGTTGGTGCTTTAGTGAGTGACTCTCAGTCAGTTGATGTGCCGCAGGTACTGGTTGACGATACACGTATTGCATTAGGACGGCTGGCGGCTTACTGGCGCACAAAATTTACTGGCAAACTGATCGGTATTACCGGCAGTAATGGCAAGACTTCTGTGAAGGAGATGTGTCGAAAAATCCTTGCTGATTATGCAGACGCATCTGAAGTGCTATCAACAAAAGGCAATCTGAATAATGATATCGGTTTGCCAATGATGCTGCTTGAGCTGACACAGCGGCACCAGTTTGCAGTCATCGAAATGGGTGCGAATCATGTTGGTGAGATTGATTACCTGACATCGATAGCGCGGCCTGATGTTGCTATCGTGACTAATGCCGGGCCTGCGCATCTTGAAGGTTTTGGTTCGCTGGAGAATATTGCCAAAGCAAAAGCTGAAATATATAAAGGTTTGTCAGACAGTGGTGTCGCCGTAGTTAATCTGGATGATGCCTTTAGTTCACTGTGGATAGATTATTGTTCAGAATACAGTGAGGCTAAGCGTGTTATCACTTTTTCGATGCTTGATGATTCTGCTGATATTTATGCAAAATTAACAGCCGACAATTGTTATCAGATCATTACACCGAATGATCGGGCTGAATTACTGCTTAAAGTGCCTGGCAAACATAATGTGATGAATGCACTTGCAGCAATCGCAGCAACACTGTCACTCGAGATCCCCTTACAAGACATCGTTACATCATTATCTGAGTTTGAAAACATTCAGGGTCGACTAACAGTTTCAAATGCTGAAGCTGGTTTCCGTGTTATTGATGATACCTATAATGCGAACCCGCTATCTGTGTCTGCGGCCATCGATGTGCTTGCTAATATGCAGGCGGATACTGTATTAGTTCTGGGTGATATGGCAGAACTGGGAGAGGATGCTGAAAAGTTACACGGTGAAATGGGCGATAAAGCAAAAAGTGCTGGTATCAAGGCGCTGTATGCTACTGGAAAGTTAAGTGAAAACACAGTCAACGCGTTTGGTGAAAATGGATTTTATTTTAAAAATAAAAACGAATTAATAAACGCTTTACACAAAAATTTAGTAGTAGCTGATGTTGTATTAGTGAAAGGTTCTCGCAGTGCGGCTATGGAGGAAGTAGTTGAACGGATATTGACATGCCAAATACGTCCAGGGAAGGACGGTAGTAGGGCAACGCAGGAGCAGTTGCCGATACGTCCAGGGAAGGACGGTAGTAGGGCAACGCAGGAGCAGTTGCCGAATAATAATAAGAGGGTGAACTAATGTTTTTAACATTGGCCGAATATCTGCAACAATTTGATAGCGGTTTTGCCGTTTTTCAATACATTACTTTACGTGCCATTCTTGGCACCATAACCGCACTGGTTTTATCACTGGTGATCGGCCCAACTATGATACGCAGGCTGTCCAGTTATAAGATTGGTCAGCAAATACGTGATGATGGGCCACAATCACATTTGTCAAAAGCAGGTACGCCTACCATGGGCGGGGCGTTGATTCTGGTTGCCATCGCAATCAGTACTTTGTTATGGAGCGATCTGTCCAGTGAAAAGGTATGGGTGGTACTGGCTGTTACTTTGTCATTTGGATTAATCGGCGGTGTCGATGATTATAAAAAACTGGTTTACGGTAATTCAAAAGGTTTATCAGCAAAAGTAAAATATTTCTGGCAAACCGTAGTGGGTATCGCTGCTGCGTATTTTATTTTTAGTAGCGCAAAAACACCTGTTGAAACAACATTAATCGTTCCTTTTGTGAAGGATGTTTTAATACCGCTAGGCGGTGCATTTGTGGTGCTTGCTTATCTGGTTATTGTTGGTAGCAGTAATGCGGTGAATTTAACAGATGGTCTTGATGGGCTTGCGATTATGCCAGCAGTGATGGTAGCCGGTGCGCTTGGCGTGTTTTCCTATCTTGCAGGCCACTCAGCATTTGCAAATTATCTGGGTATTCCCTATGTCTCGGGTGTTGGTGAATTATCTATTTTCTGTGGTGCACTGGTGGGTGCAGGTTTGGGTTTTCTGTGGTTTAACACTTACCCGGCAATGGTTTTCATGGGTGATGTTGGTGCCCTGGCTTTAGGTGCGGCACTTGGTGTGGTCGCTATTTATGTCAGACAGGAACTGGTGCTGGTGATTATGGGCGGCATATTTGTGATGGAAACCGTGTCTGTTATTTTGCAGGTTGGTTCATATAAATTAACCGGCAAACGTATTTTTCGAATGGCACCGATTCATCATCATTTTGAATTAAAAGGCTGGCCAGAACCACGCGTGATCGTGCGTTTCTGGATTATTACAGTGGTACTGGTACTGATTGGACTGGCATCGCTCAAGGTTAGATAATTTTTGATTTTTAAGATTTGATTATTTAGAAACGCATGAGAGCATTAAATACAATGACTGTTAAATCTGAACAAGCTGTTTATACACTGGTCGTTGGACTGGGTAAAACTGGTTTGTCTGTGGTGCGTTATTTACGCGCTTTGGGTGAAGCTGTGATTGTAGTTGATAGCCGTGATATTCCGCCAGGACTGTCGACGTTAAAAAATGAATACAGTGATGTTGAGTGCTTTACCGGCAGTTTTGATACCGCACTGTTCGTTAATGCGCATCGAATTATAGTTAGCCCCGGCGTAACGCTGGCTGAACCGGCACTTGTTGAAGCAAAAAATAATAATATAGAAATTATTGGTGATATTGATTTGTTTGCGCATGAGGTAATGGCGCCGGTCATTGGCATAACGGGTTCTAATGGAAAATCTACCGTAACGACGCTGTTAGCACTAATGGCTTCGCAGGCAGGAATAAAAGCGGTTGCCAGCGGAAATATCGGTACGCCGGTACTTGATTCATTAGGTGACGATGTTGAATTATACGTGCTCGAATTATCCAGCTTCCAGCTAGAGACGCTGCAACGTTTACCTATGAAAGCTGCGGTGGTGTTAAACATCAGTGCCGACCATCTGGACCGTTACGAAAATCTTGCTGCGTATGCATTGAGCAAACAGGTTATCTATGAAAATGCGGAGGTGCTGGTATTAAATAAAGATGATTCTCTTGCGAGCCAGGTTAATGTTCCTGCTGATAAGCAGATACGTTTTACATTAAATAAGCCAGAGGAAAATGAATTTGGCCTATGTGAAGAAGGCGAGTGTAAAGTTGATAATGCTCTAGCCAGTTTATGTTTTGCTGAGCAGCCATTATTAGCGGTTGATGAGTTGAGGATTAAAGGCTCTCACAATTTGCAAAATGCGCTTGCAGCTCTGGCATTAGGTTATGCGATCGGTCTGCCACTAGATACCATGCTTGATACCTTAAAAGAATTTAAAGGTTTATCTCATCGCACACAATTCGTTGCAGAAATCGAAGGTGTTAACTGGATCAATGATTCTAAAGCGACTAATGTCGGCGCTACAAAAGCAGCGCTTGTTGGCTTGCCCGGTAGACATGTATTAATCGCAGGTGGCGATGCCAAAGGTGCTGATTTTTCAGAGCTTACAGATGTAATCGAACAGCATTGCCGTGCAGTCGTATTGATGGGTAAAGATGCAGCCATGATTGCTGCAGTTTTACCCGAAGCTATGCCAGTGGTAACTGTAGTTGACATGCAAGCGGCAGTTCATGCCGCAATGTCACTGGCGAAGGCTGGTGATAATGTTTTGCTAGCGCCAGCCTGTGCCAGTTTTGATATGTTTGATAATTTTGAACATCGTGGTGATGTTTTTATACAGTCGGTAGAACTACTGCAGTCAGAGGTGTCACCATCATGAGTGTAACTGCAGATATGTTTTCAAAAATGCACACAGCAACGTTAGTGCGTGGTAAATCCATTTTTGGCTTTAATGTCGATGATCTTGACCCGGTGTTAACAATCGTATTTGTATCCCTGCTTACCATCGGTGTCATCATGGTGGCTTCTTCTTCTATAAGTGTTGCCGACAGGAATTTTTCAAACCCATTTTATTACTTACAGCGCCAGTTAGTGTTTGTTGCGATGGGTGTGTTTGCGGCATTATGTGTTTTTAAAATTCGCCTGGTGCAGTGGGAAAAATCCGGTGTTGCACTGTTGCTCTTTGCTTTATTCCTGTTAGTTCTGGTGCTTTTTCCTGGTGTTGGCAAAACAGTAAATGGTAGTACGCGCTGGTTGCCACTGGGGCTGATTAATTTACAGGTATCAGAACTGGTTAAATTGTTCCTGGTTGTATATGTTGCGGGTTATCTGGTTCGTCATGGCGATGCGGTGCGAAACTCTCTGTTAGGGTTTTTGAAGCCGATGATAATGGTTGGCTTTGCTGGATTACTGTTATTAATGGAGCCTGATTTTGGCGCAACAGTGGTCATTATGGGTACCGTTTTGGGTATGACTTTTTTAACTGGTGCAAGGTTTAGTCAGTTTATTTCGTTTGTGATTATGTTTGCCTGTGCTGCAATGTTACTGGTGGTGACATCGCCGTATCGAATGCAACGTTTAACTTCATTTGCTAATCCATGGGCGGATCCGTTTGACAGTGGTTTTCAGCTGACGCAATCATTAATTGCGATTGGTACGGGCGGCTGGTTTGGTACAGGTCTCGGCGGCAGTGTACAGAAACTATTTTATTTACCTGAATCACATACTGACTTTTTATTTGCTGTTTTATCAGAAGAGCTGGGATTTATCGGTGTGGCGATAGTTATATTGTTGTACAGCACATTGTTCTTCCGGTCATTTAAGATTGCAGCGCAGGCTGAAGCTGCCGGTAATTATTTTGCGGCATATATGGCTTATGGTATCGGTATCTGGTTGTCAATGCAGGCAGTTATTAATATGGGCGTGAATGTTGGTTTGCTGCCAACGAAAGGATTGACCTTGCCGCTAATGAGTTATGGAGGTAGCAGTTTAATTGTTTGTTGTATGGCTATTGGCCTGCTAATGCGTATTCATTATGAAACCAGTGATGCGGTAAAGCAGGCGAGTAAGAAGTCAGCAAAGCAAAAATCGTCAAGGAAAAAATCAGTAAGACACAATGACAGGCGGGAAAAAAGGTCTTCATCCGTTAACAATACAGGTAGTGCATTATTATGATTGATGTACGTCCGGTATTAATTATGGCAGGCGGTACCGGTGGGCATGTGTTCCCGGCGCTTGCGGTTGCTGATGAATTACGTTCACGTGGGATACCGGTTGTCTGGTTAGGTACAAAAGTCGGCATTGAATCGAGATTAGTTCCACAGGCAGGTTATCCAATAGAGTGGATGAGTATTACCGGCTTACGTGGAAAAAACACTCTAACTTTGCTGTTTGCACCGTTACGTATAACCATGGCTTGCTGGCAGGCATTGGCTGTTTTATTTAGAAGAAAGCCATGCGCTGTATTAGGTATGGGTGGTTTTGCATCAGGCCCTGGTGGTTTGATGGCGTGGTTGACAAGAAAGCCGCTTATTGTTCACGAGCAAAATGCCATTGCCGGCTTAACCAATAAAATTCTTGCTAAATTTGCGACCACAGTACTACAGGCTTTTCCTGCTGTTTTTAAGCATGCGCTTACAACAGGTAATCCTGTCAGACGGTCAATTTGTGAAATAAGTAAACCTGAAACTCGTATTGCTCAGCGCCGATTTAATAATCAGGCTCAGGAAAACTTACGTTTGCTGATTATTGGTGGAAGTCTGGGTGCGGTAAAACTAAATGAAATTATTCCTCAGGCATTGGCAAAAATTGAAAACAGTCAGCGTCCGCAGGTGATTCATCAAACCGGTATGAAAAATATTGAATCAGCAAAAACTTTTTATAGTGACGCTGGTGTTGATGCAAAAATAGAAGCATTTATTGAGGATATGTCATCGGTGTACCAATGGGCTGATTTAGTAATATGTCGTGCCGGTGCAATGACTGTATTTGAACTGGCCGCAGCGGGTATTGCATCAATATTAGTGCCTTATCCGCATGCAGTTGATGATCATCAGACGTTTAACGCTTTTTATCTTGAAAAATCAGGTGCAGCAATAATTAAACAACAGGATGAATTAACGGCTGACTGGCTAGTTGATGTGATTAATGATTTTTCTGCTAACCGCCAAAAGTTATTAGATATGGCTGTGGCTGCCCGTCAGCTTGCGATTCCCAATTCAGCAAAAACGATTGCTGATGCATGTTTGAGTGCTGGAGGTATTGTTTAATGTTGCCGCCTGATAGCTATAAAGATTCAAACCATGAAAATTTTATGCGCCGTATATGTAAAGTGCATTTTGTCGGTATCGGCGGTGCCGGCATGAGCGGTATTGCAGACGTTATGCATACTCTGGGTTATATTGTTAGTGGTTCAGATATTGCGAGTAATGCAGTTACACAGCGGTTACAGGAGTTGGGTGTGAAAGTTTTTCATTCGCATACGGCTGAAAATATAGTTGACGTAGATGTGGTGGTGACTTCTACCGCAATTAATACAGATAATGTTGAAGTAGTAGCGGCAAAAGCACGACGTATTCCCGTGGTGCCGCGAGCAGAAATGTTAGCTGAACTTATGCGTTTTAGTCATGGTATCGCCGTTGCCGGTACACACGGAAAAACCACGACTACATCACTGGTAGCTAGTGTGTTAGCCGAAGCAGGCCTTGATCCAACCTATGTGATAGGTGGCAAGCTCAATAGTTCAGCAACCCATGCGCGTCTGGGTAAAGGTAAATATCTGGTCGCAGAAGCGGATGAAAGTGATGCGTCTTTTTTATATTTGCAGCCCATGATAGCCATCGTTACCAATGTGGACGCTGATCATTTACCCACTTATGGCGGTGATTTTTCACGATTAAAACAGGCGTTTGTTGAGTTTTTACACCACCTGCCTTTTTATGGTCTGGCAGTGGTCTGTGTTGATGATGATGAGGTGCGCAGTTTATTACCCGACATAACCCGGCCGGTGATTCGTTACGGAATAGAATTTGATGCCGATGTCTGTGCCTCAAATATTCGTTATCAGGGAACACAAAGCAGTTTTGATCTGATGCTTCCTGATGCAGATAAACCGGTTGAAATCACCTTAAACATGCCCGGTCGACACAATATTTTGAACGCACTGGCAGCAATATGTGTGGCTTATGAGCTTGGTATTTCTACTCAAAATATGCAGTCAGCATTATCAGGTTTTGAAGGTATTGGTCGTCGTATGCATGCCTATGGCCAGATAAAAATGGAACAGCGCCGTATTACATTGATTGATGATTACGCGCATCACCCAACAGAAGTTGCGGCAACGCTCAGTGCATGTAAAAACGCCTGGCCAGATAAAAGGGTGGTTGCTGTTTTTCAGCCGCACCGTTATACCCGTACGCGTGATCTGTTTGAAGATTTTTCGCAGGTACTGGCAGATTGCGATGTGTTAATACTGACAGAAATATATGCTGCAGGTGAAGAAAGAATTGCCGGTGCTGATGGTCGAGCACTCTGTGCTGCAATCCGCGCACGTGGAAAAGTGAGTCCGATTTTTATTGAAGAGGTTGAAAAACTGGGAACTGACTTGCCGTCAATTTTACAGGACGGTGACCTGCTTTTAACCATGGGTGCGGGTAGTATTGGACGTATTGCATCACAGTTGAAAGAGTCACTGGAAAAGTAATGGTTATGAATGTAATGACTAAATCAGACGGCATAACGATTAAAAAAGATGAACCCATGTCCAGGCACACTAGCTGGCGGGCAGGTGGTGTTGCCAAACAATACATACAGGCCGAATCATTATCAGCACTGGCATCGTTTGTAGCAACATTACCTGTCGAGGAAAAGCTGTTATGGCTGGGTCTGGGCAGCAATACACTGGTTCGTGATGGTGGCTTTAACGGTACGGTGATAGCTACGCAGGGTCTGATGTCACAAATTACCATAGCCGAAGAAGGGCTCGATGAAACAACGATATATGCTGGTGCCGGTGTAAGCAGTGCAAAACTGGCACGTTTTTGTAGTAAAAATAATTTAGCCGGTGCTGAATTTTTTGCCGGTATTCCAGGTTTGCTTGGTGGCGCACTGGCGATGAATGCAGGTGCTTTTGGCGGTGAAACCTGGCCACTGGTTGTTGAAGTTGAAACCATAAATAGAAAAGGTGAAATAACAAAGCGTAGCGCTAATGAGTTTGAATATGGTTATCGCCATGCTAAAGGGCCGGCAGAAGAATGGTTTGTCAGCGCAACGATAAAGCTAAAAAAACAACAGCTGAAAAATAATACTGTCGACATTAAACAACTGCTTGCAAAACGTGCGGTAACGCAACCAACAGGTGTTGCCAGTTGCGGCTCAGTGTTCAGAAATCCAGACGGCTTTTTTGCAGCACAGTTGATTGAGGATTGTGGCCTTAAAGGTAGACGTATTGGTGGTGCGGTGATTTCAATTAAACATGCCAACTTCATTATTAATGAAAATAAGGCAACCGCGGCAGACATTGAATCGTTGATAACCCTGATACAGAAAACAGTTAAACAACAACGCGGTATTTTATTACAAACGGAAGTGAGAATAGTGGGCGAGGAGATAATTGCTGATAAGCGGGTTGGAAAAAAGACGGATACGGAAAAGCCGTTTGTAGAAAAAAACAGGGAGCAAGACCAGTAATGAAAGTTGATACAACACAATTTGGAAAAGTGGCTGTATTGATGGGTGGTCTGTCAGCAGAGCGTGAAATTTCACTGCAAAGTGGTAATGCGGTGCTAACGGCGTTACTGAATAAAGGTGTAGATGCGCACGCAGTGGATGTAGGTGAAAACATTATCAATGAGCTAGATAAGGGGAATTATCAACGCGCTTTTATTGTTTTACATGGGCGTGGTGGTGAAGATGGCACCATGCAGGGTTTGCTTGAAATAATGAGACTGCCTTACACCGGTTCGGGTGTGATGGCGTCATCAATAGCTATGGATAAATTAAAAACCAAACAGATATGGCAGGCGATGGGTTTACCAACTCCAGGTTTTTTTGTCATCGATTCGCAGCAAAGTTGCGAGCAGGCATTAGAAACATTGGGTCTGCCATTAATTGTCAAACCGGTACTTGAAGGTTCAAGTATTGGTATCAGTAAAGTCGAAAATAGAGAAGAACTGCTGCCCGCGTGGAAGAAAGCGGAGTTATGCCGTGGCCACGTGATAGCAGAGAGCTGGATTGAAGGTGATGAGTACACGGCTGCGTTGTTAGATGATCAGGTGCTGCCAATGATAAAACTTAAAACATCGCATAAGTTTTATGATTATGACGCCAAGTATGACACTGATGATACTCAGTATATATGTCCCTGCGGTTTACCCGCTGAACGTGAAGCAGTACTGGCTGAACTAACTAAAAATGCGTTTGACGCAGTGAATGCGTCAGCCTGGGGGCGTGTGGATTTTATAGTAGATTCGAAAAATCAGCCTTGGTTAATCGAAGTGAATACGGTACCTGGGATGACTGATCATTCACTTGTGCCAATGGCTGCAAAACAGGCAGGACTATCTTTTGATGATCTGGTATTGAGTATTTTAACCACAGCTAGCTGTGAACGTTGTTAGTAAATAGTATTCTGGATATCGTATAGAAAAAATGAAAAGAAACATGAAAAGAAGTGTGGCCAAAAAAAGCAAAATATCGCTTATTAAAAAAGCCTTAAAAACACTGCCAGTGTTATTTAGTGTGATGGCAGTATTTTATGCAGGTTTGTTAATTCAAAGGACTGAGTTTCCTGCCGTGTTACCGGTAACTGATGTGCAGGTGAAAGGTGAACTGAATTTTATGAGTAAAGAAGAAATTAAAATTTTAGTAAAGAAGAATATATCCGGTGGTTATTTTACCGTTGATTTAAATAGTATTCGTGAGCTTTTGTTGCATAAGCCATGGATAAAAAATGTTTCATTAAGAAGAAAATGGCCAGCAAGTTTAAATGTTTTTATTGAGGAGCAGGTGCCTGTTGCATACTGGAACAATGATTCCTATCTGAGTGAAAACGGCGACGTATTTAAACCTGAATATATTGATCTAAAGTTAAATCTGCCAAATTTAAATGGACCAGCAGGGCAACACGATAATGTTTGGAAATTCATGAATATTCTTTATAAAGAAACAGCAATGCTTAATTATGAAATTGTACGTTTAAATCTTGATAAGAGAAGAGCATGGCAGCTGGAGCTTGCAGAAAATGACGGTTTAGAAGGAGCAAACATCAAAATTAAATTAGGTCGTTTTGATACTGAAAAAAGGTTGCAACGATTCGTGTATATATTGCCGGCATTAACCATCGGGCATGGAATTAAGAGCAGCGATAATGCAGAGAACAAGATAAAGGTTATTGATATGCGTTATCCAAATGGTTTTGCTGTTCAGATGGAGGAAAATTGCTCCTTCGGCGATAGCTCCTGCATTGCCCTACTACCGTCCATCTGTGGGCATATGCATTTTCCGCAATCCCTACGTCCATGCAAGTCGAGAGAGGCTTGAGAATATGACAAAAAAGTCTGATAAAAATATGTTAATTGGCCTCGATATTGGTACCTCCAAGGTTGTAGCAATTGTTGGTGAGATAACGAACGATGGTGGCATAGAAATTATTGGCTTAGGCTCACATCCATCAAACGGATTGAAAAAGGGCGTGGTAATTAATATTGAGTCCACTGTGCAGTCTATTCAACACGCTGTAGAAGAAGCCGAACTTATGGCGGGTTGTGAAATTAATTCTGTTTTTGCCGGTATTGCAGGCAGTCATATACGTAGCTTGAATTCACATGGCATTGTGGCTATTCGTGAACGTGAAGTCACCAGTGGTGACCTGGATAGAGTTATTGATGCCGCACGTGCGGTTGCCATTCCTGCTGATCAGAGAGTGCTTCATATATTGCCGCAAGAATTTATTATTGATGATCAGGAAGGTATACGTGAACCGATCGGTATGTCAGGTGTGCGTCTCGAAGCGAAAGTGCATCTGGTGACTGGTGCAGTAGGCGCAGCACAAAATATTATTAAATGCATTCGTCGTTGTGGTTTAGAAGTAGATGACATTATTCTTGAACAGTTAGCGTCCAGTTATTCAGTTTTAACCGAAGATGAAAAAGAGCTGGGTGTATGTCTGGTCGATATTGGCGGTGGTACCACCGATATTGCTGTGTTTTCTGAAGGCGCCATTCGTCACACTGCAGTGATTCCCATTGCAGGTGATCAGGTGACAAACGACATTGCTGTGGCATTACGCACACCAACACAATACGCTAATGAAATAAAAATCAAATATGCATGTGCATTGCGTCAGTTAGCAAATCCAGAAGAAACAATTGAAGTGCCAAGCGTCGGCGATCGACCACCACGTAAATTGTCACGACAAACGCTGGCTGAAGTTGTTGAGCCACGTTATGAAGAGTTACTTAATTTAGTGCATGCGGAATTACGTCGTAGTGGTTATGAAGAAATAATTGCGGCCGGTGTCGTGTTAACGGGTGGAAGCTCAAAAATGGAAGGCGTTATCGATTTAGCTGAAGAAATATTCCATGCCCCCGTACGCTTAGGTTTACCACAGTATGTTTCTGGTTTATCCGATGTGGTTAGCAATCCAATTTATGCAACTGGTGTTGGCTTATTACTATTTGGTAATCAGCACAGAAATAGTGGCACCAGTCATATCATGAAGGAAGGTGGTGTTAAAGGAGTTTTTGAGAGGATGAAGAGCTGGTTCCAGGGGAACTTTTAACAAGTTATACAGCAAGTGTAATAAAGTAAATGAATAAAATAATTAATATTAAACTAATTGAGGAGAAAGGCCATGCCTATGTTTGAATTGATAGATTCCGGTGCACAAGATGCAATTATAAAAGTCATTGGTGTTGGTGGTGGAGGTGGTAATGCTGTTCAGCACATGGTACACAGTGGTATCAACGGCGTTGATTTTATCTGTACAAATACTGATGCGCAGGCATTGGCACGATTTGATGGTGCTAAATCGTTACAGATTGGTAGCAACATTACAAAAGGTCTGGGTGCAGGTGCAACCCCTGAAGTTGGGCAGCAGTCAGCGCTGGAAGATCGTGAATTAATCCAGGAAGCAATTGCAAATACTGATATGTTATTTGTTACTGCAGGAATGGGTGGCGGAACAGGTACTGGTGCGGCGCCTGTCGTTGCGCAAATAGCGCGAGAAATGGGCATACTGGTTGTAGGCGTTGTCACCAAACCATTTGCTTTTGAAGGCACAGCTCGGATGAAAATCGCGATGCAAGGTATTAAAGAATTAAGCGGCCATGTTGACTCCTTAATTACCATACCAAATGATAAATTACTTGATGTATATGGACGTGAATTTGATTTAATGAATGCATTTAGCGGGGCCAATGATGTGCTTTGTGGTGCCGTTCAGGGTATTACCGAATTGATTACAAATCCTGGCGTTATTAATGTCGACTTTGCTGACGTTAGAACCGTTATGTCAAAAATGGGCATGGGCATGATGGGATCCGGTCGTGCGAGCGGTGAAAACAGAGCGAAAGAAGCGGCGGAAGCGGCAATAGCCAGTCCATTACTTGAGGATGTGAATTTGTCAGGTGCACGCGGAATACTGGTGAATGTCACCGGCGCAAATATGACATTAGGTGAGTTCCAGGATATTGGTGCGGTGGTCAACGGTTTTGCTTCTGATGATGCAACCGTGGTGATGGGTACGGCTATTGATGAAGCACTGGACGGCGAAATTCGGGTAACTGTTGTTGCAACTGGCCTGGGTCATGCAACTGCAACGCCCATGCCAACACCTGTACCTGCTGCAGAGATTAAAGTCATTAAAGAATCACATGTTGAAATAGAGCCTTCGTATAAAGAATATGATAAACCAACGGCTATTCGCAAAACGCAAATTTCAGGCACGGCGACGTCACTTAATGGTGAATATGATGAAGAAATGCTTGATATACCCGCGTTTTTACGTCGACAGGCTGACTAATAGGGCGGATTACACGGATGTTATTGTAGCTAATTGATTTTATAGCGTTTAGCTGTAGCTAAACGTGTGTTGTTTAGCTTGAGCGGGAGCAAAAGCACTGTTGTTAAGTGTATTATTTAATGATGAGTTTACAATTTAGTCCGTAATTATGTGATAATACGGTAATTTTTCTCAAAATTATGCACAGCCTAAGTGATTTACTTTGGAGTTGTGCGTGGGAATAGACATTTTGATTAGGCAAAGAACGTTAAAAAATGTGATTCGTGCGACGGGTGTCGGATTGCATTCAGGTGAAAAAGTATATTTGACATTACGCCCGGCGCAGCCCGATACGGGTGTTGTTTTTCGTCGTGTCGATTTACATGAACCGGTAGAAATAAAAGCAACTGCATCAAATGTGGGTGCGACTTTATTGTCGACAACATTAGAACAGGATGGCGTTACTATTTCTACCGTGGAGCATTTACTGTCGGCAATGGCAGGTTTAGGCATTGACAATGCGTACGTTGATGTCAGCGCTGCCGAAGTGCCTATAATGGATGGCAGCTCAGGCCCATTTGTGTTTTTAATTCAATCTGCTGGTATCGTTGAACAGGATGCGCCAAAGCGTTTTGTTCGCATTAAAAAGTCGGTGGTTGTTGAAGAAGAAGGTAAATGGGCGCGTTTTGACCCTTTCGATGGATTTAAAGTGAGTTTTGCCATTGATTTTGATCATCCCGCTTTTAAAAATAGCCCCTGTACAGCAGAAATTGACTTTTCAACGACTTCATTTGTAAAAGAAGTGAGCCGTGCGCGTACCTTTGGTTTTATGAGTGATATCGAAGCATTACGTAAAAATAATCTGGCTTTAGGTGGCAGCATTGATAATGCCATCGTCGTTGACGAATATCGTGTGATAAACGAAGACGGTTTACGTTACGAAGATGAGTTCGTTAAACACAAAATTTTAGATGCGATTGGTGATTTATATTTATTAGGGCACAGTTCTATCGGTGCTTTTTCAGGTTACCGCTCTGGTCATGCACTTAACAATAAATTACTGAAAGCACTATGCGCAGATAAAAGCGCGTGGGAAGAAGTGACTTTTGAAGATGAAAAAGCGTCTTCACCCATCTCATATACGCAACCACTACAAACTTTCTAAAGATACCTGGTCTGTTACGTTAAAAAGCACCTAACACGACCTACTGTACTTTGTGTTAAATCTACTTTCGTAGGTTGGATTATCGCTCTTTGGCATCGATGTAACCACAAAATAAGGACATCCCTGACAAAAGCTAAGTCTAATCCGACAAAATCCTTTTTTGTGCAACGCTTTCCTGTAGGTTATTTATTTTTTTGTTTTTGCGATAATTCGTGTGTCGGCATTTCCATGACTGGCAACTCTTAAAAGCGCAGTTTTTAATGGCTGATAGTCAAGACTATCAGCCGATTGTGATAATAATGCAGCTGATTTTTCACTTATATGTGGTCGTCGGTTTTTTTTCTCAGATGATATCTGTTGCTGATGGGCGCCCGCATGGTTAGTTTTGTTTGCGTTATATCGTGTGCTAATCTGAATGTGATGAATAATTTGCGTTTTATTGACACTGGTGCCGGTCTTCGCACTATTTTCGCGTATATACTGAAGAATCTGCGGATTAAGCTGACGTAGTCTGGTAGTCCACACTGGGGAATCTGTAATTAACATCAAATTTTGATTGCGAATATTGGCCACTTCAACGTGATTGCGGCATTCAATAGGTAAAATTTGGTGTAATAACTGCGTATATTGAGCCAGTTTTTTGGCCTGGATCAGTAACTTAGGATCAATTTGTTCGTTAAATGGCTTCATAGTACTAAAAAAATCAACAGATTGACTATAGTTATTGGCATGTGGTTCGATACTAATACTAATTATGAATATTATTTTTGTTGGAAAATTTAGAGGTAAACCGCTTCGTTGCCAGTTAGATGGCAGAGGACAGCTGCTTACCACTGCAACCATTATAAGCTTTTTTGCCTGTTTATTGGTTAGTAGTGGTTACTGGTATGGCACAATGCAAACATCAGCGAGCGAACTGGTTGCACTGGAAAACGATATTTTTAAACAGAAAATATTAATAAAAGAGGCTCGCCAGACTGCCGAAACCGAACTTGATGCCCTGGCGGCGCGTTTGGGTACGATGCAGGCAAATGTCATTCGGCTGAATGCCCTGGGTCAGCGTTTGGTCAAAGTTGGGAAACTGGATGCAAAGGAATTTAATTTCAAAAATGAACCTTCATACGGTGGTCCTGCTGAAGCTGAAAGTGTTAGCAACATTAATTTTGCTACTAATAATCTTAATGGCGTCATTGCAAATTTAGATAAACAACTGACCAGTCGTGAAGAACAGCTTGATGTGCTTGAAGAAGTTATCATGAATCGTCGGTTAAGAAGAGAATCTAAACCACGTGGCCGTCCAATAACAAAAGGCTGGACCTCCTCTTATTATGGTAAACGCACTGACCCTTTTACCGGTAAACTTGCAATGCATAAAGGCATGGACTTTGCAGGTAAAGAAGGCAGTGAAATTATTGCGGTTGCCAGTGGTGTGGTCACCTGGGCAGGTGATCGTTATGGTTACGGTGAGTTAATCGAAGTGAATCACGGTAATGGCTACACCACCCGGTATGGACATAATGCCGAGCTGCTGGTTGAAGTTGGTGATAGTGTCGTAAAAGGACAGGCTATCTCGCATATGGGGTCCACAGGGCGCTCAACTGGACCACATGTTCATTTTGAAGTACTTAAAAATGACAGGCAGATTAATCCTTCGAAATTTGTTGCTGTAAAATAAAACGAGCCCGCAAACATAATAATCAGCAAAGATAGACCCTATTTCCACCATTCTGAATTAGTTACCTATCAATATTATATGACCTGCCAGCGGTTCTCAGGCATAATACGTCGTATTTTTTATCGTGAAGGAAGTTTTGCAAAGGCAGCTTTAGACCGGTTCTATAGTTGTTTTCACGTCACAAAGTTACAGGTTAAATAAACAATATGATTTTGAATGCCGTTAAAAAGGTGTTTGGTAGTCGAAATGATCGACTGGTCAAAAAACACCGTAAAACAGTTAATCGAATTAATGCATTGGAAGAAGAGTTTCAGGCACTCAGCGATGAACAACTGGCAGCCAAAACGCAGGAATTTCGTGGCCGCCTGAAAGGTGATGAACAGTCACAGGGTGAAACCATAGAGCAACTGTTGCCAGAAGCCTTTGCTACCGTGAGAGAAGCAGGTCGCCGGGTGTTTAATATGCGACACTTTGATGTGCAATTAATTGGTGGCATGGTATTGCATAATGGCAAAATTGCCGAGATGAAAACGGGTGAAGGTAAAACACTGGTAGCCACCTTAGCCGCTTACCTGAATGCATTACCAGGAAAAGGCGTACACGTTGTTACCGTTAATGATTACCTGGCAGTGCGTGATGCTGAATGGATGGGCCAGGCTATACAATTTCCTTGGTATGACCACGGGTGTCAGCATATCAGGTATGGACCATGTTGCTAAAAAGCAGGCGTATGCGGCAGACATCACCTACGGCACTAACAACGAATTTGGTTTTGATTATCTTCGCGATAACATGGCATTTACTGCAGAAGAAAAAGTTCAGCGTGAACCTTACTTTGCAATAGTCGATGAGGTGGATTCCATCTTAATTGATGAAGCCAGAACGCCGTTGATTATTTCAGGCGCAGTTGGTGAAAGCAGCGACTTACATCTTAAGTTTAAAGATATCGTCAAAAAGCTGGAGCAGGGCCGCTTAACCACCAAAGAGGAGCCGGAAGAAGGTGACTTTTCAGTGGATGAAAAAAATAAAAGCGTACACATTACCGAGCAGGGTCATCAGCGTATAGAAGAGATTCTTGTAGAAGAAAAAATTCTCGACGAGAACGACACCTTATATAGCGCAACCAATATTAACCTGGTCCATTATTTAAATGCCGCATTACGGGCGATGGTGCTGTTTGAAAAAGACGTGCATTATATTGTGCGTGATAATCAGGTCATCATCGTTGATGAATTTACCGGTCGTACCATGGACGGACGTCGCTGGTCAGAGGGTTTACATCAGGCTGTTGAAGCCAAAGAAAATGTGTCAATTCAAAATGAGAGCCAGACATTAGCATCAATCACATTTCAGAACTATTTCAGGTTATATAAAAAGCTTTCTGGTATGACTGGCACAGCAGATACTGAAGCCGAAGAGTTATTACAGATTTATGGCCTTGAAGTAATCATTATTCCAACCAACAAGCCGATGAAGCGTGTCGACAATACCGATCTGGTATTTTTAACATCAGATGAAAAATACAAAGCCATTGTTGACGACGTAAAAGATTGCGTTATAAGAAAACAGCCAGTACTTGTTGGTACTGCATCGATAGAAGTTTCCGAGCATATTTCCAGCTTACTGAAGAAAGACAAAATAGAGCATAACGTGTTAAATGCCAAACAGCATGAAAACGAAGCGCACATTATTGAGAACGCTGGTCTCCCTGCTGCAGTTACGATTGCCACGAACATGGCAGGGCGTGGTACGGATATTGTGCTTGGTGGTAATCTTGAAGCTGAACTGAAAAAGAACAAAGATGAAGATAAAAGTAAGTCAGATAGCATTCAGGATAAGGTTAAGCGGGAATGGGAAAAACGTCATCAGCTTGTTTTGGAAGCCGGTGGTTTGCATGTTATCGGTAGTGAACGTCATGAGTCACGGCGTATAGATAACCAGTTACGTGGGCGTTCGGGTCGTCAGGGTGATGCCGGCTCCAGTCGTTTTTACCTGTCATTACAGGATGACCTGATGCGTATTTTTGCCTCAGACAAAGTTGGTGGATTAATGAAAAAACTCGGCATGGAAGAGGGTGAAGCGATTGAACACCCCTGGGTTAACCGAGCGATTGAAAACGCACAACGTAAAGTTGAAGGCCATAACTACGATATTCGTAAACAGCTGCTTGAATATGATGATGTCGCTAACGACCAGCGCAAGGTTGTTTACGCACAACGCAATGAAATGATGGCTGAGGCAGATCTGTCTGCTACCATCAAAGTTATTCGTGAAGAAGTTATCGATAATATAATTACAGCACACATTCCTCACGGCAGTCTTGATGAGCAGTGGGACATCGCTGGGCTGGAAAAAGCATTAGATGAAGAGTTTGGTCAGGGCATGCCAATTGCAGACTGGTTAGAACAGGATAATATGCTGGATGAAGCAGGCCTGCGCAGAAAAATCCAGGCGGCCATTGTTGACGAATACAGCAGTAAGGAAGTAATGGTTGGTGCAGAAGGCATGCGTAACTATGAAAAGCATGTGATGCTAAATGTATTAGATAAATACTGGAAAGATCACCTGGCAGCAATGGATTATTTGAGGCAGAGTATAGGCCTGCGTGGATATGCACAAAAAAATCCAAAACAGGAATATAAACGCGAAGCCTTTGAAATGTTTGCAGAGCTGCTTGAACGTATCAAATATGAAGTAGTGACTATTCTTTCAAAAGTAAAAATACAGTCGAACGAACAGGTTGAGCAACTTGATGCCAATGAGAATCCGCAAGTTGAGAACGTAAACTACCAGCATGCCAATGCGACAGGTATGCAGCAATCACCAGCAGAAGATGACTCAGATCTTCTAGCAGGAACTGCTGATACGGTAACTGCACAGCCTTACCATCGTGCGCAGAAAAAAATAGGACGTAATGAACCCTGTTATTGCGGTTCCGGTAAAAAGTATAAACAGTGTCATGGCAAGTTATCATAGGTAATAAGTTGTAGCTAATAAGTTACAATAACTTACAACTAATTATGCGGCTTGCTATTGTATGTCACGCTGTAAATACATCCCTGTAAGCTCGACAGCAGCATCCCTGCTGCTGACGGACCTACAATAGCAAGTCGCATAACCAACGTAATTTTTAGATAAACGGATGTAAATAACCATGGTAGTTGGGCTTTCTGAACCTGATAAAATACAGCCAGTTGCTGGAATAAAACTGGCTTCAGTGTCTGCGGGTATTAAAAAAAATGGCGGCAATGATCTGGTTGTTTTTGTTATTGATAAAAGTGAAGTTGGACGGCAAGGCATTAGCTCGCGGCTGCGCTGCAACGTTTACTCAAAACGCCTTTTGTGCTGCGCCGGTCACGCTGGCAAAAAAACATTTGTCACTGTTTTCGACCGAGCAGCCAGTCAGGGCTTTACTGATTAATTCGGGAAATGCCAATGCAGGTACCGGCGAAACGGGTAAACAAAACGCCCTGCAAAGTTGTGCCTGGTTAGCAGAAAAACTTCAATGTTCTGTTGAGCAAATTCTACCTTTTTCCACCGGCGTTATTGGTGAACAGTTACCTATGCAGGAACTTCAAGCGGGTATATATAAAGTGGTAGGAAATCTCTCGGAAGATAACTGGTTATCTGCGGCAAAGGGAATAATGACAACGGACACAATAGCCAAAGCGGTGTCAAAAACTATCAAAATAGACAGCAAGGTAATCACCATAAGTGGCATTGCAAAAGGCTCAGGAATGATCTGTCCAAATATGGCAACAATGTTATCTTTTATAACAACAGATGCAAATATCGAAGCCAGTTTTTTGCAACAGTGTTTATCGGATGCTGTGGAGAAAAGTTTTAATTCGATAACCGTTGATGGTGATACCTCAACCAATGATGCCTGTATATTAATAGCCACCGCTAAAGCAAATAACACACAACTTAACAGGAAATCAGCTGAAGCCAGAATATTCACTGAAGCCTTAAATGGTGTTTGCCAGCACCTGGCACAGGCTATTGTGCGTGACGCTGAGGGTGCAACTAAGTTTGTTACCGTTGCCGTTTCCCAGGCACAGTCTAAAGCAGAAGCTAAAAATGTTGCTTATACCATTGCGCATTCCCCCCTGGTAAAAACAGCTTTATTTGCCAGTGATCCAAACTGGGGAAGAATATTGGCTGCTGTCGGTCGCGCTGGCATCGAACAACTGGACATAAGTGGTGTTAATATATTTCTCGATGATGTATGTATTGTGCGAAGTGGTGGTGTCGATGCAAACTACAGTGAAGAAAAAGGACAG
This sequence comes from uncultured Gammaproteobacteria bacterium, assembly GCA_963759005.1. Lineage (GTDB taxonomy): Bacteria > Pseudomonadota > Gammaproteobacteria > SZUA-229 > SZUA-229. The sequence continues at coordinate 45,581 of CAVWXQ010000053.1, forward strand.
GCGGTGATGAGTAAAGATGAAATAATTATTGTTGTTGAATTAAATCGAGGCCACGATTCAGCGATTATATGGACATCTGATTTATCATATGATTATGTTCGTATTAACGCCGAGTATCGTACATGAGATATATTGCGAAATACTTTTTATTAGTCCATAGATGAACGCAGATAAACACAGATGTTTAAAACAATAAATATTTATATCTGTGTTCATCCGTGGATAATTATTTTTTTGCTTTTTAGCAATAACCCGTAGGACGTGTTAGGCATTTTCTGCCGTAAAACGCAAGTATCTGAGTCTATGTACTCAATAGTTAAATTATATAACCCTGTTGACTTAATCCTTAACGTCCTATGTCTGATATCGTTCACGTTGCCGTTGCAGTCATCGTTAATACAAACAATGAAGTCTGTATTAGCCTGCGTCATAAAAACGCACATCAAGGTAGTTTGTGGGAGTTCCCTGGTGGAAAAGTAGAGCAGGGTGAAACCATAAAGCAGGCACTGGTCCGTGAAATCAGGGAAGAGCTTAATCTTGAAATCAAACAATCACGGCCCTTAATAACCATCGATCATAACTATGATGATAAGGCAGTGTGTTTGCATGTGTACAAAGTAATGTTGTATCAGGGAAAAGCGACAGGTCTTGAAGGGCAGCAGGTGAAGTGGCTGCCTGTTTCTCTGTTGTCAGCTGATGACTTCCCTGCAGCTAACCTGCCTATCATCAAAGCGGTGCAGTTACCGGATAAATATTTAATCACAGGGAAATTTACTGATAGTGATGATTTTATTTATAAATTAAAAAATGCGCTTAAAAGCGGTATAAAACTGATACAGCTACGCCTGAAAGACAATATCATAAAAGAAAATAGCCGGGAGGGTATAAGTCAGGTGCAGTTTTTACTCGAGCAGAGCGCAGAATTATGTAAGCAGGCTGGGGTGAATTTAATGCTGAACCTGTCAGCAGACACTCTGGATATGATTGATTTATCACAAATAGAGTTTGCCGGTTTTCATGTCGATAGTAAGACATTAAGGATACTGGCACAGCGACCCGGGAGGCAATCCATGAGGCAACCCAGGCGCAGTTTGTTTTCAGCATCCTGTCATAACATGGAGGAGTTGTTACTTGCTATAAAGTTAAATTCGGATTTTGTTGTATTATCACCTGTGCAGAAAACAGCAAGTCATCCAGATATGTCAGCCATGGGATGGCCGCAGTTTTCTAATTTAGTAGAAAATATTAGCGTTCCGGTATATGCACTCGGTGGCGTATCAGAAAATGATCTGGAAACCGCCTGGCAACATGGTGCGCAGGGAATAGCTGCTATTAGTGCATTATGGGAATGAGAGGTGAGGCACTCATGTGATCTGGCTGACAGGTAAAAACCGGTCAATAACGCCCGTACAAAAACATTTTTTTCCGCAAATGAACGCAAATACACGCAAATAAAAAACTATTTAAGTCCACAGATAAACGCAGATAAACGCAGATAAACACAGATAAGTGCGTTACGAAGCTTTTAAACATCTGTGTTTATCTGCGTTTATCTGTGGATAATATATTTTTTGTTTTTAAAAAATGGCGTGTATTTGCGGAGAATATAAAAGTTTTTTCTTTTTGCCAACGGAAGGTTAGTCGTATTTATTGAGCGTCCGTTATGCTTATTCCAAGCCTGTCAGGTAAGATCTGAGTTACTATATCTTAAATCGCACACATTTTTAATTTAAAGTTCACGTCTTCCTTGCATTGTTCAGGTCGTAATGCAGGGTCATCATTTTTCATAAAACGGACCGAGAAGCGGTGTTTTCCGGCACTAATTTCCGGGTAACACAGGCTTTCTTTCGGCATAGAAATTCGCATCAATAATATCGCCTGATTAGTATCGAGAGACTTTTGAAAAAATCCATTCTGTGCGATTTCATCTGTATCTTCAGCGCTATGCCTTAATACATCCAGTATTAATTGAACTGCTCTATCTAAATGAGCAAAGGGTTGAAACCATTTTTCAATATTATTTTGCCGTTGGTCTTTCGGTAGTGTCAACCAGTGTTTTAGTGCTGGCAAATCAAAGTCGCAGATACTGCCGGGCACAGAACTTTTTTGCGCGATGGTAGAGAGCAATTCGACATTTTTCGTTGCCTGACCCAGCTGCCCACTCTGTGCCTGTAATTCGCCAATACGTTTCTGTATATTTTTTAATAAAGAAGACAGTTGTGACTGGTCGATCTGCGGGCGTTTAGATAATCGTTCCAGTCTTGTATGTTGGCGCTCAAGCTCTTTGAGTACTTCTAATTTTATGTCGCTACGTGTGGTATATGCCAGTATCTCAAGTATTGCGTCGATGGCCACACGATTATTCCAGTCCGATCCATGTTTCAGGTGGAAGGAATATTCCTGAAAGAGTTTTTCAAGACGAAGAAAAGTACGTATTTTTTCGTTTAAAGGTTGTTCGTAAACGTAATAATCGGTCACTGCAGTGCTTCTTGGTTAGTGTGTTCATAGTGCCTGAACGGATCAGTTCTTGCTACGACAGCCATGGATGGCGGAGGTGCCGGTTTTTTTGCATATGTCCATGGATGGACGTTATTAGGACAACGCAGCAGCAGTTGTCGAGTCGCAAAAAACCGGTAGAGCTATTTCCGTTAAGGCACTATATGGCGGATAAGATATTTCATTGAATTTTACACTTTTTGTCGCTATAGGACAGCTCTATTAATTTCTTTTGTCCTGGAGGGCGCAAGCAATTTAACTTGAAGCGGGAAGTTGCAGGTATTTTTTATGTAATTGCCTGACCTGAGATTCTAAATCTTTGATATTATTGTTGTTTTCAATAATATCGTCTGCTGCACGGAAACGTTTGTCATCATTTACCTGGCTGCTAATTATTGCGTGAATTTCGCCCATAGTCCTGTTATCTCGCTGTTTAATGCGCTCGACTCTTATATTTTCTTCTGCCATCACCACAAGAATGCGGTCGACAAGGTCAGTAAATCCCGTTTCCAGCAACAGGGGAATAACAATAATAATGTATTCAGGCGGGGTATTTAACAAGCTGAAACTTTGTGTTTGCTGGTTAACCTCGTTTCGTATAGCAGGATGCAAAATATTTTCCAGTTGCTGTTTTTGTTTTTTATTGCTGAAAACGATCTGAGCCAGTTTTTTTCTGTCGACAGCGCCTTTAGCATCAAGCACCTTGTCACTAAAAATTTCTACGATTTTTTTTAGCACTGCCGGGTTATGATTAACAAGCTCACGGGAAATAATATCGGTATCGATAATATTAATGCCAAGCCGATGAAACTGTTCAGAGACAGCGGTTTTACCACTGCCGATGCCACCTGTGAGTCCGATTTTTAGCATAGGCTCACTACGTTATAAAAAAGGAGAGATAGGTCTGGTTAATTGTTTCTCCCCATAATAGAGCAATCCACCCGGCAACGGCCAGATAGGGGCCGAAAGGAATGGGTTGCTGTTGTTTAGTTTTACCAGTCACCAGCATGGTAATGCCTGCCACTGAACCGACAACAGATGATAAAAGGATGATTTGTGGCAGATAACTAAAGCCTGCCCAGGCACCGAGTGCAGCAAGCAACTTGAAATCACCAAATCCCATGCCCTCTTTTTTAGTTAATAGTTTAAATAAATGATAAACCGACCAGAGAATCAGGTAACCTGCCATGGCGCCAATAATACTGGATTTTAAATCTGTAAATAATTCAAAAAAACTAAAAAAAATGCCGGCCCATAATAAGGGAAGTGTCATATTATCGGGTAATAATTGCTTCTTAAGGTCTATTAAAGTGAGTGCAATTAATACCCAGGTAAAGAATAAAGCTGCCAGTGTTTGTATCGTCACGCCAAATTTATAAGCGACTAATAATGAAGCTATGCCAGTGAGCAGTTCAACAGCCGGGTATTGTGCTGAGATTTTTGTCGCACAGGACGAACATTTTGCTTTTAAAAATAAATAACTAATAACAGGTATGTTTTCCCAAAAATGCAAAACATGTCCGCAATGTGGACAGGCGGATGCAGGGGTTGCTAAATTTAGCGATGATAGAGCTTGTTCAAACTTGGGTTGCTCAAGTTCGAGAAATTCGTGACATTCACGTTTCCAGTCACGCTCCATCATAAGGGGCAGGCGGTAGACAACTACATTTAAAAAACTACCTACACATAAGCCGAATAATAATACAGTGGAATAAAATAACCACGGTGAGTATTGAAGAACGAGGCTTATATTTTCAAAAACACTAGTAATGTTTTCAAGCATGTGATTGACTACTTTGGTATGGGTCTTTACTTTAAACCACTTCACCCATCTTGAAGATAGGTAAGTACATTGCAATAACCAGGCCGCCAATAACCACAGCAAGGAAAGACATGATCAAAGGTTCCAGCATCGCAGTCAGGTTGTCAACCGCATCATCAACCGCCTCTTCGTAATATTCGGCAACTTTATCCAGCATCTCATCAAGCGCACCGGATTCCTCACCAATACCTACCATCTGTATTAGCATATTTGGAAATAGCGCTTTATTTTGTGACAGACTGGCCTGCAGTGTTGTACCAGAGGCAATGTCATCTCTTACCTGCATGATGGCTTTTTGGTAAACACTGTTACCTGCAGCACCTGCAACCGATACCATAGCCTCTACCAATGGAACCCCTGCGGCAAACATGGTTGCCAGGGTTCTGGCAAATCGGGCGATGGCTGCATTTGTTGTTAATGCCCCAGCCGCAGGTAGCTTAAGTGCTAACTTGTCCAGGGAGTCTCTAAAAGATTGAGATCTTATTTTTGCCTGTTTAAAGCCAAATATTGAGGCAGCAATAGCTGCTATAAATAGCCAGACATTGTCTACCAGGGTATCGGATAAACCCACAACAAATAATGTGAAAGCGGGTAATTCGGCGCCAAATCCTTCAAACATTTCTGCAAACGTGGGTACCACAAATATTAAAAGAATTGCAGATACCACAACGGCGACGACGAGTACGCTAATTGGATAAGTCATCGCCTTTTTTATTTTATTTTTTAATGCTTCGGACTTTTCTTTATAGGTTGCAACTTTTTCAAGCAGTGTTTCCAGGGCGCCGGACTGTTCGCCCGCATCAACCAGACTGACAAATAAGTCATCGAAATAAGCCGGGTGCTGGCTTAATGCGCTTGCTAGCGTACCACCGGCTTCAATATCGGCTTTAACCTGGATAATTAATTTTGCCATGCTCGGGTTAGAGTGTCCCTGGCCGACGATATCAAAAGCCTGTACCATAGGCACACCTGCTTTCATCATGGTGGCAAGCTGTCGACTGAAAACAGCAATGTCTTTTGTGGTAATGGGTTTTTTTCTTTCAGAAAATAAGCTGCCACCTTTTTTCTTTATTTTGCCTTTTTTAGGTGTTAATCCCTGTTTGCGTAATTCTGCTTTAACTACATCAGAACTGACGGCAACCATTTCACCTTTGAAACTCTGCCCTTTTTTATTGGTGCACTCCCAGGAGTAGGTCGCATTTTTTGCTTTTGCTTTTGCCTTAGCCATAATATATATCCTGATAGTCTTATCTTGTTATGCCGGGTTAATTTTTAGCCGTGTTAGTCTTTTGTGACTCGGTTAATTTCTTCGAGACTGGTTAAGCCTGCAATAACTTTTTTAATAGCCGATTGCCGTAGATTATCAATACCGTCTTTTTGAGCCTGGTCAGCAACATCAATCGCCGTACCGTTATTCATGATAATCCGACCAATTTCATCTGAGATAGGCATCACCTGGTAGATCCCGACACGTCCTTTATAACCATCACTGCACTGATCACAGCCGACAGCCTTGAATAAATCCGGTTTCGCATCGATTTGCTGCGCAGTGAAGCCTTCTTCTTCCAGCGCAGGGCGCGGGATATCATTTTTTTCCTTACAGCTATTACATAAGCGACGTGCTAATCGTTGTGCAATGATTAAGGATACAGCGGATGCTATATTAAAAGGGGGAACACCCATATTGACCAGTCGAGCCAGTGTTAGTGGCGCATCATTGGTATGCAGGGTAGACATCACCATATGGCCCGTTTGTGCGGCTTTAATGGCAATCTCAGCTGTCTGCAGGTCACGAATCTCACCCACCATGATGATATCCGGATCCTGACGTAAGAAAGCACGTAAAGCCGAATCAAAAGTTAAACCAACCTTTTCATTCACATTCACCTGGTTAATACCTTCGAGATTAATCTCAACCGGGTCTTCTGCGGTTGAGATGTTGGTATCCACCGTATTTAAAATGTTCAGACCGGTATATAACGATACGGTTTTACCACTACCGGTAGGTCCTGTAACCAGAATCATGCCGTAGGGGTTAGCTAGTGCACTGAGATACAGTTCTTTTTGATCGGCTTCATAACCCAGTGCATCAATGCCCAGTGAGGCACTTGACGGGTCAAGAATACGTAATACGATTTTTTCACCGAACAGAGTCGGACAGGTGTTTACACGAAAATCAATAGCTTTGGTTCTGGATATTTTTAATTTAATGCGCCCGTCCTGCGGCACCCTTTTTTCAGCAGTGTCCATGCGAGACATAACTTTAATACGGGCAGAGAGTTTAGGGCTCATGGCAACGGGTGGTCTGGCGACCTCGCGTAATACACCATCAATACGAAGCCGCACGCGATAGATTTTTTCATAGGGTTCAAAATGAATATCGGAAGCCCCTTTCTTGATGGCATCAAGTAAAATCTTGTTAATGAAACGGACAACGGGTGTATCATCAACCTCAGAGCCACTGTCATCCTCTTTTCGTTCAGCATCCGGGTCGGTAAAATCCAGATCATCGAGATTCTCCAGATCATCGCCCATCATCTGGTCCATGGCGGCTTCCTTTTCTTCCAGAAGTTTTTCTACCATTTTGGACAGTTTGTTTTCTTCTACAAGAATGGCTTCCGTATTAACGCCCGTCTGAAATTTAATTTCGTCAATAGCGGCAAGATTAGTCGGATCCGCAATGCCGACATATAAACGGTTGCCACGTTTGAATAAGGGTAAGGCATGGTGTTTTTTAATGAGCTTGTCATCAACAACGTCTCGAGGGATGGATTCATGGTCGATGGAATCCAGATCAAAAACCGGTAGACCAAATTCTTTTGAGGCTTCCACGGCAATTTTAGTCGCGGAAAGCAAATTATTAGTGACTAAATAGCTGGTAAAAGAAATTTTTTCTTTGAGCGAGGCTTTTAGTGCATTAATCGCCACTTCTTCCTCGATTAGGCCATCAGCGACCAGTTTTCGAGAGAGCCCGTTAAGATTGAGATCTGCAGCCATGAAAATTCCCGATATTTTAGTATTATTTTGAATTGCAAGATTGTAATTATTATTGCCCAAGCATAGACGAAATAATAATGTTTGCTACAAAAAAAGGTGACAATGCCATTAATGATGCGTGCTTAGAAGTGGCCACTTTATTATTGATTGACGTTAGATGAAAAATTTATAGCTGTGCCATTGCCATGCTAGACTGACTGTTAACGGTTTAATATCGTCTCATACAACTTACATAGTCTAAAGCCACTTGTGGTTAAGTAACAGTTTGTAACTAAGGAGACACATAATGTGACAATTATTGTCACATTATGACAATAATTGTCACTTACGGCTTAAGCTGTGAGAGCAGTAATTTCTACTAAGGTATTGTTTTGTATTGTTTTAATTTAGTTGGCATGTGCATTGCTTTAATGAAAGTCAGTTATGGAGCATAGCTAACAAGGAACACAGTTAACTTTTCTCGACAAATGATCTCAAAATGAATAACTACATACAACATTAACCACACAGGTGATAAACATGAAAACATTACAACAAGGTTTTACTCTTATTGAATTAATGATCGTAATTGCGATTATCGGTATTTTGGCGTCAGTGGCGCTACCTGCATACCAGGATTACACAGTACGTGCCCAGGTTTCTGAAGGCGCGATTGCTGCCAGTGCGATTAAAGTGGGTGTGACAGAAATGTTTGCTGATGATGGTATCGCTGGTATTGCAGCATACTCAGCGACTGATTGTTGCTAGACCAGCCTAATGACATAACAACTGATCGAATTAGTGCACATCACTGTTATTCCTGCTACTGGAGAGATTCAAGTCACTATGACTAATGCCTCAGTTGGGTGCCGGTACTGATATGCTGGCTTATACGCCTCAAATTGGCGGTAATCCTTTATCTGCTGCCAATTTAACTGGTACTATTGAATGGGTTTGTGATACAGCCTCGGTGCGAGTACTTCAATTGCAGAGTAACTATTTACCAGCAGTTTGTCGCTAATCTTACTTAAGCGGTAATCAAGAAAGAGCCTCTTCGGAGGCTCTTTTTTTTGCTGAACTTTTATCTATAGTCGTTTTATGCCATCTGATTTAATTTCTATAGTGACTCACATTTCTGCGTTTAAATTTAAATTAATTGTATGGGGTTAAATAATGACATAAGAAAAAAATCAGCTATTATTTTTTATACATTTTCACGAGAGTTTGTTTTATGAAAACACGGTTAATTGCAGCGGGCTTACATTTTCTGGCGAGTGCATTCGTTGTATCACTTATTCTTGGCGTTATCTATTTTGTCTGGTATCCAGCACCTTTTTATACAATTCATTCAGCTTTTGATGCAGTCAAAGTATTATTGCTGGTTGATCTGGTTTTAGGACCTTTTTTAACCATGCTAATCTTTAATGTATTAAAACCACGTTCAGAGTTAATACGTGATTTTTCAATTATTGTCGTGTTCCAGTTATTAGCGCTTGGCTGGGGAATTCATATTACGTACAAGATGCGTCCGGACTTTTTTGTCTTTCAGGATAATACCTTTTATTCGATACTAAAGTATGAAGTGAATGTAGAAGATTTAAATGATGATGTATCGCTTCCAGAAATATGGCAAAGACCTAAAGCGATATATATAGAACCATTTGACCAGCAAGAAGCTGCGCAGCGCCTGCAAAGCGTTATTAAAGGTGAAAGAATTGCTGGTGCTATGTATCAGGCGGAGCGATATCGACCATTATCCCTGCAGATGGATAGCCAATATATGCAGGATATCATTCATAAGTCTACTGAATATACGGTATTGCTGAAAAGCAAGACATGGAAAATTAAGGTTGAGCAGTTTCTGTCGACAAGATCAGGGTGGCGCAGGTGAAGACTATCTGTTTTATTCAATGGAAAATGCGACACAATTTCAGTGGTATTATTATTTTTAATAAAAAAGATTTTTCATTTGCCGGACTGATGGAGTAGGTTCTGTTAAACCTTAACCGCTATACACTGGGGCCACTCCATTTTAAATAGGCTACGTGATAAGAGTAGCCTCCAGCGGTCATTCAATGTTTAGTTTCTGTAGTCGTAACGAAGTTGTCTAAGACTTAAACCAAGTAATTTTGCAGCAGCCGTTTTATTCCAACGTGTCTTTTCTAAAGCGTGCTTGATGCTTTGTCGTTCCTGGCCAATAAGATCCATGGGATTAATGGCCGTGGTGTTTTCTTCGTGTGTGGTATCAATGTGCGCATGTTTAAGGTGAAGATCCTGCTTTGTGATGTGGTTGTTATCCGATAAAGCAGTCGCTCGTTCCAGTATGTTTTCCAGTTCTCGAACATTTCCGGGGAAATGATAATTTTTTAATTCGGAAATTGCCTCTTCGCTGATATCGATTTTATCCATCCCTGATTTATCTGATAGCGAATTGAGCAGTTGATTTATAAATAGTGGGATATCTTCTTTTCTTTCACGCAAGCTGGGTATGGTGAGTTCAATGACATTAACGCGGTAATAGAGGTCTTCTCGAAAAGTGCCTTCAGAGACCTGATTGACCAGGTTTTTATGACTGGCGCTGAGGATTCTGACATCAACGGGGTTTTCTAACGCGGCACCAACAGAACGTACCGCTTTTTCCTGAATTACGCGTAATAGTTTTACCTGCATATTTAATGGCAGTTCTGCAATTTCATCAAGGAATAGTGTGCCACCATTGGCGGTTTCGAACAGTCCCTGTTTGTCTGAGTGTGCGCCGGTAAAACTGCCTTTAAGGTGGCCAAAAAATTCGCTTTCCATGAGTTCGGCAGAAATTGCGCCGCAGTTGACCGGAACGAAAGGGCCATTGCAGCGAGTGCCTTGTTGATGAATCATTTTTGCGACACGTTCTTTTCCTGAACCTGATTCACCGTGGATAAAGACCGGCGCCTGATTTCTTGCCAGTTTGGAAATGTTTTTTAATAGGGTTTTGACCGCAATTGAATTACCGGTAATGTTGATTTTGTTTTTATTGGTTTCTTTATTCTCGGTTTTTTCAGGAATGGTGATGGCTGCAGAAACAAGATTACGTAAAATCTGAATATCTACCGGTTTGGAAACAAAATCAAAAGCGCCCGCCTTTAATGCTTTTACGGCTGATTCCATATTGCCATGCGCGGTGATGACAGCAATAGGTAAGTCTTTATAATGCTGTTGAACATGCTCAACCAGTGTAATGCCGTTGCCATCAGGCAGGTGCATATCTGTCAGGCATAAATCAAAGTGCTCGGTATCAAGCAGTGATTTTGCGTCGGTGAGATTCAGCGCCGATTGTGATGCGATGTCCATGCGCATCAGGGTGATTTCGATTAGTTCGCAAATATCTGGCTCATCATCAACGATGAGTACATTTTTTGCTGTCATAGATGAACCTTGAATTTGTTTTTAAAAATGAATTTTAGTCGTAAAACACACAAAGAAAAGCATTTTTAGTGATTTGACCTGTTACAACTTTTGCACTCTCATGGGCATTTATCGCGTTGCTCGGGCAGGTTATTTGCGGCAAAAAAGTATTTTGTACATTATTTTTTATAGTTGATACTACTGAGCCTGTTGAAAGTATATTCTAAAACAGGTGCCACCCGTGGCTGGCGAAATATGGCGTATTTTAGCACGGTTACTTTCGAGCACCTCTTTGGTGATGTATAAACCCAGACCGGTACCCTCAGAGCTGGTGGTAAAAAACGGATCAAAAATAAGTGCCTGGGTTTCTTTGTCTATGCCTGGACCATTATCAATTATGTCAGCATAGGGCTGCCTGGTATTGTCATCGATGTTTCCCTGAATATTAATCATGATAGTTTCGTGTTCCATGTTTGAATGATTGATCGCATTGGAGCATAAATTCCACATAACCTGATGTAACTGGTTTGAATCAAATAATATCTCAATACTGTGTGGCTGGATATTTATTTGTAGTTGAGATGCCTGTAAATGATGTGTTGCAGTACATTCTTCTCTAAATTGTATTAACCATTGATAAAGATTGATTGCTTCTGGTGTGCCGCGTTGTTGTCTTGAAAGCTGTAATACATTTTCAACGATGCAGTTGAGGCGTTTTGCCTGCGTATTGATGATGCGGGTTAATTTTTGGTCGGACGCATCAGTTAATGTTTCACCCAGCAACTGTCCAGCATGGTTAATGGCTGCCAGAGGATTGCGAATTTCATGCGCAATACTGGCTGTTAGGCGACCAAGTGATGCCAGCTTCACCTCCTGGAAACGCTGTGCTAATCGTGTTGCATCTTCAAGAAAGATTAAGGTACGTCCCTGGTGTTTATCATTTGTTTTACTGGTTTGGTCAATATGGCTAAAGCCCGGCTGTAAATCAGGTAAACCCAGTGCCTGCTGAATAGGTTGATGGTTCAGGATTGTATTATTGCTCCACGCGATAAAGCAGTGGTATAGATCACTGGCCACGTTTTTTAAGTTTGATTGTGAATCAATAGTAATATGACCGAGTAGTTCCAGGGCTGCATTATTTGCCATTAAAATCAGACCATCGTTTTTAATGACCATAATACCAGTACGCATACTTCTGATGATGCGTTCATTCATTTGCACAATGCTTTCCAGTTCGACGCTGGTCTCTTCCGCTAATTTTTCAGACTCGCTAAGTCGTTTTGCGGTATAGATGGTTAAAAAAGCAGAAATAAAAATTAATATGCCGAGTAATCCGGCCTGGGTGAAAGCCGGTGAGTAGTTTGTATAAACGAATTGTGAATAGATCTGTTCAGCTATAACAGATAGCGTAGCGATTGCAGCAAATAGTATGGCGACTTGTTTTTGTAAAAATAAACTGCTCATCGCGATACTGATGATAAGCAACATGCCGAGGCCGGTGCGAATGCCGCCAGCGGCGTGCATTAATATGATGATGCAGGAAATGTCGACCAGGGTGTGAAGAATTACCTGGGTCTCCAGTTTCGGCTTTTGGCGGGAAATGCCTGCGAAGAAAAGTGAGCTGGTTATCAGATAAATAATAGAAGTTGTAATGAAAAGTCTATCATATGAAAATATACCGGTAATAAGTAGATAAAACCAGCCGTTTACATAAATGGCGATGAAAAATAACGCCAGTGAAACACGAAAATAATTAAATAAACGTAATCGATACCAGTTATCAACTGTGTTTTTTAGAAAGCTGTTATTCTGGGTTACTGTTTGCTGGTTAGTCATTGACTCTATACTGGCTTATATCGGTTTTGACAGAAGGAGTATAGCTGTTAAAACAGAGCCAGGACTCTGTCAGGACTTAAACAGGGATTTTCTGCTATTATTTCTTCCGTCTTTTTTTAGAAAAAATGCCAGGCCTGCAATTTTGATAATAAAAGCAACCTTGTCGGAGTACTCAACTATGAGTCAGTTATCATGAGCCCAGCAGAATCAGCCAGCACAATTATTCACCCACCTATAAATATTGTATTGGTACAGGATGTTTTCCAGGTAGGTGATATTAAATGTAATGCCGATAAGATTATAGGTGCGGCTATCAAAGCGAGTCAGCAGGGTGCTGACCTGGTTGTATTTCCTGAGCTGGCATTAGTTGGCTATCCACCGGAAGATTTATTGCATCGTCAGGGGTTTCTCAGGCAAACACAACAGGAGAGTTTGCGAATTCAGCGTAGTTTAAAAGAAAGTATCGGTGACACCGGTGTAGTGTTTGGTTTGCCATATGAACATTCGGGCAATCTTTACAATGCAGCCATATACCTGAGTAATGGCATGGTCAGGCAATTTTGTTTTAAACAGTCTTTACCTAATTACTCGGTGTTTGATGAAGTACGTTACTTTGTCGCCGGCAATGAAAGTGCGGTTATAAATGTAAAAGGGCACAAAATAGGTCTGTTAATTTGTGAGGATGTGTGGCAACCGGCGATAGTAAAACAGTCAAAAAACAACGGTGCTCAGGCCATTATTGTATTAAACGCTTCACCTTTTCATATTAATAAACATGCTGAACGTATTGAAATGTTACTAAATCATGCTTCGCGGTTTGATCTACCTATTATGTATCTCAATATGACGGGTGGTCAGGATGAGCTGGTATTCGATGGTGATTCGCTGGCGGTAAATCGACAGGCGGAACTGATTGCACGCGCAAAGTTATTTGAAAGCGATACAGTAAGTATCATTTTTGATGGCAATGACATTATTTCACAGCAACCGCTGCAACCAGCAGAATCCAGTGATGCAATGGTTTATAAGGCATTAGTGACCGGGGTGCGGGATTTTGTCACTCAAAATGGTTTCACTGGCGTGGTTATCGGTTTATCCGGTGGTGTCGATTCGGCGCTGACACTGGTGATTGCTGTTGATGCACTGGGGGCTGAAAATGTTGAAGCGGTAATGATGCCTTCTCGTTATACGGCTGATATCAGTATGCAGGATGCCGAGGCAGAAGCTGCACTGCTGGGAGTAAAATATGATGTCGTTGCCATTGAGAATGTGTTTAACAGTTTTTTGACAACACTGGCACCCGTATTTGAAGGTGCTGCTGCCGATACCACGGAAGAAAACATACAGGCACGATGTCGCGGCTTGTTGCTGATGGCTATTTCAAATAAAAAAGGACGTATGGTATTAACCACCGGTAATAAAAGTGAAATGGCGGTGGGTTATGCCACTTTATATGGTGATATGTGCGGTGGTTTCGCACCCATAAAAGATGTCTGCAAAACCCTGGTATATAAATTATGCCGTTACCGAAACAGTGTGTCGCCGGCGATTCCTGAGCGAGTATTAACACGGCCACCTAGTGCCGAACTCAGAGAAGACCAGTGCGATCAGGATTCATTGCCGGATTACGCGGTGTTAGACCGTATCATGGAATTATCAGTAGAGCAGGATAAACCTGTTGATGAAATTGTGGCGCAGGGTTTAGACCGCGAAGATGTATTACAGGTGATTACCCTGGTGCAGCGCAATGAACATAAACGCCGGCAATCAGCACCGGGTATTCGTATTACACGTCGGGCGTTTGGCCGCGATCGGCGTTATCCGATTACATCGGGGTATCGCCGAAAGTGAAAATCAAAAGCTATTAACCACAGAGGACACAGAGGACACAGAGAAAAGCCTTGTCTTGTTAACTGCGCCGCAGGTGCAGTTAACAAAGTAAAACTCTGTGCTCTCTGTACCTCTGTGGTGAAACATGTTTTTAAGTTTATAACGACGAAGGTGGTTTTTTGCCGTATTTGTCCGGGTTAATGGTGGTCGCTATATCCGAAAAATCATTGTAATCAATGATGCGCTGGGTATCGTCGGCCAGATCGGTAAGCCCCAGTTTTTGATAAGATAGCAGCATTATGTCAAGTGCACGTTTTGTCCAGATGGTATTCGGGAAGCGCACAATCACTTCCTTGGCGCGTTTGGCAGAGGACAGCCATGATTTGCGCTCTATATAAAATTCCGCCACAAGAATTTCTTTTTTAGCCAGCTGGTTGCGTAAATAAATCATGCGCTGGTGCGCGTCACCGGCATATATACTGTCTGGAAAGCGTCGCACCAGTGTCGAAAAATCATTAAATGCCTGTTCCAGTACGGCTGGATCATGTCGTGACGGATCGCGTGGAAACCAGGCATCGAGTAATCCCTGGCCGCGGTTGAAATTAATCAGACCTTTTAAGTAATAGACATAATCCATGTGCGGATCACGCGGATGCAGGCGAGCAAAGCGTTCCACCGCGCTGGTAGCCTGATCGAGTTCCTCAAACTTATAATAAGCGTAGGCTATTTCCAGTTGCGCCTGTTTGGCGTAGGGATCAAAAGGGTAGCGTGCTTCCAGCGACTCCAGATGTTTTACCGCACTCTGAAATTCAGCTGCGTCAATCGATGACTGCGCTTCGTCATAAAGCTCTTTAGCCGAGAAATCTGCTGTTTCATCTTTGTCAGCACCGGCGCAGGCGAATAGAATAGTGGAGATCAATAAAAGGAATAGTTGTCGCATTTAAGGTTTCACGTTATAGATTTTTAGTGTAATAAACAATATGTCGTTAGAATGACTCATTATAACGAAGTTCACACCGAGGGCACATGTCTGAATCACCAATAATTAAAGTTTTAACCGAAGACTATGCGGGTCAACGTCTGGACGTGGTGCTTGCCACACTGTTTCCTGAATATTCACGCAGTCGCCTGAAAATCTGGATAGAGCAGGGAGAGGTGTTATTAAACGGAAAAACCGCAAAACCGAAAACCAGGGTATCGGGTGACGAGGAACTGCAGCTATCCGTGCAAAGCATCGAATCTGAGAAAAAATGTGTTGCCGAAGATATTCCTGTAGACATTATTTATCAGGATGAAGCCATTATTGTCGTCAATAAACCAGCGGGCCTGGTGGTGCATCCTGCTGCCGGCCATTATTCCGGTACTCTTCAAAATGCGCTACTGCATTTTGATGAAACACTTGGCGCTATTCCGCGCGCGGGCATTGTACATAGACTTGATAAAGACACCACCGGTTTAATGGTAGTTGCGCGTAATCTGAGCGCACATAAATATCTGGTTGATCAAATTCAGAAACATGAGGTTATTCGACAATATCAGGCGGTGGTGTATGGCGTAATGACTGGCGGTGGTCAGGTGGATCAACCTATCGGGCGGCATCCTCGTGATCGCATTAAAATGGCGGTAAGAGAAAATGGCCGTGAAGCGATTACGCATTATCGTTTATTGCAGCGGTTTCGCGAGCACAGTCATATTAAAGTGCAGCTGGAAACCGGGCGTACGCATCAGATACGGGTGCACATGAGTTATTTACGCCATGCCATCGTCGGTGATCCGGTTTACGCCGGGCGCCATCGTAATCCTGCGGGAGCCGCGCCAGCGTTGTTAACTTTTTTGCAGTGTTTTAAACGCCAGGCGCTGCATGCATGGAAATTAAGTTTTGTACATCCTGGACATGGTGAAGAGGTTACGTTTGAAGCGCCGCTGCCGGAAGATATGCAGCAATTGATTACCTTATTGCAAACCGATTTACAACTTCATGCATAAATCTTCATACCTGGCAGCAAGCTGGCCAGAAAACAGCTTTGGAAAACCACATAATGTGCAGGCGTTTACTACGCTTAGAAAAGGCGGTGTGAGTACCGGTAATTACTGTGCATTTAATCTTGCCACGCATGTTGGTGATAACTTGCAGGCGGTTAAAACGAACCGCGAGAGGCTGCGTACAGAATTAGTCTTACCTTCAGAGCCTGTCTGGCTGGAGCAGGTTCACAGTAATAAAGTGGTAAACATAAACGAATTAGATGGTGCTAAAACTACGCGCAACAGGTGTAATACAGGCAGATGCCAGTGTTTCTCGTAGAAAGGGGGCAGTTTGTGTTGTGATGACAGCCGATTGTTTGCCGGTTTTTTTCTGCAATCAAAATGGCACCGAAGTTGCGGTGGCACATGCCGGCTGGCGTGGTTTACATGCGGGTATTATCAGCAGTACCATAAAGGCAATGCTTTCTTCCCCTGATGAAATATTGGTGAACCTGGGGCCTGCTATCGGTCCACAGGAATTCGAGGTGGGTGATGAAGTTTTTGAAGCCTTTGTTACTAAAAACAGCTTGAATAATTCAGCCTTTGTGGAGACTACAAACGGTTTTTATTTATGCGATATTTATCAATTAGCACGCATTGAATTACAGGCCCTGGGTATTAAAAAAATCGCTGGTGGCAATTATTGTACTTACCGTGAAAATCACCGCTTTTATTCTTTTCGTCGCCAGCAAACTACCGGTCGTATGGCGAGTTTAATCTGGTTTGAGTAAGTTAACTGTATATTTTACCTTGATATAAATTATGTAAATTTATAGTCAATCAAAAGTTTACAAAAAATTGAATGCAACAAAAACAGCATTCACGGCATTTTAAAAAATCCTGTGCTATAACAATGAGACATTTGGATGAATTCCAAATTTACAATTCTTAATATTTGAGTCCTAATTGCGCTTAAATTTTAACTTTCAAGAATAGCTAAAGGTTTTTTACAATGGTGTTTTTCAGCCTATCTGTATTTAATAATTTGGTTGTTTTTGTTTTATTGAGCACATTTAATGCTCTTGCTAGTGGTGATGACTTTATAAAATGCTGGAAAGTGAAGATGAAGATGTAAAACATTGATCAATGTGGACAACTTAAAGATAAAAAACAAATAAGTGAAAATGATTCTGCAATAACAAAAACAAGCTGGAACTGGGGAGGCGATATGGATGGCGGTGTGCTGCCACCGGGTTTGGCTCAGGATGAATTCGCTACGCTTCTCAAACAACATTTTTATGGCACTTTATGTTTTTAATCGTTAATTAAACTTTGCAGATCAAAATACCATTTATTACCATTACAAAAAAGCCTTAGTTGCTGAGCTTGAACCGATTCGTCAAGATATTTTGCATCATTTGAAAAAATAGAGAGCCATTATGAACAACTCATTAACCACTATTATTCTGGCGGCAGCCATTGCCGCCTCTTTTAACGTACAAGCGAAAGATGTAACCGTAGGGATCACCAAAGATAAAGGTTATAGCACAGTCCATGTTAATGGCGACTTAATTAAAATTTCGCGCATTCAAGATACATCACATGTTATCAAGGGCTCATTTTCCAAAACTTCGCGCCCGTGTCCGCCATTTTGTATTAATCCTATCAGTCTGGATAAACGTGTAAAAACAGTCGCTGAACTGGAAGTGATTAAATTTATGGAAACGACAATGTATCGAGGTGAGGGTGTACTTGTTGATTCCCGTACCCCAAGCTGGTATAAAAATGGCACCATTCCAGGTTCTATCAATATTCCGTTTACTGCTTTTGAAAAAGATGAAAACGATATTGAGTTAGCAGCAATATTTGAAAGTCTAGGTGCAGTAAAACGTGAGGAAGTAAATCCTGTATTGCTTCTGGTTGAAAGCACAGGATTATTAGGCGGTGATAAAACCGAAACATGGGATTTTTCTGACGCAAAAGAATTACTACTTTGGTGTAATGGCCCCTGGTGCGGTCAGTCACCACGTGCTATTCAGGCTTTATTAAAAGCAGGTTACCCGGCAGAAAAACTTTATTATTATCGTGGTGGAATGCAGGTGTGGCGATCACTGGGTTTAACAACTATCGTGCCAGAAGACACGAGTGTTGCCAGAAATAGTATTTCGCAATAGCTGTTAGTAATAGTAGACGTTTCAAATAGATGTTTCAAAAAGGCCGCTTTAAGCGGCCTTTTTTTGATGTGCATCAATAAAGTACAACTGTTCACTGCACTCAAGTTATAAAAACTTGAAAGTGACATTAATGTCCTCATATATTTATTAATTCAATTTATATGCAGCTTTACGCAAGCTGAGCATTAACGAGCAATATTATGAGAACAGATAAATTAACAACACGATTTCAAACGGCGTTATCCGATGCGCAGTCATTAGCTGTCGGGCGGGACAACCAGTTCATCGAAGCAACTCACGTATTACTGGCATTACTGGAGCAAGATTCCAGTACCATTAGCCAGATACTGGCAAACACCGGTCTTAATGTAAATGCCCTGAAAACAAAACTTAACGAAGCGCTTGAAAGGTTACCCCAGGTGCAGGGGCATGAGGGTGATGTGCAGTTATCCAATGAGCTTATTCGATTGCTCAATCAGACCGATAAACTGGCGCAGCAGCGAAACGACCAGTTCATATCCAGTGAACTGTTTTTACTTGCACTGGTGGATGCTAAATCTTCCGCCAGTGAAGTATTAAAAGCGGCTGGTGCCGACAAAAAACAGATAGAGCAGGCGATCGATAATGTGCGCGGTGGTGAAACCGTTAATGATGCTAATGCAGAAGAAAATCGTCAGGCACTGGAAAAATATACCATCGATTTAAGTGAGCGCGCAGCACAGGGAAAACTCGACCCGGTTATTGGTCGTGATGAAGAAATTCGCCGTACCATTCAGGTATTACAACGCCGCACGAAAAATAATCCGGTGCTAATTGGCGAGCCCGGTGTGGGGAAAACGGCCATCATTGAAGGTTTGGCGCAACGCATATTAAACGGTGAAGTGCCTGAAGGTCTAAAGAGCAAGCGCATTCTGTCACTTGATATGGGTACTTTGATCGCCGGTGCAAAATTTCGTGGTGAATTTGAAGAGCGCTTAAAAGCCGTGTTAAAAGATCTATCTCATCAGGAAGGCCAGGTAATTCTGTTTATTGATGAATTGCATACCATGGTCGGTGCCGGCAAAGCCGAAGGCGCAATGGATGCAGGAAATATGTTGAAGCCTGCACTAGCACGTGGTGAACTACACTGCGTGGGCGCGACCACGTTAGACGAGTACCGTCAGTACATAGAAAAAGATGCGGCGCTTGAACGTCGTTTTCAAAAAGTGCAGGTTGATGAGCCAAGCGTTGAAGATACGGTTGCAATTTTGCGTGGTTTAAAAGAGCGTTATGAAATACATCATAAAGTAGAAATTACTGATCCTGCAATTGTCGCGGCGGCCACATTATCACATCGTTATATCAGTGATCGTCAGTTACCGGATAAAGCCATCGATTTAATCGATGAAGCGGCCAGTCGTATTCGTATGGAAATTGATTCCAAACCGGAAGTGATGGATCGTCTCGACAGACGTATCGTGCAATTAAAAATTGAACGTGAAGCACTTAAAAAAGACAAGGACAAAGCAACTAAAAAACGTCTGGAAAATCTACAGCAGGAACTGGAACAGCTGGAAAAGGAATACAGTGATTATGAAGAACAATGGACCGCTGAGAAGCTGGTTGTGCAGGGTTCGTCGAATTTAAAAGAAGAACTCGAGGCGGCGAAGTTAGAACTGGAGGTTGCACATCGTGCAGGAGATCTCGCACGAATGTCTGAGTTGCAGTACGGTTTAATTCCAGAACTGGAGTCTCAAATCGCGCAGGTGGCAGAAGCGGAACTGGGGCGTGACCATAAATCACAGTTACTGCGTAATAAGGTGACCAGTGATGAAGTGGCAGAAATTGTAGCCAGGTGGACTGGTATACCAGTCAGTAAAATGCTCGAAGGCGAGCAGGAAAAACTGCTGCGTATGGAAGAGGAAATTGGCAGGCAGGTGGTCGGGCAGCAGGAAGCGGTGACAGCGGTTGCCAATGCGATTCGCCGTTCACGTGCAGGTTTGTCTGATCCCAGTAAACCCAATGGTTCGTTCATGTTTTTTGGTCCGACCGGTGTTGGTAAAACCGAGCTGACTAAAGCCCTGGCAAACTTTATGTTTGATAGTGAGGATGCTATGGTTCGACTGGATATGTCCGAATACATGGAAAAACATTCCGTATCAAGACTGGTTGGTGCGCCACCCGGATATGTCGGTTATGAAGAAGGCGGACATTTAACGGAAGCGGTAAGGCGTAAACCTTATTCTGTGATTCTGCTGGACGAAATTGAAAAAGCGCATCCTGATGTATTTAATATTTTACTGCAGGTGCTGGATGATGGTCGCTTAACAGACAGCCAGGGCCGTACGGTTGATTTCAGGAATACCGTTATCATTATGACATCTAACCTGGGCTCGCAACAGATACAGGAAATGTCGGTAGATAATAATTATGAAGGCATGAAACAGGTGGTGATGGAAATTGTGTCACAGCATTTTCGGCCTGAATTTATTAACCGTGTTGACGAGACCGTTGTTTTTCATCCACTGGCAAAAGACCAGATTCGAGAAATTGCGAAAATTCAGCTGCAACATCTGGCAGCGCGTTTGCATGATCAGGATTTCACCATGCAGATTTCAGATGAAGCGATTGATATATTGGGTGAAGCGGGATTTGATCCGGTATACGGTGCAAGACCTTTGAAACGCGCGATCCAGCAGTACCTGGAAAATCCGTTAGCACAAATGATTCTTAAAGGTGAATATATGCCGGGTGATATTATAAGCATTATGGCAAATGAATCTGAAATGGTATTTGTGCCAGCCGAAAGGATTCAGCAAGCGGGATAACAGCTTTATAAGCATTTCGCCACAGAGGCACAGAGGGCACAGAGTTGTTTATTGTTCGCTTACGGCGCTACTAATAATTCAAAAGTTTTTCTCTGTGCCTCTGTGGTGAATTTTGTTTGTTTTTTAAGTTTACTACTTACTATCACTGCCGGCTTTAGCCAGTAAGACGTCCATCTGCCGGTTACTGAGAATGCGTTTGAGAAAGCCAAATAAATAGGTGGGAAAGGTAACGTAATAACGTGGTTTAGGATTTTTTGACTCCAGTGCGTAAATTACAGACTTAAGCACTGCTTCCGGTGGCAGAGTAAAGGGCACAGCAGGTCCTTTTTTATTGAGTCGTTCTAACACGCCCAGATACTTTTCACGATGTATGCTGTTTTCGATATCAATATACTGCTGCATGGCTTTCACCGCATTGGCACGATACTGGCTGGTAATCGGCCCCGGTTCAATCAGGCTAATAAATATATTGCTACCTTTAAGTTCAAGGCGCAGGGTATCGCTTAAACCTTCTATTGCATATTTACTGGCGATATAGGCACCGCGAAAAGGCATGGCGACAAAACCTAAAACAGAACTGTTTTGAATAATGCGGCCAAATCCCTGTTTTCGCAGCAGAGGAATCACCAGATTGGTGAGTTCTAACCAGCCAAAGACATTGGTCTCAAATTGAAATTTCAGGTTTTCCCGACTCAGATCTTCGACCGCCCCTGGTAATCCAAATGCACCATTATTAAATAACGCATACAGTTTGCCATCGGTCAGCTTGATGACTTCTTTAAATGCCAGCTGTATAGAGTCACTGCTGGATAAGTCCAGCTGCAGGCTTTCAAAACCCTCGCTTACAAGTTGCTCGACACTTTCTTTTCGCCTGGCCGTAGCAATGACACGGTATCCGCGTTGCTTTAAACCTTTGGCAACGCAATAGCCGATACCGGTTGAGCAGCCGGTAATTAGTACATTCTTTTGTGTGTTGGTTTCAGATTTTTCTAGTGTTTTGCTCATAAGGCAAGCTTAACGCAAGATCTGTACTCTATGTGGGTGTTGCTGTAGGTATACATCGGCATATATAATCACCGGCTTATATTTTTGTGGTTGGACAGGTCTAAACATTATGTCTAACCCCCTGGTGAGTTGACTATGCCGTTTTATGAATATCAGTGCACACAGTGTGGACATGAAGAGGAAGTTTTGCAAAAAATTAGTGAGAAACCACTAAGAAAATGTCCTGCCTGTGGTAAATCGACGATGAAAAAGAAAGTGTCAGCGGCGGCTTTTCGTTTGAAAGGCGGAGGTTGGTATGAAACGGATTTTAAATCTGGCAGCAAGAAAAATGTCGCCGGGGATGTCAAGGCTGAGAAAAAGGCTGGAGAAAAGGCCGGAGAAAAGGCTGGAAACACTAAAAAGCCAGCAGATAAAAAATCCTCGGGTGATTCAACTAAAAGCAAAAAAGTTAAATAACAGTTAAGTTTTATGTTATAAGTTAGAGGCCTAACAGACCCAACATACAACTTTAAACTTACAACTTATAACTATCCCCCAAATACGGTAAAATCAAACGTTTAACTAACTGGAGCGGTCTGCTTATTCATGCTGCTTCACACAAACACACTGGATTAATACATGCGCAGTCATTATTGCGGAGCAGTAACCGAAGAATTACTCGATCAGGATGTCACCCTGTGTGGCTGGGTTAATCGTCGCCGTGATCATGGCGGTGTTATTTTTATTGATTTACGCGACCGTGAAGGTTTAGTGCAGGTTGTGTTTGATCCTGACCGTGCTGAAATATTTGAGATAGCGGAGCGTGTGCGTAATGAATATGTTTTACGTTTGACGGGTCGTGTACGCTTACGTCCTGAAGGTACAGCAAATGCAGGACTTACCTCGGGTCAAATTGAAATTCTGGGCCTGGATCTGGAAGTATTAAACGCGGCGGAAACACCCCCTTTCCAGCTGGACGATGCCGATGTGCATGATGACCTGCGTTTGCGCTATCGCTACATTGATTTACGCCGTGATGAAATGCAGCAGCGTATGCGTTTACGCGCTCAGGTAACCCATTATTTGCGTAACTTTCTCGATGAAAATAATTTTTGGGACATTGAAACCCCCATGCTAACCAGGGCAACACCAGAAGGTGCGCGTGACTATCTAGTGCCATCGCGTACCCATCAGGGCAGTTTTTTTGCGTTGCCGCAATCACCGCAACTGTTTAAGCAATTATTGATGATGTCGGGCATGGACCGTTATTACCAGATTGCCCGCTGTTTTCGTGATGAAGACTTACGCGCCGACCGTCAGCCAGAATTTACCCAGGTGGATATCGAAACCACCTTTATGGATGAGAATGCGGTGATGGAGATTATGGAAGAAATGATTCGTGGTTTATTTAAATCGACATTAGGCGTTGATTTACCAAACCCGTTCCCGCGTATGGACCACAGCGAAGCCATGTTGCGTTTTGCTTCGGATAAACCGGATTTACGTATTCCTCTGGAACTGGTCGACCTTGCTGATGTGATGAAGGATGTTGAGTTTAAAGTATTCTCGGGGCCAGCAAATGACCCGGAAGGCCGTATCGTCGTGCTGCGATTACCGGACGGAGCAAAACTATCACGTAAAGAAATCGATAACTATACTGACTATGTCGGTCGTTATGGTGCCAAAGGCCTGGCGTGGATCAAGGTCAATGATGTTACCGCAGGTCGTGAGGGTTTGCAGTCACCCGTGGTGAAGTTTTTACCGGATGATGTGCTCATCACCATTATTGAAAAAACTGGTACCCAATCGGGCGATATTTTGTTTTTCGGTGCGGGTGAAGCCCGTACGGTTAATGAGTCCATCGGCGCATTACGTGTTAAATTAGGCCATGATGCTGGCCTGGTGAGTGAGGGGTGGCAACCATTGTGGGTGCTTAACTTCCCCATGTTTGAGAAGGACGGCGAGGGTAACTGGACTGCATTGCACCATCCCTTTACTGCGCCTTCTGTTGATTCAGTTGATGCCTTCAAAGCAAATCCGGGTGCGGTATTGTCAAGAGCATATGACATGGTGCTTAATGGTACCGAGCTGGGCGGTGGTTCTGAGCGTATTTATCAGGTGGATATGCAAAAGGCTGTGTTTGATATCCTCGGTATTTCACAGCTGGAAGCAGAAGAAAAATTTGGTTTCTTATTAACCGCGTTAAAATATGGCTGTCCACCACATGCGGGCCTGGCTTTCGGTTTAGACCGGCTGGTTATGCTGATGTCTGGTGCACACTCCATTCGTGATGTGATGGCCTTTCCTAAAACACAATCGGCAGCCTGTCCATTAACCTCTGCACCTGCTACGGTTTCAAGCAAACAATTGCGTGACTTAAACCTTAAGTTACGTAAAGTGGAATCCACGGTAGAATCGGAGGTAGAATCTTAGCTGATGATTTGTCTTGATTTTAGGGTTCTGATCTTTTTAGGTTTCTGATCTTATGAGTGCAGCAATACAACCTTATACTTTACTCGATGACGAGGAATGCGAATCACGTATCCTTGCTGCCCGTGAAACATTGGCCGATCGCCTGGTAATACTGGGCCATCACTACCAGCGTGATGAAGTTTTTCGCCATGCAGATTTCACCGGTGATTCATTAAAGTTATCGCGTCAGGCTGCAGACTCAAAAGCCGATTATATTGTATTTTGTGGTGTGCACTTTATGGCGGAGGTGGCTGATATTCTGTCGCGTCCTGATCAGATTTCGATTTTACCGGATATGTCGGCGGGTTGTTCCATGGCCGATATGGCCGACCTGCAAAATGTCGAACGTGCCTGGCGTGAACTATCCGAGGTATTCGATCCTGAAGAGAGAATTACTCCGGTCACCTATATCAATTCGGCAGCAGATTTAAAAGGTTTTTGTGGCGAACATGGTGGTATCGTCTGTACCTCAACCAATGCCAGACATGTGCTTGAGTGGGGTTTCAAACAACGCGAAAAAGTCCTGTTTTTCCCCGATCAGCACCTGGGCCGAAACACCGGTTACACCATGGGTATCCCGCTTGATGAAATGGTGGTGTGGGATTACGACAAACCCCTTGGCGGATTAAGTGTTGCCCAAATAAAACGGGCAAAAATAATATTATGGAAGGGTTTTTGCTCAGTGCACCAATTGTTCCAGCCGGAACAGATTGATAACTTCAGGCAAAAATTCCCTGAAACTAAAATAATCTCACACCCGGAAAGTCCGTTTGAAGTGTGCCAGAAATCTGATTATGTTGGCTCCACAGAATATATAATTAATACCATAACCAACGCTGAAAAAAATACGCGCTGGCTGGTCGCTACAGAATTAAATCTGGTAAATCGGCTGCATGAACAGTTTAAAGATGAAGGTAAAAATGTCCATTTTATGTCGCCAAACGTGTGCATGTGTTCGACTATGTTTCGTATCGATCCACCTCATGTGGCCTGGGTACTGGAAAATCTGGTTGCTGGCCATGTGGTCAATCAAATCAGTGTGCCTGCTGATGTTGCGCAGCAGGCAAAACTGGCGCTTGATCGTATGCTGGATGTTTCCCCTTAATACTACAGCCTCTATCTGCAATGCGTGAAGCTGTCGTATTAGTGCATGGTTTGTGGAGTGTAGCAGGTGTCGACCTGCTAAGGCTTCGTAATCGCTTAAGCAATGCCGGTTATGAATGTCACATGTTTAACTATCATGTCTGGGGCAAACCACCAGCAGGTATAGCCGTCAAACTTAATGAATTCATCAAAAAAATTGATGCACCGATCGTGCATATTGTGGCACACAGTTTTGGCGGTATCGTGACCTTGCATTTATTTGACCAGTTCCCCTTTGCAATCCGACAGGGGCGTGTGGTATTGCTGGCATCACCAGTGAATGGAAGCGCTGTGGGTCAACGTCTCAATGCTATCCCGATGACACGATGGATGTTAGGTCAAAGTCATGTTAATGGTCTGTTTGGTGATGTGCCGGCATGGAAAGGCTGGCATGATATTGGTGTTATTGCGGGCAATATTCCGATTGGTATGGGGCTGGTCACTGGTGGCCCGGCCTTGCCTCATGATGGTACCGTTTCGGTTGAAGAAGCACAGCTTAAAGGGGCAACTGATTCACTTCTTGTGCGGGAGAGCCACTTGAGCATTTTGATGTCAGCCAATGTTGCGTCTCAGGTGGTTATTTTTCTGCAGACGGGTAAGTTTGATCAGGAAACGACTACGCCATTATTTGATGCTGAACCGGCTTAGTTTTTTTCGTCATTCCAGCATGTTTTTGGCCGGAATCTATTTTTTATTACAATTTACAGACTTATCAAAATTTAACATGCGCCTCTCGCCTTGACGGCACGTTATGTTTTTGCAGTGATCTGTTGTTTGATATATACAGTTTACCTTTGATTATACATTGCGGGTCTCGCCCCGCAATATCCAAGTAAACATAATTTATAGATGGCAAAACTCCCAACATCAGAAACACACTAAAACTGAATGTATGTCGTCGGCATCTGAATAAAAATGCCACAAATAAACATTAAACAACCACCTTAAACCCTTAGCCGACAGCCACCTACAGTGGTAGACTCCACACCATCAAAATAATAATAAGCACACCAAAAAAGTACAAAAAAAGCGGGAGTACACCATGGCTGGACACAGTAAATTTGCGAACATCAAACATCGCAAAGCTGCCCAGGATAAAAAACGCGGTAAAATTTTCACCAAGTTAATCCGGGAGATTACCGTCGCTGCTCGCGGCGGTGGCGGTGGTGATGTTGCGACTAACCCGCGCCTGCGCCTCGCAGTTGATAAAGCGCTTGCAGCCAATATGACCCGTGATACCATTGAGCGTGCGATCAAACGTGGCAGCGGCGAAGGTGATGACACTAACTATGATGAAATTCGATATGAAGGCTACGGTCCTGCAGGTACCGCTGTGATGGTAGATTGCCTGACGGATAATCGTAACCGCACGGTATCTGAAGTGCGTCATGCCTTTACTAAAGCCGGTGGTAATCTGGGTACAGATGGTTCTGTCGCTTATATGTTTTCGCGTGCTGGTGTATTAATGTATCCGCAGGGCAGCGATGAAGATGCCATAATGGAAGCCGCACTGGAGGCGGGTGCAGAAGATGTGTCTACTAATGATGATGGATGTATTGAGGTGATTACTACGTATGAAGACTTTATCTCGGTAAAAGACGCCATGACCGCGGCAGATTTTGAGCCGGATGCAACTGAAGTTATTGAGAAGGCGGCTAACCTGATCGATGTTGGTGTGGATGACGCAGAAAAAATTATGCGCCTGATTGATACCCTGGAAGATCTCGATGATGTACAGGA
The DNA here is from genome assembly GCA_963759005.1 of uncultured Gammaproteobacteria bacterium. Classification (GTDB taxonomy): domain Bacteria; phylum Pseudomonadota; class Gammaproteobacteria; order SZUA-229; family SZUA-229. The sequence goes on from CAVWXQ010000053.1 coordinate 73,204, forward strand.
TGTGCACACTAATGCTGATTTTTCGGATGAGGTTATGGCGCAATTATCATCTTAACAACCATAAATAACCGAGTGGCAGAAAAAACGCGCATCATAGGCATAGACCCCGGTTCACGGTGTACGGGTTATGGTGTGATTGATAGCGATGGCTTACGTCATATCTATGTGACCAGTGGTTTTGTAAAAATTACCGGTGATGCCTTGCCAGACCGCTTAGGTATGATATTTGCTGAAATCAGCATCATAATAGAAAAATGGCAGCCACAGACCATGGGTATTGAACAGGTGTTTGTTAATAAAAATGTCGATTCAGCACTTAAGCTAGGACAGGCGCGAGGCGCGGCGATCTGTGCGGGTACTAATGCAAAACTGGATGTTGGCGAATACACCCCGCGTGCGATTAAAAAAGCCGTGGTTGGCAATGGCTCTGCAGATAAAGAACAAATTCAACAGATGATGAAGCTGCTATTAAAACTCGATTTTGAGCCGCAAAGTGATGAGGCTGATGGCCTGGCGATTGCGCTATGCCATGCTAATCATATGCACATGAAAACCTTGGGTATTGTTAGCAGGGTACGAGGCGGTCGTTGGCGATGATAGGACGATTGCAGGGCACCATACTGGAAAAGCAGCCACCAACCATTTTGCTTGATGTGCAGGGTGTGGGTTATGAACTCGAAGCGTCGATGTCGACGTTTTATAATTTGCCCGATTGTGGTGAAAACATCATACTGCACACCCATTTAGTGGTACGCGAGGATGCGCAGCTGTTATACGGTTTTTTTTCTTTGACCGAGCGCCTGATGTTTCGAAATTTGATAAAAATTAGCGGTGTAGGGCCAAAGCTGGCACTGACTATTCTCTCTGGCATGAGCGCGGAAGATTTTAGCCGCTGTATTCTGGAAGAAGACAGTAAAACCTTAACTAAATTACCGGGTGTCGGTAAAAAAACCGCTGAACGATTAGTTATTGAGCTGAAAGATCGTCTACAGAAAGATGATTCAATCAAACTGCCCGGTGCTACAGATACAGCCAGGGCACCATTAGAAAGACAGGCGAATCCAGTGAATGATGCAGTCAGTGCGCTAATTTCTCTTGGCTATAAAGCACAACAGGCAAGCCAGATGGTTCGTGATCTCGATGTTGAAGACAAATCAACAGAAGATATTATTCGTGCCGCATTGCATATGTCCACGGATGGACGGTAGTAGAACAATGCAGGAGCAATTGTCGAGGGGCGTTAAGTGAGCGAAAACCCGGTGTTGTCGGCAGAAAGCGTAGAAGGCGAGGTTGCAATCGATCGGGCCATTCGACCGCAGTATTTAAAAGATTATCGAGGGCAGCCGGCAGTAACGGAACAACTGGAAATTTTCATACCTGCTGCGAAAGCACGTAATGAAGCACTGGACCATGTTTTGTTTTTTGGTCCACCGGGTTTGGGAAAAACGACACTGGCGCACATTGTTGCCAATGAAATGGGAGCCACCCTGCATTCAACCTCTGGTCCTGTTCTGGAAAAACAGGGTGACCTTGCTGCATTGTTGACTAACCTCGAAGCACACGATGTTTTATTTATTGATGAAATTCATCGTTTAAGCCCGGTTGTTGAAGAAGTGCTGTATCCGGCAATGGAAGATCACCAGCTGGACATTATGATAGGTGAAGGCCCTGCAGCACGTTCTATTAAACTGGACTTGCCTCCCTTTACCCTGGTCGGTGCAACTACGCGCGCGGGTTCGTTAACGTCGCCATTGCGTGATCGCTTTGGCATCGTTTTGCGCCTTGATTTTTATGGCTTAAATGACTTAAGTCATATTGTAAAACGCTCTGCTGAGATATTAAATGTACTAATTGATGATGCCGGTGCCTTTGAGATTGCACGTAGAGCCAGAGGTACCCCGCGTATTGTGAACCGTCTGTTGCGTCGGGTGCGCGATTACGCTGAAGTTAAAGCAGATGGCAGGGTGAACGAAAATATAGCTGCAAAAGCACTGGAATTATTAAAAGTAGATCCGCTGGGTTTTGATATAATGGACAGACGTTTATTGCTGGCTATCATTGAAAAGTTTAATGGTGGCCCGGTTGGCGTGGAGAATCTGGCCGCTGCAATCAGTGAAGAGCGCGACACCATAGAAGATGTGATTGAGCCCTATTTGATTCAGCAGGGGTATTTAATGCGGACACCAAGAGGGCGCATTGCTACCGCCAATGTTTATCAGCATTTTGGCTTACCTGTGCCGGACAGCCTGAGTAACGACCCAGGCGGTACACTAAGCGGTAACCTAAGTGGTGAAGCGGGTAAAGAAAACAACAAAGAACTTGCGCAAGAACGAGATATGTTTGAATAATTAACGGTAGAAGGTGGGCAAACAAACATGCCTGCGCAACAAGATTAATGTTATCTATCGTCGGCTTAATCAAAAAATAATAATAAACTAAGCAATGAATACAAAACAGAAGGAATTTTCCTGGCCGGTACGTGTCTATTACGAGGATACAGATTCGGGTGGCGTTGTTTATTATGCTAATTACCTGAAATTCATGGAGCGAGCACGTACAGAGTTGTTGCGTAGTCTGGGATATGAACAGGACCAGGTTACATCAGGAGCTGGGTATACTATTTGCAGTGGTTAGCGCTACTATTCAATATAAAAAACCGGCTAGATTTAATGACGAGTTAAATGTGATAACATCCATTACCTCGTTGGGTAAAGCGAGTATAGGTTTTAAACAATCTGTTTGTCTTAAATCAGCTCACCACACTGATGGTGTAGATGAAAAATTTTCCGGATTGTTATCTGAGGCTGATATTAAAATTGCCTGTCTAAATGCGAAAAAATTCACCGCGCAGAGTATTCCTGCATCAATAATTAAAAAAATAAACCAGGAGTTTTTTTGTGGAAGCTGAAATGTCGTTGTTTTCGCTGGTAACGCGAGCAAGTTTTTTAGTGCAGATAGTAATGACAATTTTGTTAAGTGCGTCGGTACTTTCATGGGTCATTATTAGCCTGAAATATAAAGTATTAAAACGGGCGAAAGAAGAAGCTATTCGATTTGAAGACCGGTTCTGGTCAGGCATAAACTTATCTGATCTTTATCAGCAGGTAAAACGTAAAGCGGATGAACGTCGCGGCATAGCGCGAATTTTTGAAATGGGCTTTGCTGAATATATTCGCACACGTAAAAATATAATTAATACTGAAATGATGTTAGCCAGTGTGCAACGCAGTATGAAAGTTGCCGTGGCGCGTGAAGAAGATTTTCTGGATTCACACCTGTCTTTATTGGCAACCATCGGTTCGATTAGCCCCTATATTGGATTGTTTGGAACCGTGTGGGGTATTATGCGCTCATTTATCGCCCTCGGCGCGGTAGAACATGCCAGTCTTGCCATGGTAGCGCCGGGTATTGCGGAAGCGCTCATCGCTACAGCGATGGGTTTGTTTGCAGCGATTCCTGCGGTTATTGCCTATAACCGTTATGCCGAGCAGGTTGACCGTTTGTCGAGTAGTTATGAAAATTTTGCTGAAGAATTCGCAACCATTTTACAACGTCAAAGCCAGGCAGCGAATGAAGCATAAACGGACGGTAAACCATGAGTAAAAAACGCCGCGCAGTTGCTGAAATAAATGTGGTGCCATACATCGATGTTATGTTGGTGCTGCTGATCATCTTTATGATAACCGCACCGATTGTACAACAGGGTGTTACAGTTGAATTACCAAAACTCAGCGCTAACTCTTTGCCGCCAGAGGAGCAGGAGCCGGTGATATTAACGGTGAGTAAAACGGGGGAATATTATTTAAATGTAGGTGATGATTTAAAAAAACCGGTAACGGATGATGTGGTGATTCAACGTGTAACCCTGGTATTAAAACAAAAACCGCAAATACCGGTTCTGGTACGCGGTGATAAGGATGTCGATTATGGCGCAGTAACAACAGCGATGGTATTACTGCAATCTGCCGGTGTGGAAAAAGTGGGGTTAATGACTGACCAGCCTTAACCAGGTTCTTAACAGAGCCGGTAAGAGAGTGTGTGCTTAAGTCAATTGAAAGTTATATGAATTCATCCGGTATATTTACTGAAATAAAAAAACATCCGTGGATTCTGGCAATGGTGGTACTGGTGCATCTTGGTGTGGCGTTACTGTTAGGCCTGAATTTGAGCAGTGATGAAAAACCACCAATGCCAATGGCGCAAAAGCATAAGATTATCGATGCTGTTGCGGTAGATGCAAAAAAATATGATGAGCAGAAAAAGCAAAAACAACAGGCCGAGCAGAAAAAAATAGAAGACAAGAAAGAGGCTGAGAAGAAAAGACTGCTGGCTGCGCAGAAGAAAAAAGCAGCAGAAAAAAAAGAACTGGCAGACAGGAAAAAAGCGACAGAAAAAAAACGTCAACAGGAAATAGAAAAGAAAAAGCTGGTTTTAGCAAAAAAGAAAGAACAGGAGCGGCTGAAAAAAGAAAAATTGGCTAAAGACAAGAAAATTAAAGAGAAGGAAATGAAAGAGAAGCTTGCCAGAGAAAAGCAGGCTAAAGAAAAGCTGGCCAAAGAGAAACAGGCCAAAGAAAAGCAGGCCAAAGAGAAAAAGGAAAAGGAAAGACTGGAAGCTGAAAAAAAACGTAAAGCGGAAGAAGAGCTCCAACGCCGTGCGGCAGAAAAAGCAGAATTTGAGCGAGCTTTGCTGGAAGAAGAAAGACGTGAAGAAGAAGCTAAAAAGCAGGCTGCACGCGCAGCAAGATTGCAGACGCAGCGTCAGCAATATATTATGCAGATTGCACAAAAGGTCGAAAATAACTGGTTGCGACCAGTGACTACCACGGCAGAGCAAAGTTGTGAGGTAATTGTTACGCAAACCATGTCTGGTGATGTTATTGATGTTCGCGTGCAGGCATGTAACAGTGATAATGCTTTTCAGCGCTCCGTTGAGCGTGCGGTGCGCAAAGCGTCACCATTGCCATTACCGCCTGATCCTGAATTGTTTGATAGAGAAATTTATTTTAAATTTAAGCCAGGTTAGAAAATTTATAAGTTGACAGTTGTTTTTAATTCGTTCCCATGCTCTGAGTGGGAATGCATAGGGTGAAAACTATTCAAAATTATTTGTTTCCACGCGGCAGCATGGGAACGAGGGGTATTAAAAAGTAACATGATTAAAAAAATAATAATTGCATTGTTCTGCCTGAGTTTTTCCTCGATTGCACAGGCAGTATTAAAAATTGATATTACCGAAGGTCTTGAAGGCGCGCTGCCGATTGCGGTTATTCCATTTCAGTGGAGTGGTGCCGCAAAAGTGGTTAATGGCGATGTCTCTAGCATTATCGTCTCTGATCTGGCACGAAGTGGAAAGTTTTCACCGGTTGCTGAAAAGGATCTAATAGCACGTCCGCAAAAACTGGCTGATGTACACTATAAAACCTGGCGTATCGCTGGTATGGATCATATTGTTATCGGCAGCGTAACAGCGCAGGCGAATGGGACGTACCAGGTACAGTTTCGATTAATTGATATATTAAATGCCAAGCAGGTGCTGGGTTACTCTTTCTCGGCGACAAAAAACACCTTACGTGATGTTGCACACCAGATCAGCGATTACATTTTTACCCACATCACCGGGTTGCCAGGCGCATTTGCTACACGTATCGCGTACGTGACCTCTACACGCGATAAGAAGGGATCTAATTCACGGTTGCAGGTATCAGACACCGATGGTTATAATCCACAAACCTTGCTGACTTCCGATCAGCCGATTATGTCACCTGCATGGTCAGCGGACGGTTCCGAGCTGGCCTATGTTTCGTTTGAAAGTGGACAGGCAGAAATTTTTACCCATAATATACGCACTGGTGCGCGCAAGAGCCGTGCAAAATACCCCGGATTAAACGGTGCGCCGGCATGGTCACCTGATGGTAAAAAGCTGGCCTTGACCCTGTCAAAAGACGGTAATCCGGATATTTATATTTTAACCTTGGCGGATAACAAATTACAGCGAGTGACCAGGCACTGGTCTATTGATACCGAAGCAGTGTGGACAATGGATGGCAAATCAATCATCTACACATCAAGCCGTAGTGGCAAGCCGCAGTTATATAAGCAATCGGTGGCAGGCAAATCCAAACCTGAGCGTTTGACATATGAAGGCAGATATAATGCCAGTGCCAGTGTTTCTGCGGATGGTAAATATGTTGCTTATGTGCATGGTGAAGGTAATATTTATCGTATTGCAGTTTTAGACCTGGCTACAAAATCATCCAGAATTTTAACCGATGGTCCGCTTGATGAATCACCGGACTATGCACCCAATAACAGTATGATTCTGTTTGCATCACAGGAAAAACAACAGGCTGTGCTTGCTGCGGTATCAGTTGATGGACGCCAAAAGCAACGTCTAACGTTTTCTGATGGTGAGGTAAGGGAGCCGTCATGGGCCGCAGTTCGTTACTAGTGATTGCTTATCAAGTCGTAGACTTAAGCTATGACTTCTAAATGAGAAAAAATATCCGGGAAATTAACAATGAGGTGTTTTAGATGAAAAAATTATTATTTATATCGGTGTTGGCACTGCTTATTACGGCTTGTGGTGACAGAATAAAACCTGATGAAAATGCGGCTGGTGACCTGGCAGCAGGTGGCGCGACAGCAGGCGGTATTTACGATGGAGCCGGTTTGGGGGGAACAGCGTTAGAAGGCGGCATGCTGGTGTCTTATGATGAAAATGCAATAAATGACCCCAATAATGTCCTGTCAGAAAAAATCGTTTATTTCGCTTTTGATAGTAATGCAGTCGGTGATGATTATATTGAGCTGGTTAAACACCATGGTAAATACCTTTCATTTAATGTAAATGCCAGCGTTCGACTTGAAGGACATGCGGACGAACGTGGCACACGCGAGTATAATGTCGCTTTAGCCGAGCAACGTGCACAGTCTGTCCGGCAAATGATGTTATACGAAGGTGCGACAAATGATCAAATTTCCATCATCAGTTATGGCGAAGAAAAACCGGTTGCCTTCGAACATGACGAAGAATCCATGAGTTTAAATCGTCGTGTGGAGATCATTTATCAATAAGCTGTGATTGAATAAAAATACTGAATAGGACTGAAATGAAATACAAGATAAAGAAAGCTGGTTTTGCTGTCTGTGGATTGTTTATTGCAGGCAATGTTGTGGCTGCAGATAACAGTCACACTAATCTGAGTGACCAGCAACGTATTGTGCGGCTTGAGCGTCTAATGAGCTCAGATGTTTTACGTCAGCAGACACAAATGATACAATTATTACGTGAAGAAATTTCGGCATTGCGTGAACAGATCGAGCAGCAGGCATACGAACTTGAAAGCATGAAGCAGCGGCAGCGTAATTTATACCTGGATATGGATCGACGTATAAATAATGCTGAAGCAGGCGGACGCAATAGCGACAGTATTGCCGCACCCGTTCCACCGCCAGGTGCTTCATCAACCTCTGTAACCGCAATTCCCGCCGTTACAGGCGGCGATAAAGATGGTCAGGATGCTTACTCAAAAGCCTTTGCGTTATTAAAAGAAGGCCGTTATGAGCAATCCATTCAGGCGTTTGAGAGTTTTAAAGATAGCTATCCAGACAGTAAGTATGCAGACAATGCGCAATACTGGTTAGGTGAAGCCAACTATGTATCGCGTGACTACAAAAAAGCATTAACGGCATTTCAACAGCTTGTTGCGCAGTACCCGGAGAGTTCGAAAATTTCGGGGGCGCGTCTGAAAATTGGTTACGTCTATTTTGAGTTAAAGAACTGGTCTGCCGCTCGCGATGCTCTGCAGCAGGTCATCACATTATATCCTGGTACAACGGTTGCTAAAAAAGCCAATGAGCGCATTCAGCGTATGAAGCGTGAAGGGCATTAGTCGCGGCTTTTGTTGCGGCATGAGTCATAAGCTGTCGCCATTTTTATGTAATGCCTGAACCAGAACCGGTAGCACAAACTCGCTTAAAAATTACCGAAATATTTCACTCGTTACAGGGTGAAGCGTGTAATGTTGGCTTGCCAACTGTTTTTATCCGTTTGACGGGTTGTCCTTTGCGCTGTCATTATTGCGATACAGCTTATGCATTTACTGGCGGTGAATGGATGGATATTGGGAGCATCATCAGCAAAGTCAAACAGTATAATACCCCGCGGATTACGGTTACCGGCGGTGAGCCATTGGCGCAAAAAAGCTGCATAGAGCTGCTTAATCAATTATGTGATCTGCATTATGATGTGTCTTTAGAAACCAGTGGTGCTATTCTGGTTGATCAGGTTGATAGACGCGTGGTTAAAGTGATTGATGTGAAAACACCCGCTTCAAAAGAAGACAGTAAAAACAAGTTTGAAAACTTTATGTTTTTAAATGCTGACGACCAGGTTAAATTTGTTATCTGTGATGAAAACGATTATCGCTGGAGCAAGCAGCTTATTGAAGAACATAAACTTGAAAGCAAGTGTGAGATCCTGTTCTCACCGAGCCATGAGCAGCTTGATGCCACCATACTGGCTAACTGGGTATTAGAAGATAAGCTTAATGTACGCTTTCAAATACAGTTACATAAATATCTCTGGGGTGACAAACCGGGTGTTTAACTCGTTCCATTCTGCCTGGTGTGCTAATGTCGAATGTTTCCGAACCTGATGAATTTCAAGATAAGCCTACAGCAATAGTGTTGCTGTCTGGCGGACTGGATTCAGCCACCGTGCTGGCTATAGCCAGTCAAGAATTTAACTGTCATGCCCTGAGTTTTAATTATGCGCAACGCAGTCTGTCCGAAATTCATGCGGCAAAACTGCTCACTGAAAGTTTTTCCGCGAGTCATCAAATCATTCATATCGATAAGGGCGTCATGGCAGGGTCTGCGTTAACCGATGACACTATTGCGGTACCGGAAGAAGCGACAGAAGGTATTCCGGTAACCTATGTGCCGGCGAGGAATACCCTGTTTTTATCATATGCATTGGCAGTCGCTGAAGTGATGTCTTCGCAGGATATATTTTTAGGTGTCAATGCAGTTGATTATTCAGGTTATCCTGACTGTCGGCCTGAATATATACATGCTTTCGAAGTGATGGCAAATCTGGCTACGAAGGCGGGTGTAGAAGGCAAAAAAATGGCCATTCATACACCATTAATTGACATAAGCAAAGCCGACATCATCCGCAAGGGGAGTGAGCTAGGGGTTAATTTTGCGCTTACCGTGTCCTGTTACCAGGCCAACGCACAAGGCGAGGCCTGCGGAAGCTGTGACTCCTGTCAGTTGCGGCGAAAAGGATTTGAAGAAGTGGGAATATCAGACCCGACCCGCTATTTTTAGCGATATCATGCTGGAAATATTGTTTTTAAGCTCAACTCCATGTATGATTCGCGCCTCTTGAATAAAGAATAATTGAGCCGTTAGCTCAGTTGGGTTGATAGCGGGTTAAGGAGCTATTAACGCCCGACCAGGGAAGGACGGGCAGGTGTTACATATTGCACCAGTGCGTTGCCATGGATGGCTTGCAAAAAGTTTTTAAATACGGGCCGTTAGCTCAGTTGGTAGAGCACCGGACTTTTAATCCGATGGTCGAGCGTTCAAGTCGCTCACGGCCCACCATCTAAATCAAAGACTTAGGTATAGGTTAAGGTACATGCACCAAACATGTATTGCACCTAAGTAGACCACAAGTAGACTTGAGTGGCAATATCTGCCTTACAACTTACTCAAGTAAGCGTTAAACCCTCCTGTCTACACCTATTCAAGCATCTGTTCCTGCTAAATGTTAGGACGACTTGGTGTCTCTAGTTATTACTTCTTAAGCATATGATGTGTCCTGAAATGCTACTACACAGACGCATGAAAACACATGAGGGGGGATGGGGAGAATGTCGAGAGGCGACCTGTAACTTTATTAAAAGAATGAGCACCGGCTGTTGAACTTGTCTCAACTAACTTTTAATCCAATGGTCGAGCGTTCAAGTCGCTCACGGCCCACCATATATATCAAATACTTAAGGCTTGTCTTGTTATAAAGACAGGCCTTTTTTATTTGGTGAGTCACCAAATAGTCACACCATCAGACTGACTTTCACCTTAATATCAAACTAATCTAAGTGTCTGCAACTGACGGCGGGTTCAATCCTCTTATGGTCGATACTGTCGAAAAACTCAGTATTTAAACGCGTATGCTGAATAGAGAATATTTTCTCATAGTAATTTTTTGTATTTAATGATGCTTTCTATCGCAGTTCTAAAATCATTTAAAGTGAATTTGGCAATTGTAAGTATTTATTACACTACACTTATAATTTATTAAATAAAAATTATTGAAATCAAATATTTATCTATTGATTCCAGACTATTTTGAATACTTCCATCTTAATGTTTTCAATACAGGAAAAATATTAAAAAAGATACTACAATCAATCTCTTATAAGAAAAAAATTTTAAAAGCCGTTCGTTGTGAAGTTTTGTGCATAATATAGATCTACATAAATATAAATCGGTTTTACTAGGCTTAACTGTCGTCATCATAATATGGGCAGGGTTAGCTTTTAACTTATTTCATGGCATTGACCGTTGGCTCTATGATCAACAGATTATGCTACCCAGTATAAAACTGGCCGAATCTCCCACCGTCATGCTACTGGAAACAGATCCAGCATTTCATTATGCAGCGGCTCAAGACTGGTTTAACATACTCGAAAAAATTAACACTTTAAGCCCTAAAGCTATCGTTCTAATATCAAAGCCGCAGTTATGGACAGACGCCGATATAACCAGGGCTATGGCACTATACCCCCTGTTTATAGGACATAATTGGCAACCCTCAGACCTCACTAATGATGAGGTATCACTTTTGCCGCCACTAGACGGCAAAGCTTATCGCCAGCACTGGCTCACCAATACAACGAATGGAAAACCCGTCCCATCGTTAGCCGTCACAATAACCAGCGAAGTTAGTGACTATACAAACACCTCTGAACTGGACCGATATTTCATTGATTTTAGACAGGCCGAGGGCCGCATACCAACAGTAAAAATGCAGCGTCTTCAACAGGGTGGACTGGTTGAAGCACTGGTGAAAGACAGGGTTGTTTTAATTGATTTTGTGGATGAGTTAAGCGCAAAATTGATTACCCCCGTTGGAGAAATGCGCCTACCGGTATATCAGGCCTTTGCGCTCGAAACGCTATTGAGTCAGAACCAGATTCAACATCTGAATATGCCATCGGTAATGCTACTATCGCTCTTTCTTGTCGCAGCATTACTCGTGCTCGTTCCGCGAATCAAAGATAATTACCTATACCTGTCTTTTGCAGCAATACTCATGACAAGCTTTGCTATAAGCTGGTTATTACTCATGCTGTCAGGCATATGGATACAGACAGGTGTGCTTCTATCCGCTGAGATAATTGTTTACTCTTTTATCTTTTATGAATACAGCAATCAGCAGAAATTACACTTACGTAAAATCACTCACAAAAGCGTCACTAACGTTGAGAAACGCTGGTTAACTCAAAGCTTTTTTTCAACCAAGGAACACTGGTCACAGATTGCAAACATGGTCACACAGACTCTGTCACTAAATCGAACCATATTTCTTGAACGTGTCGAAAACGATCACCGGGTGAAAGAGATTAAAGCTTTAAATTGCAGCTTAGACGATATCTCCGAGATGCGACGAGATTATCAACGAGTACCCTACACAACAGCGATAGAAAAAGCCGGCGCCTTACGCCTTACTGGCAAGTACTTAAAAAAATTAGACGAACAGGAAATTGAATACCTTGTCCCATTAAACTTTGCGGGTGAAATTCAGGGATTTTGGGCGTTTACCGTAAGCGACACCCCCAACTATGACGAGAAAAAAACGCTCTATGCAGTAACACAACTATCGTTACAGATAGCAGAAATACTTTACCATCGCACACAATGGCTAAAGCATAAGGAATATGAACAACGCCCATTATCTCGTTTATTGGGTATGCAGTATCATGAATCGGATTTTGCCTCCATAAACCAGGCAATTAATTTTATGACTCAGCGTTTAACTGTCATGGAAACAGTCATGGACGGAATGGAGACCGCAATTATCCTCTATGACCTGTTTGGTCGTGTTGTACAAGTCAATGAAACCATGTCCAGCGCCTTATCTGAAATAAACATAGCGCCATACTCACTAACAACGGCAGACTTAATTAGTCAACTGGCATCATGTAGCCTACCCGAAGCAAGAAACCACCTCAGTTATATAATATTGGAAAAAGGCACAATCAACCTACCCATTAAAGATGACATTTTTGGTAAGGGTTATATGCTTTCTGTTCGCAGCTTGCTACAAAAAGATGAACAGGCATTTACCGAAGGCGATGTACATCCCTTTCAAATTATTGGTGTGTTATGCGAACTCATTGATTTAAGTAATGTAAGCGAAGTCTATGCACATAAAGATAAAGTAATCGAACACCTTAGCATCAGGATGAAAGCAGATATAAACACTATCAGTGCAAACTGCGAACAGATAAACAGTAATGACGAAACCACCAAACCAGAGGGCGAGGCGTTAGCCTTAGTCAAAGACAAATTTGCCAGTTTGGCAAAGAATATCGATTATATAAATGAGTTTTCAAAAAAAGACCTGAACGAACACTTCTCGACGCATTACCCTGTTGACTGTCGAGAACCACTGCTGCAGGCCATTGCCAGCACCCGTAAAAACAAAATCGTAGAAACAAACATTTCAAGCCAATTACCAGATTACATACCGTTGGTTATCGCTTCTGCCAAAGAATTGAAAACCGCATTTTCGGTAATTTTAGAGATTCTAGATAACGATGTTGTCGAGAACGGTAGAATATTTATTGAAGTTGAAGAAATCGAGAACACCGTAGAGTTTAGACTTTTCAACAATGGTTTTGGTATACCTGACAATCAACTGCAAGCGAGTCTTGACGATGATATCCTGGCCAGTACCGAGTATAAAAAACTTCGCGCATCAAAGCGTCAGATTGAAGATTGGGGTGGTAGCTTTGTTGCCTATAGCGCTATAGGCGAAGGTATGCGTTACAGCTTTACCTTACTGTCCTTCCTGCCGACGGTGATAGAGGCCAGTGCAAACAAGTCAAGCGCAAAAAGTCTGAGAAAACATACGCAGTGTCTCAGCCAGTTTAATTTTCATATTCCATTAACAGTATTATAAATGCCACATAAAAATAGAACGGGAATATTTTAATCTCGCGATGTTAGATTTAATTTTCCCCTTAAATATTTTTCCACCCGGGTCGTTATCAAGCTCGGTTATTACTACCGTGTGGATAGGTGTTTTTGTTGTCGTTTTTTTCAATTTAAGATTGGGCTGGGTGTTGTCAGGTTTAGTAGTGCCTGGCTACCTGGTGCCGCTATTATTAATTAAACCCTGGGTAGTTGTTGCCATTCTTATTGAGGCTATCGTTGCCTATTACCTGATCTGGTTTTTTTCTGAGAGATTATCGCGTTACGGGTTTTGGAGTGCATTGTTCGGGCGTGACCGTTTTTTTGCATTATTACTCGCCAGTATTGTCGTCAGGGTTACATTTGATGGCTGGTTACTCCCCTGGGTAGGTGCGTATGCCGCAGAATTTGGTCTTGTTTTTGATTATCGAAATGAACTACACAGTTTAGGTCTGGTAATCGTTGCGCTGGTTGCAAATCAGTTCTGGAAAACCGGGGTACTAAGAGGTTTGCCTCCTTTTTTAGTCATTCTGTTCACCACCTGGCTAATTGTTAAATACGTTCTCATGACCTTAACAAACTTTGGTCTTGGTGATATTGGTTACATGTATGAAGATATCGCAGCATCTATTCTGGCCAGCCCAAAAGCCTATATTATTTTACTGACAACTGCCTTTGTTGCCTCACGCATGAACCTGCGTTATGGCTGGGATTTTAATGGCATACTCATTCCTGCCTTACTGGCATTGCAATGGTATGAACCACTGAAAATACTAGTTTCATTTGGTGAAGCATTTATTATTCTGGGTTTAGCTATATGGACACTAAAACTACCCGTGTTCGCCAACACTACGATTGAAGGCGGACGTAAACTACTGCTGTTTTTCAATATTGCTTTTATTTACAAAATCCTTCTGGCCTACATCCTTCTGCATACCGTACCAGAAATAAAAATCAGTGATTATTTTGCCTTTGGTTATATGCTATCAACCTTACTAGCGATCAAAATGCATGATAAGGGCATCGCTATTCGCATGACGCGAGCAACTATTCAGACTTCTTTGGTGTCCCTGTTCATTGCCAGTGTTTTAGGTTATGCGTTAACTATCATGCCCAACTATCAACCATGGTTAGCGACTAAGAATGCCGTTGCAGACACGGAAATCATCGACGCTGATATAACGCTTCTGGATAGAATAAAATCAATCAAACCTGACATTTACCGTTCACGATTCTCCGAATTACATATCCCGCTAACGCAGGAAGTGGATGCCTTTAACGAGGGTACCCGCTTATTGCTCGACTATAGTCGCAGTAGCGACCAGGCTTTGCTAAAACGGGGCATGTATCAATACAACCAGTTAGGCTACCAAACTGAGCTTATAGAAGATCAATATCTGCTACTAAAAGAAAGTGTGCAGCGTAGCTGGGGGTATTATGTCATTAATCTAAAAGCTGAAAATGAACTACTGATCGAACTACCGTCACCACTTGAGGATAGAGGGCTGGTAGAGGCGGTTGCTTCCTTATTTGTGACACTGAATGCTCGCAGTCTTGCTATTTCAGGTACCGATGCCTCACTGTTACAAAGCCAGACCCTTTTCGACGGCTTTCATCGTCTGGCAGGCAGGCGAGATGTCTTACAGATACACACTTACTCAAAATCCATAACGCGTGCAATAAAAACCACCGGGATTGAGACACAAAACGATGCTATTGCAAATAATGAAAGTCCTGCAGCGAGTGAACTCTGGGTAAAAAAACAATTACCCCCCAGTCTTGATCTGGTAAAAATGCAAAACATTGTTGGTAAATATAAAATGCACTGGGGGGAAATCAACAATGACAACGCACAAAGAGAAGCTAGTCGCGAGGGTTACGCAGAACTTATAATAAACCGCAGTGGTTTGAGAAAACTGCTAATCTCGCCGTTATTAAATGCACAAAAAACTGAGTTATTTACTGGCGACCGTCGCATAGATGGCTACTTACAGGAATGGTTATTAGGAACTAAAGGTCAAATTGCCGAAAGCGGCAGTAATGCTTATGCCGTACCCGCAAAAGAAGAATTACTCTATCTTGATGAAGAAGTACTGACACCTTTATTAGCAACCATGAAATATGGTTACCTTAATGGCAAATGGACTAAAGAGTCACTCGAAGAGTTACAGGTCATTAACGGTGCAGCCAATGTACTCGGTTATGAAATCATTCGTTATCAACATAGCGAAACTTCAGATAACTACGTAATACTGTCCGAGTTCAACCAGAATAACCGCAGATACTGGGGCACATACGTATTCAGGTTAGGTGATGCCGAACCTTTTGTCATCCAGTCACCACGACCATTATTTGAGGTTAACAGCTTTGAAGTTGCCGTTTCACTATTCGAGCGATCTCGTGCTAATGCATTATTAATCGGTGGCGCACACCCGTTAACAAACCGTGATTACTCTGCTGATTTAGTTCGCCTTAAAAATCAGCTAAGTCTTTTCACTCTGGTCAATCAGGTCACCATGCGTGAAAAAGGTGAACTCCCCTTATTATCAGTACAATGCAGGGCCCTTGGGCAACATTTTGGACAGAAACTGCCAGATGATGATATGTTAATCGCTTTCGATGATGGTGCTATCAGAGAGGAATCATTTACCGTACTACAGCAGAAATTGCTTGATAGTTTGACCGCTGATAGTTGGCAATACAGTTTTGTTAATGGCAGCATTAACACCATGGGCTACCAGGTCGGTGGCAGTTCTCAGGCGCGTTACATACCTGCCAGCACAAACAAAAGCTTCGCCCTGTTGTGGGTGTCACCTATTGTGCGCTCCAGCTACAAACAGCAGCGCAGCAATGATGCTTTAAGCCTGCAATTTCTGTCACTTGGCATCCCGAGTATAGAAGCAGACCTATATGACTATGTAAACGCATTAGCAAAAAATACATCAAGCTCACTTAAAAAGGACATAACTACAACACTACAAAAATATCAGGACACTCAAGACATTGTCCTTTTGAAAAAAATGGCCGAATACGATAATTCAATAAAACGTATTATTGATAAAAATACTAAACAGGCGTTTTTATTACTGCACAACGATAAAAATGAACTCGCCATTATTGGAAATCTTAATCCACTTGTAGCATTGAGTACGCATCAAATTCCTGCGCATGACTTTAGTCGAGGTAAGCTGGACGACTATGTTGAAACAAGGATTGCACGCCTGGTGTTCGAGTAAATAATGCGACTATTCTGGCGAACAATATTCTTTCTGGCATGCATTGCGATATGCGCCATTCTATGGCAAATATATCAACCTGCTTTATGGTTTAATGATATTAATATACGTCAGCAGCATCAAGCCAATCAACCTAAGGAACTACGTGTTAGCCTGACTTATGCACTGGATGAAAATGAATGGATACGCTTCCCATTAGTACAGAGCGATGAATCCGTCAAAGTTATCAGCAATGCCGAACTACCCGTTTCACATAACATTGCCGAGGAGGAACGATTTGTTTATGGCATGGAGTACGAAATATTTAACAGTGATAATGAATTAATACTAAATGGCGACATCTTCCATACAACAGGGCAGCGCTTGTTCTATGACGAGGAGTCAAAACAGAACTATGTTGCTACAAGTTATTATTCGTCAAATTTAAACCCTATTGATGCCCGACTTCATGTCATCAACCTCAGGGGGTTTCAGGGTGCAGGTGAAATTCGCTTTAGACTTAAGATGAAAACACCACCAATCGAAAGTGTTGTTCTCAGACTAAACAATAATAAAAATGTAAGCAGCAACAAACTCAACTATCTATGGCAACGAATGGGCGGAAAAAAACGCGCAAACCTTGCCAGCGCCAGCATCTACCAGCAGGAACACCTGAGAGAAACAGAAAAGACAATCCTGATGCAATCTCAATGGTCACCTGTTGGCCCATTAGGCAATGAATCAAAAGAATTCATTACAAAAAAACTCTACATTGTGCACGATATTGAAGATGATATTATTGTCAATCTTCCAACTGTGCCCCCTTCAGGAATGGTTGTTTACCCGAATCGTTACGGCGTAATACGTATCCCTGTCTTTTCCGGCAAAGTAAAATTACAGTGGCAAGCACTGGCAGAAACCAACGAACATGACAAAGTAAACGTTGAGTGG
>CAVWXQ010000054.1:0-44611 GCA_963759005.1 uncultured Gammaproteobacteria bacterium
TGGTATGGATGAACCGACAATAAACAAGCAACAGGTGTGAGCATAATGAGTTTAATAAAGACAACAAAATATTCCAGTGATAAATACAAACTGGGTAGTCCTTTCGACCTGGATAATGACACGGCGTACCTCGCCTGGCTTGAAAACAAGATGGATGATTACCCGCAGGCTCTTAAAGATATCATCGTTGAGGTCAATGACCCGAGAAAATTAAGTAAAGCGGAGTATAAAACCATTCGTGATCTGGTCAAAAAAACCAATATGGCGATCTATGCGGGTAAAACAGGCGATGACCCTGATAAAGACATTCCTGATAAATTAGCTCAGCAGTTTGAACTATTTATCCCTGATGACAACAGGGGCGCTGATGATGGTATTACTGCACTAAGGGTTGCTAACGATGAATGGCGTAGCGAATATATCCCTTACACAAATAAATCTATTCATTGGCACACTGATGGTTATTACAATACCCTGGATCACCAGATCAATGCGCTGTTATTGCACTGCGTTTCTCCAGCCGCCAGCGGTGGTGAGAATGCTTTACTGGATCATGAAATAGCTTATATTCGCCTTCGCCAGGAAAAGCCAGATTATATTCGTGTTTTAATGCAGCCGGACGTAATGATGATTCCGGCAAATATTAATAAACAGGGTGAAGTGATTCGTCCTGATCGATATGGCCCGGTGTTTTCTATTTCGGCTGACGGTGATCTTCATATGCGTTACACTGCGAGAACGCGCAGTATAGCCTGGAAGCAGGATCCGCTAGTGCAGGAGGCAGTAGCGCTTTTGCATGATTACCTGCATACAGACTCACCCTATATCTATCGGGGCACCTTGCAGTCGGGTCAGGGGCTCATCTGCAATAATGTTCTGCATGATCGTTCAGGATTTGAAGAGGATGACGAACACAAACGTCTGCTGTACAGAATGCGTTATTACCAGCGCCTTGCTGATACTTAAATAAACATTATTAGCTAAAAGTTTTATGTTATAAGTTTTAAGTTACAACATAAAATGCAAATTACCGATCCAGGAAGCTGAAAGTTATGTTTGAACTAATGCTAATGCGTCATGCCAAGTCAGACTGGTCTGGTCATACTGCTGATATAGACCGGCCGTTGAATGAAAGGGGCGCGCGGGACGCGATTCGCATGGGCGCCCATCTGAATCAGCTGGACCTGGTACCAGATAGAATGGTTGTGTCTGCAGCGCAGCGCACACGGGAAACAGCCAGCTTGTTATTAAATAACCTGGCGGTAGATGAAAAAAATATTATTTTTGAGCAGCAGCTTTATCTGGCAGATATGGACACCCTGTGTGAAACCATCGAAATTCATGCGCGTGCCGCCAGTCAACAATCACGGCAACGCTTACTGATCCTGGCGCATAATCCTGGCATGGATTATTTGGTGAGTTATCTTGCCAGTACAGCACCAGCACTATCTAGTAGTGGTAAATTGATGACCACCTGCGCTGTGGCCTGTTTTTCTTTAGCATCACTTGATGCATTAAAAAAACCGGGGCAGGGCGAGCTGCAAAATCTAATCCGGGCTAAAGAACTTATTGATAAAGTCTAAAGGCCGCGGTGGTGATCTATAGCTGCTGTACATTGCAGCTATAGATCACGAAGCTGATATAGACTAAGACTGGTATTTGTAGGCTTCTATTGACATGCACAGGCTTACACGGTCATCCACCATTGGTGAAAGAGTAAACATACCAAATTCTGAGCGTTGCACGGTTGTCGTCGCTTTAACAGTCACTGCCTCTTTACCTGGCTCAGTCTCTGTTTTCTTCAACTCAACATAAAATGCCACGGTTTTAGTAACACCGTGCATGGTGAGGTCACCTTTGAGTACGCCTTTTTTATCGCTCATCCACTCGATACCGGTACTAACGAAAATAATATCCGGATATTGTTCGCTATCAAAAAAACTCTCGCTTTTCAGCATCATTTTGATAAAGCCTGAATCTGTTTCCACGCTATCGACATCGATACGAACCAATGCCGCACCTTGTCGCTCCTTGTCATCTAATGCCAGGCCACCTTTAAAATTGCGAAACTCTGCTTTGACTTCCCCTGTTGGACCGTTAACGCAAAATCCCACTTTCGATGAATCGGGCTTGATGCGGTATAAATCGCCGTTTGTAGCGGCCTTTAACATCAAGGACAACATGCTTTGATCAATATCGGCATCCTTAAATGGTGCGCAGACATCATCATTTTCGGCATGTGCCGGTACAGATATACCAAGCATAAGAATGCTCAGTAAAACGTGCTTTATGTTGTTTGTGATAATTGTCATAAGAATAATACCTCTTCTGAATATGAGAGTATTATAATATACTAATCGTAAAATGTCATTGATTTATGTCATTTTGTCAGGTTTTTGCGCTTTGTAGAAGAGAAAGGCGGTGTTTTCTCATTGTCAGGCGCTTGAAGTGGCTTACTATCCTGTATCAGGGCTGCCTCAGGAAAGGGGTGAGCACTGGATAGTGATGTGATATTTTCTCAAAACGTAAATATTTTTTACGGTTATCTACTTAACCAGTGTTCATGTATTCGTGTATCCTGTGTTAATTCTGGATGGAATGATAATGCCACATGTTTACCAGCGCCTAACATTACAACCTTATTGTCGTAAGTCGCCAATATTTCAACTTCTGGCGAAAGTTCTTCAATACCCGGTGCGCGGATAAAAGGTGCTTTAAACGTGTTGCTATCAAAACACAATTTAATATCCGCGGTAAAACTGTGAACCTGGCGACCGTAAAAATTACGTGTTGCTTTGAATGAGAGTAATCCTAAAGGTGTAACACGTTTATCATCAACTTCGTTTGCCATCATAATCATGCCGGCACAAACACCCATAACCGGGTGCTTTTCTGCAAACGATTTAATCGGTTGATAAAAACCGTATTCCTCTATCAGCAAACTTATCGTGGTTGATTCCCCACCAGGTAAAATCAGCGCAGAACAATCATCCAGCTCGCCAGGTTTACGTATCAGGCGTGATTCAACACCAAGCCGCGAAAGGCTTTCAACATGTTTTTGATAAGCGCCCTGTAAAGCAAGTACGCCTACAGTCTTATTCATGCAGCCTGCACATCAGGGTTTACCAGCCCCTGGCTGCAAGACGTTCTTCTTCGGGAATCTCGGACATCTCTAATCCCCTCATGCCTGGTTGTAAACCACGACTTACTTCCAGTAATACGGCCGGATCGTCATAATGGGTTGTCGCTTTAACAATGGCTACAGCACGAGCGGCAGGGTCATTGGATTTAAAAATACCGGAACCGACGAATACGGCCTGTGCGCCTAATTGTCTGACCAGTGCGGCATCAGCTGGGGTCGCAATGCCGCCTGCTGAAAAGTTGGGTACCGGCAGTTCGCCGTGCTCAGCAACATAACAAACTAAATCGTAAGGAGCACCCATGTCTTTAGCAACACTCATTAGTTGTTCTTTAGCAAGTGTAGTAAGACGTGACATTTCATCTTGCAGTGCGCGCATATGCCGTACCGCTTCAACAATATTGCCGCTGCCAGCTTCACCCTTGGTGCGTATCATGGCAGCCCCTTCTCCAATACGACGTAGCGCTTCGCCAAGATTGGTGGCACCGCAGACAAAAGGCACTTTAAAGTCCTTTTTGTATATATGATTAGCTTCGTCAGCGGGCGTCAGTACTTCGGATTCATCAATAAAATCAACTTCCAGCGCCTGTAATATTTGCGCTTCAGCAAAGTGACCAATACGGCATTTGGCCATCACTGGAATGGAAACGGTATCTTTGATTTTTTGAATCATCTCAGGATCAGACATGCGGGCAACACCACCGTCACGTCGAATATCGGATGGAATGCGCTCCAGCGCCATTACTGCACAGGCACCGGCATCCTCGGCAATTTTAGCCTGTTCAGCATTGGTGACATCCATGATGGCACCACCTTTGAGCATTTCAGCCAGGCCGACCTTGACGTCAAAGCCATCGTTGTTTGTATTTGTATTTTTATCGGTATTATTTATCATAAAGGCTCTTCATTAATAATGGCTTGTCAGGCTGAATTGATTTAGCTTGGGAATTGACAATAAACAAAACTTGTATGTTCATCAGTTATCTGGTTTATGTCCATGATTTAGGTCAAAGAGTGGCAAAATAATAAGGACAATGTTGAAGCCCTGGTTTTAGCGGTTTATATTTTTTGCTTTTTGACGTGTGTCATTTGCGTAATTTAATAATGTATGTACTGTTTCATGTCATATTGAACGCAGGCACGGGTCAAGTGTTTTTATTAATCAGACGTTTTTTAATTAAGGCAATCAGATTCTCGGGGAATTATAAATTTTATGTTAAACATTGAAGGTGAAGTTGTTGAATCAACACCGGATTTTGGTCCGCCTGTTTTACGTTTAGGTTTTCGCCCATTCTTTTTGGCAGCAGGTGTTTTTGCTATTATTTCAATGGCAATCTGGATGGCAAGTTATGTATTTGCTGTTGAGTTTGTCTTCTCCGGAATTTCGCCAAATTTATGGCATGCACATGAAATGCTGTTTGGTTATGTCATGGCTGTGGTTGCGGGTTTTTTACTAACAGCAATAAAAAACTGGACAGGGATAGAGGTGCTGCGTGGGAAAGCGCTGGCGTTTTTGTTAATCCTCTGGTTGCTTGCTCGATTATTAGCGCTCAGTGGTCTTACGTTGCCTGTCGAGTTGATTGCTGTGGTTGATGTGGCATTTCTATTTTTGTTAACCCTCGCCTGTTTACGACCGGTATTAAAAGTAAAGCAATATGAGCAGATTGGCATTATAGCCAAACTTTTTTTGCTGATGCTGTGTAATATTGTTTTTTATTTAGGTCTTATGGGGGTTCTTGCAGAGGGGGTGCAGTGGGGACTGTATTCAGCACTGTATATGATTATCGCTTTAATTATGGTGATGATGCGTCGTGTTATGCCGATGTTTATTCAAAACGGTATTGATGGTGAGGTAGAAATCAAAAATCATGCATGGGTCGATCATTCCAGTCTGGTTTTATTAGTATGTCTATGGATTTGCGATGTGTTTACCGAATATGATACTTTGACTGCTATCTTTGCTGTGCTTTTAGCGTTATTACACACATTACGATTAGCCGGCTGGTATAGCAATAAAATCTGGAGTAAATCACTGGTATGGATTCTGGTCGTAGCATACGTTTCTATTATTCTGGGCTTTGCTTTAACAGCATTATCGATAACGTGCAGGTTTTTCACCGTTTTTATCAGTACATGCTTTCACTGCAGGCGGTATAGGTTTGCTTACCCTGGGCATGATGTCGCGTGTTTCGTTGGGACATACCGGTCGTAGCGTTTTTGATCCACCTGCCATCGTTTTCTGGAGTTTCGCTGTATTGTTATTGGGTGTTATCGTACGAGTGATCTTCCCATTATTTAATATGGACTTATATCTTTACTGGATTGGCATATCGCAGCTGTTATGGATAATAGCGTTTGCTATCTTTGTTTTTGTGTATGCGCCGATGTTGTTGAGTGAACGGGTTGATGGCAGGGATGGGTAAGGGATTTTTGTAGTTACACAAAATCTCACCATTTCGGTATGTTACTGGCCAAAATTTAGTTCCCGTTCAACCGCGTTTGAATGAATCGTTTAATTATTTGCTGGAAATAACGATAACGTACGATCGATATCAATTGTTGAGCATGTGCTCTCGGCCCATAACTGCCACTGATGTGTTTAGTCATGTGTAGTTGCTTACACCGCATAGCAGACGTCTGGGAAATGAGTTCGACACAGAAAAACCGACCCAATGCTGCTGTTTAAGGAAGCCTCTAGAACGGCTGTTAACCCTAAACCGCCATTCAATAGAAATAAAAAAAGCCACCTGGATTGAGATGGCTTCTGATTAAATGACATCCAGCAATTTTGTCGAAGGCTGACTCCAGAAAAATAGACAGCTTTAGTCTACTTTTACAGATATCTTACAATACAGCTTACAGTTATGGTTCAGGTAATCAATCACTAAGCCCTGAATCTGAATATTTATAGTCTATCGAGTTCGCAGATATAGTTACCACAATGACTCGATCGTTCCTACATTACTTTCATAAGATAAAAGCCCAACTTCATATCATGACCAAGGATATGTTCGGTTAACCAGGACTCCAGATACTCGATATCTTTATTTGTTAGCAGTTTATTCTCTTTATGAAACTTTTGCTGCAACTCCTTGACGCTATCGATCAAGTCATGGTGCTCAGCTTTGTGTTCCACAATACCTTCGTATTTATACATCAGCATTAGACGCTCTTCGTGCCTGAAGTGCCAGATGGTAAGACTTATCAGTTCTTCCAGTACTGCCTCAATATAATCTGTCGCATCACCTTCTGCTACAGCATGGCTGAGAATATTAAACAGATCTACAAGTTTACGGTGATCTTCATCTATTTCATCGACCTCGACACTTAATGTTTCGTCCCAAATTATATTATTCACAAGATTTTCTCCTCATGAGCTTTCCTGGATGAATTAATGAACAGTATATATAAACAAAACCCGCCAGAGCGAACCATAGCGGGGTAGAGTCGACAAAAAGCAGACATTCAGGGATTCTATTTAAAGGTCAGGTAATTGGCCGATAGCCGTCATCAGTCAATTTCGTTTAAACGCAACTACCAATTATCATTTTTTGTCGCTAACTATTCTAGATGATAAATTTCGAGGCCCAAACATATACGGTGACATAAAAGCCACCGTGACATCAGCTTAAACGATGACAATTATTATAAATATAAAACGCCAGCGCTCAAATCAATGGTCCAAGACCAAATAATACAATTATAAAGATCGACAAAAAAATAACTACGAATGTTAATTTCTTCGTTTCCTCTTCAATCGATGTTTTCTTGTCCATTTTACCACTCCTTGTTTCGCACTTGTTGTAAGCATCATTTCTTAACAGTTCTAAGTATACGCCGGGTGTATTGGAAAAAACTTGATTTTTGTCAAAGTACGGATACTGACCCCAATTTTATTGCCCCCAAATTTCTGCTAACTGTTGTTTGTGGCTTTCTCAGAACACGGACTGAAAACTGATTCCACCGCCATCACCTGGATCTTTAACGGGGTCGTCAAGATTGAGGCTGATGTTAAATTGTAACGAGCTGCGACCATCCGATGATGAATATTCAAAACCCATGCGAAATTTAGCTTGTACACCATCATTTAAAGTGTCCCTGGCATCATCCTGCAGAAAGTTTTGCTGTTCATCGACCTGACCAATATATAATCCAAGGTCCCAGGCCATATGGTCATTAAACGGATGATAGGCTGAGGTGTAGACCTGCAATGTTTTCATGAAGTAATCAAGATCATTGTCGGTTGTTATAAAATCACGGATATCATTTGTAATGTGGTCATACTGTGTGCCCAGACGAAGTTCGTATGACTTGCCCATGCCTTTTACCCAGTAAATATCAGCAGAAATGTAATCAGTGGTCTGTTGCTGGTTTTGCCCTGTTTGTGAACTGGATTTATCCAGTGTAAAGCCGTTGATAGTTATTCCTATGACTGAATCCGGTACCGGCTGGTAGTCAAACAACAAAAAATAATCACTGGCTTCGTGTTTGAAAATGCCATTGTTGTCCGGATCGATAAGTTCAAGCGGTTTGTCACGGCTAATGCTAAAGCGCAGTTTATACTGCCCGCCAAACTGGTAGGCACCTTCAAGCTTCATGGCTATCGGTTCTTTACTGTAAAAAGTGTTATCGCTTACGTTTTTCTGGTTATACAGTGAATCAACATCGAGATATTCAAAACGCAGGTAGTTCCAGGGGCGTCTTCCCCAGATGACTGCTATGCCAAGATCCATTTCGCGTTTTTCGTATGCCGGTGTGCCGAGTAATGAAAAGCCAAAATTACCCGCCCAGGGGTAAATTTCAGCTTCGGCTGTTGGTAGTGGGAACTCTTTGTCAGCATAGAATACTTCCTGCTCAACTTCGAGCCGGATATTGACGTATTCCGATAGCTCATTCTGTAACTTAAGCTCGGTTTGTACGAATGCCAGGTCACTGTCCAGGCTCGCGATATTAATACGCCAGCCCGAGGTGTTATCGAACCACAGATATTCAAGTGACTTACGGTAGCGATGCGCCTTTATATCTAGAAAGTTCTCCTGGTCAAGGTTGATGTCATTAATTTCAAAATCATTGTCAAAAGCCAATACGGGTGAAATGGTCAAGGTCAGGCCAAGAGGAACCAATAATGCACGAAGAAAGATAGACATTAGGGTATTTTATAAAATAGCCGTTTAGACAAACCTGACAGACATCAATCAAATAGAGAAGAAAAGAGGATATTAGCCTGAAATTTAGCTAATTCTAATCGTTTATTCATGGTCGGTAACTAACCTTCTTATTTTTCTGTATACAACTGCTTAATACTAAGTGATTATTTTAAACAATAAAAAAAGCCCGGATGTGAGAACATTCGGGCTTTTTACTGTCATTAAAAAGCCAGTTTAAAACGTAGCTAATTAAGCTATTTTTGCTTTAATAGCATCAATTACCGCATCAGAAGAAGTAGCTTCTACAGAAAGCAACAGGCCTTCGTTTTTGTAGAAACCAACTAATGGAGCCGTTTGGTCATTGTATACATTCAGACGGTTACTGATTGCTTCTTCAGTTTCGTCATCACGCTGTACAACTGGCTCACCACACTTGTCACATACGCCTTCAACGGCTGGCGGATTAGATTTAACGTTGTAGATTTCGCCACAGCCGGTACAGGTACGGCGAGTGGTTAAACGGTCAAGAATAACGTCACGTGGTACGTCAATCTCAACGGCGCAATCTAAAGTCTCACCCATGTCTGCCAGGAGAACTTTTAGTGCTTCTGCCTGTGGTATGGTGCGTGGAAAACCGTCCAATAAGTAGCCGGCTTTGCAGTCGTCTTCTTTAAGGCGTTCACCCATAATACCCATGATCAAATCATCAGATACCAGGTCGCCAGCTTTCATTGCCGCTTCAGCCTGTTTGCCCAGTTCGGTGCCAGCAGCAACTGCGCCACGTAAAATATCACCTGTAGATATTTGAACAGAACCGTCAAGTTTGGTCAGTAATTTTGCAACAGTGCCTTTACCAGCACCCGGTGCACCTAAAAGAATTAATTTCATGGAGTATCCTCGGAAATAGTTGGTGTATGTGTTATGTCCACGGATGGACGGTATACAGATAATGCAGGAGCAATTTTCTGTATAAAAATTCAGGCGCGTATTCTGCTGTTTTCAGAGACTTAAATCAATTAAATTGGCTTGAATATCCATGAATAGTGCATATTTCACCTAATAATCCGGTGGATACATATTAATAGTTACTAATTTTTGCTCTACGTCAGTAAATTTTTCTGCTTACGTTGTAATATTGTACGGATATAACATAGATAAAAGGGTGAGGTTAATAATGAAGTATCAGGAATTTTTAAGTGAGATTGAGAAAAGTGATGATGATTTTAAAAAGAAGGTATATCGTCGTTATAATAAATTTTTGCTGGAGAAGTCTTTAAAACCTTATCAGGCAGAACTGATTAAATTGCAGGAGCATCTGGAAAAACACCAGAAAAAAATGATTATCCTGGTTGAAGGGCGGGATGCGGCAGGTAAGGGTGGCGCAATCCGCCGTATTACCCGTTATATGAATGAAAAACATTATCGCGTGGTTGCCCTGGGCAAGCCGTCAGATGTACAGGTGAGTCAATGGTATTTCCAACGTTATGTTGAGCAGTTCCCCAGAGGGGGGGAAATCGTGTTGTTTGATAGAAGCTGGTACAACCGTGCCATGGTTGAACCGATATTTGGTTTCTGTACAGCACAGCAATACCGCACATTTATGAAAACGGTATCACAGTTTGAAGATGACCTGGTTGAGCATGATATTATATTTCACAAAATCTATTTTTCTGTTTCCAAGGACACTCAGGCATGTCGATTTGCCGAGAGAGAGACGAATCAACTAAAAAAATGGAAATTGTCTGAGATTGATGTGCAAATGCAGGAAAAATGGGACGAGTTTACTGAAATGAAATACCAGATGCTGAAACAGACGCACTCACATATCAGTCCATGGGCAGTAATTCGCAGTAATGATAAGTTTCAGGCGCGAATAAATGCCATTAAAAGCATTTTAAACAGAGTGGATTATGAAGATCGTAATCTCAGCCTTGACTATACTGTTGACCATGATATCTATTATTCCGGCGCGCATGAAATAGAACTGATGGAAAACCAGCTAAGAGAAACGGGCAAGTTCATCGTTTAGATTTTTTAGATTAAACGTCATTGCGCGTAACCAGGCATCCTCTTTACTGTTAACAGGAGGTCGCCTGGTTACGCGCAATGACGTTTTAATACTTTACCAGTGTCGCTGTTATAATATGCACTTATGGAAAAGGCTGCTAAAAATGAGATTGTATTAACCACACTGAATGCGCGCTATATGCATACCGCATTTGGCTTACGTTATTTATATGCCAATCTCGGTGAGTTGCAATCCTCTGCCTGCATTGAAGAATTCACCATTCAACAACGGCCAATTGATATTGCAGAAAAACTTTTAAAACAGCAGCCGGTAATTATTGGTTTTGGTGTATATATCTGGAACGTTGCTGAAGTAACAAAAACCGTAGAACTATTAAAACAGGTATCACCAGAAACGATCATTGTTCTCGGCGGTCCCGAAGTTAGTTTTTTGCCCGATAAGCCGACAGTTGTCGATATTGCCGATTATATTGTTATGGGCGCAGCTGAAAAAAGTTTTGCTGAATTATGTCAGTTAATTTTATCCGGTAACAAACCGCTTGAGCGAGAGATTCAAAGTGACGAATTACCACTCGACCAGTTACAGTTACCCTATCAATATTACAACGATGAGGACATTAAAAATCGATTGCTCTACGTTGAAGCATCACGTGGCTGTCCGTTTAAGTGCGAGTTTTGTTTGTCCTCTCTGGATAAAACATCTAAGCCCTTTGAATTAAATGCGTTTCTTGATGAAATAGATAAGTTGTATCAACGTGGTGCGCGTAATTTTAAATTTATCGATCGCACCTTTAATTTAAAAGTCAGCAGTAGTATTTCCATTCTCGAATTTTTTCTTCAACGGATGACAGATAATTTATACCTGCACTTTGAAGTTGTACCTGATAACTTACCCGACAAATTAAAAGCGGTTATTGAAAAATTCCCTGAACATGCCTTACAGTTTGAAATTGGGGTGCAGACATTTGATGAAAAAATTCAGGCTCTAATCAGTCGCAAGCAGAATAATGAAAAAACCTGTGAAAACCTGCGATGGCTGAAAGCAAGTACGCATGCCTACATTCATGCAGATCTAATCTTTGGTTTGCCTGCAGATACCTTGTCTAACTTCGCGAAAAGCTTTGATCAGCTGGTTAGTTTAAATCCACATGAAATACAGCTTGGTATCCTAAAACGCCTACGTGGCGTACCGCTAAATCGTCACAATGAAAAATATCAGTTACGTTATAACCCGGAGCCACCCTACAATATTTTACGTACCCGGGACATAGATTTTGACACCATGCAACGCGTTAATCGGTTTGCCCGTTACTGGGATATGATTGCTAATTCAGGACGATTTAAAAACACCTTACCGTTAATTTTAAAAGATTCACCTTTTGATTATTTTATGCTTTTAAGTGATGGACTTTATCAGGAGGCAGGCAGTACATGGAAAATATCGCTGCAGCGTTTATTTATGTTGTTATTTGAAAACATAAAAAACAGAAGTGATGTTGATGAGGTGAAGTTATTTGAAGCCATGAGCACTGATTACCAGCGCACGGCCGAGAAAGCATCGTTTGAATTATTAATTAATAAGAAAAATAAGGTGACACGAATAGGTGTGGCAAATAAACGGCAACAAAAAGTGCTGAAATAATTCATTTTGTTGTTACTCTCTCCAGCTCCAACTCCGGCATCCAGTAGATAACCCGTAGTCTTAGTTCATGGCCGGCAGACGGGCGGAGTTTCTTTTAGGAAGCTGTGATTAAGTCGAAGCTTTCGCGGCACATGGATGTGCTGCCATTTTCGATGGCTGCAAGCCATTGAAAATGAAGAAAACCAAAAATTACATTTTTGGTTTTCGTGGTTTGAGAAGTCCAGGATGGGCTTGTTCAGGCCTTCCTTAAATAATACTAAGCTGTTTCAACGCATTGATATCGTGAACGGTTATGTAGTTACCATCAATCGTTAGAATGCCCTGGTTTTTCAGGTTTTTTATGATTCGTGAGAATGTTTCTGGTTTGACCGATAATCTTGCTGCGATAACATTTTTAGCTGTATCCAGGGTGAAGTTATCCTTGCCTTCGGGCATTTCCTGTATTAAATAAGAGGCAACACGGCAGGTACCAGAATGTAATGTTATAGTATCGATTTCTTTAACCAGTCTTCTTAGTCGAAAACTCATGTCACCTAGCAGCAGTAGACAGGTTGCTGTTGAATCCCAGAGCATTTCCCGGAAGTTTTTCGCGTTAATACTAATAACGATGGTCTCAGC
The DNA here is from genome assembly GCA_963759005.1 of uncultured Gammaproteobacteria bacterium. Taxonomy (GTDB): domain Bacteria; phylum Pseudomonadota; class Gammaproteobacteria; order SZUA-229; family SZUA-229. Next base: position 12,575 of record CAVWXQ010000054.1, read on the forward strand.
AAGTGCGGCTGAACTTACTGGATAATCTGTCTGATTAGTGAACATCAGTGCTTCTGCAAATACCTCACCGGATTTTACAATTTCAATAATTTTTTCCTGACCGTCCGGGGACATGCGATAAAGTTTGATTTTACCGTTTATTACCATGTAAAAAGAGGTGACTGTATCAGACTGATTAAACAACAGCTGACCGTCGCTTAGCTTGTGCAACTGACTGAACTGGCAGACTCTATCAATTTGTAAATCGGTCAGCTTTGAGAACAGATGGTTTCTTTTCAGGTTTTGTTTGATTATCTCGGTACTATCCTGCATTATAATGGATTTTTTTATTCTCATTGAAATGATAAGTATGCCATGAATGCATCTTCTAGATAACTACTCTGTTTTATATTTTGTGTGTTTTTGTGGTATAGAAATGACGTAATATTAATTGGTCAGCCTTAAATAAAGTAAAGGCAATTTACGCGGCAGTTCTTCGGCATTATGTATCAGCACATAGGAACGGCTGCCGAATAGATAAGGTAAATAGTCTTCGGCCTGTTCATCAATGGTGACACAGAAAGGTCTTAAGCCTAGCTTCTCAGCTTCCAGTACAGCCATGCGGGTATCTTCTATACCGTATCGGCCTTCATATTTATCCAGGTCATTGGGTTTGCCATCGGTGAGAATGAGTAGCAGCTTTTGACTTGAGGCTTCTTTTGTCAGCAACTGAGCAGCATAACGTATGGCGGCTCCCATACGGGTATAATAGCCGGGCCGAATGGCGTTTATGTTGCCGCGTATGCTGTTGTCGTAGTTATCGTTAAAGCCTTTGATGTTGTAGAAACGGATGTGGTTGCGATTGCGCGATGAGAAACCGTGCAGGGCAAAGCGATCACCGGTTGCAGTCAGGGCTTCTGCAAACAGATAGAGTGAGTCACGAATAACATCGATGACTCGGGCATTATTGTTTATGTGCGCATCGGTAGACAGTGACAGGTCTGCAAGCAATAGACAGGAGAGGTCGCGGCTGAGATTGCGTATGTCGCGATACACTGGCGTGTCGCTATTGACATGTCCGTGTTTGCGGTCAGTGAGGAAGTTAATGTAGTTTTCAAGGTCAAGTTCGCTACCTTCATTTTGTCGATTGAGCCAGTGTCGCTCTGGGCGCAGGGCTTCAAACTGGCGACGAATTTTATGTGCCTGTGGCCGCAGTCTTTCGGGTAGTTCCATTGCTTCAGCGTGACGTGATGTCATTACCTGTAGCCGGCAATAGTCCTTTAGTAAATGCTGTTGTTTGTAATCCCATTCGTCGACAGGAATACCTTCATCTAATACGATGTCGTCATATTCGGTAGACGGCAGGTCGAGATCCAGTTTGATTTTGCCGGCAGTCGTTTCACTGTCCTGAGCAAGCGTAATATTGTCCATGTCTTCGGCTGTTTGCATGGCATTATCATCGTCATCATCGACACTGGTGCGGTCAACTTTAGTGTATTCTGCCCAGCTCCACAAGGTTTCAAGGCGAAAGCTCATGAGACCGTCTTTGCCTTCTGGCTCTTCAGTGCGATTGCCCTTTTTGCGCTTCTGTTGTTTGTCCTGCTTTTTGTTGTTCTCTATATCCTCTTGCTCAGGGATGTCAGCGTCCTGTGGTGCAATGCCGGTATTGAGATCCTGCTGCGCAGGTGAGGGATGTAACCACAGTGAAACCGGCTGGGGTGGATGTCTGGCATATTCCAGCCTGACTGTTTCAGTGGGGTTGGACAAAGCCAGGCGGATAGCTTTTTCCTGAAATGCTTCATCTGCCGATAAGGTTTCCGGCTCTGGACGTTGCTGTAAATGTGCGACCAGCAACTTTTGATAAGACGCGTTTAAGCCTGGCCAGATCTGCAGTGTTCTGTGGGTACGGTACTGGTTACGGCTGATCCAGTTTTGGCCTGCAGCGGGAGCCGGTGCAGGAACTACGGAGAGCGCGGTAAGCCATAAGTAAAGGTCGCGGTTAAGTTGTCGGTCTGGAAACAGGGCAATGCTTTCTGGCAGTCTCAGGGTTTCTTCATCACGCCATGCATACTGGGTTGTCTTGCCGGTTCCGGCAATGCGCTGCAGCATAGAACGTCGGGCATGAATCATGGAATCGGTTGCGTTTTCGATCCGTAATCCACCTTCACCGCCAAGGGCGCGAAAGAAAATACCCGCAGTGCGGCGTACGTCGTCCAGATATACAATGGCATCGGGGTAGTGTCTGTTAGCACTATTGGTAATGAAACGATCCCAGATTTTGCCGACAAATTCTTCCATCGTTTTTACTTAATAAAACGAGTCCAGTCTGGCGGCAACCATAAAATCATTAGCGCGCAGAAGATAATAAGGGCAATAAAGAACAGAATAAATTTCCGCTGTGGCGCTTTACCTAAATCAGCTGGCAATGGCATACCACAATGAGGACAGGCCTGCGTTCCCGCCTCAACACCACCACCACAATGTTTACATAACAGTTTTCTCATTTATAACTCTTAATTGCTTTCATATGTTTAACGTTGTTATGAAGTAGCCGGGTTGATAAAGCGACCAATTAGCGGGTAGCGGAAATCGATCCCCTTTATCGCTCTGCTAAAACCCAGGATACCTACGACCAAAAATAGAGGTAGCAACAGCATAAAGTAAAATTCAAGTGCGAATAATGCGGTCACCGATGCATAACCACTGGTCAGCATAATATAAATATTAATGCATAAAAAAATAATTGTGCTGCTGCTGCTGCCAATCAGTGCCTGTTTCAGATGGTTCTGGGTAATGGTGGATGATTTTTTATAACGCAGTAAATAAAGCACCCACAATGCCAGGTAAAAAACACCAACAAAGAGCAGATTACCGATGAAAAAAGCTTCTGCGTAGGCCGCAGTATGATTATTATGGGGCTGTTTTTCATTCACTTTAATTCGTCTCCATTTTTGCGCGAACCACTTCCATTAAGGCGTTTACGGTTTCTTCTTCATCACTAAGTGGTTCGATAATTGCTGCACGGCAGGCTTCAACGGGGTCAAAACCGGATTTGATCAGGGTTGCGGCATATACCAGCAAACGGGTTGATGCGGACTCTTCCAGATCATGGTCTTTTAATACGCGAAGAGCATGTGCCAGTTCAATTAACTGTGTCGCCATAATCTTGTCGATCTCAGTTTCTTTTTGAATAATTGTTGTTTCAGTGTCGATGTCAGGGTAATCAAAACGCATGGAAATGAAACGCTGGCGGGTTGACGGTTTCATGCCCTTAAGCAGATTTTGATAACCGGGGTTATAGGAGACCACCAGCATAAATTCAGCTGATGCCTGCAGCACTTCTCCGGTGCGCTCTATGGGTAGAATGCGGCGGTCATCCGATAGTGGGTGCAGTACTACCGTGGTGTCTTTTCGGGCCTCCACGACCTCATCCAGATAGCAGATTGCACCTTCACGTACGGCTTTGGTCAGAGGGCCATCATGCCAGTAGGTTTCGCCATCACCGATCAGATGTCTGCCCACCAGGTCTGCGGCGGTCAGGTCATCGTGGCAGGCAATGGTGTATAAAGGTCGGCCCAGTCTGGCGGCCATGTGCTGGATAAAGCGGGTTTTACCACAGCCGGTTGGGCCTTTAATCAGCATTGGTAGCTGGTTGTTGTAGGCGTGTTCAAATAACTCAATTTCGTTATTCTGGCTTTGGTAATAGGGAATGTTGTTTTTAGGTTTGTTCATAATATATTAAAGATGTATAAAAAGGCTACCTGAATTCAAGATGCGCCGTAAAACCCTCCATGGGGCTTGACTGTAGCGTCCATGCTACAGACAATCTTGAATACAGGGTAGCCTTTTCATTTGACTCAGTCATAAGTACTAAAGACTAATAATGTAGGCAATGGCAATGGCAAGACAAACAGATAACAACCAGCCATACATGATAACCCGCCAAAGCAATGACACGCCGCGTAATTCCATAAAATCACGGATAATAAATCCAGCCTTGACGGCGGCGGTTATCAGTAAAAACAACATGACTGCTGCACCGCTATAACCGAGTTTACCTATGGCATAGGTGGTTAACGTCAATAACAACATAAGCAGCCATATGTTATGCACGTTGTAGAGTTTGTTCATTACTGGAGTTTTCATCGAATGATATACACCAGTGGAAATAAAATAATCCAGACCAGGTCAACCATGTGCCAGTATGAAGCACCGGTTTCAACACCGATATGGTTTTGTGCGCTATAACCACCGCGTTGTGCTTTTATGGCAATGGCAAATAGAATGATCATGCCTAGAATTACATGTAGAAAGTGAAACATTGTCAGCGACAGGTAAAACATATAAAAGGTGTTGGTGCTGAGATTGATACCGTGCGAAAATTTATCGTAATATTCCAGTGACTTTAACAGCAGAAAACCAGCACCGCAGCCCAGCGATGCATATAACCAGCTTATACAGCCTTTAACATCATCAAGCTGGATTGCATGAATCGCACGTACAACAAAATAACTGGCGGTAATCAGCAACAAGGTATTGGCAGCTCCCAGCTCACGGTTGAGTGTGAGTTGAAACTGGTTAAACATTTCCACATTCTGTACCCGTGCCACGGCATAAGAAATAAAGGCAATGGCAAACACCAGTAACTCGGCGAAAATGAAAAACCAGATAGCAAAATCACCAGGAAGTAGTCTCGGTTCTTCTATTATGGGTTCTGCTATTGTTGCTCTTGTATCCATTTATCGTGTGTTATTGAGTGTTTTAGTGGGTATCCGTGCATACTTTGCGCTTCTCATAGGCACGCCACACAGGCATGCCAGCAGTCTTGCAGCTATGAGCAGGAGATGGTTGACTATTCTAATGTTGAAGCCCTGTCAGGGCATTGATGCTTGTCAAGACGCTTGTGCGGAATCTGTTAATTTATCCCCGGACCATGCTCGTACCAGCGCCCATAATGCAAAAATAATAAATATAGTATGCACGATAGTGAAATAGGAAATCACATATACCCAGGTCCAGGGCGAATTAAACCCACCCAGTATTATCATTAGCGCACTGACCAGAAACAGCACGGCTACGGCAATTATATTGATTTTTATTCCTAACAGGGCATGGTAGCGATCAATTGTATCGGGCTCTGTTTTCCGGTAAATCAATAATAAGGCAACAAAACTTATTGCAGGCAAGACCGTCAGGTTGAGCAGTGAGGCAAGCGCGGCGTTTGAGGCACGCTGCAGTTGTAACTTATTTGTTTTATTTAATTCCATTGGCTTGCTCTATTATTTTGTGATTGAATCATTTCTGTATTGCATTTGAAAAATTTTAGCTTACACCATTTTACCTGCACCATAAAAATACCGCCTGAAGCGGCGGTATTCTTTTTTTTCAGCAGCTTAAAAAGCTTAGCATCTATTTCACTCTGTCTTCTAATAGTTCAACCTCTTTGCCTTTCACAAAGAAGCTAATGATATATACCACCAGTCCTATCAGGAAGACAAGTCCGGCTAGCTCACGCATCCAGTAGAATATTTCTACTTTAGCTTGCGTATCCATAAAGCTTAGTGGTGTTTCTGAGTAACGTTGCAGATAGACCTGCAGGATACCCGCACCGGTCAGGAACAGTGTGATAAAGACCATCGATACCGTCATCAACCAGAACGACCACATTTCCATCACCTGTGCATTATCATTGCCGGCTTTTTGACCTCGCATGATAGGCATTGAATAAGAGATTATGGTCAATACCACCATGACATAAGCACCATAGAATGCCATATGGCCGTGTGCTGCGGTGATTTGTGTACCATGTGTGTAAAAGTTAACTGGTGCCAGAGTATGCATGAAGCCCCATACACCTGCCCCCAGGAAGGCCATGACGGCAGTGCCTAAGGCCCATAAAGTCGCCGCTTTATTTGGATGGTCGCGACGTCTCTTGTTCACAACATTAAAAGCAAACAAGGTCATCATAAAGAATGGAATAGGCTCCAGTGCAGAGAAGATAGAACCTAACCATTGCCAGTAATCCGGGCTGCCAATCCAGAAGAAGTGATGGCCGGTGCCGACGATACCGGAGATAAGCGCCATGGCAATAATGATATACAACCATTTTTCGATAACTTCTCGGTCGACACCCGTTACCTTGATTAGCACATAGGCTAGCAAGGACGCCATAATTAATTCCCACACGCCTTCTACCCATAGATGAACAACAAACCACCAGAAATATTTATCCATTACCAGGTTATCAGGATTGTAGAAAGAGAACAGAAAGAATACCGCCAGTCCGACCAGGCCGGTCAGCAATACCAGTGTAATAACTGTTTTACGTCCGGTAAGAATGGTCATACCGATATTGAAGATGAAAGCCAGAGCAACAATAACGATACCGATTTTGGTGATCGTGGGTTGCTCAAGGAATTCTCGTCCCATGGTAGGCAGCAGATCATTCATGGTGATGTCAGCCAGTGTTGCATAAGGCACCAGTAAATAACCAAGAATGGTAAGTGCACCGGCAACCAGGAATATCCAGAACATGAGTTTCGCCAGCATAGGCGAAAAGAGTTCACGTTCAGATTCCTCGGGAACCAGATAATAGGCAGCGCCCATAAAACCAAACAATAACCAGACGATCAGTAAGTTTGTGTGTACCATGCGGGCAACGTTAAAGGGGATTTCCGGGAACAGGAAATCGCCCATAACATACTGCAGGCCAAGAATTACGCCAAACAGGATCTGCCCGACAAAAAGACCGATGGCTGCAATAAAATACAGCATGGCAATGGATTGTGATTCATATTTCATGTGTATTTCCCCTTAACCTTGAATGTTGGGTGGCCAGTCTCTGGCAACTTTAATGCCATCAACGTATTTCAGGAATTGCGCAATTTCTTCCAGTTCCTGATCGCTGAAATTGAATTGTGGCATGCTGCGACGACCTGGAATACCATCGACGGGGCGACTCTGGATAAAAGCTTTGATGGCTTCCGTGCTTTCGCCGTAACGGGTATATACATTGCCAAGTTCAGGTGCAAAATACGCGCCTTCACCTAGCAGGGTATGACAGCCAATGCAGTTATTTGTCTCCCACAGACTTTTACCTGCAGCGACCTCCTCGGATATATTTTCTCTATTGTCAGTTTTGGGCAGGCCTGCTACCGTATCGACGGTTAAGCCAATAAATACCAGGAAGAAAAAAACCGATCCTCCGTAGTAAATATTTCGTGCCATGCCCTTGGTAAAGGTTTCTCTCATAGCGGTTCTCACTTGATTGTTGTTTATAATTTTCGATGGTTAGTATGACAGCTTGCATAATAGCTACACGACAGTCTGGTTGCCTTGATGTTAATCAAGTCAAAGCTTACATTGATTTGGTGGTGCTATGAATCAGATTATTGCATCGTTACCGTACCGGGTAGCCCGTTACCCGGTATTGTCGTCAGCTGTTATATGGGAACCTGATCTATTAACAGCAGGATTACGAATACGATGATTCATTGCCAGCGAATTTGATACTGCCTCGATATTTAATGACTGGTTCCTTCTGAGCGATGAATTTTGTTATAAACATTATATTTACCAACGGGTTTATTCATCGGTAAACGTTTTACGATTTCCAGTGTTTTACTGTCATAGACAATGACTTCGCCATCGTTTTCCCAGATGCTTAATAGTGCACGACTGCCATCACGGTTAAATTCGATATGACCAGATGTTTTTCCGGGAACGGGGGTCAGTGTCTTTATAATTTCCAGTGTTTTTTTATCGATGACGTGCATTTCATCTTTATGCGGACCGACAAATACATCAACCCAGGCATAAGGTGAATTCTCGTGGCTGCGCATAAAAAAACCGGGGCCATCGGTTTCTAGTTTTTTGATGGTTTTCCAGGTTTTCATGTCGATGATACTGATAACACCTTGTTTCAGGTTAGGGGTAGCCAGTACTGTAGTGTCTTTATATTTCCAGGTAATGCCAGAACCCAGATGCGGCATGCCGGGCAAGTCGATGTCAGCAATTTTTCTGCCAACGATCAGGTTGATGACCTGACCATTTTTTCCATTGCGTGAAGCACCGATCAGATTTTGATAAGACTGGTCGAAAAAGAAGTCATCCAGGTAATCGTCCAGTGTTATACGTCGAACAGGAAACAGGCCTTTTTCGGCGATGCCTTCACCCATCCTGTAGTCATGCACATAACCACGATAGACTTTTGGTGGATTGTCGGTGTAGTCAATTTCCCAGACTTGTTTAATATCTTTTAGCGCAACAATAAAACTGTGACGCGGTGGGGCTGTATAAACCGCGCTGACGCGTGATGAATTCCCGTTATCATCTTTAACCTCGATGATTTTAACCAGGCTAAGGTCTTTGGCATCAAGAATCACCAGGCTATGCGGCAGGTAGTTTCCTATCATAACGTAACGATCATCTGCAGATACGGCAGCATTACGGGTATTAATCCCGGCGCGAATTTCTACAACCACGTCCAGCGTGACCATATCAAACTTGCTGATCCAGCCATCGCGTGAAGCGAAATAAACATAACGTCCACCGGAGGAATACTTGGGGCCTCCATGCAGGGCAAAACGTGATTTAAAACGATAAATCGGTTCCATTTTGTCACCATCGAGAACGGTAACATGATGATCGCCACTCTCGACGACCAGGAACAGATTGAGTGGATCTGCCTGGTAAACCGGTTTAATATTTACATCCATGCTTTTTTCATAAGCATCTTTATAGAGGATGTGACTTTGAGATATTTCTTTTTCGCCCCAGGCAGGCAGGTTATCCAGCGGTGTATAGACGAAATCGACCAGAGATTGTATCTGTACTGAGCTTAACGTTTTATCGAAAGCTGGCATCTGTGTCGCAATGCGGCCAGCTTTTATCACATCGATAGCTTTATTCTTGCGCAGACGTTTCAGGTTTTCCGGTAGCAATGCCGGGCCGATACTGCCTAGACGGTCAGCGCCGTGACAGCTGGCGCAGTGTTGTTGATACAGTTCGTTACCGATTGAAATATTACCGCTCGAATTCTTACTGCTCAAAACATTACTGTCTGAATCGTTGTCTGTTACTGTACTCGCAACAATACTGGCAGAAAAAAACAAAATTGCAGCTAGCGCAATAAAAAGTTTTGCTGAGAACGGTTTTAGCATCCTGGCGCGGCCACAACTTTATCTGTTTTTCGTGACCAGGGAGTAACCTGCAGGCGATCTTGATTATCATCAACACCGATTTCAGCGTTTGTAAGATAACAACCTGGATCTTCTGCCCAGAAATTACCGCTTAACTGCCAGGCGCGTGTGCGTGAATTACCGCCACAGATATTTAAATACTGGCAGTTGCTACAGCGTCCTTCGACTGGCCGAGATTTTTTTTTAAGGCCTGCCATTAACGGGTCAGACGTATCCATCCAGATATCTGAAAAAGCACGTTGTTTGATATTGCCGATGCTGTAATCCCACCACATGGTATCGGGGTGTACATTGCCGATATTATCGATATTAGAAATATTAACGCCCGAAGAATTACCGCCCCAGTTGTTTAACATGGATTCGATTTGTTTAGCATGTTGCGGAAAATTTTTTCGTGTCCATAACAATAGATAAACGCCGTCTGCATCATTGTTGCCGGTAACAAATTCTCTTTTCTTACCACTGAGAATGTCATTCCAGCAGGTCTTGAATAACAGATCCATGGCATTACGTGTCATTTTATGATGCAGGTCATCACCACGGTTTTTGTTGCCGCGACCGGCATAATTGAGATGTGACAGATAAAATTTATCGATGCCTTCATTATCCATCAAGTGCAGTAAAGCGGGTAAATCCTGTTGGTTGTCCTGAGTTAATGTAAATCGCAGTCCGATTTTGATACCAGCATCACGGCACAGGCGTATGCCGCGTAAGGCTTCATCGAAAGAGCCGTGCTTGCGGCGAAATTTGTCATGTGTTTCACGCATGCCGTCGATGCTGATACCGACATAATTATAGCCGACATCGACAATGTTCTGGATATTGTCTTCGTTAACCAGGGTGCCGTTTGAAGACAGGCCAAGATAAAACCCCATGTCTTTAGCATGGTGAGATATCTCGAAAATATCTGGGCGCATCAGAGGTTCGCCGCCAGAAAGAATAAGCACTGGAACAGCAAAACTTTTTAAATCGTCCATAACATTAAATACTTCACCGGTGTTTAGTTCACCGGGAAAATCTTTGTCGGCCGAGGTGGCGTAACAATGTTTGCAGGTCAGGTTGCAGCGCCGTATCAGGTTCCAGATTACCACCGGTCCGGTAAGTGACCGCACTGGTCGCGGCTGATTGCCCTCGGGATTATTTGTCAGTGCATGCAGGTATTGGCTTAAACGAAACATGGTAGTCTTTCCGACAGGTTAGGCAGCAAGTCGCAGGCCGGTTTTTTTCAGGATGGCAGAGCTGAACAGTGTCTCGTGATCTCTGCAATGGTTGCCGAGCAGATTATTGATCTGATCGACTTTGGTTTTCACTTCCTCTCTGTCGTGGCCGTGTACCATGGCGAACAGGTTATAGTGCCAAACCGGCAGATGGCGGGGACGCTGGTAACAGTGGCTGACGAAATCCAGCTGGCCGATGATATTGCCCATTTCGATGACCTTGTCGTCGTCGACATCCCACACCGTCATGCCGTTTGCGGTGACCCCGAGTCGATAATGATTGGGCACCGCGCCGATGCGGCGGATGACGCCGCAGGCTAACATCTTCTGTAATCGCTGCAGCACATCTCGCTGCGAGCTGCCCATGTTATCGGCGATGGCCTGATAGGGTGAGCGCTCGATAGTAATACCGGTCTGGGTGACACTGATGAGTTTCCTGTCGATATCATCCAGGGTGCAGTCTTTGTTTTCTGCATAATCCTGTGCCGGTACCGGCACCGTGGTATGTCTGCCATCGGCCGCCAGATGCAGCCACAGCCCGATATAAAACTCCTGCTGCTTGGGAAAGTTGTACACCCTGAGTTTCGTTGTCGTGTTCGATGGCATGTAGGATATTATCGATGGCTTCAGGTGTTTCTGTGGCCAGAACAAACCACATGTTCAGGGTGTGTTCGCGGCGGTAATTGTGTGCCACTTCCGAGTAGGCGTTGACTATTTCGGTGACGCTATCGTAGCGTTCCTCGGGCACCGCGATGGCCGCCAGCGTGAGACCGCCGCCGAGTGATGCCGCATCGTACAGCGGTCCGAAGCGTGTTAGCAGGTTTCTGGATTTCAGGTGTTTTACCGTGTCGATTAGTTCGTCTTCCGAACAGTTTAAACGCGCAGCAATCACTTTGAAGGGCCGTTCCTGTAAGGGGAAATTGCCCTGAAAGTTATTGATGAATTCACGTTCGAGTTCGCTAAGGCTCATTATATTCGGGCTCTATTCTGCAACTTTATTGTTCAACATCGCTTTGCCAGGCTGTTTCACCAGGTATAATCGGGCGGCGTTTTTTTTCACCTGATGACCGCTACTATCTTTTGCATTATCGCTGGCAGAATAACTCGCACCGCGCTGTTTGAAGCGGCGGGTGCTGAACAGGATGATATGGTCGATATCCTGCAACCCGCAGTTCGATGTTATCTCGGCCACTTTCTGCGTGACCTCTTCTCTGCAGCTGCCGTGCACCATGGTGAACAGGTTATATGGCCATTCGGGCAGGCGTCGCGGACGGCGGTAACTTAGGGTGACGCAGGTATACTTGCCAATACAGATGCCGAGTTCTTCGACGCGCTCATCCGGCACGTTCCACACCACCATGCCATTGGCGGTGTAACCGAGTTCCTTGTGGCGCACGACTACACCGTAACGTTTGATCGCGCCTTTATCGATCAGCTGCTGTATGCGCGCGATCACATCCTGCTCGGTGGTAGCCAGCTGTTTCGCGAGTTCGGCATACGGCCGGCTGACGATGGGCAGGCCCTGTTCGACAAGCCTGATCAACGCTCTGTCTTCGGTGGTAATCTGCAATACGTGTTTGTTCAGTTCCATGTTACTCATAATTAAGTTACTCGTCTGTTAGCTGTTTTCAGCTGAAAGCCCAGATCGATAAAGTAATCATCCAGCATCGGCAGCGACATCAACGGAAACTCTGTATGCTGCTCTATCTCGTAGAGCACGATATCGAGGTGCTCTTCGCTGGAGGCGGTGACCACGAACCAGAGGTTGTATTCGTGCTCGCGTTCGTAGTTATGATTGACTTCAGGAAAGGCGCTGATGATGCGCGCGACACATTCCAGCTTGTCCTGCGGAATCGCCATTGCCGCCAGCGTACTGACGCCAATACGGTTCGGTCTGAATACCGGGCCGACGCGGCTGATGACACCGCGGTCCTGCAATGACTCTATCGCCTGCAATACGGCCGCTTCGCTGACATCCAGCTGTTTTGCCATATCAGCAAACGGCGTTGCTGACAACGACAGGTCGCGCTGAAAATCATTTAGCAGGTGCTGTTCCAGTAGTGAATAGTCGTTTATCGATTTAGTCATAATATCAAGCCATCAATATAAATCTGTTATAAGCCGGTACGATGTGCCCGCGCGGTGAAAAAGATGCCGCTGGGTTTCTGCGTGCTAATGCTTGTTAGCTGTGCGAAGTTCTCGGTGTCAAATACGGCAACCCGGTCCTCATCGCGCACCGAAACCCAGACCTGTTCGCCGCGCGGTTCAAATTCCATGTGCAGCACGCCTTTGCCGGGTGTCAGTGTTTTGATTATTTTTAAAGACTGGGTATCTATGACCTGCAGGGTATCGTTGTTTGGCACCGCGAAATTAACCCATACATTGCGTCCATCCGGCCGCGCCATAACAAAAACCGGCTGGCCATGCACCTTGATGCGGCCGGCTTCAGTCCAGTCGAGGGTATTGATCACCAACACTTCGTGGTGGCCGATGGCGGGCACGAAGGCATAATGACCTGCTATGGTCCAGCCTTCGAGGTGCGGCATCTTGTATACCGGCAGCTTTTTCTCACCCTTACCATAACCATTGAGGATACGTTTAACACCGCTTTCGAGATGCCATAGATCGAGCATCGCCATGCCGTCTTCACCGAACAGGCCGGCGATGTAATAGCGGCCATCAGGAGTGATCAGGGCGTCATAGGGATTGAGCCCGATGTCCTTGAATCTGGTGATCTCCGGCTTGCTGACATTCGACATATCCGCCACCCACATTTCGTTGGCATCCCACAGGCTGAAAACAAATTTCTGTCCGGGTGCATCGACCAGTCCAATGACTTTAGAAAGTTGGTCATTATTACCATAGGTAGCGGGGATATCGGCTACCAGTTCTAAAGAACCGGCATCAAATATTTTCACCCCCCCGGGTTTGTAGTTGGATACAGCTATCAGCCGACCATCTTGTGAGATAGCACCACCGATACTGTTACCGGATTGCATCACACGTTTAACCAGCTTTTTGTTGATGATGTCGATTTTTGTCAGGCCTCCATCACGGCCAAAAATATAGGCGTATTGTTCATCCCGGGAGAAGACAGCAGATGCATGTGATAAATCACCCAGACCTTCGATTCTGCCCAGGCTGGTATTGGTGCTTGTTTCAATCACCTGCACACTTCCGTTTGCGCGTTCGATAACGATGCCAAGATCGCCGGTGCCACGCGCTTCAGCATTTTGTGTCAGCACTGTTGACAGCGCCAATGAGAATATTAGTACTAGTGGAAATAAACTGTTTCGCGTCATTCGGTTTTTCCTTTAGCGATTTCTGTTTGTTCAGTTATGCCATGCTGTAACTGTTCGCTCATCCAGACTGCTTCTGCCTGCGTCAGCATGCCTTTCCATCCTGGCATTGCGGTATTCGTTCTGCCTTCCATGATAGTTGCTGCCAGATAATCTTTGGTTTGTGCAGCCAGTGTTTCGGGTAACAGGGCAGGGCCGAGTCCGCCTTTTAAAGTCATGCCGTGACAAGATCCGCAATCGTGTTTTATGAGATACAGCAGCTCATCCTGACGGGATGATGCAATGTCTGCAAAACAGTTCTGTGTTAGCAGAAGACTAATAATGAAGCATATTTTGTTCATGTAATATCTCATGTTTTATTTCATGATCCTGTACAAACCAGTCGAGCTCCTCAGCCAGAGAAACCACCTCGCCAATAATTATCATAACCGGTGCCTGCATCTCATGCTGATGGATAGCTGCATGCAGATTTACTAACGTTGTAAGCACCCGTTTTTGTATTTTTGTCGTACCATTTTGTATTGCTGCGGCTGGTGTCGATGCAGGTAAGCCGGCATCGATTAAAGCCCGTGTAATCTGCGGCAGATTTGCCAGACCCATGTAGATCACCAGAGTCGACTGAGGGTCGGCAATAGACTTCCAGTTGAGTTTGAGCGGCTCGTCATTATTGAGATGACCGGTGATGAACTGTACTCTGCGGCTCATACCTCGATGAGTTAACGGGATGCCGCTGTAAGCACTGCAGCCTGATGCAGAAGTGATGCCGGGCACGACTTCAAAGCTGATATGATGTTTTTTTAGTGCGAGAACTTCTTCACCGCCACGACCAAACATATAGGGATCGCCGCCTTTGAGGCGCACGACACGACGGCCGGCTTTTGCCAGGTTGACAATTATTTCGTTGATCTGGTCTTGAGGTACACAATGTTTTCCAGGCGATTTAGCGACAGACATGCGGCTAACACCTGCTGGAATTAATTCGAGTATGTCGTCTGAAACCAGCCGATCATAGATAACAACATCCGCTGTCTGTAATAAACGCAGCGCTTTGATAGTAAGTAGCTCGGCATCTCCAGGGCCAGCGCCCACCAGCGAAACAAAACCGATCTTCTTCATGCAGACTGTCTCCATGTTTGTTGTTGTAAAAATAAAATTGCGGACAGGTCTGAAGAATGAACTTAACCTGCCCGCAAATTACTACCTTAGTAGATGTCGTGCACGGTGTTGTGAACGTTAAATTTGCCGGTTGGCGTTACCAGACGTTTGTCCTTGATAACTTTTTTCAGCTTGCGAGTTTTATCGTCAACAATTACCAGTGCAGACTCTTCTGTCTTACCGTTCCAGACGGAGAACCAGACTTCGTTACCGGCCTTGTTGTACTCTGGTTGCACCACACGTTTGGGTCCTTCACCCAGTTCAGCCCAATCTGCAATCGGCAACACAGTAAAACCTTTGTCCAGATGAGCGATGTCAAAGACTGCGATTGACTGGCTTAGTTTGGCATCAGGATTAAGCGGTGCATCTACCCACAGGTTTTTGGATTTTGGATGTGTTTTGATAAACAGAGATCCGCCACCCATGCCGTGCAGAGTCTCGACCACTTTCCAGGCATTTTTCTTATGCCCGGCAGGGTCGGTACCGATCAGCGTGATGTTGTCGTTGCCCAGTGCACTGGTTGACCATACCGGACCGAATTCAGGATGAACGAAGTTCGCACCGCGTCCAGGATGCGGAATTTCGGTGGCGTCGACCAGTGCTACCAGTTTGCGTTCCTTGGAGTCGATCACCGCAATCTTGTTCGACTTGTTGGCCGCCGTCAGGAAGTAACGGTGGGTGCTGTCCCAGCCACCGTCATGCAGGAAGCGTGCAGCCGGTATCGTGGTAACTGAAAGGTTATCAATGTCTTCATAATTAACCAGCAGTACCTTACCGGTTTCTTTTACGTTAACGATAAACTCGGGATGTTCGTGCGAAGCAACGATCGCCGCAACACGCGGTTCAGGATGATATTCATGTGTATCCACGGTCATGCCACGGGTAGAAACAATCTGCTCTGGTTCCAGGGTAAAGCCATCCATGATGGTGTACTGTGGTGGCCAGTAAGAACCGGCGATTGCATACTTGTCCTCATAACCTTTGAACTTGGAGGTTTCGACGGAACGCGCTTCCAGGCCGACTTTGATGGTAGCGACGTTGTCCGGGGTTTTCATCCACAGGTCGATCAGGTTGACCCTGGCGTCACGGCCAATTACGTACAGGTAGCGACCGGATGAAGACATACGGGAAATATGCACGGCATAACCGGTTTTGATGATATTGATGATCTCTTTGGTATCGCCATCGATGATAGCCACCTGGCCGGCATCACGCAGGGTCACCGAGAAAATATTGTCGATGTCGTAGTTGTTCATCTTTTTGGTCGGACGGTCCTTCACTGGCACGATGACTTTCCAGCTGTTTTTCATCTCTTCCATGCCCCATTCCGGCGGCAACGGTGGTTCATGCTGCAGGTAACGCGCCATGATATCGATTTCTGCTTCCGTCAGGTCGCCGGAAGTTCCCCAGTTTGGCATACCTGCTGGCGAGCCGTAGGTGATGAACACTTTCAGTGCAACGTCACCGCGTGAACGCGTAATATCGGTGGTCAATGGTTTACCGGTAGCGCCTTTACGCAGCACGCCGTGACAGCCGGCGCAGCGTTCGAAGAAGATCTTCTTGCCCTGGTCGAATTCTTCGACCGACATCGCCGGGCCTTCCGATGTGATCATGTTTTTTACAGTTGACGGGTCGATGCCACTGGGTGCCCCTTCATAGGCGGTATCAGCTTCCGAATCAGACTTGGCATAGGCAAGATTTGTGGCAAGTGACAATGCTGATAAAGTTAATATCGCATTTAGGGTATTTCGGTATAACATATATCTTCCTCTGGTAATTTTTAATAACAGCAATTAGTTATAAATCTACGCAAGAACAGTAGGCTGTGAGAAGCTAAATGTATTTGACTTATATCAAGTCATTTTGGTTGTTTTCTGGGCAATGCGTTACCGAATAATTAATTAATATTAAGAAATGGTATTTGCTTGAAAGTGTATGAGAAAGTATCAGCGGCTTCTTAAGTCTTACTCGCACTCAAGAGTGATCAGTGATTAACCAGCTAACGTGTTTTATTCTGTGCTCGAAACAATGCATATTCATAAAAATTGCCACATCCTGTAATATCTTTCTAATATACAAAATAAACTGCTCACCATGAAAATTCAGTCATCACCCAGCGAGGTAATGAGGCCTTACCCCTGTTTTTTTGTTTATATTTATTGATATTGACCAAAAAACAATGCGAGTTTGATGCTGATTTATGTAGGAAACCACAACTAAGTCCTGTTTTTGGAGGAGCAGTTCAGTGTTACCGGGCAGCCAGATACAGATAGATCAGTGTATTATTCGATGTCATTTTTATTATTTTCTTCACTTTTATCGGATGGGTCAAGCAGTGGTAGATGATTGTATTTTTTGCGTAACCAGTTGATTGCTGGCAACACGTGCGGGAGTCGAATTAGCCATCCCTCTAGCGCAAATTTCCCCGGGTAGTTCATAATTATCAGGCCAACCAGTAACGTGAGTAAGCCCTGTCCGGGCAGGAACAGCATCAGTAAGCCGGCAATTACAAAGACGATGCCTAGCAGGTTCTTGCCGCCGGTGATGAGTAAACTGATTAAAGGGTGACGTGAGCTCGCCGACAGACGTTGCCGGTGTGAATGACAAAAATAGTCTACGGGGATACGGTTGATGAAAACAGGCAACAGCAATAACCCGGCAAGTAGACTTATCACTGAAGCCGTCACCAGCCAGGCGGCATGATCGGTCAAAAATGTTATCAACGGTGTAATCATAGTTTTGTTTACAACTTGCTATTGATTAGTATTTAATGCCCATAATGCTACTGGATTACAAGCAGTGGCAGCAATCGTCAATCAGGGCGCAATATACCAGGCCAACCGGGATTGTAAGGTTTGATGCAGTCACAATGAGTATATTAGCGATTATAACTATCAGGATATAAGGTGTCTGGATAAGTTGTTGTCTATGATAAAATAAGTCTTCATTCCTAAAATATCTCGCAAATTTTTGTATGGTTATGATTGACATTTCTCAGCACATTATTCAACTAGACAGTTATGGATTACCGATAGCAATGGTTCTATTGGCATTTTCCATCATTATTATTTACCTGAATCGGGGAAAAATAAAACTTCACTGGTCGAATTTAAAAACCCGTTATTTTCTCAATCATCTGGGTTTTAAACAGATTTCCAAACTCAGGTGCCCGGATGGTTTGGGCCATCATTTCATCATTGATCGGCTGGTTTTGCATCATGATGGTATCACTCTACTAGTATACAAACGTTATCCCGGTAAGATTTTCTGTGCGGAGCAAATCGATCACTGGACGCAGATGCTGGGAAGTAAAAGTTATCGCTTTAAAAACCCGCTTTATGATCTTGATTACCAGGTTAAAGCAGTTTCAGCCTGTGTTCCAAAAGTACCGGTAAACGGTTTTCTATTTTTCGACCACCTGACTGAATTTCCAAAAGGTCACCCTGAACGTATTATTCATCTTAAAAAAATACCGGAAGAACTGAAACGCAATAAACACGACAAAATGAAAACATCAGTCATGTCTGCCTGGAAAAAGCTTCTGCTTATGGCAAAAAGTTAGCAGTCTGTCCGAATATTTTTCTGCAAAAAACGCAAAATAACACAAAGAAACAAGAGGTTTTTTTATTTGCGCTTTTTAACATACGTCTTCTAGCCAGGTCCTTCAGAACATACTAGCGTCCGTTCAAAATGCTCACGGCATTTTAGTGTGTCCTTTGTGGATAAAAGTTTTTGAATACTTACAGGTTGGCAAGCGTGTCAACGAGCTTACATTCAAACCTGGTTTTTCTATTTCCTGGTATAGTAAATACCCGGTATCCAGCTTTTTTTAATTTGACTGGTTTTTTCAAAATCCACTTCATTTTCATCAATGAAGGTAAAAACATTCCAGCCAATACGTAAACTATCGTTATGATGCAATAGTTGTTTTTCTATTTTTTTTTCATTAATAAAGGAACCATTGGTGCTGCCCAGGTCTTCAAGAAAATAAGCGACACCGCCATTGTTACTGGTTTCACAAATTATTTGAGCATGTTTATTGCTCACTGCCAGATCATCTATTTGCACCTGATTATCGGCTGTTCGCCCGAATTTAAGAGCAGATTGCTTAATATCAAATTTGTTTGAGACCACGCCTTCTACCGTTTGTACGATCATCGCCATTTTTTGTCCTCTTAAAGTTTACTTTAGGCACTCGCAGATTATTTAGCACCGGTATTTGTTCTAAACCAAAGTATAGATACTTATTTAAATGATTCTTATAAAACCTGTTCAAATAAGCCGGGGTTTTTCATGATAAAGCTGGATATTGAGGAAAATTCAGCATTCTCGGGCTAGCCTTTAGTCGTTACCGGTTTGCTCACCAGGTAGAGCCAGATGTAACCGCTGATACCCGACAGCAGAGAGGCAAAAAGAATACCGGTTTTAGCCATCAACAGCAGTTCTTCATTATGTGAAAAACCCAGTTGAGCGACAAAAATCGACATGGTGAAACCAATTCCGGCCAGCAGCGAGACACCGGCGATCTGAGTGAAACGGGTATCTTTGGGCAATTCGGCGACACCCAGTTTTAGTACCAGCCAGCTGGCACCCGTAATGCCGATAAATTTCCCCAGCACCAGGCCAAGTGAAACACCAAGCATCACCGGGTGGGTGAAGGTATCGCCCAGCGAACCAAATGCCAGCGTAATACCAGCATTGGCCAGCGCAAATACCGGGATAATCAGATAGGCCACCGGCATATGCCAGATATGCTCCAGCCGCTGCAATGGCGCTTCTACACTATGCACACCGTTTTCCAGCGTTTGTACCACGGAGCGTAATGTATCATTAGTCATGATGCTCTTGCCGGGCTGGTGGCTGCGATCAAAACGTAACATCAGATCCCGGATGTGTTCGCTGAATCGTTCCGGATTGTACTTCGGTATTGCTGGAACTGACAGGGCTCCCAGAATACCCGCCAGCGTGGCATGCACACCTGATTGGAGTAAGGCATACCATAGCAAAACCGCGACAATAAAATAGGGCAGGGTTTTGCGGATGCCGCTCATATTAAAGACCATCAAGACGGCGAATAAAGCGCCGGCCACTGCCAGCGGGGTAAGGGCAATGGTATCGGTATAAAATACTGGCAATCACCATAACCGCACCTAGATCATCGACAATCGCCAGTGCCACCAGAAAGGTAATCAGCGCCCTGGGCACCCGGCTTGCCAGTAATGCCAGTGCACCAATAGCAAAGGCGATGTCGGTGGCCATGGGCACGCCCCAGCCAAGCGCAGCGTCACCCGTAGGGTTGATAGCTAAATAGATCAGCGCTGGTACTACCATGCCGCCAATTGCAGCGGCAATCGGCAATGATGCATTACGTAATTTTGCCAGCTCACCGACCAGTAATTCACGTTTTAACTCCAGCCCGACTACAAAGAAAAACAACGCCATTAGAGCGTCATTGATCCAGTGGTGCAGGCTCATCTCCAGTCTCCAGTTGCCAATGTTGAGGCTAATCAGGGTATGGATGATATGTTGGTAAGTATCCGCCAGGGGACCGTTTGCCAGTATCAGGGCGATCACGGCCATTGCCATTAACAGTAAACCACTGGTGGTTTGGCGGTGAATAAACTCCTCAAACGGGGTCAGGATTTTATCGAAACTTTTTTCCCAGGGGGCGTGATATATACCGGTATTAACGTTGGATTCAGGACTGTTCTGTTGTTTATTCATAACTATTTTATGCCTTATTTTGTACTTGCATATTATTGAATAATAAGTATTAATGCCAGTAGATGAGATTTTAAAGTCAAGATAATTTCAGGTAAAACACAAAAGACATCCTCGAAAAACGCAAAGCTCGCAAGTCTTTAAAAAAAGTTATTTCGCCTGTGTACCTTTATGAATGGCAATGTATTGAATACTATTCTGTGTTAGCTGATAGTCGATGATTCAACTGCTGCCGGTATTTTCTGTTCGGTATTTTCAGTTGCCTGGGCTGAGTGCACAGTAATTTGGGTGAAGGGGATAACCCAGCCTTCACGGTTACAGGTATCCACACAGGCTTGTTGCACCAGGCGTTGTGCACGGTAATACGCATTGGCTGCTTTACCATCGAGAACTATGTAGATGCGGTAATCCAGTGAACTTGCGCCGGCAGCGTTGAAATCCACCAGTATGTCCTTGATGTAATCTTTTAAACCGTTTTGATTAAAGCGTTCGATTATAGCTGTCTGAAATTTGCCGGGAACAGTATCAAGGCAGATGGCCTGGTGCTGGTAGTCAATACCGAACAGGCAGGCAATACCAAAACCTTCAAGCGTCAGATTGCTCACATTCTGTTGAATAAAGTCACTGGTGCGTATCTGCATCAGGCTGTCCTTAACTGAGACCTCAACTAGTTCGATAGTTTGCCGTATTACTCTGGCTAAACTGCCATTTCCAAGTAAGATAAAGTCCCCCTGCCGGCACGGAAACCACGGTTCTTTCCTGGCGGGTCGTGAAACATGGTCATTCATGTTATGTAAGGGCAGGCGGACGTAACCTTCAAGAGCGGGGTTACGTAGCGTGGTATAGATACTCAGAGAAGCTACTCTAAAGGGTATGCCATTGAGTATGACTCTTTCTGACTGACGCACAGGGCCTACACCGAGCAGCAGTCTTATCTCCGCGGTGTAACGCGGCAGTGTCTGTCGCAAGGTTAGTGCTGCACCGACCAGGGCGATCAGAGCCAGAGTAAGAAACAGCACATCACCGCGAATATAAAAGACCATAAGCACAGCTAATACAATAATGGTCGCTATCGAAAGGCGGTAACTGTAATAAAATAGTGGCGCTCGGCTAATGCCAGTATCGGTTTTGCTTTGATACCGCCATCTCCAGTACAGGTAGAGTAGCCCTTTAGATATCACCCATATCATTAAACTGATGGATATCGCCAGTAATAATGTCAGGCCGCGTCCGTGAAAAAACTCACTGATCAATTTTCCAGTAGATGTTTCCCAGGTATCGCTTTCGGTTAGCAGGTTATCGAGATTGAGTTGTGCTATCTCCAGTTTTCGTTGTGTGTCTTCCTTACGTTGTTCCCAGTCAGTCATTAACTGCTTAACCGGACTGACTGCGATGGGTGGCAATGCCTGGTTATTGACAGCACGGATTGAGTCAAGCGCCTTCATGATTACATCAATCTGACCTTCCAGTTGTTCGATATCCCGGTGTAAGTTGTCAATCTGCCGTGGTTTGGCCGTCAATTGCTTGACTGTGGAAAGCAGCGGCCGGCTGATCTGTTCGATCTCATCCTGCCAGTTTATTGGCTTGTCGGGCAGCTCATTGAAAATCGAGCGGTTAATCCCGCCGAGTGCAATATGTTCGAAGGAGACCTGAAGGCCCTTGATATCAAATTTAATACGGGCAATGTTTTGTTCGAGTTCCTGTTTTTCCGAGCTGTCTTCAGTTTTTTTCAGTTTTTCCCTGAGTTCATTAATCTGTTTCTGCTTGCTATCGATGGACTTCTGAATATTGACCAGGTTATCTACCGTGACCTGCAGTTTTGCTTCAGCAGTGATTTGCTGTTCCTGCTGGTTTTGCGCCAGAGCATACATTGGCGAAAATGCGCAGCTTATCAATAGCGTGAGTACAGCCAGATTTTTGCCTGACATAGCCGTTATGTGAAATAAAAATTTAGCGATAAACATGGATGTAGATTACTGCCTGCAATGGCTTGATAGCAAGAGCTAAATATAAAAAATGTACTGAATTAATTTGGGATCAAGCGGTCATGCAAGCAGAGATACCCAGAGAACATTTAAAATTGATTGATTCAATTGTATTATCGAACCCAGTCTTTTAAACGATATTCCAGTCGTGTATCGTCGGCTTCCAGTATCAGGTTCTTTTTATCATCAATAGTTATTTTCGATTCACTGCCCAGTATCTGTTTAAGTTTTAGTTCCAGGTCATTTTGCGGTGGAGTACAGAACATCATGGTGGATTTCATAGAGCTAATGACAATCTGATCACCCTGCAAAGTTGCCTGAGCAGAGAACTTGTTGCACCCGGTATTGCCGGTTAGTGTCATCTGTTCACCGAAGTCTATTTCAGGAATCTTGTTATCCAGTTTTTCGGCTTCAATCTTGTTACCGTTAATGCTTTCAAGAATCCAGCGGTGGTGTTGTAAATCACCATGGGTGACGATGCTGGTTTTTCTGCACAAACCAAAAATATTATTTATCGTAAACAGTCCATCGTATTCAGCAGCAAAGCCGATACTATTTTTCGCTTCAGGGTCACGATTGATTTTTCCTTCTACTACAACGCAAATAGCCTGGTAGGCTTTGCTTGTGTTTTCGACGGCTAATTGTTTTAAAAGCTGACGTTGCTGTTGCGCAGTTTCGGGGCTTAACCAGTAGCATTGAGAATTCGTTGCAGGGCAAAAGATATTCACTTCATGGCCAAAGGTGTATTCACCGCGGTAGCGAAGCGGTTGCTCATCTGCAAACGTGGGCGGTACAGTTGTTAGCAGTGTTGTAAGTATGATGAGGCTTCTCAATGTAACGCTCTACCGCAACCCTTGAATTGCTTGTCATTCAGGGTGATAAAAACACTAACAGCAAACTTTTCACCGCTCATAATATCAGAGCAGTCTTTTCCTTCGATTACAACTTCAAGGTTCTGGTCTTTCACTGAGAAAACAGTTCTGCGTTGTTGCTGATTAACTTCGGGCTCGACGTAGGGATAGATTGTTCTTTTCTGGCCATAACCAGTGACCAGTAAAATTTTTTCACCGTCGGTTATCTCCAGCAGCCAGTGTGGCTCTTGCCCAATCGCACGAAAAGAAACGCCGCGTAATTTTGCGGCATGCCAAACATCACGTTTTGCAATTTCTTCTTCTGTTTCGCGTGGTTTGTTTTCTGCTTGAACTACGAAGCAAGTTAGTGCCAGTATGAATAGAAATATTGATTTCATTGCTATTTTTATTTTGAATGACGAAGAAGTTGTTTTTTATTTTTATAGTGTGGGTGTCTTGTTTATTTTTTAGGCAGCGTATGTTTTTGTTCATACATTAAAGAATCTGCCTGACTCAATAACAATTCAATCGAAAGATTAGTTTCATGATCTATAGGTACAATGCCATCGCTGAATGAAATGTCATAGCCACGATTAGCGGCCTTATTGTACCGTTCTATGGAATTACGAAATCGCGCAATAGTTTTTTCCGCGAGCTCGATTGATGTATCGGTTAACAGCACGGCGAATTCATCTCCTCCCAAACGACCGAAGACGTCCGAAGTTCTAAATGTATTTTTCAGCTGGTCGGAAAAGGCGATTAACGCGGTATCTCCCTCAGCATGCCCAAAATTATCATTGATAGGCTTGAATTTATCCAGATCAAAAAAAACAAGTGAGGCAGGAATATTCTGACGAGAACAGAGATCTAAACTATGTTTTGCAAGTTGAATAAAACCTCTTCTATTAGATATCTTTGTGAGCTCATCAAGAGTGGCTAACTGAACAGCCATAAGTTCGTGTTCTGCTAGCTCCGCGAGATCCTTTAAGGCATCAAGGTCATCTTCAGTAAGATCTCTTGGTCTTGTGTCGATGATACATAACGTTCCCAACATGCTACCGTCTACGTATCTCAGCGGACAGCCTGCGTAAAAGCGAATATGAGGGGCATTCAGGACCAGAGGATTGTCCGAAAAACGTTCATCCTTTTCGGTGTCGGCAATTAAAAATATCTCAGTACCGAGAATTGCGTGCCCACAAAATGAAATATCTCGTGGTGTTTCGCTAACATCAAGCCCTATGCAGGACTTGAACCACTGACGGTTTTCATCGACAAGACTTACCAGTGCAATTGGCACATCGAACATGCGTTTAGCCAATCGTGTTAATCGATCAAAGCGCTCCTCTGAAGGGGTATCTAGCACATTGATCGAGCGAAGTGCTTTGAGACGGGCCGGTTCAGATTCAGGGATCTCAGGTATCTTCATTTAGTTTTCCTCATTATGATGCAGCGTTCCACTTCGGCGCTGATAGCCTGTTTAACGCCTTTTGTTAATGTTGTATATCCGCCTTGCGGATTAACCATGGCATTGTCGCGAATATGTCTACCGGCACTGTCGGCAAGTGCGGTGTAATAATTGATTTTACTCACACCGCAGTCAATCAGCTGACGGAATTGTTCATCATTCAGACCAGTACCACCATGTATAACCAGTGGAATATTAAGTGAGTGGTTGATTTGTTGCAGCCGATCGAAGTCGAGTTCAGGTTTGCCCTGCATGCGACCATGCACGGTGCCAATTGATACGGCGAGAAAATCGACACCGGTTTGTTCGACATAACCTTTGGCTTCTGCAACGGTGGTATAAGCAATTTCACCGGGGTGACGTTCAGCATCTTCACCTTCCACGCCGGGCACATAACCCAGTTCACCTTCGACTGGAACACCGCAGGCGTGTGCCATTTTGACTACCTTGTGCGTCATGCGAATGTTCTCTTCGAGTGTCTGCTGTGAGGTATCGACCATAATACCGTTGCAACCGAGTTTGATGCCCTGTACCGCAGACTCGAAACTCTCACCATGATCCAGGTGGATGGCCACTGGCACCGAAGCACGAAGGGCGGCGGCTTCTACCGCAGGCATCACCAGTTCAAAATCAAAATATTCAAAATGTGATTCTGCCAAACTTAAATCACTGGTGCCTGGCAGCGTTCAGCGGCTGCCATAATGCCTTCCAGAAATTCCAGGCTGACCAGATCGAAGGCGCCCACTGCGTACCCGTTTTGGTATGCGTGGGCAAGCATGTCGCGCATGTTGACGAGTGCCATGGTTATTCCATCCTCATTGTCGTGATACTATTATTTCTTCCAGTGCGAGCCCTGTCAAGCCATGAATGGTTCGCCATAGATAATAAAAAATGGCTATCATCATGAGCATCGAAGGTATAGCTATCACCGGGTAACTGAGCAATGTCATTTGGCCGAGCTCTTCATTGAAAGCGGCACTGCCGGCCGGGCTGGTCACTACCCATTTGGCCAGTATGTAGTTCATCACCGATGAGAACAGGAAGGTGCTACTCAGCAGATAAGTGGTGTTTTGCAGACGGGCGTCAAATGCTTTACTGTTGTCAAACTCGTCGAGTTTCTGCCTGATCCTGTCTACATCCATAAGCTTAGGGTTAAACACCAGCGTTCTAAGCAGTGGATAAGGTGTATAGGTGGAAATCAATACGACAATACCAATCAGCCCGGGGACAGCGGCTTCCTTGACGGCTAGCCATTGTGGGTCGAGTTGCAATAGTCCAATGCCGCCCGTGAGTACTACGCTGATTAAGCCAAGCAAGGCAATAAAATTGAATTTTTTATACTTGAATAATTCGAACAGGCCCCAACTCAGTGGCAAAGATAGTGCGACCATAAGCGCAGTACTCGCGCCCAGATTTTCATCCCCGCTGAATTTCATCAGGATAACAGAGGGAAGAATAATGCTGACCAGCAGGTCTATCATCGGCCGTGGTTTATGCGTGGCCGTTGTTTGTCTCGTTGAATTGGCTCTGATGCTCATATTAAGGCTCGTATTTTCGGTGTCTTTGTTGCTGTCTTCACAGGTGTTTTACCGGCCGCGCATCGCGTATCCATTGTGTGATGCCATTACGTACATTAAAGATCTGTGTATAGCCCATTTGTTCAACCAGATGGCGAGCTAATGTACTAGTACGATTACCCGTACGGCAGATCAAAATCACTGGCTCATTCTGTCCAATGGCAGCAGTAAACCGATCCAGAAAATCCGCTTTCACTCGTCCACCCGCATCGACAAAAGTTAGTAACTTACTGCCTTCGATGATGCCTGTTTGTTGCCATTCATCCGCACGGCGTATGTCATACACCGGCACATTTTGTTTTAGCATTATATCGAGTTCAGTATTATTCAGGTTGCTGTAAGGCGGTTCACTACAGGCTGACAGTACAGTCAGCAGCAGAAACAAGGTAATAAAACGCAGCAATCCAGGATGGTTGCGTTTTGTCATCATCATGTTGTATTGCGTACTAATCATCACCACTCATAAAACCCAGTAGATGTAACAGACTGGTGAATAGGTTGAAGATAGAAACGAACAGCGTCACTGTTGCCATGATGTAATTGGTTTCACCACCGTGAATGATGTTGCTGGTTTCATACAATATGAGACCTGACATTAACAATACAAACATGGCAGAGACGGCCAGTGACAACACGGGCATTTCGAAAAATACCGCACCCAGACCGGCGAGGAAGGCGACCAGAATGCCGGTTATCAGAAAGCCGCCCATGAAACTGAAGTCCTTACGACTGGTGAGTGCATAACCGGATAAGGCAAGGAAGATTGCGCCGGTGCCAGCCATTGCTGTCATCACGATCTGACCGCCGTTGGCCATCGCCAGATAACTGTTAAGAATAGGCCCCAGTGTGTAACCCATAAAACCGGTCAGCGCAAACACAAAGACAAGGCCTAAGCTGCTGTCACGAAACTTCGTCGTAGCGAACAACAGACCAAAGTAGCCGACTAATGTAATCAGTAATCCCGGATGCGGCAGGTTGAGCATCATCGAAATACCGGCCGTTAATGCACTGAACAGCAGTGTCATGGACAATAGTGTATAGGTGTTACGAATCACCTTATTAGTGCTAAGAACCGCTGTTTGTGAACGTGCTGTTGAGTTTGTTATTGATGTATTCATGGTGAACTGTATCCAATCAAATTTATTAGTGTGTTTCGGTTAATGCTTCTTCAGGTAATTCAGCTTCAGTTAGTGACACCGTCTCGTTCTGTCCGGATGAGCGAGCCATATCTCGCTGACGAGTCAATCGACGTCCAACCGTGAGACCAGCGCGATCAACGGCACGGTCGATAGCGGTGTAGAGATCCTCTTCGGTATCTTCAATTACAACGTCAGGTAGATGCGGGATTATTACCTGGATGTGACAGCATTTATCCTCACCACCGCGTGGGCCGTTAATATCAGACAGGCGTACCTTAACGCGCTGGATATGCTCGTTTCTGGTGCTCAGTGCAAAACCCAGGCGACGTTTAACGTGACCGCGCAAGGCATTCGTTAGTGGGAAGTTGCGTGTTTGAATATCGATTTGCATCTTAGTGCCCGTTATTTCAATTGGTTTGAAGTACATGACTAAGATAAACTTGTTTTGAGAGAATAAAAAGTCGAATATTGTTGACGTATTGTTCGTATTTAACGAAGTGATTGTAAATTATGATTAACTATAAACATCTTCACTATTTCTGGGTGGTAGCTAAGGAAGGTGGCATCGCCCGCGCCAGTAAACGTCTGCACCTGACGCCGCAAACTATTAGTGGGCAACTCAGTCTGCTGGAAGATAACCTAGGAGAGGCCTTATTCAATCGAGTCGGGCGTAATCTGGAATTAACGGAAACTGGCCGTCTTGCCCTTAGCTATGCCGATGAGATTTTTGCACTGGGTGGCGAGCTTGAAGAAGTGGTAAGAAATCTTCCAGATGGAAGACCGCTGGTATTTAAAGTGGGTGTGGCGGATGTGGTGCCAAAATCCATTGCCTATCGCTTGTTGGCCCCGGCACTGCAGTTACCAGAGTCGGTGCGTATTGTCTGCCGGGAAAACAATATCGATGCATTGCTGGCCGAGCTGGCGTTACATAAGATTGATCTGGTGATTGCAGATAGTCCTATTCCTCAGGGTGTGAATGTGCGCGGTTTTAACCACCAGCTGGGTGAATGCGGCATCAGCTTTTTTGCGGTACCTGAGTTGGCTCGCAGCTTAACAAAAGGCTTTCCACATAGCCTTAAGGGTGTGCCGATGCTCTTACCAGGAGAAATGACCGTGGCACAAAGTCGGCTGTTAAAGTGGTTTGATAAACTTCACATACATCCACGTATTGTGGGTGAGTTTGATGACAGCGCATTAATGAAAGCCTTCGGCCAGGCCGGGGCTGGGGTTTTTATCGCCCCCACACCGATTGCTTCTGAGGTTGAAGAAAAGTATGGGGTGGTTGACATCGGGCAGACAGATGAAGTGCGCGAGCAGTTCTACGCTATTTCTGTGGAGCGCAAGATTTCTCATCCGGCAGTCGCCGCGATTACAGAGACTGCTCGTGAGTGGCTATTTCGAGATAAGCCACAACCATCTAAACGAAAAAGCAACAGGAAAAAAGCATGAGCAAAGAAGACAAAATGTCAGCAGCGTCTACAGCAAAGGGTGTTTTTGACGCGCCGTGGGAAAAATCTTTCGACAAAATACTTACCCCTTTCGAGGAGTTTATTCATCGGCAAACCACCAGTGGTTTATTGCTGATGGGGCGGCCTTCGCAAATCGCCGCTTAAGCAAATCAGGGGCTGGAGGCAAGGTGTTCTTTGAGTCTGATGTGATAACAAACTAACGTGCCATCTTTGATTTTATCTGAGTAGAATCGAATCGTTTCCGGTAAGATTATGAATTACTTACTAGTAGTTCTATATAGAAATATAAATCCAATGAAAAAACTACCAATCATCTTCGAAGTCAGTGACCACAGTTTTGAAAAATATGTCATAGGTAATTCTTATAAAGCGCCGGTTTTTGTCGTTTTTATGAATATGTGGTCAGAGCCCTGCAATCAAACAGCAGAGTTGTTCGCTGCACTGGCGACAGAATTTGCAGAACAATTCGTCTTTGCAAAAGTTGATGTTGATGAAAACAGCGAACTGGTTCAGCAACACAGCATCGAAAACGTGCCCACACTTAAAGTCTTCGTTGCTGGTAAAGCCGTTGTAAGCGAAGAAGGCCAGCTGTCAGTTGATGAAGCCAGAGCTTTACTGAAAAGCTTTAACATAGTTAACGAGACCGAAGAAAAACGGTTGCAGGCACGCCAGCTTCACATGCAGGGCGAAACCCATGATGCCATCATGCTGCTAACTCTGGCGATACAGCAAGATCCATCAAACACCAAAGTCGCAATGGACATGGTGCAAATATTCATCGATATGGGTGAAATTGAACAGGCCAGCGTACTGTTTAACAGATTACCTGAAGCCGATAAAAGTAGCGTAACGGGACTAAGCCTAAGCGGCCAGTTATGGATAATAGACCAGGCGGCAAAAACAGCTGGTCTACAGTCACTAAAAAAAGCGATTCTCAGTAATCCTGATAACTACGAGGCGCGCTTCGATTGTGCGATATGCGAAATCGCCGAACACAACACCCAGCAAGCACTCGAACACTTGTTCTACATACAGCAGCACAATGCAGAATTTAAAGAAGGTGCCGCCAGAGAAATGATCATTACCATCATCAATACCATTGCGCCCAATGATCCCGAAATGGCGCAGCAATTCAGAGCACAGCTAGCAAGTACGCTGGCGGTTTAAAGCCCGGCAAATAATTTTGAAACAACCTATGGACTTTCAGTCCATAGTAGTTGAGTGTGGATGTTTAATCGAATAAAGAGTCAATATGATACTTGATCCCTTTGTCTGACCTCTTTGTCTCCTTAGAAGAAAGCGCACTGTTCTGTCGCCGCATTTTTGTAGATCGTTATCGCGTTGCATCGACGACTGTTCAATTAACATTGTTTTACATTTCCCCGGTTGTATCTGGCTATTAGATAGTGTCTTATAGCGTTATAAATGTTATCAAATGAAAAGAGGCGATGAATCCCATGCAAACAATGAATAATGTATTCCAGTGGTCTTGTTTTATCAGCGGTATGACCGTGTTGACACTCCTTAGCGGCATCTTCGCCAGTTGGCTCGTAATCGAGATTCTGGTTGTGCTAGTAGGCATAAATTCATAGACAAGCCTGACAGAAAACCGGTACCAGAGAGCAATATTTAAAGCACCGATAAAAATCATAATGTGAGTAGTGATGAAAAATCTCTCACTAGTAGGTACCGTTGGTAACTCTATTGTGGGCGTATTTGGTGGAGGTATCGGAGGTTAAATTCTGAGAATGCCTGGTATTGCAACAGGCGGTGGCATAGACCTTGGCGGTGCAGGTGACATGGATATTAACAGTATTGGCAGAATTGCTGGTGTCGGTGGTGGTGTTCTATTGGCTGAAGTTGGAGCTGTGAAAAAAGTGCCAGGTAAATAAAACCCTGGCAAAAAAAATGTGGAAGGAAGATCGTTTTTACCTATTTAAAATAGATCTGTCCTTTTGACGTCAAATTGATAGAAAAATTTTGGCTTGTCAGTATTTACTTTGACCCAAATTTTATTTTAAGTCATAACACCGGGGCGAAATGGTTTATTACTCTGGTTTCTATTATGACGGCCACCTGACTTATTCTGCTGCACGAGCTTGACCTTTTTAGCAATTAGACCACGTGTATCTGAGCTACATTCAAACTCTACGGTTGCGCCAACTTTTAAAAATTGACAGTTAATAAGGTCGTCTTTGTTAACCACAATATCTGTACCACCTCCATTATCGAGGAACCCGTAATCCTTATCACGGAACCATTTTTTAACTGTCGTCTGTAACATTGTTAGAAACCTATAATTGGATTAATGCTCTGTTAAAACGTCATTAGCTTTGCTGAACGGCAATATAGAGCGTTGCAAAGTGAAATGACTATTGCCCGGTTTGTTGAAGTGCTTTGTTAGCGGTTTTTAAATTTAAAAATCTGGTTTAATTATAGCAGGGTTGTAAGATAAGCCTGCAGCGTGAACCTCGAGCAGTTTAACCTGCATGTTTACACCGCTCGCTTTTGATGACCTTGCTCCTAAAGCGTCATCTCCAGGTAAAAGGGCCGACCTTTTGTTCTGCCTGTTAACCTGAACTTAAAGCTGCATATCGGGCCTTTAATGTGCGATATAAATCACTGCGAATAGCTGCTTATAGCGAAGATTTGCTGATAACATCGATAACGAGATCTTCCAAACCCGGTAGGTAATTTCATGTAATAATCAATAGTACACTAAATTGTTAATATAGATAACTATGAAATCATACATTGTTGCTTTTCTTTTAATCAGTGTTTCTTTTATTTCATGCGGTCACGTTTATGCCGATGACAAAAACAATAATAATAATAATCGTACTGATGATGAAGGCCTGCCTTATGTTGAAATAGAAGCAGTTAAGGATTTATCTTCTAGGTAATGACTATTTTAAACAGAAAGTCGAGGCGAAATTGAAATGCAAAGTAGGTCAAGCCAGACGTAGAGGCCCTAAAAAGG
>CAVWXQ010000055.1:0-30273 GCA_963759005.1 uncultured Gammaproteobacteria bacterium
GCAAAGTACAAATACACAGGAACAATATACCTGAAGGCACCTCTATAATTCTACAAGGACCCGGAGTCCCGTCTTTTTTTTTGGGGAGGGATAACACCTAACCGTACATATTTAATTTTTCTGTAACACTCACTACTTAAAGTGTATGCCCGTACGAATGTGCCTGAATAAATCTGTGGACAGTTATGATGCCCGGTTATCAATCCGTTCGAGAACGAAGCCAAGCTTTGATCAAGGTCTCATCCAATACCGCTAAGGTCAGCGCCAGTACTCGACCATTTTCCCTCCTGGGAAACGGAACAATTTTTAGCTTTTACAGGGTTTACTTCAACTTGAAATTTGTATACTGTCACGAATTAGACAATTCATACGATTTGAAAATCACTGCTTATCTATGGACGCTAATATTGACGCTAATTTCGACGATAAAGATTTTTATTAAATTTACTAAATAAACACACTATGTTCGATAGTTTGAGCTAATCTCCACTTAAAGCTATTGCACACACTGCAAGCTGGCTCTGCCACCTCTGTATTATTCAAAATCACATTGTGCAAAACATAAATATGAAAAAAAATCTTCTTATAATATCCTTTTCAGCCCTGCTTCTTGTCTCGTCTGGCATATCCAGCCAGACCACGGACAAACAAAACAAGGTAGCAACGCTTACGCCTTCGACATCGATGATTCTTTAACCACCGAACCAGCGCTCGATGTGGACACACAAAATGGACTGATACTGGCGAATGTAAACATTGACCCCGTGATCAATAAAAACACTGTCATCCGGGACAGCCAAAACCGCAAACCATTAGAAATAAACATTGATATAAAGGAAACCGATGTTGTCAATATAGAAACAACTGGCGCAAAGTATTTTTCTGATGAAGAAATAGCGCATCTGCGAGAGCTATTTTTGCAGGCTGAAACCGCCCTTAAAAATAAAAAAGAAAAAGAGTATTTACAACTTGCCGATCAGCTAAAAGAATACCCGCTGTACCCCTACCTTCAGTACCAGTGGTTAGTAAAACATCTGGATTACGAAAAACAGATAAAACATTTCCTGGAACTGCATAAATCTTCACGTTATGCTTACAAATTAAAAAGCAAATGGCTGCATCATCTGGCAAAGAAAAAACAGTGGCCGCTATTTTTGCAGTATTACAGCACAACCAGCAGTGCAAGCTTGAACTGCTATCGCCATATTGCTCAATTTCATACTGATAGTAAACAGGCCGCACTCGAAGGCGCTAAAAAATTATGGGCCGTAGGACATTCCCAGCCACGGAAATGTGACCCATTATTCGCACAGTTGAAAAAGTCCAGTCTGTTTACTCAGGATTTACTGTGGCAGCGCTTTGCTGCTGCATTACAAAACAATAAGACCAAGCTTGCCACTTATGTAAAAAGTCTTATGCCAGCTGAACACCATTCAACGGCACAGTTATGGTTAAACCTTCATAAAAATCCATCGCGTCACATGCCGCAGTTGTTAAGCCTGGCCCAGACAGAACAGTCACCTTTAATGTTTAATCATGCAATAAATCGCCTCGCCAGAAAAGACCTGACGGCAGCAATTAAAATATGGGATACCAACAAACAGAAATTCAGTGTTGAAGATTCACCAGCAGACAAACTGGCCAAAGATAAAATAGAACGGCGACTGGCATCTAAGCTGGCATCCAAAAAAGATGCTGCCGCATACGAACGCCTCAGCCAGTTAGACGTAACGGATAATAGCAGTAGAACACGGCGTATACGTGTCGCTTTATTAGAACAGAACTGGCAAAACGTAATAGCAGCAATACAGGACCTTAGTGAAGATGAAAAAGAAGATGAAAGATGGTTATACTGGCTTGCCCGGGCTTATCTGGAAACAGGAAAAATAGAACAGGCTGAAAGTTTATTAACTGATCTTTCAAACAACCGAAGTTTTTATGGTTACCTTGCTGCTGACAAAGTAAATAGTATTTATCAGCTTTCAGATAATCCTGTCGATGTGTCTGAAGCAGATATCTCAGCACTAAAAAATCGTGTTGAATTTTGTGTTGCATTTGAACTGATGGTGCTCGATAGAAAAAATGAGGCAAAACTGCAATGGTGGCATGCAGTACGGCCGTTAAATAAAAAAGAAATTTTAGTTGCTGCAAAACTGGCACAACAATGGCAATGGGATGAAATTGCAATCTTTACTATTGCCAAAGCAAAATACTGGGATGACATCGAGGTGCGTTTTCCGCTTAGTTATAGCGATAAAATCCTTGAAAATTCAGCGCAAAACAAGCTTAATCCGGTCATTATTTATGGCCTGATACGCCGCGAAAGTGCATTTAATGAAAAGGCCCGTTCGCCAACTGGTGCGCGCGGTCTGATGCAAATCATGCCACGAACAGGACGCGATATCGCCAAAAATTTAAAAGAACGCTGGCGTGGTAATAACAGCCTGTACAACCCGGTCACTAATTTAAAGTATGGTGCCTATTACTATCAGAAATTATTAACCCAGTTTGATGGGCATTACGCACTTGCGCTGGCCGCCTATAATGCCGGACCTCATCGCGTAAAAAAATGGCTGCCTGAGACAGAGACATTACCCGCCGATATCTGGATTGAAACCATCCCTTTTCACGAAACCCGTGAATATGTTGCCAACGTGCTAGCTTATGCACTGATTTATCAACAACGCACTCAGTCCAATGAACTCTCAATGAACGACTTCACTCGCGACATAGAGCCTTTAAATTAGCATCAACATTAATTGTTATCAGCTATGAAATCAGCCGCACTGCACCGCTGTCTTTAACCTCAGGTAACGCCGAATGCGTCGAGAAAGGCTATCGATACCAATATTCAATAACGCAGTAATCGCTATTAAAACCATTGCCCGGTCAAAACGTATTTCCTCGAATGCGCTGTCTACAAAAAAGCCCAATGTATATATACCCAGCATGCCCAGTATTGCTGTTTCTCGAAAGATAATCTCCCAACGATAAAATAAGAAGGCTAAAAACTGTGGATAAATACGCGGCACTATTTCCCATGCATAAAGGTTTATGCCTTTAGTAGAGTTAACTGGAAGCACCAGCTCATTCGAATAACGACCGCATAAATGCCCGATGATTGCGCCATTATGCAACATCAACGCAATCACCGCTGGTAGCATTGAGGGCCCCCATAACTGAAGGAAAATGTAGGCCAGCAAATACTCAGGGGTAGAACGTATTATCACCAGAATAAGGTGGCCAAGCTTTTGACCAGCTAAACCCTGAAAATGACTGGAGATTAACGGGAATAAAACTAAGGCCAGCATGCCACTTACTACCAGCGACATCTGGGTTAATATCAGGGTATTGATGATGCCATCGAATGCCTGGGTCCAGAACAGTTCGTGTAACCAGACAAACAGCCCCTGTACCGCTGAAAAACCGTCATCTGCCATTCGCACAGGATACGGCACGATATCTTCACTAAAGAAGCGTTTAACATTCAGCCAGTCAATCTCAGCGGTATCTGGCAATAATAGATAAATTGAGGCGATCAGATAAACCGGCAACAACCTCGGCCGTACCCACCAGCGTATTGTTGCGATAAGAATATAAAAGGTAACAAGCAATGCAGCTGCCTGTGAATATAATCCCTGTTTAAAAAATACCTCAAGATAGAAACCCAGGGTTGGTAGCCCGATAAAACCCAGCACCGTACTGGTTCGTAATCCACACTCAAGTCGATACAGTGTATAGGTTTTAAAATGTGCCCACACCAACGGCAGTCGTGCATAAAAAAAACGGCTAATAGAACCACTACCCGAAGGCAAAGCGTTATAGGGTGAACTATCCGATTCCTCTAAAATTTCAGCATAAACTTTGGCACAGATGGCGGAAAATGGAATCGCGATTGCAAGTACGCCGGTTAACGGGTGCAGGCCGAAAAATTGTAAGAAGATTAATGCCCAGAACAATTCGTGTACGGAACGCAAAACAGCACAACTCATGTGTACCAGACGATAATCAAAAATCAGCGCTAGCAGGAAGCCAAGCAATGCACCCATGCTTACCCCGATAAGGGCAAACGCCAGGGTTTGCATTAAGGCATTTCCAATATTCCTGTAATCACTAAAATCGGGGCTTAACAGTCCAGCTGCAAGGCGAGCCATCTCCTGCCATGGGTGCAGTGTAGTGATGGCAATATCTGAAAACAAAAGACAAATCAGTGCAATAAAAACAAATAGCAGGCTGGTTTTTACTGCGCGTGATCGGGTATAAACAAACAGCGCAGCCTTGTTCATGAGGCGTATAAAAACTGTAGATCATCCGCGGCCACATTTTTTGCCGGTTGATCGATAGCGATAGACCCATTTTTAATACCAATAATGCGGTCAGCAAAACATAAAGCCATGTCAACATCATGCATTGCCAGCACCACGGTTTCATGCTGGTCATGAAGCAACTGCATAACCTTTCCGGCCAAAACCGAGTCCAACGCAGAAATAGGTTCGTCGCCAAGCAATACCTGGTTACCCTGAAACAGTGCCCGGGCGATGGCTACACGCTGTTTCTGACCACCAGATAGCTCACCCGTACAACTAAATAGAATTTCATCGAGCTCAACTAGTTTAAGAAGTTGTCTAACTTTTTCCACTGGTTTTCGCTGTGGCCAGAACAGATTCAGCAGGTTGAACAATGTATTGTGCTGATTAAGCTGCCCCATATACACATTATGAAAGACACTCAAGGCTTCAACCAGGGCAACATTCTGTGGCACCAACGCACAATAAGCTTGCTGTTGCTGGTACAGCGTATTTAATAAAGTCGACTTACCTGCCCCGCTTTTACCAAGTAACGCTACGTGCTCACCGGCATTTATTGACAGGTTGATATTGCTTAATACCTCAACATCCTTATAACGCAGCGAGGCGGATTTTAGTTCAAAGACTAGGGACATGAGACCATCTAGTAATGAACAAATCCATTACTCACTCATTGCAAAAGTTTAATCAATGAGACCAATTTCTTTTGCCACCTTTTTAATTGGTGCGTAATCCTCATTGCTGGCTGGTATAAAACCACTGCGCGGAAAGGCTGCTAGTAAATCAGGCTCATTCATTGATAATAAGGCCTGCCGAATTTTTTCCTTAAAGCCCTTTCCCCAGATGTCATCAACATCACCCCGAACGCTCCACTGATAGTCGGGATAAGCAGGTGTTTTCCAGATTACAGACACTTTATCACTGTCAATCTTACCCTGCTGTTTTTCACTCTGCCAAACTTTGTAATTAACAGCACCGACTTCATATGCTCCCGACTGCACCAGTGCAATCGTCCGGCTATGATCACCACTAAACCCAACACGCGAGAAAACATCTTTTGGCGACGATTTAAAATGTTGCCGCACATAATATTCAGGCATCAGGCGACCGGAGGTTGACCCCTTGGAGCCAAAAGTAAACACTTTGCCACGAATACCATCAGGAAACGTTTCTGACAATTGCAAACCCGTTGCTTTGTTTGCAATAAAATAAGTTTCAAACTGCTTGTCTTCAATACCCTGCGCCAGTGCTTCTGAACCCCTGACCAGATCACGCGCCTTTACCCCGGACAATCCACCGAACCAGGCCAGCTGCACCTGATTATTTCGAAACGCAGATATTGCTGCAGCATAAGATTTAACAGGAATATATTTAACCGTTATGCCTAATTGCTTTTCAAGATAGGCTGCGACCTTAGCAAAGCGTTCTTGTAGTTTGGTTTCATCCTGGTCAGGTATGGCGGTAAAAACAAAGTCCCTTATTTGACTATCAGTTTCGGCGTAGACATTAAACTGAGTAAAAAAGATGACTGTAAACAATAAAAATTTAATTAAATACATAGATTATTCCTAATTTATTTAATAACACGAAGATAATGTACGCTAAACAATTGCTTTTCATCAATCCATGTTTTTACACCTTGAAACCCGGCTTTTTTTGCCAGTATCTCAAAATGCTCTAGCGTATATTTGTGTGAGTACTCTGTAAGGATGGACTGACCTTTATTAAATTGAAAAACATGTCCATCAACATGAACCAGCTGTTGTTGCAGGCTAACAAGATGCATTTCAATGCGGCGTTTTTTTTCGTTAAAAAAAGCCAGATGCTTAAATTGATCAAGCTTAAAATCAGCATCTAACTCCCGATTGATACGGTGTAAAAGATTTTTATTAAACTGTTCGGTAAATCCTTTTTTATCGTTGTAAGCCGCGTTTAAAATGCTTGACTCTTTCTGTAAATCCACTCCAATTAAAAGACCGCCGTCAGCACCAACCATCATGCGGATTTCATCTAACACCGCAACTGCCTGTTCTGGTAAAAAATTACCAATGGTTGAACCGGGAAAGAAAGCCACCTTGTTTGTAGACGTTACGTGGTAAGGCAGCTCAAGCTTGCCAGTAAAATCAGCACAGATGGCATGCACGTTTAACCAGGTGAATTCTGCGGCAAGTTTTCGTGCTTCATCCTGCAGGTAACGTTTTGAAATATCGATAGGTAAATAAGCAATAGGCCTGAGCGCATCCAGTAACAGGCGTACTTTATAACTATCACCACTGCCTGGTTCAATAAGTAGGCAATCTCTACCAAGAACATCAACGATATCGTCAATATTATCGCGGATAATGCTAACTTCTGCGCGCGTCGGATAATATTCTTCGGTGGCGCATATCTCTTCAAACAAACGTGAACCGGTTTCATCGTAAAAATATTTTGGCAGAATATAGGGCTCAGGGGCAGACAGACCCTGGATTATATCAGCGCGAAAATCTGCCAGCTGCGGATGCTGATCAAAAAACTGGTAACGTTGTGATATTGGTTCTGTCATGAACGTTAAACAATAAACGGTAAAGTACATAACAGTATCGTAGTACTACCTACGCTGCAACAAAATTAGCTATAAAACCCTGATAACTTAAAGGTTTTTACCGCTGAGTTCGCAAAGCTGCACTGAGAAAAGCCTTAATAGTGTTATCCACCACAAGTGAACAGCAATATAAAACTTTGCGTAGTTTGCGAACGCTGCGGTAATAATTTTTATTATATTTTCGTGTAAGCTACACAACTACTAATAAAGCTCCTTTATAATAATTCTGGATTAGCTCTGGATAATACTTCTGGTTAAACATTCTGTATGAACAATTCCAGTACAGTACCGGTCATCAAAGATCTCGTCCTTATCGGCGGCGGTCATAGCCACCTTTCGGTACTAAAATATTTTGCCATGAACCCGGTGCCTGGATTAAGGCTTACGCTGATCACCCGTGATTTACACACACCTTATTCCGGCATGCTACCCGGTTATATTGCCGGACATTACCAATACGATGAAGCACATATCGACTTACGCCCGCTGGCACAGTTTGCCCAGGCCCGTATCTATCATGCTGAAGTTAACGATCTCGATCTTGAAAATAACAATGTTATCTGCGCCGGTCGACCGCCAATCCATTTTGATTTGATTTCTATCAATATCGGCTCAAAACCCGCCACCCTGCATATACCCGGTGCCGAGAATTTTTCCATGCCGGTTAAACCCATCGATCGCTTCTTAACGCAATGGGACCAGCTAACAGATAAAATAATAGACTCTAAAAACGACTTTCATCTTGCTGTCGTCGGTGGTGGTGCAGGTGGTGTTGAAATGGCACTGGCTACACAGTATCGTTTGTTTCAGTTATTAAAACAACAAAACAGGTCTAACGACTTTTTGAGTATCGATTTATATTGCAGCAGCGATCATATCCTGCCGACCCATAACAAACAGGTTCAAAAACGTTTTAGCCGTATTCTTAAACAGCGAAATATAAAAATACACGCCAGTCACCGTATAAAAGAAGTACAGCAACGTTACCTGGTAAACGACAATGGTGAGCAGCATCCGGCAGATGCCGTATTATGGGTAACCAATGCTTCGGCCCCAACGTGGTTAGCGGATACCGGTCTTGATGTTGACACTGAAGGATTCATCACGGTGAATGATTACCTGCAGTCAACTTCACATAAAAATGTTTTTGCCGCGGGTGATATTGCCGCTGTCGTTAATCACCCACGCCCCAAGTCAGGCGTATTTGCCGTACGGCAAGGTCCGCCGCTAGCACGAAATCTGGCACGCGCTGCACAAAATGAGCCACTAAAACCGTTTATCCCGCAGAAGCATTTTCTCGGACTGATAAGTACCGGTGATAAATACGCGATTGCCTCCCACAGTAACTGGTCACTTGAAGGCGCCTGGTTGTGGAAAATTAAAGACTGGATAGACCGTCGCTTTATGGACAACTTTAATAAACTGCCGGAAATGGCACAGGAAAGCGCGCCACAGTTTAATCAGTCGATGGCCGATAAGAAAACACTGCATGAGATATCAGCCATCGCCATGCGCTGCGGTGGTTGCGGTGCAAAAGTGGGCAGTACCGTTTTATCACGTGTAGTCAATCGATTACAGGCCATCACCCGCGATGATGTGGTCATTGGTTTAGCTGACCCGGATGATGCGGCGGTCACCGAAGTCCCCGCAGGCAAACTCATTGTTCAAAGCGTGGATTATTTTCGCAGTTTCATTGACGACCCGTACCTCTTTGGACAAATTGCCGCTAATCATGCGCTCAGTGATATTTTTGCCATGGGCGCAGAATCTCAATCGGCGATGGCCATTGCCACTATTCCCTATGGTATTGAAAGCCAGGTAGAAGATCAGTTATACCAGACTATGTCAGGTGCATTAAATGTTCTAAATGCCAGTAATACCGCACTGGTGGGCGGCCATTCCAGTGAAGGTGCGGAACTTTCATTTGGACTATCGGTAACCGGCCTGGCAAATCGCGAGCAGGTAATGCGAAAATCTGGCATGTTGGCCGGTGATGTTTTAATACTTACCAAAGCATTAGGCACAGGCACACTGTTTGCAGCAGACATGCGACTCAAAGCCAAAGGTCGCTGGATTGATGCCGCGTTAAAAAGCATGCTGTTATCTAATCAGGCGGCCGGTTTCTGCATGCATCGTCATGGCGCTACCGCATGTACCGATGTCACCGGCTTTGGTCTACTCGGCCATCTTGTTGAAATGACTCGTTCTTCTGGAAAAAGTGTAAAACTGAATTTAAGCAGCTTACCGATTATGGATGGCGCACTGGAAATGATAGAAACGGGGATTTTTAGTTCACTACAGGAACAAAATGTACGACTGCGACGCGCCATAAAAGACCCCGGTGAATTAACCGGACACAAACACTTTCCTTTGTTGTTTGATCCGCAAACTTCTGGTGGTTTACTGGCAGCAATTCCTGCTGATAATGCTGAAGCATGTTTAGCTGAGTTAAAGGAATTAGGTTATCCCGTGAGCGTGGTCATTGGTGAAGTGACTGATGATAGCGAAAGCCTGGAAAGTGTTACTTTAATTTCAGATTAAATCAATTTATTCCGCTAATGAACGCAAATAAACGCAAATAGTTAGTACGGTTAATGATTTAATTGTCATCTCTCGCATAAATCGTTCGAGATGACATTTTAACAAAATATTTTCTCATTTTTGCGTTTATTCGCGTCTTGCGTTATTTGCGCGAAAGTTTACATTAACATACGCCAATGATCCTACAATCCCATATCCTTCAACAAATCTGCCCAGCCCTGTTTCTCCGCTTCACGGGTAAACAGCCCCGCTTTCGCCCTGCACTGTTTCTCCAACGATTGCACATAGTCAGGTTCTGTTTCAGCCTTTAACAGCAACTCACGTAAAGCATTAGTATCCTGCACCGGAAAATAACCCGCATAATCATCACCCAGCAATCCCACGGAGCCATCAATATCAGAAGCAAGCA
The DNA here is from genome assembly GCA_963759005.1 of uncultured Gammaproteobacteria bacterium. Taxonomy (GTDB): domain Bacteria; phylum Pseudomonadota; class Gammaproteobacteria; order SZUA-229; family SZUA-229. Next base: position 9,842 of record CAVWXQ010000055.1, read on the forward strand.
CCGGCAAGCCTGCCACCGTCGCTTCAGAAATCACATTCGCGCCACCTTCCATCAGCGATGGTAATACCATTAAATGACAGGACCCATAGACCTGCCGGATTTTCCAGTGCGGCACTTCACCATACCAGTGGTAGCGTGGATTAATTTTCATCTCCTGCTCTGCATAGGCAGCCCACTTTTCGTTATGCGCCTTGCCATAATGCAACACACGTATTCGGCTCTCAGGCGGTAGGTCTCTCACCGCATAAGCGACCCGCATAGAATCTTTTTCTTCACGTAAATGGCCCACAACACAAACATCAAAATGTTTAACCGAGCGCTTAGGCGGTTTTGCCAGGGGAATGGCAGACTGATGAATAACATGGACTTTATGATGGCAGGATTCTGGCAGCACACGTATTGCTAATCGATGCAAGGTCACCAGGCGGTTTGCAGATTTGATTGATGCTAAGGTTGCTTCAGGATGACTTAAAATAAACCGGTATAAATCTGTGCCAGTCATCGCCAGCACCAGCGGGCGCTGCGGATATTGTTGTTTGAATGCAGCGATAGACTCAGCACTACGCCAGGCGTGCAAAGCAATCATTAAATCATACGATGTGCCATCCCAGTCAACACTAACACTGACCCGAAAACCAAGCTGTCGTAAAAAATCCGCCCAGCGTAAAGCCGTGGCTCGATTTCCATTTAGTGATTTTGCCGCTGCAGGTGTTATTATTCCTATATGCATAAGCTGGTAAACTAGAACGTTTAGGGATCGGAGTCAATGACAGTAGATCGCCATACACATATAAAAGCCAACCATGCCAAACAAAAATAGTAGCGAACAAACAATATCATCCTTAATCACAGATGTAAAAGATGCACGACAACGCACGCTTGAACTTGTCGATGGCCTCGACCAACAACAGATTATTGGCCCACAAATTGATATCGTTAACCCGCTTTTATGGGAAATTGGCCATGTTGCCTATTTTTATGAACTATGGACATTGCGTCATCTGGATGGTGCGAACTCTTTTTTAAGTAATGCTGATGAACTTTACGATTCAATAAATATTGCCCATGAAGATCGCTGGAATTTACCACTACTGCCACTGCACGAAACCAAAGCTTACATGCAACAGGTGCTGGATGCCGTTATTAAGCGTTTGCAAAATGGAAAAACAACGGCACAGGATATTTATCTCACTCGTTATGCAGTATTTCATGAAGACATGCATACTGAAGCCTTTACCTATAGCCGTCGCACTCTGGACTACCCAGCACCGCTATTCGCCAATAGTATAGTAGATGATGAACGATACAATGCCGGCCCACTTGATGGTGATGTAACCATTACAGGTGGTGACTACATGTTAGGTGCCAAAAAAGATGACAGTTTCTGCTTCGATAATGAAAAATGGCAGCACCCGATAAAGGTTAAACCTTTCGCTATTGCACTGGCTGCAACCAGTTACCTGCAATATGCCAGATTTGTTGATGATGGCGGTTACAACAAACAATCATTCTGGGACGAAAAAGGCTGGGACTGGTTACAAAAAAATAAAATAAGCAAACCCGATGGCTGGAAAAAAGATAACGAAGGAAACTGGTTAATCAAACACTTCGATCGGTGGCATACTATGCGCCCGCATGCCGCAGTGATACACATTAACTGGTATGAAGCCAGCGCTTATTGCCGCTGGGCAAATCGTCGCTTACCGACTGAAGCCGAGTGGGAATTAGCAGCCTCTGGCAAGCCAGAGAATATTAACCAGAAGCAGCTTTATCCCTGGGGCGAAAAAGAGCCAACAGAAAAACACGTTAACATGGATTCGCGTGCCATGCGCACCATTGATGTTGGCGCCCTGGCCGATGGAGACAGTGCCTTTGGTTGCCGCCAGATGATAGGCAATGTCTGGGAGTGGACGGCAGATACTTTTAACCCCTACCCCGGTTTTGTTGCCGATATGTACCAGGATTATTCACAACCCTTGTTTGGTCAAACAAAAGTATTACGTGGCGGCGCCTGGACTACACGCTCGCGGATGATTCGCAACACCTGGCGTAATTATTATGCTGCTGACAGAAATGATGTGTTTGCGGGTTTTAGAACTTGTGCGCTATGAAACATAAAATTCCTTTTTCAGTCCTTCAATGAATTGCCAACAGAAAAATAACCGCCTTACAAAGAACAATTTTTTCCGCAAATGAACGCAAATACACTCAAATTAATATCTATTTAAACCCACAGATGAACGCAGATAAGAACATTTTAAGCTTCTAAACATCTGTGTTCATCTGCGTTCATCCGTGGAAGATTTGTTTTTTTACTTTTAAATATTTGCGTTAATTAGCGTTCATTTGCGGAAAAATTAAAAACTATCACCCCAGCTATCACGTTTTTTACGCCAGTTGATGCGGGTCAGGATAAGGCCAAGAATCAAACTGCCAATCGATACAGCACCGCCAATCAAAAACCATTCCTGCATGACGTTACTACTAAGTTGCTGGTTATCTTTTTCTAGCATCGCTTCATTTTGACGAACTTTATCCAGCTCTTTCTTTAGTTGTTTGTTCTTTTTCGACAAGGACAATGGATTCGCAGCGGTAATTTTCAGGTCTTCCAGTGAATTACTCAAGTTTGTGCGCTCATTTTGCAAAGCGCCCTTCTCATTTTTCAGCTGCTTAAGCTCTGACTTTAATTCAGCGATGGTGTTTTTTAGATCTTTTATTATCTCATCAGATTGTGAAAACTGTTTTTTGGCAGCGGCTAAGCGATCACGACCACTGGGGACATTCATCAGGTCTGCAGTTAATACCCAGCCCGACTTACCACTACTGGTTTCAACATGACTATATTTACCATCAGCAGACGTTTCCAGCACAGTCAATTTAGTACCACTGTTAATAAATTTTAGAATGCGATGCTTATCAGATGCTCCGGAGCGTATCGGTATTTTGAGCTCATCACTGACGTATCGTATTGTTTTTGCGAAAACAGGTTCACTTGCTAAAGCACCAAGTAATACAAGTCCTGACAGGACTAAATAACTAAAAATCTGAATTCGGTTTTTGCTCTGTTTATTTTCTATCACTTATATTCTCAGTTTTAAATGCAATAAATTAGGAAATATCTTCACCATCAGGCAAAGCTTTTATAAATAACCCCGTATTATGACTAAATCAACTCGTTTCGTCACTTCCAATTTAAAAAATTAAAAATTCTACAGAAAATGCGCTATTTTATTGCGCTATTAAAAAAGTGATAATCCTGATTATCCCAGGTATTACGCTGAGCCAGCGACATTACCACTTCATTCAGCATAAGCTAAATAATTTATTGGTTTTTATAGGAAAAAATTCCATCAACATTATTTGCATGGTGCTCTTCAACCCATTTGAGTTTGTCATGCAGGGTCACAACTTCACCCACGATAATTAATGTCGGCGGTTTGATGTCTTCATTATTGATGACATCAAGCAAGGTATCCAGGGTCGCAATCAAAACACGTTGCTGTGGTGTGGTACCCTGCTCCACCAGTGCAACCGGTGTGTTTGCCGGTAAACCATGTCTTATCATTTCTTTACACAAGGTTGGTGCACCATGCAACCCCATGTAGAACACGACGGTTTGATGAGGATGCGCCAGCGCTTTCCAGTTAAGATCAACCGAACCATCTTTTAAATGGCCGGTAACAAACACACAGGACTGCGCATAATCACGATGCGTTAGTGGAATGCCGGCATAAGCTGAGCAACCGTTTGCGGCAGTAATGCCCGGCACCACCTGAAAGGCAATGCCTTCCTGTGCCAGCTCTTCAATCTCTTCACCACCGCGGCCAAAGATAAATGGGTCTCCGCCTTTTAAACGCAGAACACGTTTGCCTTCTTTGGCCAGACGCACCAGCAACTGATTTATGTTTTCCTGCTGCATGGTGTGTTTATCACGTTCTTTACCGACGTAAACAATTTCAGCATCACTGCGCACCATTTCCATGATGGCCGGTGATACCAGTCGGTCATAAACCACCACGTCTGCCTGCTGCATTAAACGCAATGCCCGGAAAGTTAATAAATCAGGGTCACCGGGACCAGCGCCGACCAGAAATACTTCGCCGGGCATTTCGGGCATTGCCGCCTGGTCTGCTGATTGCCTGTCAATTGCTTGATCCAGCACCTGATGTGCTTCATCTTCATGGCCGGTAAAGACCAGTTCAGCAACGGTACCTTCAAGAATTTTTTCCCAAAAACCACGACGTGATTCCACATTGGGAAAAGCCGTTTTAACTTTATCGCGAAAACACTCCACCAGTTTTGCCAGCCGACCATAAGCCGCTGGAATACTGCCTTCGAGTCTGGTGCGAATCAATCGTGCCAGTACGGGAGATGAACCACCGGTAGAGACCGCAATAACCACTGGTGAGCGATCGATAATCGACGGCATAATAAAACTGCATAAATCGGGATTATCAACCACATTCACCGGCAGGCGGAGTTGATTAGCTCGTTCTGAAACACGTTCGTTAACCTGTCGTTGATTAGTCGCAGCAATCACTGCCACAGCAGTTTCTAAATCACTATCTTCGAACTCACGTGCTATATGCTGGATTAAATTTTCATCTTTTAGTTTTTGCAGTTCATCACAAAGCTCGGGAGAGACCACGGTTACCTCTGCCTGCGCTTTTCTTAACAAAGCCACTTTACGCGCAGCGATAGAACCACCGCCAACGACCAGGCAGGGCCGGTGTTTAATTTTGATGAATATTGGCAAATATTCCATGATGGCTGACTTTTATTTAGTGAAAGTGAATAAGGTTTTTTATTATACCGTCATTGCCAGATCTTCACTGGTAATGACGAGTAAACTTAACTAGGAACTAAGCAACTCGTCGAGTTTACCGCTTTGGTTTAATGACGAAAGATCATCGAAGCCACCAACATGAAATTCATCAATAAAAATTTGAGGAATGGTACGACGACCGGTAATTTTCATCATATGATCAAACATAGACTGATCTTCATCCACTTTGATCAGTTCATACTTTACATTTTTGCTTTGAAGTAAACGCTCAGCAGCGGTGCAATATCCACAAAAACGACCACTATATACTACGACTTTTGGTTGTGACATAACGACTATAAACCTTCAATAACATTTTTCAGCATAACCCGCACTTCAGATGCAATACCACCGAGTGCCTCGTTATTAATCGCCATCATTGAAGCCATCGGATCAACTGCAGCAACTTCGACTTTGCCGTTGGCCATTTCCTGCACAATAACATTGCAAGGCAGCATAGTGCCAATTTTATCTTCAGCCAACAGTGCTTTATGAGCAAAACCCGGATTACATGCACCTAAAATTGTATAACGCGGGAAATCAACATCAATTTTCTTTTTTAAAGTAGCGCTGACATCAATTGTTGTTAATACACCAAAACCCGCATCAGCCAGATGCCTGGTGATGCGCTCAATAGCATCTTCAAAACTGTCATCAACAATTTTAGAAAAGTAATAACTCATGGATAAAACCTCAGTTTTTATTAAAACGGGATACGGGCGCGTATTATAACTGGTTGATGATATAGATGAAATCTAACTTGTGAGATAGTCGAAAGCGGGTCATCTGTCACTGGTTCCTGGTTTTTCGACTAATAGCTAAGGACAAATGGTTTAATTATCAAGCGGTGGTGGTGCGACACGAAGCACTTCTTCGATGGTGGTTTCGCCTTTTGCGACCTTGTTGGCACCGCTCAGCCTTAAAGGCTGCAAGCCATCCTTAATCGCTGCTCGCCGCAAATCGTGTATGTCTGTATCTTTGCTTATCATTAGCCGTGTTTCATTTGAAAACTTGAACATTTCATAGATGCCCTTACGTCCCTGATAGCCGGTATTACGACATTCAAGACAGCCAACAGGCTCGTAGACCTTTTTAGGTTTTGTGGCTTTCCATGGGTGAACTAGTTCACGCCATGCTTCATCACTAATATCTGTTGGCTGTTTACAGTGTTGACATAAGGTTCTCACCAGACGTTGCGCCATAATGCCGAGTACAGACGACTGAATTAAATACGGCGGCACGCCAATATCAAGCATTCGAGTCACTGCTGATGGCGCATCATTAGTATGTAATGTGGAAAGTACCAAATGGCCGGTTAAAGCAGCCTGAATGGCAATATCAGCAGTTTCCTGATCGCGAATTTCGCCTATCATGATGATATCAGGATCCTGACGTAACAGTGTGCGTACCCCACTGGAAAAATCCAGATCGATATTTTTCTGTACCTGCATCTGGTTAAATGATGGTTCAACCAGCTCGATAGGGTCTTCAATGCTGCAGACATTTACCTCAGGTTTGGCCAGCAGTTTCAGCGTTGAATACAAGGTGGTTGTTTTACCTGAACCGGTAGGGCCGGTCACCAGAATAATGCCGTGCGGCTGCTTGATCATTGACTGCCAGATTTCATTATCTTTTTTACTAAAACCAAGCTGCCTGAAATTTTTCACCAGCACTTCCGGATCAAAAATACGCATAACCAACTTTTCACCAAATGCAGTTGGCATTGTTGATAGTCGCAATTCGACTTCTTTGCCATCTTCGGCTCGTGTTTTGAGTCGGCCATCCTGTGGCCGGCGTTTTTCCGCTACATCCATACGGCCAATTATTTTTATTCGACTGGTCACCGCTTTCATTACCGCAGTTGGAATTTGATAAACCTCCTGCAGAACACCATCAATACGAAATCGTACCGGGCACATTTCCCGGCGTGGCTCCAGATGAATATCACTGGCGCGCTGGTCAAAAGCGTATTGTAATAACCAGTCCACAATATTAACCACATGCTGGTCATTGGCATCGAGCTTACCGCTACGACCCAGCTCCATCAGCTGTTCAAGGTTTTGAATATTGCTACCACTTTTATCGGCTGAGATGTGTGCGCCATGAATCGATTTTGCGATGCTATAAAACTCCAGCAAAAATCGACGAATGTCATCCGGACTGGAAATAACCAGTTTAAATTTTTTATTGTGGATACGTGATAGCTCCGTTTCCCAGTCACGCTCAAAGGGCTGTGCAGTTGCCATCGTTATCGTGGTGCTATCAACCTTTATTGGTAACACATTATATCTAGCCGCATAGGCGTATGACATCACTTCGGTCACTTCAGACACTTCTACTTTTAACGGATCAATACGTACAAAAGGCAAATCAACACGCTCGGCAAACCACTTTGTTAATGTCTCCAGTGTCAGTAGCTGTTGCGTTTCAAGATTAACCCAATTTCGTTCCGCAATAATTTCCAGCGGATTTTTTTTCTTGTACGCTGCGCCCACAGCCAGAGTACGCAGCATGTGTGCGTTCTCAGTGTCCACCATTTTATCTTCTTCAAGCCATTTCAAAATATCATGAACTTCAAGATGCTGGTTTTGTTTTATATTGTCATCAAACACTGCACTCATTTATACATACTCATCAATTGCTGCTTCATATTTATTTTGTCGGCCAGATTTCAAAACATCCATTTTGACTATCTTGCAGATAAGCTATTGGAAAATCTATTACTTCAATAGTAGACACTTTTGCGTATTTTGGACCGATTTTTAGCCATTTAATTAATGATTGAATTACCTCATCTTCGCCTGCAACTAATACTTCAACGCGTCCATCACGACGATTTCTGACGCCACCTTTCAAGTTGAATTCATTGGCTTTTTGTCTGGTACTATCTCTAAAAAACACACCTTGTACCAGACCACTGACAAAAATTTGCTTACAAACATTCATTTACGACTACCAAAATCATGATTTTAACAATGTACCATACAACTATCCTTCGCTTCTTGTGACATACACACCACATGGACGTGTGGAGTTCAAAATATGCAATATGTCAATGGATGGACGTTAGTAGGACGACGCATATGTACGAGACGTACGGTGGAAAATGCAGGAGCAATTTTCAACCCGTCCATCCATGGACATGCATCGCTCCTTGCCATCCATGGCACCGCGACATACCGTCCATCCATGGACATAAAAAAAGGCCCGCAAGCGGACCTTTTTTTATCATCTTTATGATTACCATATTTATCTATGGCTGTATCCTGAAAACTAATTTATTTCGACAGGTATTCATAATCAGACTGCTCAGTATCACCGACTGACCATGCACCACGAGTCTTGGCATGGTTTACCGCAGCGTCAATTTCTGATGCAGAAGCATTCTGATCGATATCAAAAACTTGTCCCGGGTGAATCAGGTCTGCATCTTTGATTTTGTCTCGGTTAGTTTTGTATATCAGTGGCCACTGATAAGGGTCCGCATACACTTCATCTTTACCAGAGATGCTCCACAGGTTATCACCACGAACGACTGAGTAGCTGCTTACACGTCCAGCCATAGCACCACGCGAGCTGGCTTCTTCTGCCGCCATACGCTCAGCATTTTCATTCAGGAATTTTTTATTTGCAGCATTCGCCTGCTCGATTGCAGCCCTTGCCTGCGTTTCAGCTTCATTAGCAAGTGCAATCGCACTTGCTGTATCACCAGCTGCAAGCTTTTCTTCAGCTTGTGCAATTAATGTTCCAGTACCGCTCCATTCAGCATTAAGCGCTTTCGCTTCAGCATTTGCAGTCTTAGCGTCGGCAATGGCTTCAGCTGCTAATAACGAATCATCAGCGGCTTCTTCTGTTGAAGCACAACCTGTAATCAGGCCTAAGCTTAAAAGGGCAACGCTAAACAGACGGGCAGTTGTTCGCATGGTCATATATATCTCCAATTTTGATGTTAGTTGTTATTTTTAGTTTGATGCATATAATTATTGAGGCGGATTATACCCCTAAAAAGTAACAAAGAAAGCATTACATTTAGTGTCAAGCAATATATTCTGCCAAAAAAGGCTAAATTCCGATAAAATTGAAATGATTATTATAATGGGAAAGAAATCAAAACCAGAGAGAAATAGTAATGAGTGATGAGGTTCAAATATTTTACAACCCAAAATGCAGCAAATGCCGGCTAACCATGGACATTTTAAACAACAAAGGTATAACTGCTTCTATTGTAGAATACCTGAACACGCCACCCGACAGCACCGAACTTAACCATGTTCTTGATATATTGGGACTTGAACCACGCGATTTAATGCGAAAACACGAAGCACCATATAAAGAAAACAACCTGGACAATCCCGGTTTAAGCCGTGAGCAGTTAATTCAGGCGATGATAGACCACCCTGTTTTGATTGAGCGCCCGATTATCATTAACGGCAATAAAGCCATCATCGGCCGGCCACCCGAGAAAGTGCTGGATATATTGTAATGTCACAGGAAATATTGATTTTGTATTACAGTCCGGGTGGCACCACTGCCGAAATGGCAAATATTATCGCCCGTGGTGTAGAGGAAATTGAAGGCATGCACGCGCGCGTGCGCACAGTACCTGATGTTTCACCTGTTTCAGAACAGACAGCACCTGCAATACCCGAAGATGGCCCACTGTTTGCCACCACTGATGATCTTGTCGAATGCGCGGGTCTGATACTCGGCTGCCCCACGCATTTTGGTAATATGCCGGCGGCAATGAAACACTTCATCGATAATACCAGTGCTTTGTGGATGGGGGGGAAACTGGCCGGCAAACCGGCAGCCGTTTTTTCTGCCAGCACCAGCATGCATGGTGGTCAGGAGAGCACCCTGCTCACCATGATGCTACCGCTACTGCATCACGGCATGTTAATTGTTGGCCTGCCCTACACTGAAACCGAGTTGTTTCAGACAAAAACCGGTGGCACACCTTATGGCGCAACGCGTTTGACGGATGATCTGGAGCTTACACCTTTAAGTGACGAAGAACGCAAGCTTTGCCTGGCAATTGGTAAACGCGTTGCCATAACAGCTAAAAAACTTCTTTGAAAACACATAATGAATCAAATTCCCCATAAATCAAAATCATACATAAAATTAGGCCGATGGCTAACCCTGTCCGGCTATTTCGCACTGTTGTTTGGTCTATTTGCCTGGCACCTGCTGATTGAACCACCAGCGAAACATCTCATTTCAATTATCATCTTCTTTCAGCTAGGACCACTGATGTTCCCGCTTTTCGGTCTGCTTAAAGGTAAGGTATACACCCACGCCTGGTCGATGTATCTTGCGATTTTCTATTTTATCATTGGTGTCTGGTATGCGGGCAACAGTGAAGATTTTAAAATTGGGCTTTATGTCATCTTTACCAGCCTGGTGTTTTTTTTGGGCACCGTTCTTTATACGCGGTTTATGGGGAAGCAGTTAAAAGCGCAGGAGGTTTCGTCATCTGAGATTAATGACCAGGGCAACTCTGATTAAGTATCATAAATTCTGCGGGCTTTTAAGCGTACAGATTCAAGACATGTTTCGCTATGAATGCTTGTTGCCTTCATAAGAGACATAACGCAGAAGATGTGCGCTTAAAAGCCCGCCCTGTGGGGCGATGCCCAAAAGCCATGCTCCACGTTATCGCTTCTTACCAGGTCCGCTTTAGTATGAAGCCGGCATGCTTTGACCTCCATGGATGGAGGGAATGCAGATTTTGCAGGAGCAAAAATCTGTCAAAGCAATGCCTTGATCCTGGCTTTTGGGCATCGCCAGAATTAATGATACTTAATCAGAATTGCCCTAGACTATTTTTCTCATAAGCTGCTATAAAAACGCTGGCAACAAGTCGCGCTCATTGCGCAGATTTTTGTTCAAATACAATTCCGATAAGCAGATGAATTGAGGCAAATCATAATACTTTCCACTATTTCGTGAAGACTATGACCTGCTCCACATCGTGCTCTTTACATTAGGGCACCTCTATTAATTCATGGATTGGCATCTTGCAGTCCAGAATTTCCAATAGCTGCGTTGCTAAGCACTTGCAATAGAATAACTATTACAAGCACTTTGCGCCTTGCTTTTGAAAATTCTGAATCTCAATGTGCTCAACCCAGAATTAATAGAGGTACCCTTTAATCCATGCCCACAGTCGCCAGTGGGAATAAGCCTAGCAGGTAAAATGAACCTGTGGTAGCCGGTGGATTGACTAGAAACGGTGGTATTGGTACGCCCGGCACTATACCAGATGTCATACCATCAACATGCACGATAACTGCTACGGCAACAGGGCGGATGGGGCTAAAAACTCAGTCGTCTAACTGGCGTGGACTTTCCTGCCCTACCAATAATCCTTTCAGATCAACTGCGTAAAAAAAATAGATCAGTAACAGATTTATCTGCAAATACAGATAACTATTCGGAAATAAAAATTGACGATACATTTATTTATTTAACCTGACGCGTTCTTTATTAATCAGGAAGTCCACCACTGCCAGCATCTCTTCCTGTCCGCCAGCGCGCATACGGTCAACTCGATATTTACCATTGACGACAACTTCAGGTGCCCCTGCAGGTTTATATTCGCGCACACGCAGCTCGGCCTGTTTAACCTGACTTTCTACAGCCATCGAATTAAACGCTTCAATAAAAGTATTTTCATCAACACCATGCTCGACAAAAAAATTGATAATATCATTTTTATTACGAATATTTTTTTGCTCAATTACAATGGCTGTAAACAGTGGAACGTGTATTTTGTCTGTAATATTTAATTCATCAGCAGCATAAAATGCCTGCGCGAATAATTTCATCGGTTCATTCCATACCGCTGGAAAAAACCAGAAATCAATATCACTGGATTGTTGCTTACTCCATTTCTTTACTAACGGCTCAAACTCATAACAATGCGAGCAGCCGTATGAGAACATTTCCACTACTTCAATTTTACTATTATCTCTGGTGGCTACCGGCTCATCCAGCACAACATAATGCACACCTTCAACGTACGACTTCTGTTTTTTCTCTGATGCTGCAACTGTTGAGCCTTTACGTTTGACTGACTTTAAAACCACATCATCTTTTGGTACATCTTTAAAACGATCCATTGTTGCCGTTTGCACGACAGAAATTTTATCAATGACGTCTGTACCTTTGCTGATTTTTCCAAATACCGTATAACCAGGTTGCAGCTTGCTGTTAAAGTCAAGACTCGAATTGTGTTTTAAATTAATATAAAACTGTGATGTAGCAGTGTCCGGGTGTGTTCTTCGCGCCATTGAAATCGTGCCAGCAAGATTTTTTAAACGATTATCTGACTCATTTTTAACGGGTTCACGAGGTTCTTTATATTTCATGCCTTTCTCGAAGCCACCTCCCTGTATGACAAAGTCGGAGATAACACGATGAAAAATAGTGTTATCGTAAAAACCTGCATCAACATAAGCGAGGAAATTAGCCACTGTTTTTGGTGCTTTTTCTGGATATAGCTCTATCGTAAAAGAGCCCTTGCTTGTTTCAAAAACCACTTCCAGCCTGGAGGAATTAGAAGATGAATCGTCTGCACTAACTGTTGCTGTATTCACACCTTGTAGAGAGAAAGCAATTAAAAGAAAAAATAATATTCGCTTAAATTTCATTTTTGTTACCTGCAATAAATAGATTATTAAAAGAAAATAAACCAGCGCCCGCGGCCATGGTATATAGTTAAATAGTCAGAACCATGTTTACCTTGCTGCTACCTGAATAGATACTATTTGTTTTTTGCCTGATTTAAAGGTCAACGTCATATCTACCTGCTGGCCTTTCTTAAATTGCTCCTTAGGCCCCATTAACATTAGATGTTTACCGCCTGGCTCAAAATAGATCTGTCCTTTCGCTGGAATAACCATGTCGCTTACTTCACGCATTTCCATCATGCCATCGACACTGACCATTTCATGCACTTCGATATTTTCGAATGCTTCACTCTCAACCTTGACCAGCGACACTGCTTCTGAACCTGCGTTTACCAGTGTCATATAACCGGCATTCATCCTGGCACCCTGGTGCGCTTCACGAACCCATGAATTCATAATGGCAACCACATCACCGGATGGTTTATGATGACTTACTGTAAATGCAGCAGTCACAGGTTTCCGTGAACCTGCGGTTGAATTGCCTGCCTGTAATCTTTGTGTTTCGTCATTTATATACTCGAGTAAAGCGACCGCCTCCTCTTTATTTAAACGCATATTGGGCATCGCGAGTTTGTTGTATTGCTCGTAGAGTGCTAATGCAATGGGATCTTTTTTCTTCAGCATTTGATCTGGCGCTTTTAACCAGTCATAAAGCCATTGCTTCTCACGTCGTTGTGTAACGCCGAGCAGGTCGGGGCCAAGTGCTCCCGCTATTTCATTACCGGTGACTGAATGACAGGTAACACAGCGTGTGCGAAATAGTTGTTCGCCACGCGGAATATTTCGTAACTCAGGCGCACTCTCATAGTCCGCTACACGTTGTTGTTTATTTTTCCAACCGGTAAGCCAGTTGCCAATCTGATCAGCCAGCAAATGCGGATTTTCAAAAGGTGAACGCTTCATCCATCGCCCTGTTTTCTGGTTGCCGATGATCATGTTCACATTATGGTTGTTCGAACCATCCTGAATCTCCGTGATATATAAACCCAGTTTTTTGCGCAATAGAATAATGTCAGACTTTTCACCTGTTAAAAATGTCCAGTTTGCTTTAAATCTTTCCTTATACTCTTTGAGAACTTCTGGCGTGTCTCTTTCTGGATCAATAGAAATGGAATAAAAGAAAACATCCTTGCCCAACCTGTCACCCATAATCTCTTGCACTCTCACAAGCTGCGCAGTCTCCAGCGGACAGGTGTCCGGACAACTGGTGTAGATGAAATTGATTACTACCACTTTATCTTCAATCAAGTCATCAAAAAACTTGACTGTTTTTCCATCCTGGGTAGTTAAAGGAACATTGGGAAAATAATTAGCACCCCATGGTGTAGCTAGACCATAACTGGAATAACTCATGGATAACCAGGCGAAGGCCGCCACCCAAAAATATTTGTACATCATATTTCTCACTAAAAAATATTCATACTAAAAAAGCAGGGGGAGTCCACGATGAACATCTCAGGTCACCGCGGACTCGGTGCAAATTGCTAGCTGCTACAAAAAATGTGTAACCGCCAGTTCTTTAGACTCTCGCTTATTTACCTGCATTACGAGCCCTGTGGATAGCTGCATCCAATGTTATCGGAGTTGGGCAATTAACCACATGAGGCGAATTCAGGTTTTCGAAGTCATAGTCATCAACCCGAACACCCGTGTCATCACCTTCAGCAATACGAGGTGGTGCTGGCCACTCCAGGATTTCCACCCTGCCATCTTCACGCAACTCTTTAAGCTCCTTGAAGCCTTTAACCACCCGGTCATGAGGCTCTAACCAGTGCGCAAAGCCGATATGCCACATTGGACTGTAGTCATCTTCCGGCATAAAGTAGGAAGGAAGCCCGATCTGACTGCCGAATGGACCGCCACCATTACTGATGCCATAACCATCAGCCAGGCCGCCCTCGCCGCCATCTGTGGTGCCAGGCTGTGGCATTGGCGGGAAGGTAGGATGGATACGTTTACCCGGTACCCACTGCACCAGTGGTACGGCTGTACTGCCGAGGAACTGATGTTTCGGTACATTAGGCACACCCATGGCTCGTGATGGACGCTGCAGGCCAGGTATCAACCACGACGTAGTACGGCAGGTAATCACCATCTCCGGCCCATGATTTATGCAGCTTCAGGGTCACGTATGGCGGATTCGCATCGGTGTTCATTTCAACGACATGGCCTGAGTTGTTATAACGACCCCAGGCAGTACCATTGTAGGCACAGGTAGTGTTTGGTGGATCATCCGGGAAACTGACACAACTACGGTCAGTCCTGTTCTGCTCCCAGTCTTCATCGCCCCATTTAACAACGATCATATTGAAGACCACATCCTTACCACCATAGTTAACACGACGTAAAGGTGAGTATGTATTGGTTTCACTGATATCAGGGATACCATCAGCGTTAAGACAGGCTTCGCCATTCGCATCAGTACCATCAGAAATCACGACATGCTGGATTCGCCCAAACAGGGTTCGGCAGATCACCATAGAAGGTCCAGTTACCGGCTTCATCCACGCTGGCTTCAGCAGAAGCGGCGACAGGTGTATCGACCAGATTACCCGCCCAGATAATACCCAGTTCTTCAGCCAGCTCTTGATCACTGACGTCATGCATAATGAAGTAGACCAGCCTTTCATTGCCATCAGCATCGATGTTGGTGGCCGTCGACAATTCATAGGTGATCGCTCCACGTTCATTATTAGGCTGTGGATTGAGTGCATCACCGATGAACTCATCATTAATGTTGTCAAGTTCACTGACAGTCACGCCATTTTTGATCCATACAGACAGCGGTTCTAACTCAGGACCAAATTCACCAACAGCATCGCCTTCTCTAAACGTTGGTAGTGCCACAGAGTCAACATAGCTCACGCCGTCCCATGTAGGCAGTGGTGTTGGCATCAGCTTGACCTGCCCCGGAATCTCGATATCCCAACGCAATAACATCGCGTGGTCTTCGTGCTGGGTATTATGGCAATGCTCCATATAGGTACCGGCAAATTCCCTGAAGCGTAAAGCAACCTCGACAATGTCACCACTATCAGGCTGTGGACCAAGGCGGTATACGTCCTTACGTGCCCATTTCTCATGCTCAGGAGGTGCCTCACCATTTCGACGCAGAATAATACCTTCTTCGAAGTGAATATGAATCGGATGGCTCCAGGTACCGCTGTTGATCAAACGCCATACTTCTAAACCACCGGAGTTTTTTGAAGGCGCAGCAGATATACGGCGTGGATCCATACCAAAACCTTTACCGCCATCGGTTTCGATTACCCATGGCTTATCGTCAGTAGGCTGTCTTTCAAACTCGAAAGAACGGTGAAGCGCATTCGCCAGCTCTTCCTCAGTCGGCCTGCGCAATGGAATCATCGTCTTCTTCCCTTCCACATACATAGCAGGATCCATACTCAGATCTTGACCATCGTATTGGTGGACTCGAAATTCCATAAATTTACCAACAACCGGATCACCGTTTGCCCAGCGATCTGCAACGCCATCAAGGTCATCATCAACCTGTTCAGGTTGATAGGCACCACTGACAATATCGGCTAACGGAACAGGTTTATCGGTAGACTGCCCATCTTTATGTTGCAACATATTGACCATATAGATCTTGTCGCCTGGTTCATAGTTACTGAAATCAACGACGATGTCGTAACGTTCAGCGATACCCTGTGTAGGCAATTCACCGTTTTCAAAATAAACAGTGTGCTCCATCAGGTTACCGTCGTTAGCAACCATATAGAAAGGTACTGGATTACCACTCTCATCAACCATGGCTACCTTGAAGTAACGTGACACTGAACCGTTCAACAGACGGAAACGGTATTTACGTGCACGTACGTCAAAATAAGGTTTGTATAACCAGTTAACGGTCATCACATCACCGATGAAACCTTTCAGGTTAAACGGATTGAACCAGAGTTGGCCGTC
This sequence comes from uncultured Gammaproteobacteria bacterium, assembly GCA_963759005.1. Lineage (GTDB taxonomy): Bacteria > Pseudomonadota > Gammaproteobacteria > SZUA-229 > SZUA-229. The sequence goes on from CAVWXQ010000055.1 coordinate 26,291, forward strand.
ACCGTCCCAGGCTTTCTCAGCTAGCAACAGGTTAACGTCGTAGTCGCGATTACCCCAGTCCAGTGCTGTACCACTTGGCAATCTAATATTAACGCCATCATCGATGCCTTCATTACCGCGATCAAGCGCACTGTAATAGTTCATCATGGCTGCATTGCCCTTATAAACATTTTGCGCGGTGAAATCGAGCATGTGATCGTGGAACCAGTGTGTGCTCATGGTTTCACGCCAGTCACCTGGAAGCTTCTTGATACCACCCTTACCATCCGGCATACCAGCACGCTTGTCTTTTTTATTGGTATTGACCGAATCAGTACCGGCCAATGTCATCGGCCAGCGATAATCGTAATACTGTCCGGGAAAGAAGAAGACTATTAGCATAACCGTCACTCTCAGCCGGGTTATGACCATTGTGTTCATGGGTGGTGATTGTGTGCACACCAAAACCACGGTTCGCAGCCACGTCTACTGGTAACGCATTATAGTGACGCATCAATACTGGTTCACCGTAGCGAACATTCAACAATTTTGGTGGCAAGGTGCCATCAAATGTCCATAATGCTTCTTTATCCTGTATCGGCATTTTCGGATGGAATCGAATATCGATACCGCGGGTTGTGCCTTCCGTTCCCTCTACACCGGCGGTGTTATGGTAAAGCCCGCCAGGACCGAATTCGCCTACGCTATAACCGTGACCCTGTTTACTATCGCGGAAACCGCCATTGGTACGCGCACCGGTCTGAGCGGTCTGAAAATAGGTTTTAGGCTTGAACTCTTCCCAACGCTGGTGAGACCAGCCTAAACCGGGTGGCCGACCCTCAGCAGGTGGATCATCAAGATCACGACCGATGTAATCTTCGATTACCTCTTCCCAGGGATTCTCGTCTTCGGTATTTGCAAACTTGGTCGGCGCTGGCCAGATACGCTGAGACAGGAAATGCTCCAGCATTTCGCCATCGGGCACACTTTGCGCATTCGCAGGCGCTGGTAATTTTTTCCAGTGCTTAGGTTTCTTTTTCTTGAACTTCAGCTTTTCAGGTCCAAATTCCTCAAATCGCAACATCTGCTGACTAAATGGCTGAGCGCCATATAACGGACTTGGCGCGCCATTCGTTGGCACGTTGAATCTACCGTCGTCGCGTTGCTCTGCCGCCTGTAATACATTGTTTGCAGAAGCGTCTTCAGTATGCCCTGTGATTCCGCCCTCAAATGTCCCCTCGTTAGCTTCCGGAAGACCTTCGAGCAGATCGCCCTCGGTATCGATCACCAGATCACCAAAACGTGAAGGGTCATTTTCTGTTGGATAGGGTTTGTTGTTGTTGCCGTGGCCGTGGCCGTGGCCGTGGACGTCATCATCATGCCCACGACGATCACGACGATCACCATGATCGTCATCAGCATAGGCGTATGATGCAACGAAACACCCTGTTAAGAGGGTTATCCCTGCGATTCGTAGAAATCGCACAGTGGTATCAGAAATACCTGTTCGATATTTTGTATTCATTTTTTCTTCCTCATTGAAATTTATAATTTTTTTATAAAATAAATTTATAAAAAAACGTTCCTTCAGAAACTTACGTCTCGCTTCTGTTGCGCATAAATTTTTCATTGAAGCGCTGGTTTTTTTCGTTTTGAATAAAACTGCACGGAACAAAAAAAGATTGCCCGAACCAACACTTCACTTATAAATTTCAGCAGTTGTTCTTACTCGAACCCCTCACTACGCAAATACAGTCCCCGTATTATTCCCCCCTGCGTATTAAAAATTATTTATTAAATCCAATCCATGACATTTGTTCATTAACTAAGTGCTAGATATCGGATAACGTTTTATCTAGCAAGATTTCGTTGCGATTTTGAACGAATATCAGTCCGTATATCGGTATCACACTATGGATATTTGAAAATAATGGTGTTTATACTTCCTGTGCTCTACGCTCGGCTTCAATGAATTTTCTGAGTTTATCGCGACAGTTTGTTACCTTGCAGTCATCGGCATAGCGGCAGCCTAGTTGAATATCGAGTACGATCTCATCATCAACATCCAGCATGCAAACCAGGGCGATTTCCTCCCGCTCGGTTTCTGATTGTGCCTGCTTCAGCATGCTAATGGTGTTGCAGCCATCAACAAAACGTTTTTTGGCAAAATAGGCAATGTGATCAAAATCATAATGCCCAAAACAGCCCGGATTACGGTTGCCCATAATGTCTATATCTTTATGTCCTTCTTTTCCAATTGTAAAAAAGCAATTTTCCATGATGATGCTCCCTCTTTGCTATTGACTGTTTTAAACTTTATTTTCAATGACTCCTTATTGCCAGTTATCCTTAGGTCTCTTGACATCCCTGTCCCAGGCTTCCTGCCTGGCATCACTTCCTTATGTGATAATAATATGTAACATTGCCTGACATTTCAGTGAAATGATCACAGCTAATTTGTGTGATATTCACATACTTTTTAGCACATAGATTAATGGTCAGATTTACAGGAAGGATAGATATCTGAATTCAACCTTTCTACCATGCTTCAGGCAGATTTTTCTTCAGAACGATAAACAAGACATGTTGTGGTTGGTAAGTTTGACCTGGGTTAGAAAGAGTGTTTATACTTCCTATACCTGGCGTAAAGTTATTTTTCAATAGCCTTGAAGGCTTTACAGGCAAAGAGGATGCAAACAGTTTTGCCAGCATGGTAGGTTGGGGTGAGACACGAACACCAACCTACGCTGCTAATGGTAGAGTTATAAAAGTTGTGGAATAGAATTCGCCAATATATAAATACCCATAATGGTTAAAAAGACACCAAACATTTTCTTTAATTTAGCATGGGGTACTTTATCGGCAATTTTATTGCCCAGCGTACTGCCCAGGCCACCTACAATAATCATTACCACAACCACCTGCCAGTCTATAGCAAGGCCTGTTTGTTCTAATACATCCAGGTATTTGACGAAGCCACTGAATGATTTTAAAGCGATAATGACCAAACTGGTTGCAATGGCAACTCGCATAGCTAAACCACACAGTAAAACTAGCGCAGGCACAATTAAAAAACCGCCACCCACTCCAACAATTCCGGTAATCATTCCAACTACTAAACCATCAGCCATTATTTTGAAAATATGGCGCTCATGCATAGATACCACTTCGATAATTTTTTTCTGCCTAAGCATAAAATAGCTAGCGAGTAACATCACTCCGGCAAATATGGCTAACTGGGTTATGCCGGACAGGTAGGCTGATAACCAGGCACCTCCATAAGTCCCGATCATGCTAGGAATACCAAACATCCAAACAGTGCCCCACCCCACTAATTTTTGTCGCATGCAGGATAGTGAACCGAATAAAGCGATTGAGCCGACAATGACTAACGACCCAGCAATGGCAACTTTTTCTGGTTGATCAGCCAGATAAACAAGCACCGGCACGCTTAAAATTGAACCACCCGATCCCATTAAGCCAAGGCTTAGGCCAATAGCACAAGCGCCAAGTAAAACAAGAATATCCAGGTCCATGATAAGCATAATTAATTGACTGTTTGTATTGACTGTTTGCACTGTTAATACCACCAGCATTAGAATTATTAATCCAATAATAATATTTCTGTTGCTCCTTAACATGAGACATACTCCTTGGTAATCATTTTTGACTGTACAAACAGTGGGTCAGGTCTTTCCATGCCACATAAAACATTATTCAGCAGTTAGTCGAATAGTTAAAGATAGTCAGCTTGTATTCATTACCATTGTAGGTCTTCCTTACTGCCTGCCCCAGACTGGTGCGCCTTGGAAAACACCACTGGATGTTACATGACGGGGATGAATTCACCCGCTTCAACAGCCATCATCCTCGACCGTGACCTCACCGGTCTCCTCGTCAATCAGGGTCTCGCCCCGGCTGTCTGTGACCACAGTTCCAGTAAACATCATGTGTTCGATTCGATCGAACTGATGATCCATTGCTGAATTTACCTGCACATCTTT
>CAVWXQ010000056.1:0-37410 GCA_963759005.1 uncultured Gammaproteobacteria bacterium
CGATAGAGGCGTATACGGGACGGTCTTGATCTCATCTACACCAAGAATCCTCAAATTCGCTTGCCATTGGTGATACAGGAATAGCGGATCATTGTCAGAGCTGAGATGTTTCGGAATGCTGTTTGTTGAGATAGCTTTATTGAACATTCGACACAAGGCTACACCGTTGACATGACCAGCGTGTACGCCAAAGCCGATGATGCGCCGAGTGAACTGGTCCATGACCACGAGCACCCAGTGGGTGTTGAGTAAAATGGATTCACAACGAAAAAGATCAATGCTCCAGAGACTGTCTTTCTGATGGCCGATAAACGTCAGCCAGGAAGGGCCGTGACCGGAATCGGGTCCTGGTCGGTAGTGCTTTTCAAGTACGCGCCTGACAACATCTTTATCGATGTCAACTCCAAATGCTTTGTTGATCTCCTGCGCTATCCGGGGACAGCCAAACCGCGTGTTACGCCTTTTCAATTCGACGATGGCATCTATGAGTTCTTGTGAAGGACCTTTGGGGCCCGGCTTCCCTGTTTTGCGCGCGGTATACAGCAATCGATATTTGCGTTTCTTGAGTATGTCGTGAAATTTCAAAAGTGTTGATGGCCTGAGAATGACCGCTGCTCGCTGAATGTGGTGTGGATTGAGAAATAGCGACCAGAAGCCGAGTAGTATTCGGTCCATAGGAGTTAGATTGGGTGCTCGTTGCCGAGACCGATTAATGATCAGGAGTTGCTGTTTCATAAGAAGGCTGTCGGCTACAATAGCCCTGGCCCCGCCCGGTCCAAGCAGTTTGGCAAGTGTGGTCAACAAATGTGCAAGCAGTAATAGCAGGTTCTTCATGGGAGGGTAGAGTAGGTAAAGTTGCCCTCGGTAACAAGACTGGTTAAGTGTCGGTGTTCAGGCGATAATTAACAATTCGCCATGCACAGCCAGGTGAGAAGTTAATTACGACTACATTAGGTTCGGCACCGACAACGACCACGGAAGACATTGGCCTTTCAACCCCTGAAGTTTTGATGCAAAATCACATGGCGGTGGCAGGCCGTTTAACCGATACGTACTGCAGAGTTGAATCCGAGTTGTAATATATTTACTGAAGAATTATTGATAATGGTATATTTCATGGTATTGACACTTGTGGCCACCGAAAAACCCGCGCTAATACTGGATTTTCGCATGTCATTTACAATCGAGTGGGAATAATTATTCAACTTGATAAATTCGCCATCTCTGTATTTATAGCGTTTCTTGAAAAAAGCATCTTATTTTATGAGTACTGAGACTGATATTAAATGGATGGCAAAAGCCCTTGAACTCGCTCTAAAAGCAGAAGTAGCGGGTGAAGTCCCGGTCGGTGCTGTACTCGTTAAAGATGATCAATTAATTGCCGAAGGCTGGAACCAGCCGATTACCAGTGTTGATGCGACATCTCACGCTGAAATAATAGCCATGCGTGCTGCCGGAAGAAAACTCAACAACTATCGTTTAATCGACACCACAATGTATGTGACACTTGAACCCTGTTCGATGTGTGTCGGTGCAATGATTCATGCGCGTGTTTCAAAAGTTGTGTACGGTGCGGCAGAACCACGTACCGGTGCTTTGGGCGGAGCCTTCAATCTATTAGAGGCGAATCAGCACAATCATATTTTTGAAGTCGTATCAGGCGTTCTGGCTGAAAAAAGCAAAATTTTATTACAGGATTTTTTTCAGTCCCGAAGAAAGTAATCTATGGAAATAGTTGACGATAAAAAAACTTGAAAACATTACACTATTTGCTGGCAACATTAAGTCTCTCTGTAAATTCTGCAATCTATGATGGATGATTTTTTACCGATGCTGAAGACACTGCCTTTTATTTACAATTTGGTCATGCATGGCAATAGTAAATAGAGTGTGATTTTTAGAGCAAACTCTCTATCGGCAGCAGTCCCAAAATAAAGACGCCAAACTTCTTCAGCAGGCTGGCTTTTGGTTCATCAGAATAATGAACTTCATGACCACTTTCATTCGTCAGCCAGTGCAGTGTGTTATCCGCCTTATCAAGATGTAGATGAAAGCTGTTGTCTAACGAAGTGCTTTTTTCGAATAACTCGATAGTTTGTCTCGCCAGTTCCTTGCTGTTGACCATGATGCCTATCTCGGTATTTAGACATTCTGAACGAGGATCAATATTTGCTGAGCCGACAAAAACATATTGTTGATCAACAACCATGTATTTTGCATGCAGGCTGGCATGCCTGGATCCTTCTATGAGTTTATTTGTTCTTGATTGACTGGGTTGTGCGGTCGGTTTTAGTTCAAACAGATTAATATCAGCTGCGATCAGTTGTCTGCGATATTTTTTATACCCTGCATGCACCGCGATAACATCAGTTGCGGCTAGTGAATTAGTTAATATTTTAATATCAACTCCCTGGTTTTTTTTGTTTTTAAGCCAATGAACACCTTTGTTTCCCGGAACAAAATAAGGTGTTGCCATTAACAATTCGTTATTTACCTGTTCAAAGTAGGGCATGACTTGCGGGCCGATGTGAGTTGTTTGATTTATGCTATCGTTGCTGATTTTTTCAGGTTTGTCATAAAACAGATTTGCTTCTGCCCATATAAAATCAATTTGTTTGTTAATGATTTTTTGTGTGAATTCGGCACGTTTTAAAGTCTGGAAATATTCTGTGTTTTTAGCCTGGTGCCATTTATCTTTTAAACTGCTTCGAAGCGTCATCAGCTGTTTTCGCACCACCCTGGTTTTACTCAGGTTTTCGATTGGCGTTGCCCAATAACTTTGCCAGTAATCATTGAAGCTTTTTGTGACCTCACTAACGATCGGACCAATGGTTAACAGGTCCAGGTCTACAAAATTTAAATTGTTTCTATCGTCAAAATATTCATCGCCAATGTTTCTGCCACCGATAATAGCGGAGGCGTTATCGGCTATAAATGCCTTGTTATGCATGCGCCTTCCTGCACGATCAAGATTGCTCAGGAGTTCAATATTTCTAAACCAGTCACGATTGGAAAGAGGGTTAAATATTCGTATTTCGATATTTTCATGCTGGCTTAACATTTTAAAATTACTGTCACGGCCTGATAAATTTATATCATCAACCAGTATACGTACCTGAACACCGCGGTCTGCAGCTGATAGAATTGCGTATGCCAAATAGCGGCCACTGGCATCGTTATGCATGATGTAATATTGAATATCCAGCGTTTTTTCAGCGACAGTTGCCAATGCGAATCGTGCGACAAAGGCATCAGTGTTATCGCTCAATAGATAAAAACCAGATTTATTATTTTTTTGATCCAAAATAACGGGGTGCATCGCGCTAGTAATTGATTGATAATCCTAAATAAATCAGTTGAATCGTAGCGAGAGCGATCAAGGCGTTGAATATACGATAATTTATCGGTTATTTTGAGTGAAAACGTATAACCCATACGGTGAGTTCAAAATGTTCGAGAAAGTCTTGTAGATTCAGTGCATTGGTCGTTCGCAGTAGGTTCAACTGATTTATTTAGGATAATACATTATTATCTGAAGATAGACTTGAGATATGAAAATGTGACGACATAATGTCTATTCACTCTTGATATGGCAGGTATAACCCTGTCCGCGCTACCAGATAATTGGCGCACATCGTCAAGTTTTTGCTTACGATTACCATATACTTTATAAACAGACTAGTTCATAGTAACGGGAAAAGGAAAGGAGGCAGCATTTTGCATCATTCAAATACTTCGGTTCCTTTTTATACTTTATACAGGTGTCATCATTCATGCTCATGATGTGCCGACATTACCGGATTTGATATGTTAAACAGCTTTAGATTTTATATTTTCCTTCTGCTCACGCCGATGCTGGCTGCCTGCGTTAATGTTGATAGCAAAAGCGATGAGGCATTAAATGCTAATCACGCAGGCAAGAAGCCAGAGACCTGTCAGGCGCTTGCTGAAGTCAATAGTGAGAATGTACAAAAACATGGCCTTGATCCTGAAAATATCGCTCTACTCAACTGGAATATCTACAAGGGTAATAGTGAGGGCTGGCAGAAAGACTTATCCTCCTTCGCGCAGACTCATGACGTGATGACAATACAGGAAGCTTACCTGGATGATGAATTATCAAGCTTGTTAACAGTAAATAATTTTAACTGGGTGATGAATAAGGCATTTTATATGGGTGGAACGGCTGCAGGTGTGATGACAGTAGCGAATTCAAGTGCAATACATAGCTGCGGTTTTAAAAACATGGAGCCGCTTATTCGTATTCCTAAATCAACACTGGTTAGTTATTACAATATAGATGGCCATAACAAAAAACTGCTTGTGGCCAATATCCATGGAATTAATTTTACTTTAGGTCTGACTGCATACCGTGAGCAACTGCTACAGTTGTTTGATTCCGTACAGTATCATGATGGTCCGATGATTGTTGCTGGAGATTTTAATAGCTGGAGTGATGATCGCATGTCAGAAGTCATGCAGTTAGTCAGTAAACTAGCCTTGTCCTCTTTGGAATACCCGGTAAATAATAAAACCCATGTTTTTGGGAATGCGATTGATCATGTGTTTTATCGACACCTGGAACTTGTAAGTAACAGGGTATGGCAGGTTACTTCCTCTGATCATAATCCTATTTCAGTGAATTTCAGGGTGCAACCTTCAGTTTTATAAACATAATAAACCACAGAGACTCAGAGTGCCCTGAGTTTTTTCTTTGTTTGCTGTACATGTGGCGCAACTAACAAAAATATTATTCTCAGTGTTTTCGTGGCCCAGAGCTTTTTTGTTTATATTTAACAATCACAGGTTCTTATGTTACTGCTCGTTAAATTCTTCAATTAAGCGCAGGTAGTTGTTGAAGCGTAGTTCATTTAGCTTGCCGTCTGTTACGGCCTGTTTCAGTGCACATCCGGGTTCGTTTTTATGACTGCAATTACTGAATTTGCAGGCACCGTAAAATTGTCTTACGTCGGCGAAACCATGGGTTATTTCATCCAGACTATTATTGATAGGAGTGAAGTCGCGTACGCCGGGTGAGTCAATAATTATTCCATTACCTTTTAAATGATATAGAGCCGATACCGTTGTTGTATGTTTGCCTTCACCGGTTGCCTCTGATGTTTCACCGATTTTGATCTCTTCTTTTGGCAGAATGGATTTGACAATAGAAGATTTACCGACACCTGATAATCCCACGAGTATGCTGGTAGTGTTGCTCAATGCATCTGATATTTCATCCAGGCCGATATTTTTTTTGATGCTGGAACTTATTACACGGTAGCCAATGCCCTGATATAACGCCGTTAAATCCGCTATATCCTGTTTTGCGTTTTTATCAAGCAAATCAATTTTGTTAATTATGATGAGTGCTTTGGCCGGCAAATTTTCAGCCGCTGTTAAATACCTGTCGATAAGGTAGGGATTGGGTTTTGGCTTTAACGAGGTAACAATGACCAGTTGTCCAATATTTGCTGCGACAGGCTTAATGGCACCGGCAAACCCGGTTTTTACCAGCAGGTTCGTGCGTTCTTTAATGGCGACAACAACGTTTTGTGACTCGCCTGTTTTTATCTTGCCGTCAGGGTCAAGTGCCTGCTGTACTATGACAAAATCACCGCAGGCGATATCGCCTAAATTCTGCCTGATTTTACATTTTATTTTGCGTGGTGACTTATCGGGGTTTTCAGCTTCAGCATATAACTGGCGGCCATGATGACTGATAACGCGCGCGGTTTGCGTACTGGATTCGTCCAGTTTCAGATTATCATCTGTTATCTTGTTTTTTTGTTGTGTAGCGATCCGGCGTTGTTGTTGTTTCGAGAGATTGCGTTTTGTCATATTGAAAACAACTTACAGCTTCTGCGCAGCATTAATTTTTGCTGCGCAGATAAAATCATTGACTGATAAGCCGCCAACACTATGCGTACTATAAGTAACCGTGCAGCGATTGTAACTCACTAGTAGATCGGGGTGATGGTTTTGCTGGTGAGCAATTTGCGCAATGACGTTAACAAATGCCATGGTCTGGTAATAGTTGTTAAAGGTATAGCTAAAGCTAATAGCTCGATTTTCTATTGCCTGCCATTCTGGATCTAGCTGCTGTCAGATATGCTGAAACTTCGTCCTGAGTGAGCGCCGGATTGTCAGCCGGTATATTGCCGCATTGTTGTGATGCCAGTTCAGCGTTAAGTTCAGTCATAGCTATGATTTTAGAGGTGATAATTAGACATAATGAGAACTTTGCACGAAGCATCTTTTCCGCTATGGCTGCGTTAAAAATAGTCTCAAAATGCTCATTTACTGTGTGTAAACTGCGCTTTTTCGACGATTTTTTCCTTGCCATAACGAAAAATCTACATCGTGCAAAGCTCTCATGATAATTAAAAGCGATAATATTTTTTATTTAGAAACTGCACAACGGCATCGGTATCTTCATCAAACCAGGGAACATTGTTGCCATCTTTACAGCGAACCACCTGTTTGCTTAATGCGTCGATTGATTTTACAAAACGATTTTCGCGTGTGTAAACATCATCCGTGTGGCATTTGTAACAATGATCTTTATGTGCCTGTTCACCTTTAGCAACTGGATCAGTCGTTTCTGTATCACTATCATTAGCACAGGAAATGCTGCTCATACTGATGACGGAAAAAAACAACAGGCTTTTAATTGTATTGCTGGTTAATGTTTTCATAGGTTTTCCTCAAAAAATATTGGTTAGGCGTGAGTGTTCAATTGTGCAATTCTTACTGGCGCGGGCGGGTGAGAATCATAAAATGCTGAATACATAGGGTCAGGTGTTAATGTGTTTGCATTTTCCCGGTATAAACCAACCAGTGCGTGAATAAGATATTTTGCATCAGTTTGTTCGGCGGCAAAGGCATCGGCTTCAAATTCATTTTTACGTGAAAAGATGCTGAATAGTGGTTGAAAAGCAAAAGTGAACGCAGGCGTAACCAGGGTGAAAAGTAACAACGCCATATAGGTTGAAGCCTGGTTAACGCCCAGTGCTGTATAAAACCATTCTGCTTTCATTAACCATGCCAGCACAGCTAGCGCCAGCAGGGTCATGGCAAAAGAAATGGCCATACTTTTTATAATGTGCTTTTTCTTGAAGTGGCCCAGTTCGTGTGCGAGTACGGCTTCAAGTTCGTCGTCGCTTAGCATTTTTAACAGCGTATCAAAAAATACAATGCGTTTGTTGCGGCCAAAACCTGAAAAGTAAGCGTTACCGTGTGATGAACGTTTTGATCCATCAATCACGAAGATGCCATTACTGCTGAAACCACAGCGGTTCAATAAGTGAGTTATACGATTGAGCGTTTCACCTTCTTCCAGAGGTTCGAATTTATTGAAAATGGGTGCGATCCAAGTTGGGTAAACCCACATCATAAATATACTGAATCCGCTGATAACAAACCAGGCATAGATCCACCATTGATCGCCTGATTGTTGCATCAGCCATAAAATGACATATAGCAGTGGTATGCCAATAACCAGGCCTAAAAGACTGCCTTTTATCATGTCAGTAATAAACGTTTTTATGGTAGTGCGATTAAAGCCAAATTTTTCTTCGATGACAAATGTGTTGTACAATGTGAATGGCAGATCAAGTAGCGATGAAATAAAAGTGTAGACCAGGATAACCGCGATACCGGTAAGTATTGGGTTAAGTTCGAGTGCGATAATATTATTATCAAGCCAGTCCAGTCCGCCACCAAGTGTCCAGATGAGTAGAAGAGCAACTTCATAGAATAAGGGTAAACGACCAAATTTGACCTTGGTTATGGTGTAATCAGCTGCTTTCTGGTGATCTTCAAGTGTAATGTTATCGGCGAATGAATCGGGCACTTTATCACGGTGTTGTGAGACAAAATGTATCTGGCGCTGCGACAGGTATAGGCGCATCAAGGTCGATACCAGCAGCATAGCGAGAAATAAAAGGGTGAAATTGTGTAATTCGTTCATTAAAAACTCTTTGTGTTATTTGCAGTTGTCTGGAATCTCTGACTCTTCAAGAATTAAAAGAGGTGTCCTAAAATAATTGGACTTGATCAGAGCTTCCCTTGTATTATCTAACGTCTTTGCTCAGTATACCAAAGATTGCGCTGGCGAAAACCTGTACGAATACTAATGGCTTAATTAAGCAGAGGCACCCTTGGGTGCGATTTAGGTAAAAAAATAAAAATATGTCGAAATTAAATGATGAAAACCTGATCTGGATTGATCTTGAAATGACCGGGTTAGACCCCAATTCTGATGTCATTATTGAAATTGCTACCATTGTTACCGATAAGCACCTTAAAGTTATTGATGAAGGGCCATCTATTGTTGTGCACCAGGCCGATGATGTTATGAATAATATGGATGAGTGGTGTACTAATCAGCATGGAAAGTCCGGGTTAACTGATCGGGTGCGTAACAGCGCAATTTCAGAAGAAACCGCAGAAAATTTGACACTGGCCTTTTTAAGGCAGTATGTGTCAGCAGGCAAGTCGCCTATGTGCGGTAATAGTATCTGTCAGGACAGACGTTTTCTGGCTCGTTATATGCCGCATCTGGAAATGTTTTTTCATTACCGCAACCTTGATGTCAGTACATTAAAAGAGCTGACTAATCGCTGGGCGCCTGACAAGAAAATGGTTTATCACAAAGAATCAAGCCACCTGGCAATGGATGATATTAAAGATTCAATTGATGAGCTAAAGCATTACCGAGAGAATATACTTACTATTTAGACATGTAGTTAGTTAGTTAGCAGTTAGTAAACTTAAAAATGGTTCTAAAAACGGCAGTAATTTTTTAAAATAACTGCCAACTACGCTTCTACCGGTGTATCCGGATGATTTCCCCACTCTGACCATGAACCGGGATAACCCAAAACATTCTCATAACCCAGTGATTTTAATACCAGCCAGGAATAGGCTGAACGGTGATGTGACTGGCAGTAGCAGACAACTTCTTTGTCTTTAGTAATGCCCAGGGCATCAAGCCGCTGCTGAATGAGCTCGGCAGGCAAACGACGCAGGTTGTTGCTCTGGTTCATCGCTTCGGTCCATTCGTAGTGAATTGCGCCTGGAATATGGCCGGCTTTCTCGGCAAATTTTTTCGAGCCGTTATATTCAGCTAATGACCGTGCATCAAGAAAAACGATATTGTCATCATCCAGATGGGTTTGTATAAAAGCACGTGTTGCTGCATGGTGATGGGTTTTTTTCAGCCTGTAATCGCTGGCTTCTGGTTTATCCGGTATGCTATTGCTTAATGCATGGCCTTCATTAGCCCAGCTATGCAAACCGCCGTTGAGTATTACTGCAGTTTCATGGCCAAAGACATGTAAGGTCCAGACAAAACGTGCGGCACAACCACCACCTTCATCATCATAAGCAATAATCAGTGAATTTTTTGTGATACCCAGGCTGGATAGTAAAGCAGAAAAATTTTCATTGTCCGGTAATAAACCCATGACGGGTTTATCGATTTTGACAATATCTCTATAGTTAACAAAATGTGCGTCAGGAATATGTGCCTGTGCGTATTGTTTGGCTTTGCATAAATCGATAATGACGATGTTCTCATTGCCTCGTAATGTCTCTAGTTCATCCGGTTCGATTAAATATTTTGTTTGTGTCATGGGAGAGATTAGTTTTAAGTTGTAAGTTATAAGTGTTGTGTTGTTTTAACTTGTTACTTACAACTTAAAACTTATAACTAGTTTAATTATTTAATGATTTTTATTTTTTCGCTGCTTGATTTGTGCTGAGGTTTTAACACCGTGTCATTGGCAACAGAGGATTCATCGGCGGCCGGGTAATCCAGCGAAAAATGTAAACCACGACTTTCTTTGCGTAACATCGCGCTGCGGATAATTAATTCTGCCACCAGCGTTAAGTTACGTAACTCTATTAAGTCATTGCTGATGATGAAATGGCTGTAATATTCATTAATTTCCTGCTGCAGTAAGCTGACCCGATGCATGGCCCGTTCCAGCCGTTTATTGGTTCTGACGATGCCGACATAGTCCCACATGAAACGACGTAGCTCGTCCCAGTTATGCGAGATTACTACTTCTTCATCGGAGTCGGTCACCTGGCTTTCATCCCAGTTTGAAACTTGTTGATAGTGATAGAGGGTGTTTATCAGCGAGGAAATATGATTGGCAGCTGATTGCGCGAATACCAGGCATTCTAATAATGAATTACTTGCCAAACGGTTAGCACCGTGCAAACCTGTGTGGGCGGTCTCGCCGATAGCATATAAGTTGTTGATATCAGTACAGCCGTTAAGATCAGTATTCACTCCGCCACAGGTATAGTGGGCGGCGGGCACCACAGGAATCGGCTCTTTAGTAATATCTATACCGAATTGTAAACATCGTTCATGAATGGTTGGGAAATGTGAAACAATAAAAGCCGGGGAGCGGTGGCTTATGTCCAGATAAACGCAGGGTGCGCCTAATCGCTTCATTTCATGGTCGATAGCACGTGCTACAATATCACGTGAAGCAAGTTCGCCGCGGTCATCAAATTTGTGCATGAACTGCTTGCCGTCGGGCAATAATAATTTTCCACCTTCGCCTCGAACGGCTTCGCTAATAAGGAAAGATTTCGCTTCCGGGTGATATAAACAGGTCGGGTGAAACTGGTTGAATTCCATGTTGCTAACGCTACAACCTGCACGCCATGCCATAGCTATGCCATCCCCGGTAGAACCATCCGGGTTGCTGGTATAAAGATAAACTTTACTGGCTCCACCCGTGGCAAGCACGACAAAACGCGCCTGAAAAGTTTCAACGTGGTTACTGTTTTTATTAAGCACGTAGGCACCAATACAGTTATTGCCATTATTCAGCATGCTCAGTGTTATCGTGCCTCTGTTTTTCAGTGGTGATTAAATCAACCGCAATATGGTGTTCATAAAAGGTAATATTGTCATGCTGGCGTGCATGATTTTCCAGCGTGTCGCTGATGGCTTTTCCGGTGGCATCGGCGGCATGGGCAATACGGCGATGTGTATGTCCGCCTTCACGGGTCAAATGTAATTCACGTTTGCCTGATTTAAATAGTTCATTGCTCATGTCGCTACTAAAGGGAACCCCCAGTTTCTTCAGCCAGCGGATATTTTCAGGACCATGCTCAATGGTAAATTTAACCGTTTCTTTTTTGGATAAGCCGCCGCCCACCTTTAAAGTGTCTTCAATATGTGAAACAAAGGAATCTTCCTTGCTCAATACAGCAGACACTCCGCCCTGGGCATAATAAGTGCTGCCATCTTTGCTGGGGCCTTTGGTGATAATGGCGACGCTGCATTGATCGGCGATGCGTAGCGCCAGACTCAGCCCAGCTGCGCCACCGCCTATAATCAGTACATCATGTTGGTGTGTAATTGACATGTCTGTATTGGACTCGTGATGATAAGGCTTTAAGATTTTGTTGAAATAAGGTAAGTTTGCACCCTAATTGTAAAAAATACAAAAACTTATAAAACATTGGGAACTATGATGGTAATCGTCTGTCACAAAATGCACGGTGGTACTTCGCTCATTAAAGAGGGCTTTCAATGAGTGAGCGTGAGATAGACCAGGCACTGGTTATGCGAGTGCAACAGGGAGATAAAAAAGCATTTGATTTGCTTGTGTTGAAATACCAGTTACGTTTATCCAAGCTGGTTTCCCGGTTTTTAAGAAATCAGTCAGATGTGCCGGATGTTGTGCAGGAAGCCTTTATTAAAGCGTATCGTGCGTTGCCGAATTTTCGGGGTGAGAGTGCATTTTACACATGGTTGTATCGTATTGCGATAAATACTGCAAAAAATCACCTGGTTGCACAATCGCGTAAAAATCCGGCAAACAGTATAGATGTGCAGGATGCGGAAGATTATGGTGCCAGTGAATGGCTGAAAGAATTTGCATCTCCTGAACGTGAAGCGCTGGCCTCGGAACTTGAGGCTACCATTCATCAGGCGATGGGAGAATTACCTTCGGATTTACGCGAAGCGATAACTTTACGGGAAATTGAAGGTCTAAGTTACGAGGATATTGCTGAGGTCATGGATTGCCCGATTGGCACAGTGAGGTCACGAATATTTCGTGCTCGCGAAGCCATTGACAGCAAACTGGAGCCGATACTTGATGACGACAGCCATCAGGTTTCTAGCCAGTTTACATGAACGGCCAGGCACCGTTTTATTCGTCAGCAAGAACTCAATGAGTGTAAAAGTTTGACCGGCTTAAAGGCGAACAATGATACAAACAGCAATACAAACAATAATATTAATATTTAAATGTGGTTATAGTCATGAATAAACGTAAAGAAAAAATCTCAGCTTTTCTGGATAATGATATGCATCGCGATGAGCTGATGTCATTTTCTTTATCCGCTGAATCTGATGATGCGAAAACAGCACAGCGTTATCAAATGATGGGTGACGCATTACGCGGTGAGATGAGTGATTCGTCTTTTATTGATGTTAGCCATGCAGTGCGCGAGGCTCTGCTCAATGAAAACATTAGCGAAAAAATCGGGGTAGTGAAAGCTGAATCTTTATCTGGCCAATTATCTGACAAGCCAGGTCTGTTCAATGTATCAGCCTGGTTTCGGCCTGTTGCAGGCATAGCAGTAGCTGCATCAGTTGCCGTTGTTATGGTTGTTACTTTATCCGGACAGGAAACCGAAAGACTTGCACCGGTAGCTGTAAATGTTGAATCACAGCCTGAAGCGCAACCGATAGTCAGGGTCGCCGTAGAAAATCAAGCGGTAACTGATAAAACAATAGCCAATAAGGCGACAGGCAATATGGCAACAAATATAGATCAGCGTCTGGTCAATCAACATCTGGAGTTTGCAACTCAGGATGCGTTGCAGGGTCGATTACCCTATGCAAGAGCCGTTAGTTTCGAGTCGAAGAAGTAAATTTTTTAAAGAAAATACACGAAAATAAAGCGCGTTTGTTAATGTTTTCACAATTTATTAATCTACTTGACAAGCTGACGGCTAACTTGATTAATAGAAGCCTGATTAATAGAAATGCCCTTAATGTATCTTCGGGAATACTTCTTTATTTATTAACTAGCAATAGCTTTGCCGCTGATTTATTTGATATGTTAAAACGCATGTCTGATGCTGATCGTGAGCAGAACTATCAGGGCACGTTTATCCTGAGAAAGTCTGATAATCTTTCGACTTTACGCGTTACCCACGGTGTCGATGATAACGGTGTGTGGGAAAGTATTGAGGCGCTTAACGGTGAACCTAAAAAAGTCCTTAGACATAACAATCGGGTTATTTCAGTTTTTCCAGATCGAGAATTAGTCACCGTACGCCATACCGATAAAAACCAGTCATTACACCCACAGTTACCAAAAAATATTGATCAGCTCGAGCAGTTTTACTCAATAAGCCGCTTAAGCGATGACCGGATTGCAAATCACCAGACGCTGGTTGTCGATCTTTTACCTAAAGACCAATACCGTTATGGTTATCGATATTGGGTTGATAAAGATACCGGCATGTTGTTACGTTGTGATTTAGTCGCTGAAGATGAGAATAAAGAAAAAAAGGTGGTCGAACAAATGATGTTTACCTCGTTGGACTATCTGGCCGAGACGCCATCTCACTCCTTTGAATTGAAGCAATTTGAACGATACAGGCAACAGGCACTGGATGAACCTGTCATCGATGTAACTCAAAGTGTACAGCAGCGCTGGGTAGTAAACAGACTGCCAGATGGTTTTATGTTAACGCAAAGTACCATGCGTTATTCGCAACCATTAGCGGCTGCTAGAAGCTATTCATCAGAAGCAGATTCAGCAGAAGCCGATTCATCTGAAACCACCTTATCAAAAACCTCGCCACCGGATTTATTACACCTGGTTTACTCTGATGGCCTGGCTTCGGTTTCCGTTTTTATTGAAGAAAATAAGGGTATAGGAAAACATTTGTTGGGCGTTGCGTCGATGGGCGCAGTGAATGCTTTTGGTCGTTCTGTGGATGATTATTTTGTCACTGTTGTGGGCGAGGTACCGGTCAAAACGGTTGAGTCAATGGCGCAGTCAACGGCGCAATTGCCCTAGAAATATAATTGAAGCCATATGATTGAAGAGCAGGCCCATGTTATTGAAATAAAAGGAAACCTGCTGTTATTGCAGGCACAGACGCAGTCAGCATGCGGTAGCTGTTCGGTGAGTAAGGGATGCGGCACCTCACTGTTAGCTAAAGTTGTGGGTCGAAAATTTACCCATTTTCAGGCTGAAAATAACATCAATGCAAAAGTAGGCGACACTGTAGTTGTCGGTATCGCAGAGGACGCACTGCTTAAAGGTTCGCTGATGATGTACATTTTACCGGTTCTGTGTATGCTGGTTTCTGCCTTGCTGGCGGACTATTTTTTAACCGCACCGCCTTCCTTGCTCCTTGCGGAATACAATCCATCCATGGACATAACCGCACCGCCTTCCTGGCTCCCTGCGGAATACAGTCCATCCAAGGACATAACCGCACCGCCTTCCTGGGTCCTTGCCCCAGAACCTGTTCATGGCAGTCCATCTATGGATATATCTGCGGTTATTAAATACCGTGATTTGATGATAGCCGCTTGTTCCATTATGGGTCTGGTTTTTGGCTCATTAATGTCTAAGTGGTATTTTGATCGACAGTCCAGTGTAAAGCGGTTCGCACCAGTAGTTCTGAGAAAAATAATTGAACATGGTAAACTCTGATCCGGATAGTTGTTAGCAGAAAAAAGGTTCGTGTGATATGCCGGTTTTGCCGGTTTTTTTCTGCATGTGTCGTTATGATATAAGGCAACTCTGATTAATTATATCGGGAAGCTTATATAACTATTTTTACCAGGTATGCCATTGAAATTCATGCTTTATTCGCGCAGTAATTGTCCACTTTGTGATGCCATGGAAGATGAATTAAGGCCGTTTATCGTCGAGTATCGGATTATTGTGCAGCGCCAGTACATTGACAATGAACCTGCACTGGAAAAGCTTTATGGTAGTAAGGTTCCGGTTTTGCTGCTAAACGATGAAATATTGTGCCACTATTTTCTTGACGCAGAAATTTTACTTAATGCCATAGCTGAAAAAGCCGGCTAAGCTATTCACTTCACCTTTATAATTTGATGAAAAACATTCGTAACTTTTCCATTATCGCGCATATTGACCACGGTAAATCGACACTCGCAGACCGTCTCATCCAGTCCTGTGAAGGCTTAAGTGCTCGAGAAATGTCAGCACAGGTACTGGATTCAATGGATCTGGAGCGGGAACGTGGCATTACCATCAAGGCGCAGAGTGTGACCTTAAATTATACGGCGGATGACGGTGAAACATACCAGCTAAATTTTATTGATACCCCGGGCCATGTGGATTTTTCATACGAGGTTTCACGTTCTCTGGCGGCCTGCGAAGGTGCGTTACTGATTGTTGATGCGTCGCAGGGAGTTGAAGCGCAAAGTGTGGCCAACTGTTATACCGCACTTGAGCAAGGACTGGAAGTGGTTCCGGTATTAAACAAAATTGACCTGCCGGCAGCTGACCCAGAACGCGTTTGCGAAGAAATTGAAGAAGTTATTGGCATCGATGCCAGTAATGCCTTACGTGTCAGTGCCAAAACCGGGCAGGGCATTCATGAATTACTGGAACAAATTGTGGCCGAAATTCCGCCGCCGCTAGGTAATCAGGACGCACCATTACAGGCATTAATTATTGATTCCTGGTTTGATTCTTATGTCGGCGTCATCATTCTGGTGCGGGTTATGCAGGGCAGTATTTCACCCCGTAAAAAAATGACTGTGATGTCAACACAACGCAGCTATCTGGTGGATAAGGTGGGTGTGTTTACACCAAAACGTGAAGATCGTGGTGTATTATCGGCTGGCCAGGTGGGTTACATTATTGCCAGTCTAAAGGAAATTGATTCAGCTAAAGTGGGTGATACCATCACCATGAGTGATAATCCGGCGAGCGATGCACTTGAAGGCTTTAAAGAAGTGCAGCCGCGAGTCTTTGCTGGCATGTTCCCGGTGAGCTCAGATGATTATAATGATTTTCGCGATTCACTGGAAAAATTGACCTTAAACGATGCCTCATTACAGTTTGAGCCGGAAAATTCATCGGCTTTAGGTCTCGGTTTTCGCATCGGTTTTCTTGGCATGTTGCACATGGAAATCGTTCAGGAACGACTGGAGCGTGAATATGATTTAAACCTGATCACTACGGCACCTACCGTGGTGTATGAAGTATTAAACAGCAAAGGCGAAGTGTTTGAAATTCACAACCCGGCTGATTTACCGGAAGTGAATTTTATTGAAGAGCTGCGTGAGCCCATTATTAAAACCAACATCCTGTTGCCACAGGAATATGTTGGTAATGTGATGTCACTGTGTGTTGAGAAACGTGGTGTACAGTTAAATATGCAGTATTTGGGCAATCAGGTTTCTCTCAATTATGAAATGCCTTTAAGTGAAGTAGTGCTCGACTTTTTTGATCGTTTAAAATCAGTGAGTCGCGGTTATGCATCATTTGACTACGAATTTGACCGTTTTCAGGCTGCGGACCTGGTTAAGGTGGATATTCTCATTAACAGTGAGCGGGTTGATGCACTGTCAATTATTGCGCACCGTGATGTAAGCCTTAGACGCGGACGTGAAGTGGTAGATAAAATGCGTGAATTAATTCCGCGTCAAATGTTTGATATTGCAATTCAGGCAGCGATTGGTCGAAATATTATAGCTCGCAGTACGGTAAAAGCCCTGCGTAAAAATGTAACAGCAAAATGTTATGGTGGCGATGTATCACGTAAGCGTAAACTGCTGGAGAAACAGAAAAAAGGTAAAAAACGCATGAAGCAGTTTGGTAAGGTTGAAATACCACAGGAAGCTTTTTTAGCGGTGCTAAAAGTGGACAGTTAGAGTAGATAATTTACAATGAGCATCTAAACGTTAAGTAATCTTAAATCCATTCAGAATGGATCTGAGCTTGCTTAATTCTAAATTAACATAGTGTTGAGTGTATGATGATATTTGATTTTTCTTTTTATTTATTTATTGCCGTGATTTTTACCGGAACCGTCTGGTTGATTGATAAATGGTTTCTTGCGCCTAGACGTAACGAGATTATACAAGCATCAACACAAATTCATCAGGGTGTTGAAGTTAGCCGGAAAGGTAACGAGCCGGTAATTGTTGAATACTCAAAATCATTTTTTCCTGTTTTGTTGATTGTCTTCCTGCTTCGTGGATTTGTTGTTGAGCCTTTTAGGATTCCTTCGGGTTCGATGTTGCCTTCATTATATATAGGTGACTTTATTCTGGTTAATAAATTTTCCTACGGGATCAAATTGCCGGTAATTAATAAAACGATTATAGATTTTTCTCCACCAGAAAGGGGTGATATCGTTGTTTTTCGTTATCCACGTGATCCTAACCTGGATTACATAAAACGTGTTATAGGTTTACCGGGAGATCACATAGCGTATTACAATAAAGTTTTATATGTTAATAGTGAACCAGTAGAAAGAGATTTTGTTGGTCAATATAAGGGCCCGGGACAAACTTCGGCAACTGAATATACAGAAAAATTGCAGGGCGTGAACCACGCAATATTATTATTACCGGCAAGGCCTAACAGTCTGCAGGGCGAATATATAGTGCCGGAAGATATGTATTTCGTGATGGGTGATAATCGTGACAACAGCAATGATAGCCGTGTCTGGGGGCCGGTGCCTAAAGCTAATTTATTAGGCAAGGCATTTATGATCTGGATGCACTTTAGTGATGAGTGGCATCTTGAACGCATTGGCAATACAATTAAATAACAGAAATTAGCGTGAACTTAAGCACACGGGTATTCATATAATGAAAAATAGCAGGGCGATGAAAAAATCTATAACAACCCCATCTATAACAGCTTCCATGAACAGACAAAAAGGCTTAACCTTGATCAGCTGGATTGTGGTTATCGTGTTTTTATTGTTTCAGGGTGTGATTGCGATGAATGTGCTGCCGGTTTATATTTCGGATTCAAGCGTTAAAGAGATTATGGAGGCGCTGCCCAATGACGTAAAAGCAAGAGAATCATCGACCCAGGGATTAAAATCGTTGATAGCCAAACGTCTAAGCATGAACAATGTGTATTCGATTAAACTCGAGAACATCAAAGTTCAAAAAGGCCGTGGTGAAAATATTGTTACAATTGAATATGAGCCACGCGGTAAACTGGTTGGTAATCTTGAATATATTGTTAGTTTTAAACACGAAGCTAGAATAAAAACTCGCTAAGCTCATCGTGCAAAGCTCTCATCATAAAAGTTATTCAAATAAAAATTTTGAGTAGTAGTATGGCGCAGTTTAATGCCATTGATGTTTTATTAAAAAAGCTTGAATATTCGTTCAATGATATAACCTTGCTCAATGAAGCGTTAACGCATCGAAGTTATGCGTCTAAAAATAATGAGCGCCTTGAATTTTTAGGTGATGGTGTATTAAATTTTGTAATCGCAGATGAATTATTTAACTTATATCCTGATGTGCAGGAAGGTGATTTGAGTCGCTTACGTGCCAATCTGGTTAATAAAGAATCACTGGCTAAAATTGCAAATACGCTAAACCTGGGCGAAGTGATTAAATTAGGTTCGGGTGAGCTTAAAAGTGGTGGTTTTCGCCGTCCCTCCATTCTGGCAGATGCTGTCGAAAGCATTTTGGGGGCAGTCTATTGTGATGGTGGCTTTTATTCTGCACGTGATCTTATTGTTCGTTTATACGCTGACAGGTTAGCATCGCCAACAGACTTGCAAAGCCTGAAAGACCCTAAAACACGGCTACAGGAGTTACTGCAATCACGTCGTTTTGCATTGCCTGATTATCAGGTGACCAGTATTAGCGGGCAGTCGCATGCGCAAATTTTTCATGTTAAATGTAGTATAAAGCAGATGTCTATAGAGGTTAAAGGTGAAGGTAAGAGTCGTCGAAAAGGGGAGCAAATCGCCGCTGATAAAGCCATAACCCGGGTCCATGAGTATTTTGGAAATAATCGCACCGCCATCCATGACACCTTGCGCCATAATGCTACCAAGGCCGTCCCTCCTGGACATAAAAAAAATGGCTGATCAAATAACAACGAGCCAAGTTCAACGCTGTGGATATACGGCGATTATTGGACGACCTAATGTTGGAAAGTCAACGTTGCTTAATCATATTCTTGGAATGAAACTAAGCATTACTTCGCGTAAACCTCAAACCACGCGCCACCAGATTCTTGGCGTTAAAACCACAGAAAATACGCAGATGATTTATGTTGATACACCGGGCATTCATCAACGCCGTGGAAGTGCAATCAATAAATACATGAACCGCGCTGCAACGTCGGTGTTAAATGATGTCGATGTCATTCTTTTTGTAGTGCAAGCTAAAAAATGGACAGAAGAAGACCAGGCAATACTAGAAAAGCTGAAATTGGTTAGCTGCCCGGTGCTACTAGTGGTTAATAAAATGGATACCCTGGTGGACAAGAAGCAATTATTACCATTGATCAATGACTTATCATCAAAATATGAATTCACAGAAATCATACCTGTTTCTGCATTAAATGGCATGAATGTTGACATACTGGAACAAAAAATCGCGCCTTTACTACCTGAAAATGAACATATTTATCCGCATGATCAGGTTACTGACCGAAGCATGCGTTTTCTTGCAGCAGAAATTATACGTGAAAAACTCATACGTGAATTAGGCCAGGAACTGCCTTATACCTCAACAGTAAATATCGATAAGTATGATGAAGACGAGAAAATTGTTCATATACATGCCACTATTTTTGTTGAGAGCGCCGGTCAAAAAGCCATTATCATTGGTAAAAAAGGTGCAAGGTTAAAAAGCATCGGTACCAAAGCACGCGAAGACATCAGTAAAATGATTGACACAAAAGTGTATTTAAACCTGTGGGTAAAAGTACGTGAAGGCTGGTCGAATGATGAAAGTGCATTACGTGGTCTTGGTTATAGTGAATAAAAATTTGGTGTGATTAACTTTTTTGTTTCTTATCCGCAAATGAGCGCAAATAGACGCAATTAAAGGCATTAACATAGTTAAAAACAATCAGGCCTGTGTGTTATGAAATTTTGTTTGGCCACTAGAGTTAAGATATAAAATGCAAGACAATAAATTAATTTGCGTTCATTTGCGTTCATTTGCGGAAAATATTTTATTCAAGCAATGAGTATAGTCAATACGCAGATTGCCTATATCCTCCACAAGCATGCCTACCGGGAAACCAGCAGTATTCTGGACGTTTTAACAAAGGATTATGGACGTGTGTCACTGATGGCAAGAGGATGCCGGGGTAAACGCTCTAAAATAGCCGGTAATTTAATGTTATTTACCCCATTGGTAGTCAGCTGGCAGGGGAAGGGCAATCTGCCTTATTTGAAAAGCATTGAGCGAGCCGATCTCAAAGCCCCTGTCCTTAAAAGCAAATCTTTGCTCTCAGCCATGTATATTAATGAATTGTTGATGTATTTTTTACACAAGCATGATGTACACGAAACGATTTTTGAACAATACCACCACTGTTTATATGCACTGGAAAACAATAATAAAATTGAGATAGCGCTACGGAAATTTGAAATAAAGTTACTCGAATTATTGGGTTTTGGCCTTAGTTTGCATGCCGAAGCAGATACCGGTGAATTGATTTTAGCCGATGAGATGTATCTCTATTATTTAGAGCATGGGCCGGTGAAATGTAGAAATAATATGTCCATGGATGGACGGTATTCCGCAAGGAGCCAGGAAGGCGGTGCGGTTATGTCCATGGATGGACGGTATTCCGCAAGGAGCCAGGAAGGCGGTGCGGTTATGTCCATGGATGGACGGTATTCCGCAAGGAGCCAGGAAGGCGGTGCGGTTATGTCCATGGATGGACGGGCTGAAAATTGCTCCTTGCATTTTCCGCACTCCCCACATCCATGTGGGACGTATGTCGCAAGGAGCCAGGAAGGCGGTGTGAATAATGCTGTAGATGTGCCTCAAATATCAGGTAGCTGCCTGCAGGCACTGTCGAGTGAACAATTTCAAATAATAAGTGAAAATCCGCTATATCTGGCCGAACTAAAGCGACTTATGCGATTTGTGATCAATCATCACCTTGGCAGCAAAAAGCTGAAAAGCCGAGAATTATTCAAGCCGGTAGGGCAACAACCAGGTTAGATATACTTAAAAGATAAAAGCCATTTCACCACAGAGGTCACAGAGAGAGCACAGAGTAAAAACTATTTGATTGTTTATAGCGCCGCAGGCGCTAAACAATAAAACCTCTGTGTTCTCTGTGACCTCTGTGGTGAAATGATTTTAATCCGTATAAATGGCAATGATTATTGCAGTTCTACAATTTCCTTCTATGCTAGTCTATGAGTTTTTATTATTCTTTTTGAAGGTCTGAATATGCCGTCTGCTATATCCCATAATATTAATGATTACGAATCTTTACTTGTGGCGCTGCAAAATGTTCTGGGCGTCATTGTTCCTGACGATCAGCGTAGTAATCTTGTTGAAAGAATTGAACCGCTATTAGCAAGTTATAAATTAGATTCATTCGCATTGCTTGCAGAAAAATTAAAGGCTTGTGATGCTGATGTATGTGTCAATGTACTGAATGCAATATCACAGCGTCAGCCTGCCTGGTCTTTAAATGCTGAAGCAAAAAATATTTTACATAAATACATATTTCCGCAATTGCCGGATAAGGCAAAAATGTGGATAGTAGGTTGCGGGCAGGGACAACTCGCTTATTCTGTAGTGATGGAAATAGATAAATATGAACATAAAAGTGGTAAAGCTAAAAATTTTCAGCTGATCGCTACAGATGTTTTACCGGATGACATAAATCAGGCTAAACTGGCGATATATAACAAGCAGCAGCTGTCGACACTGTGTGATGACGATAAAAAACGTTTTTTCACGCTGAACGAGAAAGCCGGCAGTGGGCAGGTTAAGGATAAATTTCGTCAGAAAATTACTTTTAGTCAGTGTGATTTAATTGAAGGATTTCAGTCACTGGGGAAAATGGATTTGATTTTTTGTCCAAAAGACCTCGTGTATTTTTCAAATAGTGTTAAGGCAGGCATTATTCAGCAATTTTCAGGCTTGCTAAATTGTGGCGGTATCTTTCTTACCGGGAGCAGTCAGGCGGTTATTCCATTTAGCGAAGGTTTTGAGCGAGTTGAGCATCCAGCGGGTGTGTTCTACAGGAAAAAAGCCTGATAATATATTATCCAGAAATACAGAAAGATGCATGCAGTTAGTTGCCCCTGCATGCATCTGTAGATGATTTTTCTATAAACTATTTGGTATTTTAAAGAACTCTTCTGGTACGGGTGTAGTAACCGTATCACTTTCGTCAACCCATTTCAGGATGTCGTAATAACTCCGAATATTCTCCACATAACGTACCGGTTCCCAGCCACGGGCATAACCATAACGGGTTTGTTTATACCATTTGCTTTTTGCCAGCAGCGGTAAAGCCTGTTTTACATCAACCCAGAGACTGGGGTTCTTATTAAGTTTGCCTGTAATTTCTCTTGCATCTTGTATGTGACCATAGCCAATATTATAAGCGGCCATTGCCATCCAGGTACGATCGGGTTCGGTTATGTTTTTATCCATACGGTCAAGCGTTTGTTTGAAGTATTTTGCACCGCCAGAAATGCTGCTTTCAGGGTCAAGACGATTTTTTATATTCATCTCTTTTGCTGTTTTTAATGTCAGCATCATAATGCCGCGAACCCCTGTCGGCGACATAGCATCGGGATTCCAGTGTGATTCCTGATAACCCATAGCGGCTATTAAACGCCAGTCTACATCCTGTTCCTTAGCGGCTTTTTCAAAAAAGGCCTGGTACTTAGACAGCCTTTTTTCTATGTGACGCATGAAGATTTTTGTGCCGACATAATCGAAATCTTCTACGTGTCCATAGTTTTTCTCTATCAAACGTGTTAGTTTGCCATTTGCTTTTATTTTTTTAAAGAATTTATGAACTTCAAGAAATAGACTATTATCATCTGTTTTTGGTAGCGCCCAGGCGAGATACTGCGGTTCGCTGATATCAAAAGCAACACGTAAATTGATTAGAAAACGCTGATGTAATGCAAGCTCATTAGAATCAGCAATGGTGTATTCAATCATATTGTCAGAAACCATCTGTAATAACTCTTCACTTTCTACTTCGTGGTTTGATTTCCAGCTTAAGTCTTTAGTAAGTACTTTTAGATATTTTAGTCTTTCTTCATGGCTTGAGTTAGCCACCACTTCAAGTGTGCCATCAAGACTTGACAAGTTTTTGGGCCGTTTGTTAGTGACGTTATATATTAACTGTTCAGTTATTTCCTGGTAGGCAGGGCCAAAACGAAATATTTTTTCACGATCTTTGGTAATGGTTAATCCTGCAGCTGCAATATGAATGGCATTACTGGATATTTTATTAAGTAAATCACTCAGTGAATCAGGGATAACTAAGGTGAGCTCTACGCCCAGTTCGTTAGCGAACATCTTTACCATTTCATATTCCAGCCCGGTAGGGCCGTCGGCACTTTCAAAATAGGTGGTTGGGCTGTTGCGGGTAACAACCACCAGTTGACCCTTGTTTTTTATTTGTTCAACTAGCGACAGGTTGCTAAGTTTTGGCAGATAATTAAAAACAAATAGTATGCTCGCGATTACAACAGCAAGCGAAAGAAATAATGGGCGACAAAGTGAGTTTTTAATGTCGATGGTTATAATCCTGATGTTATGTGGCAATAAGATTATATGAATTTATTACTGTTTGCTATGATTAAGCACATTGAATATAGCATTACATAATATGTCTAATTCATTGTCCTGGATAACATAGGGTGGCATAAGGTAAATGAGTTTACCGAAAGGGCGTATCCATACACCTGCATCAACAAAAGCCTGTTGTATTTTTGACATGTCAACAGCTTGTTTTAATTCAACGACACCGATAGCACCTAATACACGAACTTCATTAACCAAGGCAAGTTTTTTACATGGCGCCAAACCGCTGCGTAATCGTTTTTCAATATTCTTAATATTTTTCTGCCACGGTGAGGTTTGTAATAAACGAATGCTTTCAAGTGCGGCGCTACAGGCTAACGGATTACCCATAAAGGTTGGGCCATGCATGAAAACATGAGGGGGGTTATTACTGATCACATTACTAATTTCTTTAGTGCAAAGTGTTGCAGCCAATGTCATGTAACCACCGGTGAGTGATTTTCCTATGCACATAATATCGGGTGAGATATCAGCATGTTCACAGGCAAATAATTTTCCACTGCGACCAAAACCTGTGGCGATTTCATCCGCTATCAATAATACATTATATTCTTCACATAAGGTTTTAGCCTGTTTTAAATAATCAGCAGAATAAAACTTCATGCCGCCTGCACCCTGAACCACAGGTTCAAGAATTAGGGCCGCGATTAATTCATTGTGCTGTTCTAATATGGTTTTTAAAGCAAGCAGATCTTTTGTCTGGCATGGTTGACCAAAGGCACATTCTGGTGAAGGAATAAAAAAGTTTTTTGCCAGAACATCTGTAAATAAAGCGTGCATACCGGTAACTGGATCACAAACCGACATCGCACCCAGGGTATCACCATGATAGCCATTTCTTAAACTGATGAATTTTTGTTTGTTGGCTTGAGGCTGGCTGCTATGTTGCTGAGCCTGCCAATACTGTATCGCCATTTTCATTGCAACTTCAACAGATACCGAGCCAGAATCGGAGAGAAAAACGGTTTCAAGTTTTGCTGGTGTTATCTCGACCAGCTTTTTACAAAGCCTGACTGCAGGAGCGTGAGTAAGGCCACCAAACATGACGTGCGCCATGGAATCGAGTTGTTGTTTGATTGCATCGTTTAACTCAGGTACGTTATAACCGTGAATAGCGCACCACCAGGATGACATGCCATCAATTAACTGTTTGCCATCTTCGAGTGTTAGATATACGCCATTGGCTGATTGAACGGCAAAAACGGGAATATCTGAGTGTGTCGAACTGTATGGGTGCCAGACGTGTTTTTTATCATCGTTTAGCAGTGAAGAAAGGTATGTTCGGTTCATGTTGTTATTGTACAGGGTTTAGTTTACGCAGCTGGCAACGGCGTTTTTTTTCTTACTAAATATAATAGTCACTTTTCATGGACTCTTTAAAAATTAAAGACTTTTTATTAACCGGCCGACTTAATCATCGATACTCATTGAAGATAATCGACTGATCATCGGTTATAAGGTCATTATGCGTCAATACATTTATAATTTTCTGGAACAAAATAACTCAGGTCAGGTGGCGCGTTTTGTTAATCTGTTATTGATGCTGTTAATTATGTGCAATGTGATGGCGGTTATCCTTGCCTCTGATAGAGTTATTTACAGGCAGCTTCAGGTGTTTTTTGATGGTTTTGAGCTGTTTTCGATTATTATTTTCACGATGGAATACCTTTTTCGTGCCTGGGTTTGCGTGGAAGATCCACGCTACCAGCTATCTGTTAAGGGGCGCCTGAAATATATGGTTTCACCGATGGCGCTTATTGACCTTGTTGCAGTGTTGCCATTTTACCTGGGTATATTCTTTAATCTTGATACCCGGTTCTTGCGTGTGCTCAGGTTATTCCGAATTTTCAAACTTTCGCGTCATTTCAGTGCCATGTCAGTGTTGTTGAGCGTTATCAGGAATGAACTGGCGACACTGGTATCGGCGATATTTATTATGCTGGTTCTTGTGGTACTGGCATCAGCAGGCATGTTCATGGTGGAGCGCGATGTGCAACCGGAAGCCTTCGGCACTATTCCACGTGCGATGTGGTGGGCAACGATAACTCTAAGCACGGTAGGGTATGGTGATGTTATTCCAGTAACCATTGCTGGCAAAACCTTTGGTGTATTTATCACTATTCTAGGTGTTGGTATGGCTGCACTACCAGCAGGTATTATCGCCTCAGGCTTTACCCGAGAAGTGAATAAACGTCGCGAAACATATCGCACCATGGTACGTGATGCACTTGCCGATGGGGTGCTGGATAAAACAGAACACAGATCTTTGAGAAATTATTCATTGGATATGGGCATTAAAGATGAAGAGGCCATGGGTTTAATAAAACAGGAAAGCCGTGCAATGTCTGCAAATGTTGTTGTTTCAGATATTGATTCTGAATACTGCCCGCATTGTGGTCATCCGGTTACTAAGGTTGCTTAGGTGAATCGGGATTATATCTTAAATTTCCTCTGTGCCAATAAAAATAAGGGCGAACAGTACTGAAGAGCTAAATGCATTATCATGACTGCCATTGTCAGTAGTGCCTGCATGCAGGTCAGCAGGGTGTGAATAATACGGCTAGATTAATTCTATTACTGTAAGGAATTTTTGATATTGCGGTCTAACTTATGTGTGGATATTTCAACGGTATCGACCGAAATATGACATTTTTGTTAATAAGTTATGGAAAAAACTTATATAGAAATAAACATCACTATCAATAGGAAGTGATAGTCAACGCTGCAGAAATGCGCGCTCCAGGGCTTTACAGGTACCTGGTAAAGTTTATAAAACTTCTACACATTGCCTTTCGCGAACGAGTAGAAAAAAATTATTTTTTCTGGCACGTCTATTGCATCAATGAATAATAGTTACACGTATCTGATATGAAGAATCGAGTAAGGAATACTAATACCGGATTCAAATACCTGCTATTGAGGGTTAAGAAATGACAACAAATAAAGTGGATTTTCGAGCAATAACCGCAACAGTGCTGGAAGATTTTAGTTGTGGGTTTACTGATATGGTTGTTCAGTTTCTGGAACAGCGGAACACCGTAATGACTGCAGCAGATGGTAAGAAACGAAGGTGCTTATGTAGATGTTAACGCTGGATACGGTCTTCTGGTTATGGCACATTACGGAGAAAACGAAGAACCATTTACTATGACAACAGAATTCCTGGTGCCGTCTTATGAATTGGCGGCTTCATTTATCGTTATGTGGCGTAGATGGTGTGATAGGCGAGGTCTAAGTTCTAATGACGGTTTATTATTGCTGATGAACAGGATTGTCAGTATTCATGAGTATATTTCTCAGGGAAATCATTATCCCGGTAGTAACCTTGCTATAGGATTAATGGGGGCGGTGCTGGCTAATTACCCTGAGATTGTTGATTCGATGCGATGGTCTGTCGATAATCGATTTGCACCCTGTCTTGTTATTGCAAATGACAACAATCTGGCAAAGTGTGGTGTTTGTTATGGCGGCAGATATATGGTGTCGTAGATAGTGTTAAAAAATAATGACAAGACAATAAGATATCAAGTGGGATTTGTACGTTTTTCTAGCTAGTCTTAGTATTATTTGACCTTGCGAGTTAATAAAAAAGTACTATGGCGACGATAGCCACGGCTAAGGCTAGAATAGCTATACCTATGGCGATCCATTCACGCTTTCTAACAGGGTCTTCAGTTTTTTCTATTATCTCTTCAATGACCGCGACTCTTCTAATTGATTCTTGAATACCTGCGTTATATTCAGCCGTACCTGTCTTGTACTCACTAATCCATTCAAGTAACTCAGGATCTGATTTATTTTTCAGTTTGTATTGATCATCAACCATATCAATTAGATTTTACTTTTAGTGAATCCGATTAGACTTAATAAGTGATTTTATGGCGATTTCCGTCCCTTAGCTGGTTGTATAAGCATCTGCATATGGCAATGATACCATTAAATATAACTTATTAAAGAACAGTTGCTTAAAGATATTGTATGGCAGAGAGGAAGGGATTCGAACCCTCGAAACCTTTCGGTTTACACACTTTCCAGGCGTGCGCCTTCAGCCACTCGGCCACCTCTCTATGAATTTATTAGTTCAGTCGTTACTTTATATCGTTGTCTCTTTCTGTACCAAGGCGCACGCAGCCTGCGCGTTATTCGACACATCGTGTGTCTCACCCTTCGGGCCATAATCGAAGAAGCGTCGGTTATGTTCAAAATCGCTCCCGGCGATTTTAGCCAGCCACTCGGCCACCTCTCTATGAATTTATTAGTTCAGTCGTTACTTTATATCGTTGTCTTTTTCTGTGCCAAGGCGCACGCAGCCTGCGCGTTATTCGACACATCGTGTGTCTACAAATTACGTCCTGTAATTTGCCATTCTGGCTGGCTTACGCCATTCAATTTTGCTCCAGGCAAAATTAGTCACCCTTCGGGCCTGGTACAAAGCGACCAGGTTCAAAATTGACCCTGTCAATTTTGTCGACCACCTTTTAAAATTTTTAATCTTCAGCGTTATACAGCTTCTCCAATATTTCTTTAGCGCCACGAGACAGTAGATCATCAGCAAGTTTAGTGCCTAACTGCACGCCTTCACTGCGGTGCCCACTAATATCGCCTTGAACGATTAAACTACCGTCAGGTTCACCAACTAAGGCCTGCAAATGCAGGGTATCGCCATCAAGCATGGCGTAACTGGCGATGGGTACCTGACAGCCACCTTCAAGTCCTTTGTTTAATGCGCGTTCGGCGGTGACTCTATCTGCGGTGTTTTTATGGTGTAATACTGAAATCAGCTCGAGAGTTTCTTCATCGTTTTCACGGGCTTCCAGTCCAACCGCTCCCTGGCCAACAGCGGGTAATATCCATGAGGACGAAATACGCTGTTTTATACGATTTGCCATTTCAAGTCTGACCAGGCCTGCGCAGGCAAGGATGATGGCATCATAATCACCATTATCCAGTTTCTCTAACCTTGAATTGACGTTTCCGCGCAAGTCTTTTATTTTTAGATCAGGACGTTTGCTTAGTAACTGGCATTTTCTACGCAAGCTACAGGTACCAACAACAGCGCCTTGTGGTAGATTTTGCACCGAATCATATTGATTAGATACAAAAGCATCACAGGGTTCTTCGCGCTCTAAAATGGTGGAGAGAAATAACCCCTCTGGAAAGTCCATCGGTACATCTTTTATAGAATGCGCGGCAATATCGGCTTTACCTTCAAGTATCGCTATTTCCAGTTCTTTAACAAACAGACCTTTACCGCCGATTTTTGCTAATGGCGTATCCAGAATTTTGTCACCCTGGGTGGTGAAGGTGACGAGCTCGACTTCCAGGCCTGCATGCGCCTGCATTAAACGTGTTTTAACGTGTTCTGCCTGCCACAGTGCCAGCGGGCTTTTTCGAGTAGCTATGCGTAAAGTTGATTTCATCAGCAGCGGCGAATGGTTGGTGACATGTAAAAAAGAAAGATGAATTATACAGCCTTCAGAAAATTTAAGGCAAATTATAAAAAATAAGGTGAATTTTAAGGGAATTATCAGTTGAAAAATGTATAATGCGCAGCTTATGGTAACCTGTTCTGGTTCCCTCGCGACGATAAACTGTGAACTCCGCCAGGTCCGGAAGGAAGCAACGGTAACAGTGATCTCGGGTGCCGAGGAGTGGCTGGGGCGGGTTGCCACCTTAATTTCTGTTTTCTGACCTTCTCTGACTGTAATCTTGCCGCTATCTTCGATAGACTCTACCGATGGTATTATCTTTTTTGAGTGTGAAGCTTCCAAAGTGAGTTATTACATATGAGCTATCCCGCATGAGTTACCAGGTTCTGGCGCGAAAATGGCGCCCGCAAAACTTTCAGGAACTGGTTGGGCAGGAGCATGTTCAGCGTGCACTTGTTAATGCGCTGAATGATGATCGATTGCACCATGCCTATCTATTTACCGGAACACGTGGTGTCGGTAAGACCACCATCGCTCGTATTTTCTCAAAATCCTTGAATTGCGAGACTGGAATCACTGCCACACCCTGCGGTAAATGTTCGACCTGTGTTGAGATTGCTGAAGGCCGTTATGTAGATTTAATTGAAGTGGATGCAGCATCACGCACTGGCGTTGATGACACCCGTGACTTGCTGGAAAACGTGCAATACGCACCGACACGCGGGCGCTATAAAGTGTACCTGATTGATGAGGTGCACATGTTCTCTAAAAGCAGCTTTAATGCTTTGTTAAAAACCCTGGAAGAGCCACCGCCACATGTGAAGTTTCTACTGGCGACCACTGACCCGCAAAAACTGCCGGTCACCATCCTTTCACGTTGTTTACAGTTTAATCTGAAACGTTTGCCGGTGAGTTTAATTATCAGCCATTTGCAAAATGTTTTAACGGCGGAAAAGGTAGAACATAGTATAACCGCGTTACAGCTCATTGCTGAAGTGGCGGATGGCAGTATGCGTGATGCCCTGAGCCTGTTAGATCAGGCGCTGGCCTTTGGCGGCGGCAGCGTTCAGGAGCAGGAAGTGCGTGACATGTTGGGCAGTGTATCTCGTGATAAAGTGCTTGGCTTATTAAAAGCTGTTTTACAACGTGATGCAACACAAACCATGCAGGCAGTGGCGGCACTGGCTGAGTTTTCTCCCGATTTTGAAAATGTACTGGCTGAACTATTAACGTTGCTGCATCACATGAGTCTGGCAAAAACAGTGCCTGAGGCACTGGATGAGTTTGTCAGTGCGCGTGAGGTTTTAGTTAAATTTAGTGAGCAAGTGTCTGCTGAAGATTTGCATTTGTTTTATCAAATTGCACTGATTGGTCGCCGGGACCTGCCTTTATCTCCCGATGCAAGAAATGGTTTCGAAATGATTCTGCTGCGAATGCTAGCCTTTAGGCCAGCAGTGGTAGATACCGGTTCTGTTGCACAAACGCAGGCTCAGCCACAAACACAAACATATAGCCAGGAAAAAACACAGCCGCAGACATTCGGCCAGAGTAGTGATCAGAGCATTAAGCCAAAGGCGCAAACTGAGCCAGTTGTTAATACTGTAAAAGACGCGATAAGAGAAACGGGCGTTACAGGGTATGCTGAGCCGCCTGCAAAACAGGCTGCAGCAAAAACTGCAGCAGGCAGCGCTGTATCAAATGACGACTGGCGAAACATTGTCAATACACTTGGATTGGGTGGCCTGGTAAAACAGCTTGCGATCAATTGTACTATGCAGCAACGCGATGGCAATACTATTGTTTTGCACATTGCCAGCGGCCATAGCAACTTAATTAATGCAAAAGCAAAACAACGTTTGCAACAGGCATTGGGTGAATATTTTAATATTGATGCGCAACTGGAAATTAAAATTGTAAATACAAATAAAAGTGGCGGTGAAAGCGGACATAATAATGAAACGCCCGCACAAACAACACAACGTGAAACCGATCAACGTCAGCAACAGGCAGTTGCAGCGATTAACGAAGATAGTTTTACACAGTCATTAAAAGAAAACTTTAATGCAGAAATAATTCCGGGATCAGTTAAGCCGGTAACGTAGAAACAATGAATAATGAATAGTTAATAGTTAATAGTTAATAGTTAAAAGTTAAAAACAAATGTAACATCTCTGGGTGATTTTTACGGAGGGTGCAGGTTGTTGATTTATCAGGCTTATGCAACAGGATATTGCAGTGTGAGTTTACATGGACGTATTCGCGCGTTCTTATAAATCAATAAGCTGTGTCCTTATTCTAAACATGCTGAATAGATACAAACATATAAGATTAAAGAGGTAATTATGAAAGGTGGAATGGGTAACATGATGAAACAGGCGCAAAAAATGCAGGAAGATATGCAAAAAGCGCAACAGGAAATAGCTAATATGGAAGTTGAAGGTTTGGCCGGTGGTGGCCTGGTAAAAGTATTGATGAATGGCCGTCATGAATTACGTCGCGTTAATATTGATGAAAGTCTGATGCAGGATGATAAGGAAATGATCGAAGATTTACTGGCTGCTGCAGTCAATGATGCGGTAAGAAAAATCGAGCAGGAATCAGCTTCAAAAATGTCTGGATTGACGGCAGGTCTTAATTTGCCCGGTGGCATGAAATTACCGTTTTAACTTTTTTTGTATAAACCGTTATGTCACCTTTGCTTCAGCAGTTAATAGACGCTTTAAAATGTTTGCCTGGGGTAGGGCCTAAATCTGCGCAACGCATGGCATTTTATTTACTTGAGCGTGATCCGGAGGGGGCGAAAAATCTTTCCAGTGTGTTGATCGAAGCGGTTGAGAAAATTGGTCATTGTTCGATGTGCCGTACCTTGAGTGAGAATGCGTTATGCGAAATCTGTGTCAGCACATCAAGAGATAATGGCACATTATGCGTGATAGAAACCCCTGCCGACATATTTGCCATTGAGCATACAGCCGAGTTTCGTGGAAAATATTTTGTCCTGATGGGGCATCTGTCACCACTCGATGGCATCGGGCCTGTGGAACTGGGACTGGATTTACTCCAGGCCAGATTGGCGA
This sequence comes from uncultured Gammaproteobacteria bacterium, assembly GCA_963759005.1. GTDB lineage: Bacteria > Pseudomonadota > Gammaproteobacteria > SZUA-229 > SZUA-229. The sequence continues at coordinate 32,346 of CAVWXQ010000056.1, forward strand.
ACGATGAGGTTAAAGAGTTAATTCTGGCAACCAATCCTACCGTTGAAGGTGAAGCTACCGCGCATTATATCTCTAATATGGCTGCTAAACACCAGATATTGACTACGCGAATTGCACACGGCGTACCATTAGGTGGTGAGTTGGAGTATATTGATGCAGGTACGCTGGCGCATGCTTTTAGTGGGCGACAACGCTTTGATTCTTAAAATTTATACGCTACATGGATTAATATCAATATATTTTTCATGTGCTTGAGTTCTACTTTCCTGTTTGAGGTGTATTCATGAGTGATTGTCTGTTTTGTAAGGTACTAGAAGGTGAGATTCCGGCTGATATCGTTTTCGAAAGCGACGAGGTACTGGCTTTTCGCGATGTTAATCCAAAGGCACCAACGCATATATTGATTATTCCCAGAATGCATATTTCAACGGTTAATGATCTCGCTGAAAACCATGAATTAATTATGGGGAAGTTGTTTAGTGTCGCTAAAATAATTGCCGCCCAGGAAGGCGTTAGCGATGATGGTTACAGACTGGTTGTTAACTGCAATGAAAAAGCCGGGCAGACGGTTTTTCACATTCATATGCACCTGTTAGCCGGCCGCAGCATGCACTGGCCGCCAGGTTAGTCTGATATTAACCATTCAGGCTAGTTATAAAAGATCACATGAAAGCTTTTCTTTTTCTTTTTATTGCCTTACTCAGTATGTGTGTCGAGAGTGCGCCAGATGGCGAAAAGCTGTTTGCCAGACATTGCTCTTCCTGCCATGGTATTGATGGCAAGGGTGGGGTCGGTGTGCCGATTGCATTGCCATCATTTTTAAATAGTGTGTCGGACGAGTACCTGAAAAAAACAATTCGTTTTGGGCGGCCGGGAAGAATTATGCCTGCCTTTGAAAGTTTGAGTGACGCGCAGCTAAATGCAATCGCCAGGCACTTAAGAAACTGGTCAGACAAACATGGAGTAATAGAAAATACTACGGTTGTTAAAGGTGACAGTAAAAACGGCAAGCAGTTATTTGCAAAATATTGTACTCAATGCCATGGCAAGGAAGGTCGAGGTGGTAAAGGTACAGGTGTAACCTTTTCACGCAAACGTGATTTACCGATTATTGCCCCGGCGTTAAATAATGCCGGATTTCTGGCATCAGCGAGCGATAACATGATACGCGATACCATTATTTTCGGGCGTGAAGGTACGCCGATGACATCGATGCTGGTTGCTGGTCTGTCAGAGCAAGATATTAATGATGTTGTTGCTTATATTCGCTCAATGGAAAAATCCACAACTGAATTAAAGCAAACTTCAAATGAAAGTGACGATGAGTCAATGGTTATAATGATGGACTCGCCATATGGTCTGGAAGAGACAGTGGCGAATTTAAAACAGGCCATTACCGACCAGAACTTTACCTTAATTCGTACCGATTATCTTGAGCACGGCCTGGTTGCCGAAGGCAAGGAAAACAAAAAACAGGTCGTGCTGCATTTTTGTAACTTCGGGTTTTTATTTGAAGCGCTGGCAATCGACCCGCGTGTAGGCATGTTTCTTCCCTGTCGGGTCACGGTCATAGAAAAAAACAACAAGGTTCAGTTAAGTACGGTTAACCCTAAACGCTTGAGTGAATTATTTAATAACCGCGAACTCGATGATTCATGCCGGCAAATGCATGAGGTGTATAAAACTCTGTTAGAGGATGCTACCTTATGAAAATTTTATCCCGGTATGTGTTAAGTATAATTTTGTTATGTTGCGCTGCTGCATCGTTGGCAAGTGATTTATTAATGGTTCGCTCGCAGCAGAGTTTTCCTGAAGCGATGTTGACGCTGCAAACATCAATTAAAGATCACGGTTATGAGATTACGCGTGTGCAACGGATAGATATTGGTTTAACTGGTATGGGTTATAAAACGGACAAATATCGCGTTGTGTTTGTTGGTAAGCCAGAGGAAATACAATACCTGGTCGATAAGTATCCAGTGCTGGCAGCGTATATGCCACCCCAAATTTCTATATTTGCGGAGTCGGGTGAGACCGTGCTGGTCACAGCAAACCCGATGATTTATGCAGAGATGATAGATAACGAAAAAGATAAAGTGTTATTTAAACGCTGGGAAAGTGATGTTTACTCTGTGTTTGATGATATACGAGATGCAGAAGAGTGATTAACGGGTTTTAAGTTTTAAGTTGCAATATTAAGTAAAGCTTTTACTGATGCGATATAGATTTTAAAATCACTTCCAACTTACAATTCACTATTCCCCATCCTTTACCCTGTTCTGCATCGCCGTCAGGTATTCGTCCATTTCATCCTGATCTTTAAATACATCCATACCATCCAGCGCTTTAATGATCTCAAAAACTTTTTTAATCTGAGGTTGCAGGTTAACCAGTAAAAATTTACCGCCACTGTTATCCATAAGCTTTTTTGTTTTAAAGATAACTCTTAAACCAGCACTGCTTAGAAAGTCCAGATCTTTGAAGTCCATAATGGTTGTACTGATTGACTGGTTTATTTCAGTATCAATACTTTGTTGCAGCTCTGGTGCGGTATTGCTATCAAGGCTGCCTGCAATTGAAATGCGTTTTCCACTGTTTGCTTCGGGGGTAATGACGATTTCTAATGACATGATGAACTCCGACTCTCTATTTATTTATTTTCTTAGTATAGTGCTTTGAATAGTTCTTGGTAACGGTAAATACATTACGTTGGTTTATTCTATTGTATTCTTGCTTATCAGTCAGTGATTTTATGAGGTGTATTCCCATACCGCCATCGCACAAATCATTTGTATTGGTACTTCCATCAGAGTTGATGCCAGGAGCAAGCAGGGGGTTGAATGCTATACCTTCATCAATAAAAGTAATGCTTATTGCATTATGGTTGCAGCGTATCTCAATTGATATCGGCTGAGTTTCTTGCTTTGAAAAGGCGTAATTGACTATATTTACAAAGGCTTCTTCAGTAGCCAGTCGCAGGTCATTGTGTATGGCATCAGGTATGTTATTTGCAGAAATAAATTCGGCCAGAAAGTCTGACAGTTTTATGCTCTCAGACGTTTTGTTCTGTACAGAAATAACTTGTCGGTTGAGTTCCGGTTTATTCATAATGAATAATTAACAAGGTTATATCGTCAAATTGCTCGGTACCTGCTGAGAAATTCTCAACGCTTCTTATGATTTTTCTCCCGGTCTCTGGTGTACTGCTGGTATTTGTGTTGGCGATGAGGTTGATGAGTTTTTCGTCGCTGTATTGATTGTCGTTAATATCATGCGCCTCAGAAATTCCATCGGTGTACATAATTATCGAAGTATTGTTCTTTAACGTAAATTCAATATCAGGATAGTCCAGACCTTCCATTAAACCAAGTGCGGTTGCGCCTTTTATTTCATAGTCATCCGTGTTTTCTGCTATCTGAATAACTGGATTCATATGCCCTGCATTGGCCATCACAATATTACCAGTGTTCAGGTTGATGCTGCCGCATAGTGCGGTGACAAACATGCATGCATCATTATTTTGAGCAAGTACATCGTTCATCATATTAAATGTTTGACCCGGTGAAAGTTTGTCTTTTAGCGCACGGGTATAAAGGGTAATAGTTTTTGCCATAAACAATGCAGCGGGTACACCTTTGTCTGATACATCGCCAATAATAAAATGTAATTGTTCATCAGATTGCTGGTAATAGTAGAGGTCACCACCAACCGATCGAGCGGGCTTTAAATAGGCGAATATCTGATAGCTGTTCTGTTTTAGCGAAACATTACCGGCACCTGGAATCATTGACATTTGAATGTCTGTGGCTATCTGGATTTCACTTTCCAGTTTTTGTTGTTTAGCCGTTGTTTCCTGTATTTCGGTTATATATGTTTTTAAAGCTGCACGCATCGAGCTAAAGTCATTTGTTAATGCGCCAATTTCATCTTCACGGGCCGCTTTAGGTAGTTCAGTATCAAGATGTCCAGCACCAATATCTTTGGTAGCAATGGCGAGTTTGCCTAAGGGACGGGTTAAATGGCGTGTTATTAAAATAATTACAAATAATAAAAGCAGCAAGCCAGTGACAGCAATAATGGAAATTTTTACAGTAAGCGAGTTAATGTCAGCGATGAGCTCCTGTTCAGGTATAACAATGATAACTTTCCATCCTGTGTTGCCAAGGGTCTCGATAGCAACCCAGCAAAATCCACTACGATGACGGCAGGGCGAGTGTAAGTAAAGCGTTGAAGATTGTGATTTACTATCAATGTATTTTTTCCAGTTATCAGGGATGACTTTGTGGTCAAGTGTGTCAATTAACTTTTTCATATTGAGTGAATTATCCGGGTGCGCAATGATAATGTCAGATTTTGAAACAATAAAGCCAAAACCTGATTCACCAATATGTATATCTTTAACAATTTTATCTAACCAGCTTAATTCAATATCCGCTGTTGCAATACCCGCAAAGGTTTTGTCATCGCTTAAGTATATGGGGCTGGAGTAGGTAGTCATCAAGACATTACCACCGCCTTCATCAAGGTAGGGTTCTGACCAAACAGGCGTCTTTGTTTTTTTAGGTTCGCTATACCATGCCCATTTTTTATAATTATAGTTTTCATCCGCGAGATCAGAAAAGATGATTTTGTTTTCTTTTTTATAATAATAAGGAGAAAAGTCACCAGCTGAATCGATTAATGTGTTTGGCTCTAACGCTACAGTCATGCCAAAAACATCCGAATTGGTTTTTAAAAAAGCTTTAATTATCTGGTGGACCTGATTCTTAGATACATCAGATGTCGAAATAACAGCGGATAATGAATCGGTATTTGCTTCTACGGTATTAAATATGGTTTCAATTTTAGCTACGGTTGATGAGTTTGTTGTTATTGCCAGATCGGCAACATAATCTTCAAGTAAAAACCGCGATAAAAAATAATTGGTAGTTAATACAGCAATGAATATGAGTGCCCCAAGTGAAATAATCCACAGGCTTAAGCGGCCGGAGAGACTTTGGAAGCGGTTATTTCCTGAATTTTTTATCATAAAAATACACCGTAGCTATATACGTTATATTGCATA
>CAVWXQ010000057.1:0-19320 GCA_963759005.1 uncultured Gammaproteobacteria bacterium
ACATCTTTTTATCACACGGCCAAACCGGTCTGAATAGCCCTTACATTCGATGTCTACCAAGCAATCAAAATCCTTAAGTTACCGTGATGCCGGCGTTAATATTGATGCCGGCAATGCTTTTGTCGAAAAAATAAAAACCAGTGTTGCCAGCACTAAGCGCCCGGGTGTTTTGGGCAGCCTTGGCGGATTTGGCGGTTTATTTGAATTACCTGAAAATTATAAACAACCGGTACTGGTGTCCGGCACTGACGGCGTTGGCACCAAGCTCAAACTGGCGATTGATTTAAACAAACACGATAGCTATCGGTATTGACCTGGTCGCGATGTGTGTTAACGATATTCTGGTGCTTGGCGCAGAACCCCTGTATTTTCTGGATTATTACGCCACCGGTGAATTAAATACCGAGATTGCTGCCAGTGTTGTAGAAGGTATTGCCGAAGGTTGTCGCCAGTCCAATGCCGCTTTAATCGGTGGCGAAACCGCAGAGATGCCGGGTATGTATGATAAAGGTGATTATGACCTTGCGGGTTTTTGCGTTGGTGTGGTTGAAAAACAAAAAATCATTGATGGCTCAAAAGTAAAAGCGGGCGATGCCATGATTGCAATTGGCTCAAGCGGCCCACATTCCAATGGCTATTCACTGGTACGCAAAATAATCGAAGTGAGCGGCGCCGACATCAACGCCACCTTCGGCACACAAAATAAATCCTTAGCTGACGCCCTGCTCGCACCCACCCGGATTTATGTCAAGGCCATCCATGCTTTACTGGCTGAATTTGATATCCACGCCATGGCACATATCACCGGCGGTGGTTTACTGGAGAACATTCCACGCGTTTTACCTGAAAATGCACAGGCGATTATCGATACAAACAATTGGCAGCTACCGGAAATTTTTCAGTGGCTACAACAAAAAGGCAATGTAGAAAACAGCGAAATGTATCGTACTTTTAACTGTGGCGTGGGTATGGTATTAATGGTTGATACAGATGATGCCGATAACATCATCTCAATACTCAATCAAAACGATGAAAATGCCTGGTATCTGGGACATGTAGAAACGGATGTTACTGGTGCAGCGGGTAAAGAGCAGGTTGTTTTCAAATAACACTGCAAATCAGCGCTGTTTGAACGTAATAATTTAATGGCAGAAAAAGCTTCTCTTGTGGTACTTATCTCTGGCAATGGCAGTAACTTGCAGGCCATTATTGACGCGATAAATACTAACCAGCTTGACGCAGAAATAAAAGCCGTAATCAGCAATAAGGCTTCCGCTCCCGGGCTTGATCGTGCTGCCAGGGAAAATATCACAACACATGTGATCGAGCATAAGTCATATCCTTCGCGGGAAGCATTTGACCAGGCAATGATACAGGTCATCGATGCAGCCGGCGCAGATCTAGTCATACTTGCAGGTTTTATGCGTATATTAAGCAAACCTTTCATTGATCATTATCAGCACCGTTTGATCAATATCCATCCTTCATTACTGCCTAAATACAAGGGACTTAACACGCATCAACAGGTCATTGACAACCATGACTCGATACATGGTGCCAGTGTACATTATGTTAGTCACGAACTTGATAGCGGGCCGATTGTCATACAGGCAAAGCTTCCTGTTTTTGCTACTGATAACGCAAAAACATTAGCCGCCCGTGTTTTAGAAGAAGAGCACAAGATATATCCAATGGTTATAAAAATGCACACCGAAAACCGCTTAACATTTGATAAAAACCAGTTGCAGCTTGATAATAAACCCTTAATAAAACCACTACTTTGGCAGAATGATGCCTTGCACTATTAAATTCATCGCTAAGTAACTATGATCACACTAAAAAACATATTCTCTACATCGAATATTCAGCTGTTAAAACTAATTAGTATTTTTATCAGCGCACTGCTGTTCAGCAATAATCTTTTTGCTCAAGACGACTTAGCAGAATTCAGTGCTCAATATGCAGTTCAAAAATCAGGTATAAAGCTGGCAGAAGCAATTTATCAACTCAGTTATACCGATACTGGTTATAAATTCACCCACAATAGCAAGTTACACGGTATTGCTGCCATGTTAGGAGATGATTCAGTATCTGCCGTTAGTTACATTGATAAAGTCGATGACACCTTATTACTTAAAAAGCACAGTTACATTCAAACAGGTAGAGAAAAAAACACGGATGAGGATTTTTCTATTCAATGGAACACCACCAGTGAAGCTGTTACAGGAAAAATTACAGGTATGGTAAGAAGCAGAAAAATAAACCTTGAAACTGATACAGCGGTTTGGGAACCATTGTCCTTTCAAATCCCACTAATGATAGCAGCCAATGAAAATGTAAAAGACTACCCATACAATGCAATTCTTAATGGTGAAATTGATACTTATAATTTTGTATTAACATCAACAGAATCTATTGCTTTCGCCAATAAAGAATACCAGGTATTACAAATGGTGCGCACTGACCCACGTAAAAATCGTCAACTTCATATCTGGCTGGCTCCAGAGTTAAATAACATGCCAATAATTATTGAAAATTATCGTGATGGCAGGGAACACTCTCGTATGCAACTTGAAAGTGTACAATTTAATAATGAAAAACCTATTGAGTTAAAATAATAAATAGTTAACAAAACTGCTAATCTTGATAAATAGTCAACTGATTGCACCGGCCTTATGACACGTCGAAGAAAACCATATGAACACTAAAATTGACTTTCTGCTATTGCGATTATCAATCATCATGATTTGCAGCCTGATTAGCTTTAATGTCTTCGCAATACATGCCCTGCCCGAATTCAGCGCCCGATATGCTGTAAAAAAATTCGGTTTAAAACTTGCTGAAGCACATTACCAATTACACTATACAAAGACCGGATACAGGATCAATCAGAACACAGACCTGTATGGACTTGCCGTCTACCTTTCCGACTACGCGGTCGCTGCCGTAAGCCACGTCGATGAAGATGGTGATAAGCTGTTACTAAGGAAACATACCTACATACTCTCAGGGAGCGATGATGACAGAAATGAGGACATCGACATTCTCTGGAAAACATCAAAAAACACACTCGACGGGGCTGTAAGCGGTATAGTCAGAGGACAGGAAATTGAACTGAGTACAGATTCTGAAACCTGGGACCTTCTCTCCTTCCAGATTCCATTGATGATAGAAGCAAATAAAGAAGCAAAAGAATACACATACAGGGCACTCCTCGTTGGCGAGATCAATACATACACCTTCGTATTAACCGAAATCAAAAAGGTCACTTTTAACGATAAGGAATATGATGCCTTGCGGATGGTGTGTGCTGACCCGGATCGTGACCGGCAGCTCCATCTCTGGTTATTGCCCGAGCTACACAATATTCCGGTACTCATCGAGGATTACCGTAATGGCTCCAGACGTTACAGCGGCCAACTGGAAAGTGTCAGCTTTAATAATGAAAAACCATACATCGACAAACGAACCGACGACGTAAACGAAGACGAAGATGACTTCTAAGAATAACAAGATCGGTGAAAATACTGACGAAGAAAATCAATATGATGGTCCAAGCAAATCACAGTTAAAACGTGAAAGCCATCATCTGACCGAAGTCGGCGAAGAAATATTAAAATTATCAAATGAAGACATACGGTCATTACATTTACCCGATGAGCTGGAAGAAGCGATAGCCACTGCTCTAAAAATAAAATCCCGAAGCGGACTAAAAAGGCAGCGTTTATACATAGGAAAATTATTACGCTCTATTGATAGCGAAACCATAGAAAACCAGCTAAGAAAAATACAACATCGACACGATACCAATACTGCACATTTCAGGCGACTGGAAAAATGGCGTGACAGTTTAATTGATAATGACAAAACAACACTTAATGAAGTTATTTCACGTTATCCTAAAATTGACCGGCAGCATCTCAATCAATTAATCCGCGCGGCACATCAGGAAAAACAACAAAATAAAGCACCTGCCGCTTCACGTAAATTATTTAAATACCTTCGAGAAATTGAAGACAGTAATAGCTAGTGATTAGTTTTAAGTAGAAAGTTATAAGTTAAAAACACTAAAAATAACTATTTATAACTTACAGCTTGAAACTTATAACTTTGCTCAATCCATGCGATTTTTTTCAGTACTGGAAATAGGTGTTCTATATCGAAATACTACCCAGTAAGTCGACAAAATGAAAGTAATGATAACAACCATTTGTATTAAATAGGAAGTGCGCATATTAATATGGCCACTGGCTAAAGCACTATAGGCCACCAACAATGAAAACTCGCTGCCCTGCCCTAACCTGACACCAAGCTCTGTTGCAAAACCCTTACCCTCTCCTATTAACTGAAAACCCAACTTAAAAGCAAGTGGTTTAACAACCATTATTAAAAGTGCGATAACAAAGCCGGCCAACAACACATGCTCTGTCACAAGAAGATTAAATTGCGCACCGATTGAAAAGAAAAAAAGAATCAGAAAAAAATCTCGAAGTGGTTTCAAATGATCAGCTACTACCAGTGATATTGGGGATGACGCAAATGCAACACCGGCAATAAAAGCCCCCATTTCATAGGACAAACCAATCAACTGCGCCACACCAGCACCAAATAATCCCCAACCTAATGCCAGTAAAAAAGTATATTCCTGAATAGTATCGAAACGTAAAAAAAGATTATTAACAATATATTTAACGATAGCAAACGCAACGATGGTAAGTACCAGCAACTTTACAAATAACATGACTACGGTGAAACTTACATTATCACCCTGTCCACCGGTTAAGATGACGATTAAAATAATCGCAATCATATCCTGCATCAATAAAACGCTGGTCATCATCTCACCCGTATGTCGGTGATGTAATGCAGTAGTAGGAATCAGCTTCAGACTGATAATGGTGCTGGAAAACATGAGTGCGGCACCCACTATTATACTTTCTATTAATTCAAAACCGAATGCTAATGTGGTTAATGAAAAAACAGTTAAAAATACCAGGCTTGTAAACAGAGTAACTATAGCTGTCTTACTAAAAAGATGATAAAGACGGTCAGGTTTTAAGCTGATACCAAGAAGATACAAAAGCAGTATCACACCTACATGAGAAAGCTTTTCAATATGTTCCGGTTCTTTAATAAGCTCCAGTCCCAAGGGTCCAGCAGCAATGCCAAGACCAATATAAGCGAGTATTACAGGTTGTTTAAGGTATAGAAAGACTGTGGCGAATAGTGCTGCACCAGCAAATATTAAAACAAGTTCAAAAATTATATTTTGAAAACCCATTGTTATGCTCGGCAGTTGTTGTCAGTATGGGGCACCTCTACTCATTCTGAATAAAACGACCCTGGAGTCAGGATGCTTATCCGCGAATAAATAGAGAATATCCGGTCTAAAGTAACCGTCAGTTTTTTACAGAAAATGAGCACTTAAATCGTTTATGATTAAGTGCCGGAAACATTTTTCTGGTGTGTTTTAACTTGGCAGCATCTATATCAGCCACAACCACACCTGTGCCGTGTGGCAGCCTATTTAATACCCTGCCCCATGGGTCAACAATCATACTGTCACCGTATGTTTCACGACCACCAACATGATACCCCCCCTGATCTGCCGCAATCATGTATGAAAGGTTCTCAATAGCACGTGAGCGTAATAATGATTCCCAATGAGCTCGGCCCGTCAGGCTGGTGAATGCGGATGGTAAAGCACATATATCCATGTCCAGATCAATCATTGCGCGAAATAATTCGGGGAAACGAAGGTCGTAACACACTGCAAGTCCTAGTCGACCAAACGGCGTATCAACCACTACAACTTTATCACCCGGGGTAATGGTTTCTGATTCTATGTAACTTTCATTTTCGATATTAACATCAAATAAATGAATTTTATCGTAGCGGGTTACCAGTTCACCCTGGGGGTTAAACAATAAACAGGCTGCAAACACTTTTCCTGATTCACTGGATCGTATCGGAATAGTTCCACCAACCAGCCAGATATTATGTTTTCTTGCCTGCTCTTTTAGATAATCCTGTAATAATCCGGAGCCAACATTTTCTGCAATTTTCACCTTATCCGTTTCAGCCATGCCCATGATGGAAAAATTTTCTGGTAATACGACGAGCTCAGCTTCCTGTTGTACAGCAATTTTTATTAACTTTTCAGCCTCAGCCAAATTAGCTTTCACATTCGGTCCTGATGCCATCTGTATCGCTGCAACTTTACTCACCACATTCTCCTCTTCATTTATATAAAAATAATTTATAAGCTGCTAGAGAGCTAAGCGCAAAGTTCTCTAATGTAGCGTTCACTACACTTATTTTACTAAGGCAAAATTTATCACATCATCCGCGCCACTACCGGGAACAATCACCATGTGATCAGACGGAATACCCAGCGATACCAGCCAGTCAGTCAACTCATGCACCCAGAACTCACCTTCCTCTCCACCCGGGTATTGTATTTCAATTTTTTTCTGCCTGTCGCCTAACCAGGCATTAATTATTTTATTTAATACAGGTAATGACAAAATAGACTCACCACTTCGGGAAATTTCCCATTGTTCTGCATATAACGCATAGTATTTTAGTCCATTATTCGCTGTTTTTTTCTCTACTGGCTGATCAGACGGCAGCTGATTAAATGAAGCCGGTTTTGCTGAATCCTGCTGTTCCGACAACGCAGCAGACACAACTTTATCATTTTTTTCAATATTGTTAACTGACACTTCAGCATTTACTGGTGTCATAAAGAGAAACAGGGCGAGACCAAGGCTTCCTGTATATCTAATTACAGATTTACCTAAGTCCATGTATGAACGGTAGTAGGACAAGGCATCGTTACATGGATGTAACTTATTAGGGCAACGCATATGTCCATGGATGGACGGTAGTAGGGCAATGCAGGAGCAATTGCCGAGGCGCAGTTGCCGATACTGCCAGGGATGGCAGGTAGTAGGGCAACGCAGGAGCAGTTGCCGAGGAGCAGCGAAGCGGTGTGCCGATATGTCCATGGATGGACGGTAGTAGGGCAATGCAGGAGCAATTGCCGAAAAAACGGCATTTATTTAGTTTATTAATAATAATCATCTTCTTCTATATTGTCATCGTTCAGACTTCGCTCGATAATTTTTTCTACCTTAGGATCATCCCAACTACCCGTGATTGAGTAAACAGTATGTCCTAAAACACTAAGGTCAAAAACTTTCTGAATTAATGCCAGCCCTGCACCAACGACTACACCGCCTAATAATACACCACCGGCAAATGTCAGACTATCTGTATGCGGTTTTACATGCATTAGCAAGCCATAATTACGTTCCAGCAGACCAATACTACCAAACATATTGATATCTGCTGCAGGCGCTATAACGTCAAAGTTTTTTAATGATCCATCACCATTAACAAATTCAAAATCGCCTTTTATCGAGTCAAAAGCAAAGCCTTTACGTGTTACATCATCAAAATCAAATGCCAGTCGATTGGTCAATTTAAATATATTCAATAAGCCCAGTAAGCGACCACCCGCACCCGGATCAACGTCAAGGATTTCGCCATCAAACATTTCAAAAGTGACTTTACCTTTCATATTCGCCCATGATAGTCGATAGGGCTCTGCCGGCCATTTCGAATCAAATGTTGCTGTATAATCACAACGATCCAGACTACGCGAAAAATTCAGCCCTGCCAGGGTATTACCCAGATTACTACTTGTCATCGTTCCATGCAAAACAGTCTCATGAAAACCACGCCATGATGTCAGCCAGGTGCCACTCGCATTAAAAGTCATTGCAGCACCGGTTAATGAAAAGGTATTAATTAACATGCCCTGTTCATGCCAGTTTGTTTCCACTTTTACATCCGTGAATACCCAATCATCCCACAATACCTGTTTTGCCTTCCAGCTTAACGGCGGAAAATCAGACGGATTTAAAGGCTGAGATTTTTTATCTTCATTGCTCGCAAATAAGGCATAGACATCAATATTTTCAAGTTCCAGTTGAATTTGCGTGTCTTTACCAAGTCCTTCAGTAAAGACACCTTTTCCTGTTATAAATTTTGAATTAATATCAAAATTCCAGTGACTATTTTCATCACGTACCGCAAAAAGGTCAAAGATATTACCGGCTTTATTATTCTCTCTACTAGAGGGAATCGGTGTGGCCTTTGATACTACCCGTAAACCCATATTATCCATTACATCAATTTCTGCAGAAAAGCTAATGTTACTGTCAGGATGTTTTTTCACCCGGTCCGACACCTGGAGCACCAAACCTTCCAGTAGCGAGTTTGCTTTTATATGCACCAGATAATTTTTTGGCTTGTAAGGTATTTCAATATCTATTGACCACATCGACTCACCCGAAATCCAGTCTTCTGGCAGCCATTCATAACGTTGCAGTAAATAATCTGATTGCATTACGCCATCGAGATAAAATACGACTTCACGGCCTGCATCACCCTTTTGAGTAATGGCATTAATGAATACTCTTTTATCCTGCATTTTAGCTTCCATCGAGTCCGCTGAAATACTGTCTTCGGTAAAATTAACAACACCATTAACTGCACTAAGCCCATATCCCAGCGCGGGGTAATATATGTCAGCATTAGAAAATTTTATATGACCGTCAATCGCAACATTAACTTTTTTCTGATTAAGTGGAACCTCTAATTTTAAATTTAAACTGCTATCACCATCGAACTGAAATAAGCGCATTGTTTTACCCAGTATTTTATCGAGCTCACTGTTCCACACATAAGACTGTATATCCTGATTTTTACCATGCGCTTCTGCGCTTACCGTTAAATGAGGATCAGTTAAATTAATAACTTTTACATAACCATTAGTCAAAAATGTGTCCTGTGTTTTAGCCTTTGCGTTAGTTACAAAAAGTGACTGATTATGGAATTTAACCATTGCTGAAGTTTCTGTTAACAAAGGCCAGTTTTTGAGGAATTGCATCTTGGAATCTTGCACGGGAAAAACAACCTGAAAAACACCATTATGTTGACGATACGGAAAATCATTCAAATTGCCCTGTAAAATAAAGGACCCTGCCGATACGTAACCATCAGTCACTGCCATATCCAGCCAGTCAATCAGTCCTGGCTTCATTACACCAACCGGTAAATAATGCGTTACATATTTACCATAGGCATCATAAAAATCCGTTTGCAAATCAATAAAAATATTTTCTGCAGATAACAACTGAATATTTAAACGGGAGAACGTATTGACATGACTATTTTTCAACTGCAACTGATTAGTACTTAACTGCCATTTATCGTCCTGGTAATCCACTATCAAATTGCCCCGCAGAGTCTCAGCAAATAATGGCTCTCTGAACAAACTTTTCATTTCAACTACTGCGTCTTGCGTTTCCAGGTCAATATTTGCCTGTTTTTTGTCATAATGTAATAAAGCATCAAGCCCTGACAATTTAATATTTCTTTCACTATCAAATATTGAAAAATCAATTACTGACGCATCCAGATCAAGATGCTCCATTAATTGTTGTTTTGACATCTCTTTCGGCAACTGAAGATTAAGGTTATATATATCAGCCTGTATTTGATATGACTTCAGCTTGTCTAAATCAGGCAATTGATTTTCACGTAAAAACACTTCAGCAATTAACTGCACATCTTGAACACGTAGAAAATCCGCGCTTAAATAATAACGTTCATTATCATAACTCGCGATAATGTTAGTGAGTTGAGTCCAGGCAGGTTGTGATTGATCTCCAAAATAAAAGTCAGAAACCGCTACATTCCCTTTTTCACCGTCATTTAAATAACGAAATTTTGTTGATAAATAATCTGTTTCCCATCGCTTATTTGTTAAGTTATTGTTGATTGATAAATCTTTAGCAGTAAGCTGTGCTATTAATGCCTGAATATTATTTTTATTCAGCGTGAGCCATAAATCAACATCGAGAATAGCATTAACCTGATACTCATCTGAAATAGTAAACTTTTTATTCCATTGATTAATCTTAACCTGATGCGCCTCGATATAAACATCCCCAACCAGTGCATCTATATCTCCATGTAAATTGGCAACCACAGCAAGATCACGTCCATATGCCTCAGGTAAATTCATTGAAAACTTTATATCATGGTTATTAAAATTATTTTCAACATTTATATTTACCTCTAATAAACTTAAAGTTAGTTTCTCTCCGGTATGATCCTGATAATAAATATTACTGTCATGCACTAAATAATCAGCATTTAGCAACATATACAAAAACTGATCAGGCAGTTCACTTGAGCCTTCACTGGTGATTTTAATGCCCTGAATCATCCACTCATTGTCGGAAAGTTTTTCTATTGATAGATCAGCACCTACCAGGCCCACATCAGCTACGATAACTTCACGGCGCATTATTGATGCGAAAACATCAAGCTCAACAAAAGCTTCTCGAAAATTAAATAAGGGAACTTTGTTTTTTTTATCAAGCACAGACACACCGATTAATTTTAATCTGGGTGAAAATCCGTGAATTGCTGCATCGATAGAATTGATTGTAACAGGCAGACCTATTTGCTGGCTGATTTCCTGCTGTATTTCATTTTTATATGCTGTTGCATACGGTAGCACAGCACGTATTACACTAAATGTTACCGCGGCCGAAATCAGTCCCACTGCAAGGCAAATAATAATAAATACTCTGAAGCGTAATAACCATCGCATAACCGTTATAAACTACTAATTCTAATCCTGGAACAATAATTGAGCATGATGCCCGGAGCAAATTGAACAGCTCTGCTGACCCAAAAGGCGCAGGGCTGGAGCCCGGAGTAAAAGGCACAGTTTACACATAGTTTGCCATTTCGTACTCCGCATTTTGAGACAATTTTAAAGCTTCCGCTGTAACGAAACAGAGACATCGTGCAAAACTTTCATCCTGTTATACGATAACAACATCATACTGTTCCTGGGTAAATGATGACTCCACCTGAAACCGGATCGGAATTCCTATAAAACCTTCTAACTCAGCCAGACTGCTCGATTCTTCATCAACCAGTAAATCAACCACGTCATGCCCAGCCAGGACCAATAATTCTTTTGCATCAAATTGTCGCGCTTCACGTAAAATTTCTCTAAAAATCTCGTAACATACCGTTTCGGCCGTTTTAATCGTACCTCTGCCACCACAGGTTGGACAAGTGCCACATAACACATGTTCCAGACTTTCGCGGGTTCGTTTACGTGTCATTTCCACCAGCCCTAATGAGGAAACTTCGCTGATAGATGTTCGTGCATGGTCTTTTTCAAGCGCCTTTTCCAGAGCACGCATTACCTGTCGTTTATGCTCCTGTTCCGACATATCAATAAAGTCAAGAATAACGATGCCACCGAGGTTACGTAGCCTTAACTGTCTTGCTATTGCCTGTGCCGCCTCAAGATTCGTTTTAAAAATGGTCTCCTCGAGATTGCGACTACCGACAAAGGCACCAGTATTTACATCAATGGTTGTCATTGCTTCGGTTTGGTCAAGTATTAGATAACCACCAGATTTAAGCTGGACTTTACGTTCAAGCCCTTTTTGAATTTCATCTTCTACGCCATGTAAATCAAAAATCGGGCGTTCACCGGGGTAATGTTCGATAAAGTTAGCCACTTCTGGCATATACTTTTCAGCAAACTCAAGCATGCTTAAATACGTTTCACGCGAGTCCACACGTATCACTTCAAGATCCTCATCAACCATGTCTCGCAACACGCGTAAAAACAGTGGCAGATCTTTATGTACAATATTTCCTGCTTTTATATCCAGTGCTTTATTAATGTTGCTCCATAATCGATTAATGTATTTTAAATCGCTGGCAATCGCATCATTATCAGCAACTTCCGCTGCAGTTCGCAATATATATCCGGCATCTTTAATCCGATGTTCCTGCTCTATTAAATTATTTTTCAGGCGTTCACGGTCCTCCTCATTTTCAATTCGAGAGGACACACCGATATTGTCCGCATTTGGCATGAATACCAGATAACGTGATGGTATTGTTATATTCGTGGTTAACCTGGCACCTTTGGTGCCTAACTGCTCTTTTAGCACCTGCACCAGTAATTCCTGACCTTCTCTTAAGACCTGCCCAATATGCGCGATACCATCAGAATTTTTGTCTTTTTGCGCAACATCCGAAACGTGCAAAAATGCGGCTTTTTCCTGGCCAATATCAACAAAAGCGGCCTCCATACCAGGCAGCACACGCACAACTTTACCTTTATACACATTTCCGACCAGGTCACGGCTTTTATTCCGTTCAATATATAGATCGTTCAGCATTCCATTCTCAAGAATCGCAACGCGTATTTCCTGTGGAGTAACGTTTATTAATATTTCCTTACTCATATAGCTTCTTCTTTTATAATATTATTTCTAGATGAAAATTGCTCCCTGGCAAGCGCTCCTCGACAAATTCTCCGGCGTTGTTCTGATAAGACCACCATGAATGGTGTAAGTGCAGATATTGTATCGTTATATGGAGGTGACTTATTAGGGCTACGCGGGAGCAGTTGCCGAGGAGCAAATGTCTTCCCGTCCATCCATGGACATTGCACTGCCCTTATAAGTTACATAGAGGTAACGATGTATTTTCCGTACTTCCCATCTCTATCTGGCCCGTATTCACGCGCAGCAGCGTTGGCACATGATATTGATGTCTAGTGCTCTTTCAGCGTGATAATGGCCAGATACCACATTGTTTCAGCAACTGTGCTGTTTCAAATAATGGCAAACCCATGACACCTGAAAAACTGCCATTTATATTTTTTATAAACTGTGCAGCGATGCCCTGAATAGCATAAGCACCTGCTTTGTCATCTGCTTCGCCAGTCGCCAAATAAAGATCAATCTCCCGATCTTCCAGTTCACTAAATAGAACCTGACTGCTACTGGTGTCAATCAGACTTTTCTCTTCAGTAACTATAGCTACTGATGTATGTACTGTATGTTTTTTTGCTGAAAGTAGTTGCAACATTTTTTTCGCCGCTAGCCGGTTTTCCGGCTTGCCCAAAATAAAACCATCAATTTCAACAATGGTGTCAGCGCCTAGCACCGGTAATTTTTTTTCATTTTTTATGGTATCAAAACCTCGCTGCGCTTTTTCCATTGCCAGGCGCTGTACATATACCATCACTGGCTCATTGTGTTTTTGTGTCTCATCGATATCAACAGATTGTATAATTGTCCTGACACCAATCTGCGCCAGTAATTCACGTCGTCTAGGTGATGCAGATGCGAGAATAATTTGAGCCATCTTATTCATTTTTTAAACTTTACTCAGGCTCGATGGTAAGGGTGGTTATTTAAAATACTCCATGCACGGTAAATCTGTTCAAGCAAAATAACACGTACCAACGGATGAGGAAAAGTTAGCGTTGAAAGCGATATTTTTTGCCTGGCTTGCGACAGCAGCTCATCGGACACACCATCCGGCCCACCGATGACGATAGATATATCCTGCCCCTGCTGCATCCATGTATCTAACATTGTAGAAAATTTCATTGTGGTCACCGGCTTACCCAGTACATCCAGCACCACCAGTAATGAATCTTTTGGCACTGCGCAGAGCAGTTTTCGACTTTCATCACGAATGATTCGAGGAATATCAGGGTTTTTCCCCCGTTTTATCAGGGGCAAAGAAATCAAATTGATTTTTATTTCAGCAGGCAGGCGTTTTGTAAAGTCATTACTCGCAACATCCACCCACTCAGGCATTTTATTTCCAATTGCAATAAGGTTTATTTTCACCGTTTCAGCATGTTCCCTTTGCGCAGACCTTACTAATAGTTATAACCAAGAAGCTGAACATTTCGGGCATAAGACAGGGATTCGCCAATTGATCGGGATTTCCCTGGTGTCTTTACATTAGCTAACATCCTGCTCCCGGCGTTGCGCTATGGTATCAACAGACCATAAACTTTCCAGATCATAAAATTCGCGGGTCTGCCGCTGCATAACATGCACAATGACGTCACCCAAATCCACCAGAACCCACTCACCTTCATTCTCACCTTCTGCGCCTAGTGGTGGCCTGTTGGCTTTTTTTGCTTCAGTAATAACGTTATTTGCAATTGATTTAACATGGCGGCTTGATGAACCGGTAGCGATAATAATCCAGTCGGTGACGGTTGTTTTGCCTTTCACATCAAGCACCGTTATATCTTCTGCTTTCAAGTCCTCAAGGGCATCGATTGCCAGTTTTTTTAATTCATCAATTGTCATGCTGTTAATAGTCATGCGTTTTAAACCTCTTAAATTTTCCTGCAGGCTTCTATTCCCGGACAGCCAGTTTGATACACCCTCTGGCATCCACTCACTAACATCCTCATCTTTTAGCAATTTTTCTCTAATTTGAGTAGAAGAAATATCCAGTTGTGGAACTGATTTTAACAGGATTTTACCCGTTTCTCGCGGCCTTAATTCATCCGCGTGAGCAGCCCTTCTCGCAGACAGAAACTGGTAATCCTCTGCACTCATTCGATCAATAATAGTGCTTTCGTTAAATCCGGGGCGTGTTGTCACCACCAGGTGACACAAATCAAACAATGATCGCCATTGAAACCACGTTGTTATACCCATAAAGGCATCCATACCAATAATTAAGCACAAATCTTCATCGGGGAAATCGCTGCGCAATGACTTCAGTGTATCAACCATAAATGATGGGCCATCTCGGTTTAATTCACGCTCATCAATCACCACATCAGGGTAACCTTTCAGTGCGATCTTTAATAAAAATAAGCGCTGCTCGACATTCAGCCATGGAACTTCACGATGTGGTGGAAAACGATTAGGAATAAAACGTATCTGGGTTAAGTTTAAATCCTGTTTCACGCTTAGTGCAGGTTTAATATGACCGTAGTGAACCGGGTCAAATGTGCCGCCAAAAATACCGATCATTTTGAAAGCAATGAACAATGAATAATGCACTGGAATCGTTCATTATTCATTTTCTTACCTGGCCATCACCCAGCACAATATATTTCAGACTGGTCAAACCTTCCAGACCCACTGGACCACGCGCGTGTAACTTATCGGTACTGATGCCGATTTCAGCGCCCAGACCGTACTCAAAACCATCGGCAAAACGTGTTGAAGCGTTCACCATTACCGAACTTGAATCCACTTCACGCAAAAACCGCCGTGATTTACTATAGTTTTCAGTAATGATTGATTCGGTATGCTGCGAACTATACTGATTGATATGGTCAATTGCCGCATCAATGTCCCGTACCAGTTTAATCGACAAAATGGGAGCGAGGTATTCTGTTGACCAGTCTTCTTCCACGGCAGCATTTACCGCAATGTTATTGTCTTTTAAAAGCTGTTGCGTAGACTCACAGCCGCGTAATTCCACACCTTCATCGACATACATTTTTGCCAGTTCTGGCAGAACTTCAGCAGCGACAGATACAGCCAGCAGCAAGGTCTCCATGGTATTGCAGGTGCCATAACGCTGCGTTTTGGAATTAAAGGCAACATTCAGCGCTTTTTCTTTATCGGCATCATTGTCGATATAAACATGGCAGATACCATCGAGGTGTTTGATCACCGGCACTTCTGATTCATTGCTGATACGTTCAATCAGACTTTTACCGCCGCGAGGAATAATTACATCAACGTTGTCTTTCATACGCAATAATTCACCCACTGCCGCACGATCAGTGGTTTCAACCACCTGTACCACATTCGCCGGTAGTCCGGCAACGTCAAGCCCGTGTTTGATACATAAGGCAATTGCCTGATTCGAATGAATAGCCTCAGAACCACCGCGTAATATCACCGCATTACCCGATTTCAGACAAAGCCCGGCAGCATCCGCAGTAACATTAGGACGTGATTCATAAATAATTCCGATGACACCCAAAGGCACTCGCATCTGCCCTACCTGTATACCTGATGGGCGATAAGCCAGATTAGAAATACCCCCAACAGGGTCTGGTAAAGTCGCTATCTGGCGTAAACCTTCAGCCATCGAAGTGATGCGATCATCCGTTAGCTCAAGGCGATCCAGCAAAGCGGCATCAAGGCCTTTTTCTATGCCTGCGGCCAGGTCGAGTTTGTTGGCCTTTTTTAGACTATCGGCCTGTGCAGAAATTTGCTCAGCAATCGCCTCAAGCGCCTGATTTTTTTGGCTGGTTGTCGCTTTGCCGATTGCTCTGGATGCCTCTCGGGCGGCATGGCCAATACTGGACATGTAATCACTAACATCACTAATTGAGGTTTCAATATTCGCGTTCATAGTAAGGCAATACACTTTATGCTAAAAAACACTAATTATATCCGATGCGAGGCGATGATTCTGATAATTCTTAGTAGTGTAGCGTCTGCATCAAATCTGTCAGGTCGCAACCTTGAGTAACGAATCTACTGAAGCCAGAACGGCTCAGGAGCCAACCACAATTGCGTAAACTGTTGATTTAAAGGCCCAGAGTGCAGCATTATACCTTTATTATTTCGTTTTTTTTAAATGGTTCGGAAAATAAAGAAACAGCCTGGCACCACGGATGGATTGGTCTTTTGTAAGTTCCAGGGATCCAGGACATTAACGGGCTGGGATAACCAAGATGCTATGAATAAATTTCGAAATCACAGCGCACATCTTGATGCCATGAAAATATAAAAAATCACTGCTACCCCATTAACTGCTAGAGAGTGAATCGGACACACCATCAACGGCCATTACCCGCATGGCAGATTTTGCATATGTCCATGGATGGACGGTAGTAGGACAACGCATATGTCCACGGATGGACGGTAGTAGGACAACGCAGGAGCAGTTGTCGAGGAGCAATTGCCGATCGTTACATGGATGTAACTTATTAGGGCAATGCAGGAGCAGCGAAGCGGTGTGCCGAGGAGCAAATGTCTGCCCGTCCATCCTGTACATATGCATTGCCCTAAGCTGAATATTTCACGCATTAAAAATACTGTAATT
Source organism: uncultured Gammaproteobacteria bacterium (assembly GCA_963759005.1). Lineage (GTDB taxonomy): Bacteria > Pseudomonadota > Gammaproteobacteria > SZUA-229 > SZUA-229. Next base: position 16,954 of record CAVWXQ010000057.1, read on the forward strand.
GAAAGTCAGATCAAACGGAGAATATTTTCGTTGCAGATAAAACTAAACCAGGGAATCTCAGATTAAGTTAATGAACTTCCCTAAGTGCCATTAAAAGCCATACTGAAGATCAAACACAACTCTGACGCCATCATCTGGTGTGGCTAATTCCGCATCGGTAAAGGTATTACTTACAGGAAAAGCAAACTGTAAATTGCCCTGAAGATTACTAAGATAAAAAACTCGGAACCCTATGCCAAGGTCATACAGTGTTGCCTCACTATCTTCTCCGTCTGCTTTAAATGCGTTTTTAATGCCGTACGCTGCGTCAGCAAATAAAAACGGTTGCGTGAAATCTTTAAGGCTATATGTATTAGTAATATTAAAATCCAACCATGATGGCAAGTTAAATATCCAGTCAATACCTACATAGGCTGCACTATCAGCAGAAAATTGATTTACCGGATAAGCCCTGGCTCTCGTCGGCCCACCAAGAAATATCTGACTAACCGATGACAGCGCTGATTCAGTTAGCTGAATAGAAGACCTTATAATTAGACGAGTATCAATATCTGTATACGGAATAGCTAAAAAAGTAAGCAAGGTATAGTCTGCAATGAATATATCAAACCTATCATCCTGACCAAAGTCATTACCTTCGTCAAAGCGACCTGAAACATACGCCACAAGACCTTGATGTAATATTCTGCTGCTTTCCTGAAGTACATCAAAATTGAACAGCAGCTTGTAGTTTGTTACTTCATCATCTAGTAATCCGCCGGGATCTGGGATATTTCCTAATTGCAGGTCTGATGAAAGATTTTCCCATGCAAGCCCAAGGTTATAGTTTTCAACACGACTTCGTTTAAGTTTATAGGTAAGGACTGCATCAGTTTGTTCTGTTACACCACTTATTTCTAACTGTGATAAAAACTCCGAATTATTTTGCTCCACCACAAACTGATTTTGAGTTCGACCCAGGGCCAGTCGAAAGCGGGGATTAAATAAATTAAATGAATATCTTAGTAGCCAATATGTTGTATTACTCGGTTCAAACGAATGCAGTGCGCCTAAATGGAGCTGATCTGCAAAACCAAGCAGGTTATTAACTAAAACCTCACCATAAAGACGTTGCCGACCTGTTTCATCAGTACCATGATTATCAATACGTATACTCGCGTAATATCGCTGTTCACCTCTGATATTAAGGTTTAGTTTGGTATCACCAACTTGAGTGCCAGGCTCAAAGAAACCCATTACAGCTAATCCAGGATAATCATTAATCAGGTAAATATTTTCTTCAATGACACTACTCGTCACAGGTTGTGCTAAATCATCATCAAACACCGAGGTAATAATGTCCGTATCATACATTTCATTACCATGCACATCTACTTCACCCAGCGCGCCTAAAAGAAGCGTCAAAGTAACAATGCCATCTCGAACTTCCTGCTTAGGTATATATGCCTTAGCCAATATAAAACCGCGCTCACGATAAAACTGCGTTATTCTATCGGCAATCGTTTCAATAGTACCAAGTGTTATACCTCTATTCGAGCGCTGTTCACGTACCAGCCAGACTAATTTTTGAACTTCCAGATCAGTCACATGCCTTTCCATGGTCTCTTCTTCGATTTCAACCAGGAGGTTTGAGACCTCTTCAAGCTCATTGGCAGTAAAACCCGATGGTAGAACTTTATATTCTTCCATCAAATCACCACGTATGCCTTCAATCAGTTTTTCAATTTCTGCTTTGGTAATGCCCAATTCAGGATACTCCACAATACCCTGCAGCTTAAACCTTTCAACATTTAAACGCGGCCCCGCTTCTGGATCAGGGTCTCGATCTCGCACACTAGGAACGCTTAAATCTTTAAGCATCGACTTACGCTCAAGATCAGGCATTTCTGTTATTTCAGGCATCTCCAAAAAACCAGCAAAACTATCTAGCGCTAAACTAAAACTAAAAATAAACAACAAGAAGTACTTATAAATCCAGTTCAAAACTTTACCCTTACAAAAATTATTCGTTTCAATCAACTATAATTACATTCTTACTTAAATTGTTACATTCTTATTTAATATGATAGGTCGAGTAGGCAAGAGGAACCTCCCCTCAAGCCTCTCACAGAACCGTACGTGAACCTCTCGATTCATACGGCTCTTATCATTCGGTCAAGCACGTAGCAAACCCCAGTGTACAAAATAATTGGGGGACTTGCACTTGATGCGCTTCACCCACTTCTCTGCTCTTTTGAAATTACTACCATGCTTCTTATATTTCCTGATCACCCAGCGTATATCAGTTTATCCAGATGATGCACCAGAAAAATTAACTCCGATCGTAAGAACGCACCATAATACTATCCAGCCGATAGCAATGCAGAG